>NZ_JALOCF010000035.1 GCF_023227905.1 Methylobacter sp. | reverse complement strand
GGCAAGCTGCGCATCGTGCTGGCGACCAACGTCGCGGAAACCTCGTTGACTGTGCCGGGCATTCGCTGCGTGATCGACACCGGCCATGCGCGGATCAGCCGCTACAGCCATCGCAGCAAAATCCAGCGTCTGCCGATTGAGCGCATCTCGCAATCTTCCGCCAATCAAAGGGCAGGGCGTTGCGGTCGTGTCGCCGAAGGCATCTGCATCCGGCTGTATTCGCACGACGATTATCTGGCCCGGCCGGAGTTTACCGAGCCGGAAATCATGCGCACCAACTTGTCTGCGGTTATTTTGCAGATGATCTCGTTGAATCTAGGCGACATTGAAGACTTCCCGTTCATTGAGCCGCCCGAAGACAAGATGATCCGGGACGGCAAAACTGTGCTGCATGAAGTCAACGCGCTGGATAAATCGGGTAAGCTGACCGAAGTGGGCAAACAGTTAGCCAAATTCCCGACCGACCCGAAGCTTGCCCGGATGCTGATTGCCGCCGCGCATGAGCATTGTCTGACCGAAGTTGCGATCATCGTTTCCGCGTTGAGCGTGCAAGACCCGCGCGAAAAACCGGCCGACAAAATGGCGCAGGCCGATCAAAAACACGCTGCGTTTCGTCATCCCGAGTCCGATTTTTTAACGCTGTTAAATGTCTGGAATACCTACGAGGAGAAGAAAAAACAGCTGTCCAACAGCAAGCTGCGCAAATACTGCACCGACAATTTCCTGTCTTATATGCGGATGCGCGAGTGGTTCGACATCCACGCGCAAATCATGCAGGTGGTTAAGGGCGATCTAAAAATGCACCCGAACACCGATGAGGCGAGCTATGAAAAAATTCATCGCGCGTTATTGCCGGGGCTGCTGTCGAATATCGGTTTTCGCCATGAACAATACGAATATCTCGGCGCACGCGGCCTGAAGTTCTTCATCTTCCCCGGTTCCGGCCTGCATAAGCTCAAGCCAAAATGGATCATGGCCGCCGAGCAGGTCGAAACCAGCAAGGTTTATGCGCGCAATGTTGCCCGGATCGAACCGGAATGGATAGAGCAGTGCGCCGAGCATCTGGTCAAACACAACTATTACGATCCGCATTGGGAAAAGAAAGGTGCTCGCTGCATGGTGTCCTCGCGCACCTTGTTGTACGGCTTGACCCTACAAGCCGGGCGCAAAATTCCTTATGACCATGTCGATCCCAAAGCCGCTCGGGAGATTTTTATCCGCTCGGCGCTGGTCGATCATGATTATCACAGCAATGCACGGTTTTATGTTGCCAACCAGAAACTGCTCGAAGAAGTGGGTATGATCCAGCATAAAGGCCGCCGGGTCGATTTGGTCGAAGATGAACAATGGCTTTATGAGTTCTACGATAGCAAGCTGCCGCCCGAGGTTGTCAGCGGCGTTACGTTGGATACGTGGCGAAAAACAGCCGAACGCGAGAACCCGAAGATCCTGTTTTTAACCAAGGAGGATTTAACGCGGGAGCAGGAGCAAGATTATGTTAACGAGTGGGATTTTCCGGACAGCAAGAAGATCGGCAACCTGACCATCCCGCTGCAATACCGCTTCGAGCCGGGTCATGATGAAGACGGCGTGACCGCGATCATCCCAGTGCATCAATTGAACCAAGTCTCGCAAACGGCATTCGACTGGCTGGTGCCGGGCTTGCTGGAAGAAAAATGTATCGCGCTGATTAAAGCCCTGCCCAAGAACATCAGGAAACACTTTGTCCCTGTGCCGGAAACCGTCAAGCAATGTCTTGAAATCGAACCGGATTTTAAAGGCGCGTTGCAGGAATGGTTGGGCAATCGTTTGAAAAAACTGACCGGGGAAGCGATTCCGCTCAATGCCTGGAATATGGACGCGTTAACCGATCACTTGAAAATGAATTTCAGGGTTGCAGACGATCAAGGGCAGTTGCTGGATTACGGCCGCGACCTGAAAAAATTGCAGCTCAAGCATACCGCCAAAGCCGGGGACAGCTTCGATCAGATTGCCGCCGACGAGCTGAACTACACCGGCTGCATCGGCTGGGCATTCGATGACCTGCCGGAGACTTACCAGTTTATCCAGAAAGGACAAGCCTTTGTCGGCTACCCCGCAATCATCGATGAAGGCGATGCGGTCGGCGTGCGTATTTTCGATACCGAGCAAAAAGCCGCGCTCCAGCATCAGGCCGGGTTAATGCGCTTGTTCCAACTGCAACTGCGCAAGGAATGTACTTATGTGCTGAAAAACATGCCGAAGTCAGCGACAGCCGAATTAACCTATAACCGCTTGCCGAAACATCCGATTATCGGCAACGACGCGGAGGTTTCGTATAAAGACGACATACTTTATGTAGCCCTGTACGGCGTATTTGTTGAAGGCCGGACCATCCGCACCCAGCAGGCGTTTGAGCAAACTTTGCAGCAAAATAAATCCGGGCTGATCAGCGCCGCCAATGAAGCCGGGAAAATCGCGTTGGAAATCATGGAGCTGTATGGCGCGATCAAAGCTCAGCTGAGCCGCTTCAATGCCAATGACCCGCTGGCGAAAGACATTAACGAACAACTGGATTTGATGATCTATGCCGGGTTCATCCGCAACACGCCGTCTCAGCAGCTCAAAGCCATTCCGCGTTATTTGAAAGCCGTGCAATACCGGCTGGATAAGCGGGACAACACCCTGCAAAAAGTCCAGGAAGCCAGCCGCTATGCGACACGGTTCTGGCAGGACGTGCAGAAGAAGGCCAAGAAAGATAAGGTTGTCCCGGAACAAGACTCTTTTCGTTGGATGTTGGAGGAATTCAGGGTGTCCCTGTTTGCGCAACAGCTTAAAACGGCTTATCCGGTATCTGTTAAGCGGATGGATAAGGCTTGGGATGAGAGAGGGTGATATTGCTCAATGTAGGGTACGCCGCGCGTACCGCATATTGGACGAAATTGATTTTAGCTAGGCCAACCGGATTTTCGAGATCATGATATGTTAGACTTTAGTAAGGCGCAGCTTACCCTACCGGGCTTATACAGGGTTTTACAGATACATGTGGATTTTTAACGAAATGATGATCAGGGGAAAATGAATATGTTAGGGTATTTAATTATTTTTTTCTTGCAGGATTTCAACAATTTATTTTTAACTATCAGGGCGGTATAAATTCTAGCTTTTCATCTTTGCTTTATATTTCTTTAGCAATTGGTGGTGTTTAACTCTTGGTTAGCGGTCGCTATTGTCTTTATTTTTAGGTGGCATTATGGGATCTATTTTATGAGCAAAAAGATGAAAATGAATTTTAAGCATGGCAGTGAAGCAGTTCAAAACGGTAAGTTGCACGGTGCAACCGCCCTTACTGACTATTTTTATTTCTTCTGTCCAAAATGTGAAGGCGACAAGATTT
This sequence comes from Methylobacter sp., assembly GCF_023227905.1. GTDB lineage: Bacteria > Pseudomonadota > Gammaproteobacteria > Methylococcales > Methylomonadaceae > Methylobacter_A. Next base: position 45,485 of record NZ_JALOCF010000035.1, on the reverse strand, counting down.
TAAGATTGTTAGACTATAGGATTTATGAAGAAAAAGAAATAAATCCCTATGATGAGGAAGAAAATATAAAATCAAAATCCGCTAAGGGCTTTACCTTGCAGTTTCAGATTTATTGCGAAAACTGCAACCACTCTGATACCGTTAAAATATCAAACCTTGGCTACCAAGGTGGTGATCATTCAACAAACCGTTAAAATGGATTATTCATGGCTGTGACTATTATAGTTGTCATAATTGTACTTATTGTTTTGTCTAAGAAAAATAAGGTAATTTCCCCTATTGATGAAATTAAAAATTTAAAATTAACCAATAGAAGATATAAGAATGCTGCCGGTCAAATTTCAATATTAGATGATTCGCATCCAGCAATAATAATGTTTAAAGAAATCCTTACTAAAGTAGAGAATGGTGACCCTAATGCAGCTTGGGCAATAGGTGGGTTTTATGAATCAGGTAACATTACGTTAGATCGTGATAACCTTTTTCCCAAAAATAGAGAAAAAGCACTTTGGTGGAAAATTAAAGCGGCTGAAGAAGGATCGTCACACGCTCAATTTCAACTAGGTCAAATGTATCATTTTGGCTTGGAAGATAGTCTTGTCAAAACTAACATAAAAGAAGCAATTAAATGGTACAGTCGAGCCGTAGAAAATGGCGACTTTTATGCACTTCTTGCTCTTGGAGAATTGTATTTTTATAAATATGACAATGAAATTGAAATAGAAATCCCACAAGACTATAAAAAAGCCTTTGAATATCTTTCACGAGCAATTGAACACAAATCCACGAAACAATTTGGAATCAGTGTTACCCAATATGGATTATATAATGCCGCCTTAAAACTTGGTGAAATGTATGCATCTGGAAGCGGAGTTAAACAAGATTTAATACTTGCATACAAGTGGTTTAAAATCGGCGGATTCGATCCTGACACTCATCATAAATATCCTCTAAAAGGTAAACTTTCGGAATCTGATACAAAAAAAGCCAACGAACTGGTTGAAGAATGGCGTAAACAACATTCGAATGCGCTTTGATTTTCGCGGGTTCCCAAGCTCCAGTTTGGGAACCCAGTCGTGGAAGCTCCAGCTTCCCCGTCCACCATCGCCACACAAAGGGGGCAATCATGCCTAGAAGCCGCTATCGCGTCCAATGCAACCCTTGTCCACTGTATTGCGCTGCATGTTGCGTTTTGCAAATGCCAACATGCCCCATCCCGTCCAGCTCGGTCAACTAGCCAAGCAAGGTACCATAGAGTACCATTTCCCTAGTCTCCAGCAGGCGACTCCATTTCTCAAACGCAATGAGGGCATCATTATGCAAGCGGTTAAACAAGAAGCTCTGGACACTATCGCCCGGCTCCCGGAAGACGCCGACATGGAAGAGATCATGTACCGGTTCTATGTGCTGGAAAATATCCGGCGCGGACAGCAGGACGCAATTCAAGGCAAAACCCAATCCGCTGAAGAGGTGCTCAGAGATATTCAAATATGGTGAAATGGACGGATCATGCCTTGGCGCAGCTTCGCCATATTCACAATTATATCGCCCATGATTCACCGCTTTACGTCAAGTGAGTCAGCGAAGCGATGGTGCGTAAAACAGTTGGACTTGACGAACTTCCTTATCAGGGTCGCAAGGTGCCGGAACTGAATGAAGAGTATATCCGTGAATTAGGTTTGTATTCGTACCGGATTATTTATGAAATAAAAACCGACCATGTTGAGATTCTGGCGGTGATTCATAAACGGCGGGATTTTGCACCGGAGGATTTACCTTGAATGCGGTAAGGGCAATCCTTAGCGTGTAATAGGCTTTAGTCGTATTGCACCGCATGTTGTATTTTCGCTGGTTCTCAAACTGGAGAGGCTGTGAAAATATTCTTTTTTAGAAAAAATTAAAGAATTCACCACGAAGGTACGAAGAACACGAAGTTTTCAATGCATTGAATTAAAACGATTGTTTTTCTTCGTGTCCTTAGTGTCGCCTAGAGGCGCCTACTTTTGGCTTCGTGGTGAAAAATGTTTTTAGCCTAATTTGGATAATTCTTTCACAGCCTCTGGAGCTTGGGAACCAGCGCATCTTCATATTGGAAGCCATTGGGTTACATTAAATTCTCGATAATTTTATTAATCCTTAGAATCTTTCTTGGATTTCTTCACAGCTTTCTTTTCTTTCGGGCTTAAAGCTGGTTTTTTCTTGGTTTCTTTATTGCTTTTTTGTTCTTTGCTCATGGTACTTTCTCCAAATAATTGATGGGACTTTCTGAATATTCCCAAGCGGGACGGGGTTTGCAACCCTGTTCCTAACGTTTTTGTAATGCCTGAGTTAAGCGACTACATTTAATTGCCGCCTTACGTTTCGAACGGGGCAACATGCCACCTCCGGCTCTAAGATATTTCAGTTGATGAATAACGTAAGGCGCGGTTGGTACTTCACCGCACCCTATGGACTTAAATCCGTTAAGGCTACTTTTTTACAAAGTAATAATAGCCGCCGAATTTTCCTTTTAAGGTCATGCTCTTGTCGTCTTTTTCCACTAAAGTAAATACGTCAAACCGGTTATTGCCCACCAAGGCAACTTTTAATTTGCCATCCTCTATTTCGTAATTTACCGGCGGTTGATCATAGAATTTGCCGTCACGCGGAATATGTAAGATCGTTACTTTGCCGTCTTTAAACACCCAGGTATCTTCCCTTGGGATGGCTTCTTTATCGGTTAAAGAGTTTTTGGTGGATTGCAGCTTCCAGGTGCCCTCGACTTCTTCTTTGGATTGCAGGGTAATATCGGCATAAACAGCGCTGGTAAATACGGATAAAACTAATAATATTACTGCCAGATTTATTCTTTTCATGTTCACTTTCCTATTTTGATTTAAATAACCCTAAAAAATCGGTTGGTGTTGTACGAGTATCTATAAGATAGGAAGTTTATTTCTTTGATCAATAAGCGCTATTACCGATATCGGGTGAATCCGCTATTGAGCTGAATGCCTTACATTCCAAAGCTCCAAGTATTCTTTAATGCCAAATGATTTTTTGAGAAATAAGGGACTGGTTTACGCGTTATGGAAAACTAAAGCTTTGATATCGCGTATCAAACGATCCCATCGCTTCTGGGAGATGCGCCCAACTTGCAAGCGCTGTTCGATACTTTCGTATCAAGGTCCAGTATGCGCCGGAAATAGCCGAACCAACAGCGGTTTATTATGTATTGCGGTTAAAGGTTGTTTTTGATGGCCGTTATTCACAGGGCCGTAGGGTGCGGTGAGGACTCTCACCAATCCTGAACGTTTGGGACGTTCCGGTTCCCGACTCGATGCATTCGCCGTATTTAACTCGGTATCTTGATGATACCTTATAGAGTAAGGCTCAATCCGTGGAGTGAGGCAGGCGTTAGCCGTATTACATCATTAGCAAAAAGTTCCAGGTCTTGCATTGACAATCCTAAACATAAACTGATTATGCAAGACCTGACATTTTTTGCTTTTTTCGAATACCGACGCTGAATATGTATCAGCATTACCATTGACAATAAGCGGTTCATCCCTGAAGGTCGATCTCTCTTTTTGTCTTATTAAGCATACTCAACGGTCAATGAATTCGATCTTCAAAATCTCTGAGCCGTCGATCCGCTTCGTCTTTTTCCATTCCATAGCGTTCCTGGAGTTTGCCCAGCAGCACATCCCGCTTGCCTGCGATTTGATCAATTTCGTCATCAGTCAGATCGCCCCAAGTTTCTTTTATCTTACCTTTAAATTGTTTCCAATTGCCTTCTATTTGATCCCAAGCCATGACTATTCTCCTTACGCGGTGTAAAGAATAAAACCTCCCGTTGCCGGGAACCCAGTTTAGAGATGAGCCTCAACATAGGCTTTCCGTAAACTTAGCAGTAATGTAACCTCAATATCGGAAGCGGTCTGTACGATGCCACACATAGGCAGCAGTAGGATAGATGGGTAGAGCGACACGGATTTAATGGTTGTGATGGATTTCCTTGCAGTCTTACCCCTTCTGCACATTATCCAGCGCCGGCAATCCAGGGTGCAATAGGTACGCTGTGAGCAAAATGCTTCCAGGTTTTGCATGGTATATTTCTTCAAAATAAACTTGATCATGTAAGATATGGCGTTTTTTGCTTTTCCCGAACATTAAATTCACCTCCACGTTTTTATTTATTTTTACCGGTTTTTTGTATCAAGATTATGAAACGAACTTTATTCATGCTCATTTTTTGCGTCGGCTTTGCTTGTTATCCCTTAGCGGCCGGTGCTGGCGCGCAGCCGAAAGTAACCGCCGCTGAACTTGAGCGTCGAATTCATCAACAGGTAAACCGGGTGCGGCAAAATTACGGATTGCCCCAATTGGATAGGGATGAGCAGCTCGGTACCATTGCCCGTCAGCATAGCGCCGACATGGCGCACTATCGTTTTTTCAGTCACATGAATTTGCAGGGGGAAGGCCCCGTCGAGCGAGCTAAAAAACTGGGATGGAACAAGAAGAAACAGCGCGACGTTAATACCTGGGCCGTGGGTCCAGGTGAAAATATATTTATGAATAATCTGTACGATAAGGTTGTTACGATTAAGGAAAACGGTGTCGCAGTAAAAAAAGAATACCTCTGGAATACCCCGGAAGAAATCGTTCAATCGACCGTGCAGGGTTGGATGGACAGTCCGCCGCATCGAAAAAACATCCTGTCGCTGAATTACGCCCAACAAGGCATTGGGGTCGTTATTTCAGGACACGAAATTTATGTCACCGAGGATTTATTTTAACTTTATCGCTGGAGCCTCTAAATGCAAGGGCTTGATAGCTTGCATTTTTGGAAGCAACGAGACAAGGTTTTGAATGAAAGAACGCAGGGCATCCTCAAGCAGTCCTACGACCTAATACTTCAATTAAGACTATTGGGATCATTGTTATTGAGGGCTACCCTTCCGAATCGCTCCGGTTTAATTTGGCTAAACATGTTGGCTTCCACGTTCCTTGTATTCCAGCTTAATTTATTCGCTACAGAACTCTTTTCCATGGCGGTAATGCCATCGTAATCAAAAGAAAAATCGGTAAATAACCCGCTAACTTCAGCATCTTGCAGGTCATTTTCTAATGATTGACAACTACCGTCAGCTGTTGAGCCAGATTTTATGGCTTGGGCACAGGCCATAAGTTTATGGGATGGCACATTGTACGATGCGTGAAACCCGAGTTGATTAATTGAATGCGCGCATTCCAGCCAGTCGGGGCTCTTTAGGTCTATATTTTCAGGAAGATCAATTAATATATTTTTATTGGTTAAATTCGATTTGATAAAAATATCAGCTAATTCGGCGCATTTATTGGGGTTATCTATGCTTTTTGAGTCGATCCAAATAGCCAAGTTATTTTTCTCGGTAATAGCGATAATGTCTCCTATTTTTGCGCCTATTAGCGGGTCTTCAGGTTGATGCTCACTGTTATCAACAGAAATATTCAGCTCAAGGCAATCAGTAATTAATGTGCCACGCAAAGCTTTACCAAGAGTATCGGCATTATCGTAACAAACTTTTGTTGATTTATTTTTATTGCTAAATGATGCGACGAAAATATCTGTTGCGTTATCGTTAACGTTGATGTATTTGGTTTTATCGTTCTTCGGATTAGTTTTATTTAAATCTATATAGGTCAGGCCTAAAGAAGTTTCCCTGATAATCACAGGCTGAATACCTTCATCATTAGAAGTACCAAGAGTATTTAATAAATTTAGTGATGAGTTATTAATATTGCCACCAAGTATGTCGATAATCGTCGATGGTAATTGGGCAAGGGTGGAAATATTATTTTCTCTTGAAATGGACTTATACTTTTCAAATAGCTGCGGATATGTTTCTCGTGCAGCGCCATTAAAATACATGATAAATGGAACTCTTGCCATTTCATGAATGAACCTTGACGAATCGTGCGCTCTGCCGGTGTAAGCGGAATCTCCGTGATCAGAGAAATATAAAAATACGATAGGCTGTTTATATGTTTTAATTTGCTCAATGGTTTTTGAAACACTAAAATCTACATATCTAATTGCCGAGTCATAGGCGTCAACACTTTCCGCTACATCAATATTTGAACCAAGGATTGCGCTAGTTGGCTGTAAACTCATAGAGGAATCTACCGGATGCCTAAAGCTTTCCGGAATGTTGTCTAAATATTTTCCATGACCGGCGTAGGAGTGTAAGAACACTACGGCACTTTCATTGGCCGGTAATGACTGGAGACTGGGTTCCAGGTTTTGCTCGAAAAACACATCATCGCTTGGCTTTTTTATCAGGTCGTCCGCACTTCCGGCAATTGCAGAGTTTGTACTGAATTTTTTATAGGCTTTTTTAAAGATAATTGATGACGCGAGGTTCCAAGTGCCAGACGTGCCTTGATTGCTATACAGAAACGTAGCGATTTTTCCGCTACTAAGAATATCAATCAGGGAAATGCGTTTCTGGGAATAGATTGTACGCAATTCCTTATCGTTATTGGCATTAACACTTAGCGCTTCAAGCAGCGACTGTGAAGTATGGGTGTGAGTTGAAAAAACATTTTTGAACAGCAGGAAATTATTGTCATTGTTAAGTAAATTATCAAGATGGGGGGTTGTCTGCCTAGGATAACCATATAATCCCATATTCATTGCGGATGTTGACTCTCCGATGTAAACAACAACTTTTATTCCATTATTGCTAAAGTTGAGTGCTGGGGGCAGGTTCTGAAAATTAGCGGCAGTGATGTTGAATGTGTTAACGCTATCATTGAACTTTTTTATTGTTGTTTTAAAAACAAGATTTAACGACGCAGTAATAAACAGAAACCCAACAAAAAAAGTAATATACGGGAATCTATGCTTTGAAAACCCATAGCGGTTTCTTATAAATGTTAATAGCCAAAAAATAGTTATTCCAATGACAATATATACAATAAAAAGAATGAAGTGCTTATAGGTAAGATTTGGATGTATTATATTCTGCATTGTTTTAATGTAGAATAATGCTTCATCCCAATCGAAATTATGCGCCTCACTAAAGGAATCAATACCGAGCGAATAAAGCCAAGTTGTTATGGAATCATGAAAAGCCACCCAGACACACCCTGTACTAATGGTAATATTTGCTAAGATCCATTTCTTATTGCTTAGAAGCAATAGCGAAATAATAAGCGATCCAATAAAAAAAAGATATTCGCTTTGCCTGATTACAATAATGCCGATAACTTTTTCAAGTATCAGCTGCATACGATAATCTAATAAGGGTGCTTTTTTAAAAAATAGAATAAACCCTGAAACCGATAACAATAAAATAATAGATAATTTTACGTATATTCTATTTTTATATTGATTATTTAATGAATCAAAAAAACTTATGTAAGTATTGTGAAAGTTAAATTCCTTATTGCTTAAGATGGACTGGCTCCTCTTCTTGAAAAGCTTCTGAGGATTTATTGTCATACTGTTTGCCTAAGTAATTATGCAGTGAGTAGCGCTATGACTCTGCCTTTCTAAAAAGTGAAAGATATATTGCGTTAATTTCGTTAGAGTGCAATTCTGACTGGCTTATCGCAAAATTTAAGGAATGCGAATGATGAGTTTTTATGGGCACAGTGTCTATCCGCCACATTAACTACTCTTCCGATTGCGAATGTGTCCAATGAACCACTGCCAGTTATGAGCCTGCGCCGAACTGAATTATCGTTAATGAATAACCAAAATGAACCCGCGACAACTCAATGAGTTCAAGCCGTGGATAGACTGTATAAAAGATGATACGGGTGGGCAATACGCACACATACTGACCCAAGCCAAACCAAGGCCGTAGAATGCGGTTCATATCTTTAGCTTGGCCTAATAAAACAATCACTTGATTAATTCATGAAAAAACATGAGACAAACCAGGATTTTTATGAAACGATTGATGCCGGATTTTTAAGCAACAGAGAAAATTATGACCGATTTGAATGAAGCTAAGACCAAAGCAGCCGCGGCTTATAATGCCGCTTCCGACTTATTCGACCATCCGGCCAATACCTTTTGGGACCGGTTCGGTCGCAACACTATTAACCGTCTTGATCTGAAACCCGGCGCATCGGTACTTGATGTATGCTGCGGCAGCGGGGCATCTGCATTGCCCGCTGCTGAGCAGGTTGGACCCACCGGTCAGGTTATTGGAATCGATGTTGCAGAAAAATTGCTTGGCCTTGCCGGCGCCAAAGCGACAAGCCAAAACCTGGATAATGTTGAGTTTCGGCTTGGCGATATGCTCGATACCGGCTTTGCGGATGCCAGCTTCGATGCGGTGGTTTGCGTGTTCGGAATATTTTTCGTACCCGATATTCCGGCAGCTATCCGTGAGCTGTGGCGCGTGTTGCGTCCGGGCGGAAAACTTGCGATTACCACATGGGGACCGGATTTTTTTGAACCGGCCAACTCGGTGTTCTGGAATGCGGTGCGCGATGTTAAACCCGAACTATACAAGGGCTTCAACCCTTGGGATCGAATATCCGAACCATCCACCCTCAGCGCCATATTTATTGAAGCTGGGGTGCCCGAGCCATTGATTGTGGCTGAGCAAGGGACTCATCCGATAGCATCGTCGGAAGACTGGTGGACGACGCTTCTCGGTTCGGGTTATCGAGGTACTATCGAGCAAATGGAACCGGAACTGGTCGAGTATGTCCGGCTAGCGAATCATTCGTTCATTTCAAATGCCCAGATACAAGAGGTGCAGGCAAACGTGCTTTATGCGGTTGCCGAAAAGTTTTGATAGTCTTTAAGTTCGCGTTGTTTGAGGTTATCTACTTTTGTTCTCCACTGAACACCTAATTACTGTCCTTTTGTTGCCGCTTCACCCAATATAGTTAACAGGGCAGGGCGCGGTGGGGAGCGTCCCGCCGCGCCGCTAGAGTTCCATGATTGATGCGTATTAATCAAAACTTGGAGTTTGTTCCAGTGCCTTGACAATAAACCACCACTGAAACCCTATTCCCAAAAGCACGGCTATGTGCAAAATCTCATGGGGGCCGATTATGCCGGGAACTATTGTCAATTTCTGGTGATATTCAATAATTGCCCCTACTGTGTAGAAAATGCCGCCCAGTACCAACGGCTGGATAAACGCAAAACCGTAATCTCGCCAAAGATGAAAGCCCATGAACAGCCCCATCCATCCAAGGCCCAGGTAGAAAGACAGACCTAACCATTCCGGAATTGTTGTAAAAAATATTGTTTTTACGATAAGCCCGCTGATAGCCAGAACCCAAACGGTAACGAGAAACCCCCATCGTAATAAGCCGGTAAAAAGGATACAGTTTATTGGCGTAAAGGTGCCCGCAATGACAAGGAAAATTGCCGCATGGTCTAGCCGTTGAAAAACCGTATGTGCGACTCCGGTTGTCGCCAATAAATGATAAACCCCACTGACCAGCAATAAGAAAATACAAGAGCCGGAAAATACAGCCAATGAGATGGTGCGGATGCTTGATCCCTTTACCCGGCGAAGCATGTGTTTAGCCTGATAAGTAAAGAATACTGCGCCTAAAAGGTGAATTATTGAACTCAAAGGATGGGTAAAACCCAGTATGGGATAAATACCTGACATAGAAATGCCTCCAACTTACTTTTTTAGCAATCAAAAAAATAATATTCTGAGGTATGGCAAGTTTGCAAGCTCATGAGGCTTGAAAAGGGCACGGGATGGTCGCCAGCCAGCAACTGCTCTTGCCAATGCCTATAAACCGTATATGTTGCAGGCGACTATTATCTAAGACCGTCAGGCAGTTCCGCAACACGCCTTACCAGCAGCTCAAAGCCATCCCGTGCTATGGACTTGATCTGGCCACGGATGAGCAGATAGGCTGAGGAGTCAAGACTATTGCTCAAACTCAGCCAGTTTTGCCAGCAAATAATCCAAATCCTTTTTGGTATGCTCTGCCGAAACCTGCAACCTGATTTCCTGGTCGCCTTGAGGGACAACCGGATAATTCAGGCCGGTAACCAGAATATTGTTGTCTAATAAATGCGCGACCAACGCGCTTGTTTTTTCTGTGTTTCTGGTCATGATGGGTACGATGGGGTGTTCTCCCTGCAAGGTTTTAAACCCGAATTCTTTAAGTCCCACTCTAAGATAAGCGCTATATACCCGCAGTTTTTCCAATAAATTCAAGCCTTCATCGCTATTTACTATGTCTAATGCAGCGCTTGCCGCACTTGCTTCAGCCGGTGTAATCGGATTTGAATAAATATAAAACGGCGAGGTTTCCCGTAAATAAGCGACCACCGCCGAATCGGCAACGACATAGCCGCCATTCACGCCAAAGGCTTTGCCGAGCGTAGCAATTAATACATCAGCCCGGCCTTGGCTATATTCCTCTGTACCCCGGCCGGTCCGGCCAAAGGCGCCGACGCCGTGAGAGTCGTCGACAATGGTAATAATCCCTTCTTCGTACGCATCTTCATGCCGTTTGCAACAGGCGTTTAATTTATTGAGGTGGGCATAATTGCCGCGCATACTGAAAATCCCGTCGGTAACCAGACAAACCCGCTTGACCCGGCCTTTGTACGCTTCAAGGATTTTGTCCAGGGCATTAATGTCTGCATGGGCATAAATTTCTTTGCTAGCGGGATGGGATAAGCGTATCGCATTGATAATGCAATTATGGTTCAGCGCATCGCTGACGACTAAGGTATCGTCGGAAATAAACTGGGGCAAGACGCCGGTCATGGTCGTATAAGCGGAACTGAACAGCATGGCCGATTCGCGGCCATGAAATGCGGCAAGCTTTTGTTCCAGTTCAACATGCGGCTGATAAGTGCCGCTGATAAAACGAACCGCTCCGGGACCGGTGCCGAATTTTTCAGCGGCGTCAGCTTCGGCTTTGATCACCTGCGGATGCGTGGCAAGCCCGAGGTAAGAGTTGGAGTTCATGCGCAAGAACGCTCTATTCCCGAACCCTTCAAGAAAATAGCGGGGGCCGAAACCATTAGCGGCGCTTCTCATGCCGGTAATGATTTTTTCATGACCTTTGGATAGGCCTTGTTGCTGTAATTCGGTTAGTTTATCGGCGAACAGTGCTTCTAATTTTGTCAGTGACATAAACACCTCCGGTTAGTTAAGTAAGCGCATATTCAACAGCATATCCTTGACCATTGCCGGCAAGTCAAATTGAGCTTGCCAGCCCCACTCGGTTCTGGCTGCGCTATCGTTCATGTGTCGGGGCCAAGAGTCGGCAATCGCCTGCCGTAACGGATCGACGCTATAAGTAATGGTGAATTCAGGAATGTGTTTTTGTATTTCCGCGGCTAACTGCTGTGGTGTAAAACTCATCGCGGTCACATTAAACGCGTTTCTGTGTTTTAGCTGCGTACTATCCGCTGTCATTAGCGTAATGGCGGCATCAAGAGCGTCAGGCATATACATCATATCCAGCTGCGTGTCGGCCCGGAGGAAACACGCGTAATGTTGCGATTTAATCGCCGCATAGAAAATATCCACCGCATAATCGGTAGTGCCTCCGCCAGGCAGGGTTTTGCTGGAAATTAATCCCGGATATCTTAAACCGCGGGCATCGACGCCAAAGCGATGAAAATAATAATCGCAAAGCAGTTCTCCTGAAACCTTGGTAATGCCGTAAATAGTCGTTGGCCTTTGGATAGTGTCCTGCGGCGTATCCATAGAGGGCGTTTCAGTGCCGAACGCAGCGATGGAACTGGGAAAGAACAGTGCGCATCGGTATTCTCTGCAAATTTCCAGTACATTCATTAAACCGTTCATGTTGACATCCCAGGCCTGCTGAGGTTTTTGTTCCGCAACAGCGGAAAGCAGTGAGGCAAGATGAAAAATCGTGTCAATGTTGTTGGCTGTCACGATTTGCTTGAGTGTCGATAGATCGCGCACATCCAGGCGGTAATATGGCCCTGGTTGCGTTAGTTCATCGTTCAAGGCTGGTTTTATATCGGCAGCAAGCACATTTCCGGCGCCATATCTATTGCGCAAGGTCATGATTAACTCCGAGCCGATTTGCCCGGTTGCACCTGTCACCAATATTTTTTTCATTTGTGCCTTCGCTGTTTTTGCCGACTAATGCTCGGATTGGGCTTTAAAAATGAAATGCAATAGAACCAGGCAAGCCGGCTCTTATAGGATATGTTACTGCAAGAAAGCGGAGATGAAAGCAAAAAAGACAAGGTTATCCCGGAAACAAGGCTTTTCCGGCAGTTTAAAACGGTGGCTGATTTATAGCGATAACTACTTTTTAAAGGGTATTGATTAAAATCGATTTTCCGCTTGTTAATATTATTGATGTTAAAAAGGTTTGATGTATTATCTGAATTCCTTAGGACAAAATGTCGGGTACAAAGGAGTTAAGTATGTTAATTAAAACCAAATCTAACATCTTAAGCGGCGAAATCACCGACCGGGCGGTTTTTGAATCCCGAAGAGAGTTCATTAAAGCGGTCACCATGCTTTCGGCGGGGGTGATGTTGCCGGGTTCTGCACATGCTCAGACGCCTGTCGATTCTTATTCAGCAAACTTGCAAGTCAGTGATCGTACCGATGTTATCAACTATACCAATTACTATGAGTTTTCCACGAATAAACATGATTCCACTATTTTAGCCAAGGCCTTAAAAACCAAGCCTTGGAGTGTAGAAGTGGTAGGCGAGGCGGAAAAGCCAGGCGTTTACGATCTGGAAGATATTTTAAAAGACAATCCTGTGCAGGAGCGCATTTATCGGTTCCGCTGCGTGGAAGCCTGGTCTATGGTGGTGCCGTGGCTTGGGTTTCCGTTAGGCGATATGCTGAAGCGGTTTAAGCCGACCTCAAAAGCAAAATTTGTTGAATTTACCACGCTTTATAACCCGGAAGTCATGGTCGGTCAGCGTTCCAGCGTTTTAGACTGGCCTTATGTGGAAGCTTTGCGCATGGATGAAGCCATGCATCCGCTGACAATGATGGTCACCGGGATGTATGGTGATGAGCTGCCCAATCAAAATGGCGCTCCGTTACGCTTGATTGTACCGTGGAAATACGGCTTCAAGAGTATCAAAGCGATAGTCAAAATACGTTTTAGAGAAAACATGCCGGAAACCGCATGGCATAAAGTCGCTCCTCGTGAATACGGCTTTTATGCCAATGTTAACCCTGAAGTGCCTCATCCCCGATGGAGTCAAAGCCGTGAGCGGGTGCTGGGGGGCAGTATTTTTACCGCAAAACGTAATACTGAAAAGTTTAACGGTTATGGCGAGGAAGTTGCAGCCCTTTATTCCGGTATGGATTTAACCAAGTATTTTTGATGGCACTCGGCAAAAAAGGCTGGCCGGCCATAAAAGTTATTGTTTTTTTATTGAGCTTACTGCCTTTTTTGTTGCTGACCAATGCTGCCGTCAACGACCGGCTTGGCGCTAACCCAATAGAAGCGCTGCATTTCGGTTTTGGCGACTGGGCTATGCGTTTTTTGTGCATAACCTTGGCGCTGACGCCGATTAAAATCATAACCGGACAAAACATGCTGTTGCGCTTTAAGCGCATGATGGGCTTGTATGCTTTTTTTTACGCCAGCCTGCATTTGCTGGTTTTTATCGTTCTTGATTTGTCGTTATCCTGGGAGGCGTTTAAAGACGAGGTGCCTAAAAGCCCTTATATACTGATGGGCTTGCTGACGTATTTGCTGTTAATTCCCCTGGCTGTAACTTCAACAAAAAAGATGCAGAAATGGTTGGGGCGAAGCTGGTTAAAGCTGCACCGCTTAGTCTATGTGGCGGGGCTGACGGCTGTGGTGCATTACTTTTGGCTGGTAAAAAAGGATTATACCGAGCCGTTGATTTATGCAGGGGTGGTCAGTATTTTATTGGCAGTACGTATTGTTGTTTATTTCCGGAAAGCCGCTAAACTTTTTAGCCTTTAGCCTTTAGCCTTTAGCCTTTAGCCTTTAGCCTTTAGCCTTTAGCCTTTTACTTTATTTCAAACGACGTTAACGCTTCATCATGTTGAAGTTCGGTGATTTCCACATGATCGACCCGGGCGGTGATAGGGCCTTTGTGACACCATTTGATGAATTTTTCAATAGTCATGTTGTCAGACTCGGCGATAATTTCAACCCGGCCGTCAGGGAGGTTTGTGGCGCTGCCTTTGATGTTAAAGTGTTTGGCCTTATTTTGGGTAAAAAGTCGAAAGTAAACGCCTTGAACTCGGCCTGAAACCAGGATTTTAACTTTACGCATCATTCTTGAATTCTCCAGCAATAATGGATTTTTGGGTTGCGGGCAAAATCTTCCGGAATCGTTGCCGCGCTGATGTCTTCTATAGTTAAATTGGATAAGGCTTGCTTGTCGATCTTAAAACGCCTGAAATTAGTGGAAAAGTATAGGACGCCTCCGGGCGACAGCAAGGAAACCGCATTATTGATCAGCTGCACATGGTCGTTTTGTATATCGAATACCTCGTCCATCCGTTTCGAATTGGAAAAAGTCGGCGGATCAAGAAAAATCAAATCGTAGTGCCTGTTAGCCAGTTGCGCTTCAGTGGCTAGCCATTCCAGGCAGTCGGCTTGTATAAACTCATGCGTCCCTTCATTGGCGTTCAATGCCATATTCTTTTTTGCCCAATTGATATAGGTATTGGACATGTCGACTGTCGTTGTCGACTTGGCCCCGCCCACTGCCGCGTGCACCGTCGCGCTGCCGGTGTAGGCAAACAGGTTTAAAAAGCGCTTATCTTTTGCCTGCTTTTGAATCAGCATCCGGATCGGTCGATGGTCAAGAAACAAGCCGGTGTCCAGATAATCTTCAAAGTTGACCAATAACTTGCAGTCGCCTTCTTCGATGATATGAAAGCGCCCCTGATCGCCGTGTTTTTCGTACTGGTCGGTGCTTTTTTGCTTGCGACGTATTTTCAGGAAAACCTGGTCGCGACTGATGCCGAGTACGCGCGGTATTTCGGCCAATAACCCGGCCAGCCGCTGATCGGCTTTGTGTTGATCGATGCTTTTGGGTGGTTCGTATTCCTGTACCACGACCCAAGTTTGCTCCGCTTGGTAAATATCAACGGCGACCGCGTATTCCGGCAAATCGGCGTCATAGGCGCGATAGCAAGTGATGCGGTTTTGCTTGGCCCAGCTGGACAGTTTTTTCAGGTTCTTTTTGAGCCGGTTGGCGAACATTTCCGCGCCCAGCTCACGCCCCTCGCCTACATCCTTGTAGGCTAACATTTCCGCCCCGACTGACTCGGCGCCGGTCGTTTCGGGCTGCGGTGTCGTGGCGGTTGCCTTGGCGATCCGTTGTTCCTGCGCCTTGCTGATCTCAGTGACTTGGGCAATACGCTCTTCCTGCGTTTTGGCTTTCGAGATGAAGAAATTGTTTTCCTCAATATCCATTCGTAACAGCTTGCATTCCAGTGCGCCGTTAAACAGGGTGATCGGTTTCTGCGAGCGTATGCCCAAACGAAAGCCTAGCTCCGGGTTGCTGATAATCATTGCAGCCTTCCAGCCGATAAAGTGCGCCTTGAGCGTTTCTCCGAACTTTTTGTACAACTCGGCCGTTTCCTGCTCATCGCCCAAGCGTTCGCCGTAAGGCGGGTTGCAGATCAACAGGCCGGGCTTCCAGCTTTCTGCGGGTTCCGCGTCTTCAATATCGCGGCGCTCGACATGGATTTTATTTTGCAGGCCGGCATTGGCGATATGGGCTAAAGCTGTGTTGACGGTATGGCGATTTTGATCGAAACCAACGATAACCGGCAGTTTTTCCAGGCCGATTTTCTTGCGTTGCTCGGCTTCCGCGCGTAATGCTTTCCAGCATTCGGCATCGTGTTTTTTCCAGCCGGTAAAGCCGAAATAATCGCGTAATAAGCCCGGCGCATAATCGGCGGCAATCATTGCGCCTTCTAATAATAAAGTGCCTGAACCGCACATCGGGTCTATTAATGAGCCTTGTTGCTTGGCGATTTGGGGCCAGCCGCTGCGCAGCAACATTGCTGCCGCCAGATTTTCTTTCATCGGGGCTTTGATGCTGACATCCCGATAACCGCGCCGGTGCAGGCTTTCGCCGGAAAGGTCGAGGCTGAGCTGGGCATTTTCGCCGTTCAAATAAACATTGATGCGGATATTGGGCTGTTCGGTATCGATATTGGGGCGTTTTTGAAACTTTGCCCGCATCTGGTCGACGATGGCATCCTTGACTTTTAACGCGCCAAAATGGGTATTGTTAATCGCCGCCGAGTTTTTCGCGCTGAACGACACGGCAAAGCTGTCGTCAGGATTGATATGCTCGAACCAGTTGATTTTTTGTACGCCCTTATAAAGATCGTCCTGGGATTTTACTTCAAAAGAGCTCAGCACCAGTAAAATCCGGTTTGCGGTTCTCGACCACAGACAGGCTCGATATGCCGTTGCCAAATCGCCCTGAAAAGCCACTCCAGCCATAGTGGCTTTGATGTTTTTTACACCGAGCGCCTGGAGTTCATCGGTCAGGATGGTTTCCATCGCTTTGGGAGTAGTAGCAAATAGTTGATAGGTGGGCATAAGAGCTTAGGCAAAAGGCAAAAGGCTAAGGGCAAAATGTCCAAAGCCAGCTTTGGACTCCTTTAGCGCTGGAAATCCAAGCTGGCTTTGACGGATGAGCGGGTACTGTTAAGGCTAAGCAGAAAACGCAAAGCAACGGTTTTTTGCCCTTCGCCTTGCGCCTTTAGTCTGCTTTCCTACTGAATCTTGATCAGCTCGACATCAAAGATCAATGCGGCATTCGGGCCGATTGCACGGCCTGCGCCTTGTTCGCCATACGCGAGTTCTGATGGAATGAAAAAGCGGTATTTGGCGCCTTCTTTCATCAGTTGAACGCCTTCGGTCCAGCCGGCGATGACTCTGTTCAACGGGAATGTAGCGGGCTCGCCTCGGCTGTAAGAACTGTCGAACTCTGTACCGTCAATGGTTGTGCCTTTGTAATGCACAGTCACGTTATCTGTGGCTTTAGGAGAGACAGTACCGGTTCCTGGAGTTAAAACTTCGTATTGCAAGCCGCTGGCAGTGGTGATGATATTGGGTTTTTTAGCGTTTTCAGCAAGGAAGGCTGTACCTGCGGCTTTATTTTCTTCAGGGGTGGTGGCGTTGGCCATTGAGAACATAGTAAATCCTATAAGTAGAGCGGTGACGATTAAAAGAACTTTAGTTTGAATATTTCTCACGACTTATCCTTTATTGTTAACGTAGAACCGGTAGTTTATCAAAAAAACCAGCCTTTGTTTTCTAAATCGCTTTGGCACTCGCCTAATTGGCGTTGAAACAGTTTTGCCCGTTTGGCTACTTTGTTGGCAATCTGTACGAGCCCTGCTTTTTGTAAATAGCTTTTGTGTTGATAGCCGCCATGTCCTTCGTGGTAGGCAAGGTATAAATTCTTGGCGTCCAGTTTCGATATGCCTAGCCGGTTGTGGCTGACATTACAGTACCAGCCGATAAAATCGGTGGCGTCGGCGAATTCATCGCGATCCGCTCCCCAGCCGCCGGCCTTGGTCAGATAATCATCCCAAGTCTCATCCTTGGCTTGGGCATAGCCGTAAGCGCTGCTTTCCCGGGGTAGGGGGATGAACCCCAGCAGCCAAGGGCGCGGCGGCTCGGCGTCGGCGACAAAGTGCGATTCCTGATGCATGATCGCCATTTGAATATAGATAGGTACGCCCCATTTCTTGAATGAGTTTTTAGCCTCGTCATACCAGTCATCTTTTTCCCTGAAGGTAGAGCATATATTTTCACTGTTTTTCGGCGGGAGGGCGGTGCAGTCCGTCAGGGTCATTAGCATGAGCAGGATTAAATACTTTCTCATAATGCGATGTTGTGGTTTGGGACTACTAAAATGTGGTCGATAAAATTAATTGCAATAGTAAAAGAGCAAAATATAACACAGGCACTATACTTGGGCCGGTAATCTTATACAGTATTTGAACACTAAGATAAATGGATAATCAAAGAGGAAAGTCAGATGAATTTAGATTTAAACCGGCCCTATCGAAAAAAATTAATGTCGAAAGGTCTGATTTATATGGGGGAGGAAGAGCAAGAAATCACCATTAAAGATCTGTCATTAACCGGCGTGCTTGCAGAATTAAAGTCGCATGGTAAAAATGCCAAAGATATTTTTAACATACTGTCAGCATCGACTTTAATCGATTTATATCTTCCGGAAATGCGCCTGGCCGGTGAAGTCGAGGTGGTCAGGGTTGATATGCATGAAGATCATATAGCGATTGCGCTGGAATTCAGGAATGTTTCCTATGATGTCGATAATCAGCTGTACAAGAGAAAAGTGTACAGAAAAAACATGGTGGCGCCGGGTAAAATCCTGCTGAATGGCGAATATCGCGATTTTACTACCGTTAACGTTTCGGTGGACGGGTTAATGGTTAAGCTGGACGAATTCATAGACATCAAGCCCGGTGAAATAACCGTGTTTGAATTTGAAAGGCTGGGCCTGGATGGCGAGATTAAAGTGGTATGGGTTGAGCACCCCGCCAATGCCGGTACATTGATGGGTCTTCAATATGTACATATGGAAAAAACGGAGATTAAGGGGATACCTCGCTTCGCCCGCTGACAAACTGCATAACTTCCTGCCACCAGGGCTGACCCTCAGCCAGTGGCAGGGTGTTATGGCCCGCACCTTTAAATGTCCAAAGTTTCTTGGGATGACGCAGTGATTCAAAGAGCTTCAAGCTGTATTTGGCGGGAATGATTTCATCTTTTTGCGCGACCAGAATCGCAGTGCTCCCTCGGTAATTTTGCAGATTGCTGACGTTGTCGAATTTATCGCGGATCAGCCATTTAGCGAAGAAATACCAGTAATGGTGTTGGGCAACATCGACCATGCTGGTAAACGGCGTGACCAGAACGATGCCTTTAACCGGAACCTGCCCATTCTCTATAATGCCAGAGACCACGCCTCCACCGAGCGACTCGCCCCACAGATAAATAGGTTCGCCAAAATCGTTCAAGGCCTGTTTTGCGGTTTGAATACCATCGGCAACCAACGTCTGTTCCGATAGCGCACCGCTTCTAGCCGCATAGCCCGGATATTCGGCCAGAATCACCCGATAACCCAGCCTTTCCAAAGCATCCAGATAATAAGTCCGGTCGGTTGCCGAGCCAGCATTGCCGTGAAAAACGATGACTGTGCCTTTGTTGATCGATTGGGATGTTTTGGAAATCAACCCCCGGTAATCGTCCGTTGACGGCCAGGGTTTTAGGTTGGCTTGCTCGGCCAACTGCTGTTGTTCTGCAAGCGAATAGGTGTCGGGGAAATAGATCAGTTTTTGCTGAAATAGAAAAACGATCAGCAGGAACAGCAAATAGGTCAGCAGTATTGAAAGCATCGTTTTGGAAGTCAAAGGTTAAATGCCTGTGTATTTTTGATTGTGTTGACCAGCCTTCTCATTCCGTGCTCCCGATTGAGCCGTCTGTTAAGTGCGCCAATAAAAACGGGACAAATACATTTTGTTCATTTAACAAACCTAAGCTTGCCCATGCAACCATTTAATTCTTTATGGCGATTGATTTACGCATACTCCAGTAGATCTCGCCGCTTAGTGCAGGAAAAAAAGCACCCCATAACAAATTAAATCGTAACCAACCTTTTAGATTCTCAAGGAATGATCCGCTTTTGCGAAGGAGAAAGGCACCTGAAATAAAATTCAGATATAGTCCGCAGGTTTTCGCCATATTCCTTACGCGTTGCGGTGAAAATACGCTAACGTGACCAAATTTCAACGCGGTAAGCCGAATTCGCTTCTGCCAATACGATTCAAGCCATTCTGGCGTCGCTGGAAAACCGCCTAGCACAACGCCATCTGGCATTAGTGCCGTTGTTAACCGATGAACCAACATTTCCGGTTCAAATAAATGTTCAAGCAAATGAAGCACGATGATCACATCGTACTGTTCGTCCAGCCAAAAGTCCGGGGAGTCAACATTGGCTTCAATCTGTCTGGTATAACCAGACTCGGCTAATTCCGGCTGTAATTTACAATCCACTGCAATCCAGCAAGCAATATCGGTAAAGCCAGCATCGCGCATAAAGCGCAGCATCTGTCCTTGGTCAACGCCAATCTCACATACGCGCAATGGCCGGCCAAGTCGAATCTGCTCTTCTCGAATCAAATTGTACATAAACCAATAACGCAGCATCTTGATGGGGTAACGCGTGGCACGTGGTTTGGCAAAGGTGTTTTTTAGCCATCGTTGCGCATCAAAAACTGATAGATCCCAACTGCGCGCAGCTTGTAAAGGAGACGTTGATGTAATCTGGCGCAATTGTTGAGCTGCTTCGTTCTGCTCTGTCATTTATTAATTTCCCTGATTATGGTTTATTTTTTACTGACAGCCTGCTGTTTACGCTCAAATATCAAATGCTCGGTGTTAGGCGGCGGCAAATTTTTGTGGGTTTCTGCTTAACCAATAATCCGTCGCCAATTGCTGCGCCTGCTCCTGAGTATCAGCCTTGCCCAACAAGTTAAGCGCAATCGCCGCCGTGCCGATAATAGAAGCTTGGGCAAACTCGTCCTCCACCTTTCCCTGCCAGATTAACGCCAGTTGCTCCGGTTCAAGCAGCTCAGGTTTGACGTGGCGGCGTTCAAATAAAGCAGGCCAGTTTTCGTCGGATAATACGCCGTTGTGCACGCTTTGCACCAGGCATTCCATATCGGGGTTGCGTTCGGTTTCGCCGCCTTCGCCTTTTAATACCGCCATATGCGGCTGGTTTAATAGGGCCGCTGCTTGCTGATGCACCGGACGGTAACCGGGATGGAAAATACCCTGAATGCTGTACTCCGCATTAAACGGGTTTAACAAACGCACCAATGTGTGCACCGGCGAACGCAAGCCCAGTATCGGGCGCAGTTCGATAATGTCATGCAGTTTGGGGCAAAAATGCTCCAGCGACAGATAACTAAAATGCTGCTGTTCAAGTTGCTGTTTGGCCTCTTCAATAGAGTTTGCGCATTTAAGATCTAAATAACCCAGCATGTTTTCAGTATACAGCCTACCTGAGGTATGACCGCTGGCGCCGTGCATAAAAACGGTGATGCCGTTTTCAGCCAACAACAAAGCCGACAGCAAAAACCACGGCAAATGTCGACGTTTTCCGGCGTAAGACGACCAGTCCAGGTCGACTTTTACGGTATTGTCGGCAATATGAAACGACTCCCGCGCCGCTTGTGCGAAACCGGCCAATTCTTCCGGGGTTTCTTCCTTGACGCGCATCAACATCAGGAAAGCGCCCAGCTGGATCGGCTGCACTTGATCGGTCAGGATCATGTGCATCGCGCGGTAGGCTTCATCCTGAGTTAATGGCCTTGAACCTTTTTTGCCCTTGCCCAGGATACGGATGTATTCCGCGAACGGATGTTCCGGGTACGGTGTTTGTTCGTGATGAGTGAATGTCATAAGGTAAATTTAAAATAATGGTCGACTAACAAGGCGGTAAACAGGACGGTCAAGTACATCAGCGAATAAAAGAAAGTTCGCATCGCGGTTTTATCGTCTTTATTGCGCATCATCAAAACGGCGAAGTAAATAAAACCGAGGCCTAACGGCACCACGGCCGATAAATAAATTAAACCGCTCATGCCGGTCAGATAGGGTAACAAGGTAACAATGAACAGCAGAAAGGAATACAGCAGAATGTGCAGCCGGGTATATTCTACGCCGTGCGTGACCGGCAGCATCGGTATGCCGACTTTGGCGAATTCTTTGCGCTTGGCGATAGACAATGGCCAGAAATGCGGCGGCGTCCACGCGAAAATAATCAAGAATAATAGCAGTGAGTAAGGATGCAGTTCGCCGGTCATCGCGCACCAGCCCAGCATCGGCGGTGTGGCTCCGAACGCGCCGGCAATAACGATATTTTGCGGGGTCATGCGCTTAAGATAGACCGTATAAATAATCGCGTAACCCAGCGCCGACAAAAAGGTCAGCAATGCGGTTAGAGCATTAACCATGACGATCAGTAACGCCATCGAAACAACGCCTAAAACCGCCGCAAAAGTGATGACGTTAGCAGAGCTTAATTCGCCTTTAGGTAAAGGGCGGTGCTTATTGCGATCCATCAGCGCATCGGCTTCACGATCGATATAATGGTTAATCGCGGCGGCCGAGGCAGCGGCTAGCGCAATGCCCAAGCTGCTGTAGATAAACAGGTCGATGGGCGGCATTCCCGGAACGGACAGCAACATTCCCGCAATAGCCGTAAAAACGATCAGGGCAACCACTTTGGGTTTGCATAACTCAAGATAACTTTTCCAGGAAGGGCGGAGGGATTCGCTAGTCATTATTTAATAGATTCCAACTTTTAGTTTAGGGTGCGGCTCCCATGGAAACCGTGGGAATGGCGTTGTAGACGATCCGCTCAGCACTATCTGAGCATTAGGAACGATGATTGCATAACATTAGTTACTATATAGAATACAGTGATCTATTGATTATTGAAATAGTTCAGCTTGGCGGCTTTATTACAGGTTTTCATAAAGAGTGGGTTATGAGCAATCGATTGTGCGGCTATGCGGCTTAAAAATAAGACAAATTTTTGCCCGGGGTTTATTTCTGGCGATGTAATGGTTGATGCGCTTGAGTTTTTGCGGAAAAACAACACTATCCGAAGCCCTGTCTGTATGTGATAATAGATGATTTGATTTTGGCGATATTTCTTTTTAACCGACATAGCCGCAGGGCATAAAGAGGACTACATAATGGATGAGAATAAAAAGAAAGCGCTAGGCGCAGCGCTGATGCAGATAGAAAAGCAGTTTGGCAAGGGTTCTGTCATGCGCATGGGCGATGTTGCCGCTTCACGTGACATCGATGTGGTATCTACAGGTTCTTTAGGCTTGGATATTGCGCTGGGCTGCGGCGGTTTGCCTCGCGGTCGTGTTGTTGAAATCTATGGTCCTGAATCATCCGGTAAAACGACTTTGACGCTGCAAGTAATTGCTGAAATGCAAAAACTTGGCGGCACTGCGGCGTTTGTTGATGCGGAACATGCTTTAGATCCGAGTTATGCCGAAAAAATCGGCGTTAATGTCGATGACTTGCTGGTTTCCCAACCGGATACCGGCGAACAGGCGTTGGAAATTACCGACATGCTGGTACGTTCCGGTGCGGTTGATGTAGTTGTGGTCGATTCGGTGGCGGCGTTAACGCCTAAAGCGGAGATTGAAGGTGACATGGGTGACTCCCATATGGGCTTGCAGGCGCGTTTGATGTCGCAGGCTTTACGTAAATTGACCGGCAATATCAAGCGTTCCAATACACTGGTTATTTTTATTAACCAGATCAGGATGAAAATCGGCGTCATGTTCGGTAGTCCGGAAACCACCACCGGCGGTAATGCGCTTAAGTTTTATGCCTCGGTGCGTCTGGATATTCGTCGTATCGGCTCCATTAAAAAGGGCGAAGAAGTTATCGGCAATGAAACCCGCGTGAAAGTCGTCAAGAATAAGGTTGCGCCGCCGTTCAGACAGGCCGAGTTTGAGATTTTATACGGAGAAGGTATTTCTTTTCTGGGCGAGTTGGTTGATCTTGGCGTGAACTACGGTTTTATTCAGAAGTCAGGTTCCTGGTACAGCTACGGCGATGAAAAGATCGGCCAGGGCAAGGATAATGCAAAGGCATTCTTGAAAGACCACCCTGAAAAAGCCAAGGAACTTGAAGCAACAATAACGGCTGAGGCTTTCGGCAAAAAAGTCGTTCCTCTCATTGAAACGCTTGGGGTTGATGAGGACGAGTAGTTTGCTTTGAGTGAGGCAAACAAAGACGATGAGTCTCCCGTTGCCAAAGAAGTCGAAGAGATTTGTCTTCGGCTACTGGCACGAAGAGAGCATAGTCAGAAGGAATTGCTGAACAAATTGGCTTTAAGAGGTTTTAGCAAGGATGACGCCCTGCCTGTTATTGACGAGCTGGCCGAGCAAGGCTGGCAAGATGATTTAAGGTACGCTGAAAACTATGCCCGATTCCGTATCCGGAAAGGCTACGGACCGATACGCGTGAAGCAGGAGCTTAAACAAAACGGTATAGCGGCGGTTGATCTTGAAAGCATCGTGCGGGAAGAGGCCGGTAGCTGGATAGCGCTGCTGGAACAGGTTTACAGTAAAAAATATCCCCATGACACTGTGCTGGATCGTAGTGAGTGGGCAAAACGCAGCCGTTTTTTATTGCATCGCGGTTTCTCCGGCGCAATGATCAATGCGTTATTTGATGAGTTGAATATTAGATTTCTCTAAGTTGTCATAGAGTTAGCGACCGATTTTTTAAAAAGCATTTATTTATTATGAAAAAGATGACTAGCGCCCAGTTGCGCACCGCCTTTCTGGAATTCTTTCGCGAGCGAGGACATTCGATACAGCCGTCGAGCTCGCTGGTTCCGGGCAATGATCCGACCTTATTGTTCACCAATGCAGGCATGGTGCAGTTTAAAGATGTGTTTTTAGGCCGCGATCATCGCGACTACAATAGAGCCGCGACCAGTCAGCGTTGCGTCCGGGCAGGCGGCAAGCATAACGATTTGGAAAACGTCGGCTACACCGCAAGGCATCATACTTTTTTTGAAATGCTGGGTAATTTTAGTTTCGGCGATTATTTTAAAAAAGAAGCGATACATTACGCGTGGGACTTTTTAACCCGAGAGCTGGAAATTCCGCCGGAAAAATTATGGGTTACCGTTTTCGATGAAGATTCGGAAGCTGAAAAAATCTGGCTGGATGATGTTGGCATTTCTGCTGCTCGGTTTTCAAGAATCGGCGCCAAGGATAACTTCTGGTCGATGGGCGATGTGGGGCCTTGCGGACCTTGTACCGAAATATTCTATGATCACGGCGCGGATATTGCCGGTGGGCCTCCAGGATCGCCGGATGAAGATGGTGACAGGTATATTGAAATCTGGAATCTGGTATTCATGCAATACGACCGTGCCGCTGATGGCT
The DNA here is from genome assembly GCF_023227905.1 of Methylobacter sp. Classification (GTDB taxonomy): domain Bacteria; phylum Pseudomonadota; class Gammaproteobacteria; order Methylococcales; family Methylomonadaceae; genus Methylobacter_A. The sequence goes on along the minus strand of NZ_JALOCF010000035.1, from coordinate 20,520 downwards.
CGTTAACACCGTTGCCAAAGCCATCGGTTGATACCGGTATGGGCCTTGAACGCATTGCGGCAGTATTGCAGGGCGTGCATAGCAACTACGAAATCGATTTATTCCAGAAGCTGTTGAAAGCGGCGGCGGCCCTTGCCGGTACCGACGACTTGACGCAAAGCTCGCTACGGGTGGTTGCCGATCACATCCGTTCTTGTGCATTCTTGGTAGCAGATGGCGTGATGCCGTCCAATGAGGGTCGCGGTTATGTGGTGCGTCGTATTATTCGCCGCGCGATCCGGCATGGTTATCGTTTGGGTATCCGTGATGTGTTCTTTTATAAGTTGGTCGCGCCGCTGGTTGAGGAAATGGGCGAAGCGTTCCCTGAGCTTAAAGTTGCACAAGAGCAAGTTGAGCGGGTGCTGAAAAAAGAAGAAGAGCGCTTTGCTGAAACCTTGGATCAAGGTATGAAAATTCTGGAAGCCTGCGTCGCCAAAATGGAAGGCTCAGTCATTCCCGGCGAAACCGTATTCCAGCTTTACGACACCTATGGTTTTCCTGTCGACTTGACTGCCGATTTTGCCCGTGAAAATAACCTGACTGTCGATCATGCCGGATTTGAAACGGCGATGTCGGCGCAGCGTGACAGGGCGAGATCAGCCAGTAGCTTTGGCGCCGATTACGATCAGGACATAAAGCTCGATGCACAGACCGAATTTACCGGTTACAACCTTCTTGATGACCAAGTGCATATCATCGGTCTGTACAAAAAAGGCCAGCCGGTAGACAGCTTGGAAGATGGCGAAGAGGGCGTTGTTATTTTAGATAAAACGCCGTTCTATGCAGAGTCCGGCGGCCAGGTCGGCGATTGCGGCAAAATTGAAGCGGATGGCGCGGTATTTGAAGTCACCGATACCCAAAAACAGGGCGGAAACCTGTTCCTGCATAAAGGTAAATTGCTTACCGGAACCCTGACTAAAGGTCAGTTGTGCGATGCTCGTGTCAGCGCGGCGGACAGAAAGGCAACCGAGCTTAACCATTCGGCAACCCATTTGCTTCATGCTGCATTAAGGCAGGTTTTGGGCGATCATGTCGCGCAGAAAGGTTCGTTGGTTAACCCCGAGCGGCTGCGGTTCGACTTTTCTCATTTTGAGCCGGTCACGGCTGCTGAAATCAGCACCGTTGAGCGAATCGTTAATGAGCAGATTCGGGCTAACAACCCTGTTGACGCGCAGATCATGGCAAAAGATGAGGCGGTTAAGGCCGGTGCCATGGCGCTATTCGGCGAGAAATACGGCGATGAAGTCAGGGTGCTGAAAATCGGCGAATTTTCCACCGAGCTTTGCGGCGGTACGCATGTTGAGCGGGCAGGGGACATAGGCTGCTTTAAAATCATTAACGAAACCGGTGTGGCGGCAGGCGTTCGGCGTATCGAAGCGGTAACCGGTGGCGCTTGCTTTGACTGGATACTCAGTCGCGACCAGGCACTTGCCAGTATTGCCGGTTTGGTCAAAAGCGCACCCGAAAAAGCGCCCGAGAAAGTCGAGCAGCTGATAGAGAAAGCCCGGCTGTTGGAAAAGCAGTTAGAGCGTTTAAATGCGAAGCTTGCCAGCTCTGCGGGTAATGAACTAGGCGCTCAGGCTGTCGATGTTGGCGGCGTAAAAGTGCTGGCGGCCAAGTTGGAGGGTGTTGATCCTAAATCCCTAAAGGATATGGTCGATCAGTTAAAAAACAAGTTAGGCAGCGCCGCGATTGTGTTGGCAGTCGTTGACGGCGACAAGGTCAGCTTGATAGCCGGTGTGACTAAAGACCAGATGGGGCATATAAAGGCCGGCGATCTGGTGAATTTCGTTGCCACTCAAGTCGGCGGAAAAGGCGGCGGCAGACCCGATATGGCTCAGGCCGGAGGCAATAACCCATCCGGTTTGGCTGACGCATTGGCTGGGGTTCCGGCTTGGGTCCAAACGCAACTTGGCGCTTAGAAGGTTTTATTAAATGGCATTATATGTGTACAAATTTGGCGGCACCTCGGTAGGTAATGTCGAGCGCATTAAAGCGGTCGCCGAAAAAGTTAAAAAAGCTCACGATCAGGGCAATCAAATTGTCGTCGTGGTTTCCGCGATGAGCGGCGAGACCAATCGCTTGGTTGAATTGGCAAAAGACATGCAAAAACATCCAAACGATCGGGAAATGGACGTGCTGCTGTCAACCGGTGAGCAGGTTACCGTTTCATTGTTAAGCATGGCTTTGCATGAGTTGGGCTGCGACGCCTGTTCTTATACCGGCAGTCAGGTAAAAATCCTGACCGACAGTAGTCACACTAAGGCGCGTATCCGCAATATAGACGATGCACGCATCCGGACTCATCTTAATGAAGGTAAAGTGGTGGTGGTTGCGGGTTTTCAGGGTGCCGACGAACACGGCAATATCACCACGTTGGGGCGCGGCGGTTCCGATACCACGGCTGTGGCGCTGGCGGCAGCTTTAAAGGCCGATGAATGCCATATCTATACCGATGTGGACGGCGTTTACACCACCGATCCCAGAGTGGAACCGAAAGCCCGCAGGCTTGATAAAATCACTTTTGAGGAAATGCTGGAAATGGCCAGCCTCGGCTCGAAAGTATTGCAGATCAGATCGGTAGAATTTGCCGGCAAATATAACGTTGCGTTACGCGTATTATCATCATTTAAAGAAGGTAAGGGTACGCTCATTACCTACGAGGAATCACAAGTGGAAAGTGCTTTAGTTTCAGGAATCGCGTTTAATCGGGATGAGGCCAAATTAACCATTACCGGCGTACCTGATTTGCCGGGCGTGGCCTTTAAAATTCTGGGACCGATTGCCGATGCCAATATCGAAATTGACATGATTATCCAGAATATCGCTGACGATGCGACCACTGATTTTACCTTTACGGTGCATCGCAATGATTATCAGCGGGCGAAAACCTTGTTGGACAAAACTTGCTCCGAATTGGGTGCTAGAAATGTCACTGGCGATGACAGCATCGTCAAGGTATCGATTGTCGGTGTAGGTATGCGTTCCCACGCAGGCATTGCCAGCACTATGTTTAAGGCATTGGCTGATGAGGGTATTAATATCCGAATGATTTCAACATCCGAGATCAAAATATCGGTCGTAGTCGATGAAAAATATCTAGAGCTCGCAGTCAGGGCATTGCATGCCGCATTTAAATTAGATCAAGAAATAGAATCTTAAGCTTTATTTATAAGAAAAAGCTGCTATAATTACGCGTCTTGGTTGGATGCTGTTTAAGAACAGTTCGTTTTTAACATTTATAGGGAGTAGCCATGCTTATCTTGACTCGTCGGGTAGGAGAGACTTTGATGATTGGTGATGAAGTTACCGTCACTGTCCTCGGAGTTAAAGGAAATCAGGTTCGCATAGGTGTTAACGCACCCAAAGAAGTTTCTGTACATAGGGAAGAAATTTACGAAAGGATTAAAAAAGAACAGAGTGGTCCGGCAGGACTGACTGGTTCTGAAGAGTAAATTCGCGGCAGGAACTTTATGAGTGCCTATGGCACTCACCAGCTAACGATGTGAACAAGGAATGAAGTATTTCGCAAAGATATCTTTGCGAAGAAGGTAGTCTTTGCATCTTGGCATCATTAGGAAAAAAGGATTATTTTAGTTTTTAAGAGGTTCCCTCTTAAAATTATTTTTGGGCACAAGGCTGTAGCTTAAAGATATGCACAATCTATTTGGAGAGTTGGCCGAGAGGCTGAAGGCGCTCCCCTGCTAAGGGAGTATGGGTTTTATCGCCCATCGAGGGTTCGAATCCCTCACTCTCCGCCACATAGATATTTTAGTTGTAATTCGAGTGGTTATAGCTCAGGCTATTCAAAAATGTTAACAGATTTGTTAACAGGGCATTGTGTGAAAAAACACGCAAAGACTGCCGATAATCTCCACGTATTTTCTCCAAGTCTATTAATCCAGACTTACCCTAGACCTCTCACAGAATCTCTTAAGTTGCTCCTTCAGTGTTCTCATTGAGTTATCTGTTGGATTATTGATCACAGCACTAGCTCTGTCTTCAAGTTCTTGGCTGAACCAATCCGTCAAAGTATCGAACTGCTTCTTTCTGGTCACGCCCACAGGCTCAATGATTCCTGAAGTTACCAGTTCGTGATACTGACGGGTCATCCTGTTAACCCGGTGATACTCTTCCTTTGTTGGGAATCGTGAGAAAGACCGGACAATGCTGATGATTTGATTCATCCACCACAGAGAGGTACGCTCAGATTTGAGCGCAGCTTCGTTTAGATAAGCCTTTATAGTCGAGACAAGCCCAACTTTGGACTCGTCTGTCGGATTCTCCAAGACAAACCTCAAGTCAGACTGTAAGTATTGATGTAATTGATCAATGGTCATAACAATCCTGCCTCAACTGCGGCTTTAAGTGACATAGTGACACCTCTGTAAGTGATGATCGTATCCTTACTCATCTTAAAGGTCGGGATACCAACTCTTTTCAATGCTTCCTCTGAAGGTAGGACTGATCTTCTGTACATCGGAATCAGTTCTTTCCAGACAGAGGCATCCTTACTGCGTAGATGTGAAATGGTCTAATAAAACAGGACACTTCTAAAGACAGAATTATAATGTCATCAGAGGTGAAGATGAGTAATCAAAATAAACATAAACGGCCCAAATACACGCTTGAATTCAAACAAGATGCGGCCAAGTCAGTGAATGAAAAAGGCTATACGACCAGCAGGCCGCCGATAATTTAGGCATCTCTCTGAGCGCTATTGGACGTTGGGTGCGAGCCGAACAAGGGGCAACGACACCGTCCTCTGCGACCAAGAAAAAGGTTTTGAATTTGACGGATCAAGACGAATTATCGCGTTTACGTAAAGAAGTTGAGCAATTGCGGATGGCGCGCGACATCTTAAAAAAGGCCGCAGTCTTCTTTGTGAAAGAGCTCCAATAAAATACGGATTTACTTGTGCCCTGTGGATATTCGAGAGCAACAGAAGACATTTCCGGTTACCGCGCTGTGTAAAGTCATGCGGGTTAGTACCAGCGCCTTTTATGCGTGGTCCAAAACACCTGAAGAGACGGACAAAAAAGCTCAGCAAAAACAGCTGGAAGCGAAGGCTATTCAGCTATTTGCCGAGAATAAGCAGGTTTATGGTTCTCGCCGTTTATCTGAAGCCTTCGCAAAAGAAGATATTCAGGTCGGGCGTTTTAAAGCGCGACGATTGATGACGAAATTGGGCTTGAAACCACGCTACCCAAAACGGTTCAAAGTGACGACAAACAGCGATCATAAGGACGCGATTGCTCCTAACCACTTGAATAGACAATTTGATGTGGCTGCGCCCAACAAAGTCTGGACGACTGATATGACCGCTGGAAGACTGGTTCTATGTTGCGGTTGTTATTGATTTATTTTCCAGGCAAGTGGTGGGTTGGTCGATTGAGGATCACATGCGGACTTCGCTGTGCGTCAATGCCTTGCAAATGGCATCTTGGCGGCGAAAACCGGAGCTAGGCTTACACATCATTCTGATCGAGGCAGCCAATACGCAAGCCAGGAATACCGAGATCACTTGGGGATAATGAAGAGGCAACAAAGTATGAGCCGGAAAGGCAACTGTTGGGATAATTCGCCGACAGAGCGATTTTTCCGAAGCTTAAAACACAAACAACTGAACTATGAAAAATTCAGAACCAAAGAGGCAGCGAAGCTGAGCATTCTTGATTATTTGGCTTTTTATAATGGTCAACGCGCGCACTCAAAACTAGGCGACCAATCCCCGCTGGAATTTGAGCGGGAATTCTACAAGGAATCTGCTTAAAAAAGTGTCCTGTTTTAGTTGACCATTACACTTGATTGTGTCTCAGTGATGCCGTTTACGTTCCAATCGTAATTAATGTCATCCTTGAGCGGTAACTTGGGTAAATCGGCTCGGTAACGGCGAATGAATGCTTCAACACCGCCGACAGATTTAAAATCCTTCTCAAACCAGTCAAATATTCTGGAAATCTGGATGCGATTATTATCAATTCTGAGGCCTTTGTCGGCATTGTCCAGAAACTGTTGTACCTGTTCATTCAGCTGAGTATTTAGGCCTGACGCGGTATAAGGCAAATTGCGAAGATCAGGGCAGCTCACCGAGGCGCAAACGATGGCGAAATGAATGCGTGGCTCACCCATTGGGCGCAGGATGTTATTCTCTATTTCATCCAGCGAGACAGTTTTACCATCAATATCACCCGCGGACTTGCCCCACACAGGATTGATTAGACTACCGACATCCTTGATGCTGTCAATTGGCCAGTGGTCAAGAACCATTTTTAACGCCAGGATATTGTAAGCATTAATGTAAAAGGCCAGTTTTTCTTCTTTATTGCTGAGACTTTTAACAGGAAAATTCGATAATTGCCGGTAGACAGCTTCCAACTTACCGTTTTCTTTAAGCGCCCGATAATCCACCAAGGCCAGTTTGACATTGTTCTTTGTTGCCTGACTGACACTTTTTAACACTTCGGCATAAGCGCTCCAGTTCGGTTCTGCGGCAAACGAGTTAAAGCTCAGTATCAGCAGGGTTGTGAATATCATTAAGTGTTTCATTACCTGTCTCCTAAAAAATTATTCGTACCTAATAGTCGTTCTTACCAACGATAACTTACAAAACTTGAATCTTCTGCTTCATTATTTTTCAGGCAAGTTCATGTCAAACGTTGAATTCAGCAATTATTGAATTTCCATGTAAGGTTTGCCTCGGGAATGCGACTGACTATGTATATTTTTACTTTTTGCAGATTTACATTGGGCTCTTCCACTTTTTCAGTGTTCCCATAGGCAATATCTGCTTATAGCTATTTTTTTCCGATATTCACTATGTAAGGAAAACCACATGACTTCTTCTCGCTTGGCACTATTGGCTTTTATCTCGGTATTGATTGCTGCTTTTTTTATCTTCGATTTACAAAGCTACTTGACCTTGGAAGCACTGAAGACGCAGCGAGAATCAATTGAGACTTATCGTAGTAATCATCCCGTTATGACCATAGCTATTTATGCGCTGACTTATATTGCCGTGACAGGTTTATCTTTACCAGGCGCCGCCATTCTTACATTGGCCGGTGGCGCCGTGTTCGGCTTACTGTGGGGGACGTTGATTGTCTCGTTTGCCTCTACGATTGGCGCCACACTGGCCTTTTTGGCCGCGCGCTTTTTGTTTCGTGATGCAGTTAAATCGCGCTTTGGCGAACGCTTACAAGCGATTGATGCAGGTGTGGCTAAAGAAGGCGCACTTTACCTCTTTACGTTGAGATTAGTACCGGTTTTTCCGTTTTTTGTGATTAACCTGATGATGGGCCTGACCAATCTAAAAACACAGACTTTTTATTGGGTCAGTCAAATAGGTATGCTGGCCGGAACCCTTGTTTATGTGAACGCAGGAACCCAGCTGGGGCAACTGGAGTCCTTGTCGGGTATTTTGTCGCCTGGTCTGATCGGTTCGTTTGTATTACTGGGCATTTTTCCGTTGATTGCCAATAAATTTGTTGAAGCTATTCAAGCGAACAAAGTCTACGCCCAATGGCCTAAGCCTACCCGTTTTGATAATAATATCGTCGTCATTGGCGGTGGCTCTGGTGGTTTGGTTACGTCTTACATTGCCGCCGCCGTCAAAGCCAAAGTCACCTTGATTGAAAAACATAAAATGGGCGGTGATTGCCTGAACACCGGCTGTGTGCCGTCAAAAGCCTTAATCCGTTCCGCTAAACTGCTGTCCCATATTAAAAGAGCGGGAGATTTCGGCATCAAAAAAGCCGACGCTGAATTTGATTTTGCCGATGTCATGGAGCGGGTGCAGTCGATTATCAAAGCCGTCGAACCGCACGATTCCGTACAGCGTTATTCAGACTTGGGCGTTGAAGTCGTTGAAGGTGAGGCTAAAATTCTTTCTCCTTGGGAAGTTCAGGTAACAACAGCCGGTGAAACCCGAACCATTACTACCCGTTCCGTCGTGATCGCCGCCGGTGCGCGCCCGTTTGTTCCATCAATTCCAGGTGTAGAAGAGGTCGGCTATTTAACTTCCGATAACATTTGGGCGTTGCGTGAATTGCCCAAACGTCTGGTTGTACTGGGTGGTGGGCCTATCGGCTGCGAACTGGCGCAAAGCTTTGCCCGTTTCGGCAGCAAGGTGACCCAAGTGGAAATGGCACCGCGTTTGCTGATCCGGGAAGATAGTGATGTTTCTGAAATAGTCATGGCAAAGTTCCGCCAGGAAGGTATCGATGTGCTTGTTGAGCATACCGCCAAAAAATTCATCATCGAAAACGGTGAAAAAATCCTGATTGCCGAGCATCAAGGTCAAGACGTGCGTATTCCCTTCGATCAAGTATTATTAGCCATTGGCAGGATTGCCAATACCCAAGGTTATGGTCTTGAACAATTGGGCGTTGAACTATCGCCGCGACGCACCGTTGCTGTTAATGATTTCCAGCAGACTAATTATCCGAATATTTTTGCCTGCGGTGACGTATCCGGACCGTTCCAGTTCACCCATACCGCAGCCCATCAAGCTTGGTATGCGGCGGTGAATGCGCTGTTCGGCGGTTTTAAGAAATTTAAAACCGATTATTCAGTCATTCCCTGGGCTACCTTTATTGATCCTGAAGTCGCCAGGGTTGGCCTGAATGAGCAGGATGCCAAAGAGCAAAACATTGCCTATGAAGTCAGCACTTATCAACTTGACGATCTGGATCGAGCCATTGCCGACGGTGAAGCGCATGGCTTTGTCAAAGTGCTGACCCAACCTGGTAAAGACCGGATACTCGGTGTGACGATCGTCGGCGAACATGCCGGTGATCTGCTTGCTGAATTTGTGCTGGCGATGAAACACAATATCGGTTTGAACAAGTTGCTTGGCACCATCCATATTTATCCAACCATGGCCGAGGCGAACAAATATGTAGCCGGCGTCTGGAAACGCAACCATGCGCCGGAAGGCTTGTTGCGGTGGGTTGGACGTTTCCATGACTGGCGCAGGGGTTGAGTAAATAATAGGTAAGGATTGTTGGGCAATGACGACCAATATTAATCGCAAGGTTGTCAGGTTCACTGTATACACAATATTATTCGATGATAACAAGGGAATTAAGCATGAAAAAACTGGGTATAGTTGTAGCGCTTATTGTACTTATAGGCGCAGTCTGGGGATTTTGGAGAACAAAACCCAATGATGCAAAAATCGAAAAACTGGTGCTAACCGGCTCCAGCACCATAGCGCCGCTTGCTGCGGAAATCGGCAAACGCTTTGAGTCGTTACACAGTAATGTGCGGGTAGATGTGCAGACCGGCGGTTCCTCTCGCGGGGTCAGCGATGCCCGAGCCGGACTTGCCGATATTGGTATGGCTTCCCGAGCATTAAAGGATGATGAAAAAGATTTATTAGGTTTTACCGTTGCCTTGGATGGGATCAGCGTCATCTTAAATAAGGCTAATCCTGTCCAATCGCTGAATAAACAGCAAATCATCGACATCTATACCGGCAAAATCATCAACTGGAAAGAGGTTGGCGGCAACGATGCCCCTATTACCGTGGTCAATAAAGCAGAAGGCCGTTCGACACTGGAACTGTTTCTGCATTATTTCGGTTTGAAAAATACCGATGTCAAGCCCCATGTGGTTATTGGCGATAATCAGCAAGGCATTAAAACGGTGGTTGGCAATCCGGATGCCATTGGTTACGTTTCTGTGGGGACAGCCGAATATGGGGCAGGGCAAGGCGTGGCAATTAAATTACTACCCTTGGAAGGCATAGCGGCTTCGGTAAAAAATGTGCGCAACCGCAGTTTTCCTCTTTCCAGACCGTTGAATCTGGTGACCCGTACCGAGCCTGTCGGAATCGTCAAAGACTTCATCGAATTTGCCAGTTCAACACAAATTAATGATCTGATCGAGGCGCAGTACTTTGTCCCTGTCGCGCGCTGACAGGCAACTGGCCGTGCTGTTACGGGGCTGTGCGCTGCTTGCGGCAGCGCTAGTGCTGTTGATTCTGTTGTTTTTGCTCAAGGAATCTTGGCCGGTATTGCAGCATATCGCCTTGATACGTTTTGTTACCGATGCGTCCTGGCATCCGGTGGAGGGGTTATATAAGCTGACGCCGATGCTGTCGGCTACGTGTTATTCAACATTGGGTGCCGTGTTGCTGGCGACACCACTGGGCATCGCTTCAGCCTTGTTCAGCCGTTATTATGCGCCGTCATTGCTTGCAGGTTGTTATCGTCGTTTGATTGAATTACTGGCAGGCATTCCCTCGGTCGTTTGCGGCTTTTGGGGATTAACAACGTTAGCGCCGTTAATCGGCCATCTGCATCCGCCCGGTGTCAGTCTGTTGACCGGAATACTGGTATTAACGTTGATGATTTTGCCGACCGTGGCATTAACTGCTGATTCGGCATTAGCTGCGGTCCCGGCGGCTTATCTGCGCGGAGCGGCTGCCTTGGGTCTATCGCGTTGGGGTTTGATCAGCGGTATAACTTTGCCCGCCGCTCGATCGGGCATAACCGCTGGCGTTATGCTGGCGGCAGGCAGAGCCATTGGTGAAACGATGGCGATGTTGATGGTAGCCGGCAATGTGGTGCAGCAACCGCATAGTTTGTTTGACTCGGTCCGTACACTCACTGCGAATATTGCCTTGGAAATGGCTTACGCAACGGGCGACCATCGCGCGGCTTTATTTGTATCCGGCTTGGCCTTAATGTTCACGGTATTGCTTTTAGTGGGCACGGCTGAATTAATATCCCGAAAGCGCCGATATGTTTAAAAATGCGTTGGCAACGATGCTCATCTGGTTAACGGCGATGATGGTCAGTGGCGTCTTCGTCTGGCTACTGTCGGACATCCTTATTCCAGGACTGACTCATTTATCCTGGGCGTTTCTAGCTGAAGCGCCTACAAATGCAGGGCGTTCCGGCGGTATAGGGCCGATTATCATATCGACGCTATTGATTTTGCTGGTTGCGATGCTAACCGCGACGCCTCTTAGTTTGGCTACCGCTGTTTTGTTGAGTGAATTCACCCAGCATGACAGTGTGGTTGGCCGCTTGGTGCGAGGCAGTCTGGATGTGCTGGCGGGCGTTCCCTCCATTGTATTCGGGCTGTTTGGCAATGCGTTTTTCTGTATTTATCTGGGCTTGGGCTTTTCCATCTTGTCAGGCGGCCTAACTCTGGCCTGTATGGTTTTACCTATTTTGATTCGTACCGCGGAACAAGGCTTGCAGTCAGCGCCCAATGATTATCGGTTAGCGGCAGCAGCTTTAGGAATGTCGCGTAGCGCGACGCTGGTTCATCTGCTGTTGCCAAGCGCCGCCCCGGCTTTGATCGCCGGTTTAATGCTAGGCATCGGGCGGGCTGTTGCTGAAACCGCCGCACTCGTTTTTACCAGCGGTTATGTCGATCGCATGCCGGATTCTCTATTCGATTCCGGCAGGGCCTTATCGGTACATATTTATGACCTGTCCATGAATGTGGCGGGCGGCGATACTAATGCCTATTCCTCTGCGCTGGTGTTAATCTTGCTTTTATTAATCATCAACAGTGTAGCCATGAGCTTGGCTAAGCAGTGGTTGCACGGGAGCGTTGTAGCGTATGAGTGAAGTTGAGCGGGGCGATAAAACCCAGATGAATGCGGCTTATACCTTGGGGCCTTTGCAGGCTGGCCCTCCGTGCTGCGATCCTGAAGCGCTGATTCGGGTTGACAACCTGTCTCTGCATTACGGAAAAAAACCGGCGTTGGAGAATGTTTCACTGGATGTCTATAAAGGATGTATTACCGCGTTGATCGGGCCTTCAGGTTGCGGTAAAACCAGTTTCCTGTCAGTGCTTAACCGGATGACCGATATGATTCCGGATTGCCGCGTGTCGGGCAATGTGCATTTTGAGGGTAGAGATTTACGTCATCCGGCCCTTGACGTACAAGGCTTACGCCGCGATATCGGCATGATTTTTCAAAAACCGGTACCGTTTCCGCTGTCGATCCGGCGCAATATTGAACTGCCGCTACGCGAACACGGCATGAGTAAACAAGCTGATTTGAATGAGGTGATGCAACAGGTTCTACAGGATGTAGGCTTATGGGATGAAGTGAAAGACCGGCTGGAATCCTCGGCGCTGGCTCTGTCCGGAGGGCAGCAACAACGTCTGTGTATCGCCAGGGCATTGGCATTGAAACCGAAAGTATTATTGATGGATGAACCGTGCAGTGCCTTAGACCCGATTTCTTCAGGTGTAGTGGAAGATTTGGTTCAGCGTTTACGTGGAAAATACACCGTCGTGATCGTGACTCATAATTTGGCACAAGCTAGGCGCATTGCCAATTACGCAGGTTTTTTTTGGATCAAAGATCAGCGAGCCGGATGCCTGATCGAATTTGGCCAATGTAAGCAGATTTTTGAAGCCCCAGCGCATGAATTAACAGCGGCTTATGTCAATGGCAATCGCGGTTGAGATCATAACTTTATGACCAAACATTAATGAATCGATCTGGCTGCTTTCATGCGGACAAAGAAAATCCGCTACCCGTATGATCGGACGTAGCGGATTCTTTTTTATGCCGGTTCTGATCTTAAATGCAACCGTATGATGAACTTAGTGCAAAGAGAATATCGCAGTCTCATGATGCACTGGGTCAAATTGATACATTCTCAGCCTTGTAGACGGTTCGTAGTTCATAGTGAAATCAAGCTTGTGCACGCTAGGAATTCCATCCAGACCAACGCCATCAACAGGTGGTACGTTAATCATGCCGAATGGCCCGCCAGCGTTCATCCACCACTGGAAGCGTCCGAAAGTAAACCAACAGCCAGAACCACCGATATCTTTAGTAGATTGAAACTGATTTTCCCAGCCGCGTGAGCCGCCAAAATCGGGACTCAGATAGCTGTGTAAAAAATGATCGCCATTTAGTAAAGTGATTTTAACGTTAGTTCCGCGCAGTCGCCATTTGCTCAACTCAGCAATGCCTCCTCCTTTCATTTGACCATAAATGGTATTGTTGACATAAAGCAACGTCGCATCGGCGTCTGGATCAGGCTGCACTCCGCGTGGCAAACGGGTCCGATGACCCCAGTCATCAAAAGCGGCCAGCGCTTCATCCATCAGAGCTCTGATCTCAACATCTGAAGGAGGCGCTCCCGGCAATGTGGAGGTGTCATCAGCGTATCCGGCAGCTTTGCGCGCAGCCTGCCACATTCTTTTTTCGGGTGCGAGTTCGCCAATTTTAGCGATGGCCGCAAGCTTGTTCTCTACACTCGCCGATGGCGCCATGCCGAACACGTCCTGTTCCCACTGCACTAACGTCCTTGGAACGCCCGCCTCATTAGGCAGTTTCTTGGCGGCATTTTCCGTGACTTGAACCCGTGGCGGATGCTCTCTCCAGCCCCAGGTATAAGACAAGTTGTAGTATTTTCCGGGAGGCATCTTCATCTTGAAAATATAGCGTTTGCCATCGAGCATTGGGAAAAATGTCGTATCCATGCTGGTGTGCGGCATAGGCGGCATTCCCGGCATACTGAGCGCCGGATCGTCAAAATACATCACCATGGGCGCAAAATCATCCTCGCCGCGATGAAGCACATCTACAGTGTAAGTGATGGTGAATGGCTCTTCTTTGACTTCGCTGACATCAATAAACGCGGCATCAGCCTCGATATGGCTGCCGTACCAGATCTGATGAATGTTTACATTTTTAGTGTCCTTATCGACTTTAGCCACTTTCTCGGGGCCTTTGTAATGCAAGACTGATATGCCACTATAAATTCGGTCGGGTATAGAATTACCTTCCAGAATATCCAGAGCGCGTTCAGCTAGCTGTTGGCTGTTTAATCCATTCTCTCCTGGTAGTCGTTTCTCGGTTATATGACTGCCTTTGCCATTGACCTTACCGCCTCCTATTTCATCTTTATCTTGCTTAAGTAACTTAAAAATATGCACTAAATCGGTCTCAGGCGAGGCCTCGTTAATGCTGCTAACCTGAGGTGTTTCATGCAGGTTGTAAGGATGTGCAGCGCTGGATGGCAAGGTATTCGGCATTTCCACGCCATTGCCGTCGAACAGGTTGCCATCAAAGTTGGGTAGAAGATTGGTGGCCTGAGCAGGATTGACAAAGGGGTCTTTTTCAGCAAAGAGTGACGGACTGGTAATCACTGTTGTCGTATCTCCCACTGTAGTTTGACTCGGCATGGCCGGGCGAGCATTTGGACAGGGATGACCTACGTAAATGGTTCTGAATGAACCATTGGGTAACATTTGCTGCGTAGGAACACACTGGCCTGGGCCATTCGGCAAATTCGGGCTAGGATCGGCAAGTGCTGAGCCATTAGCGACGGACAGTAAGGCCAGCGTACCGAAAAATGTCTGGCTTAATAATGTTTTTTTCATGATATTTTCCTGTTGAACACTAGGCCTTTTTGCAATTCGGGTCTTTTTTCACTTCGACCCACGATAGCCGCTCGGCGAGTTGATGCGGTTTTGCCATGGCATGTGAGGCCGCCCATCGTGCATAAGGCTCGTTACCGTAGCGCCAGATATGATGATTAACGCCCGCTCCTTCGTAACCTCCGTGAGCGCCTAATTTTTGGTAAAGTGCTTGCATATCGGAAGGTTTGCCGGTTACAAAGATCCAGCCGTCTTTTGCGCCATGCTTTTTAGCGAACGCTTCCAGAACGGCCGGGGTATCGTGTTCGGGATCGGTTGTAATAGACACCATAAAGGTTCCTCGCCCCAGCTTGTCCCCGACCAGTTCTTGAACTTTCGCAAGATTCTGGGTGACGGGGAACTGTTCTTCAGATTTTACCGACATGAAATTGATGCCAACGATCTTGCCCTTAATCAAATCATCATAGAACCAAGCCTTGCGGCCTGTATGGGTCATGACAACGATATTAGGGAAATATTTTTCTGACGGCCCTCCGGGTTTTTTACAGCGTTGACTTTCTGTTGAAGCGGCTGACAGGTTGCTGGTGCCGGTATTTGCACAGGCGGATAAAGCCAAGGCTGGCAATACGGCGGCACTGGCGGTTAAAAATTGTCTTCTACTCTTCATGATCGATTCCTGTTCAAATTAAAAGCCGGCGGGCGGAGTGCCTAAACGCATCACGGGGCGCGGTTCAATTATTTCACCTAGAGCTGGGCCATGCTTGGGCGGCTCAATGTGCCAGTGAATCATCATGGTGTGATCTTCATGTACGACATTGTGGCAATGCATGACATGACAGCCGAGGAAATCCCGGAAATGGAAGAACAGCTTCACTTCATCACCTGGGCCCAAGGTCAAAACATCCTTGCGTGAATTGTTCACATCATTTTCTTTCAAAGGCTTACCATTGAATTCCAGAATCTGGAATTCTTCAAAATGGATATGAACCGGATGCTCCCAGCGAGTGCCGCCGTTGCGTATGGTCCAGATTTCCGCACTGCCCTGTTCGATATATGCATCCATGCGATCCATATCAAAGCCAAGACCATTAACGGTCCACATGCCGCCAAAGTAGTCAAATTTGAACAGGCGTTCCTTCTTGACCTCACTCAGATTTATTTTTGGCAGCGCTCGCAGTTTGCTGGGAATGCGGCTATTGTCAGGTCCGGTCAGTGGTACAACCTTGAATTCCATCACCGGATCACCTTCGCCTTTGGGGAATTGGCGGCCAGTCGGCCCTTCACCTCGAATCTGTTCCATCAGATTTTCAAGTACGATTGAGGCGCCGGGCTGATATTGAGAAAAATCGACGATAACATCGAAACGTTGAGCCACTGACAATTTAATCGTTTCCGCTGTTACGGGTTTAGGCAGTAAATTGCCATCATTAGCAATCACTTTAAAAAGCTGGTCGGAACGCAGACCCAACTCATAGAAACGTGATGGCCCACCGTTCAGGAAACGGAAGCGGTATTTGCGTGGCTCGACTTCCAGAAAGGGGGTGATTTTGCGATTGACCGTATAGTACCTGCCCAGAAAGCCATTGGTGTCCTGGCTAAGATAGAGCTGGCCGTCTGCGCCAAGGCTGATGTCATGAAGAATCATCGGAACATCGTACTTGCCGCTGGGCAGCCTGAATGCATTTGGGCTGGTATCGTTCTCATTACCGGTGTCCTGATTGTCGAACAGCAAGTAAAACCCGGTCAGTCCCATATACACATTAGTCGCCGTAAAATCCATGCGGTGGTCGTGATACCACTGAGTCGTCTGTTTTTGCAGCGGATCGCCACCCGCAGGCGCATTAACATGGTGATAATCCCAAAAATAACCTGGTTCAACCCAATCCCAAGGCATGCCATCGCTTTCTGAAGCATGATGCAGATTGTGTAGATGGATCGTAATAGAAGGCAGCGCAAAACCAACATGGTCTGCCGGCAACTCATTATAGCGACGAATCAGGACAGGCTCGCCATAGCGGGCATGAAAAGTTTGACCGGGAACATTACCATTGAATCCCCATACTCTAGTAGCGAAGGGTATTCCACTATGGTATTGATGGTCAAATTCCCGGAGTACTTGAATATAAGTTTTCTGCGGTAAAAACTCACTGTAGCGTTGATGTCTTGCAGGATCAATCGGAGGGTCTAACGGGAAATTTATGGGCTCAGCAACCGGTATAATCGGCAGAGGGTCTGCGAAAAGACTCAGATTAAAGTCGTGCGAACCGGGGTCATCTTCGGCGAGTGATACCTCGCCTGAGGTGCACAAATCCCCGACCAATGCTCCAGCACCGAAAATTTGTTGCGATGTTGCCACGCCAGCGCCTGCTGTTAGCAAGCTTAGTTTAAGCATGTGCCTTCTTGATGTATTAGTCATACGTTAATGCCTTTCTATAGATAAATTATGGTAACCATTCAGAATAACTACATACCTGATTGATTTTTATGTAGCTTATAACGAGTGAAGAAATCTTAAACAGACGGGTAATAGTCACCTAAATTAATTCAATAACAGAGCCAAGAATGACTATCCTGAATTACCAACACATGGCGCATGCCTCGCTCAACTTAATAAAAACTACTAATTAGCCCATTTAGGCATACTCGTTGTAGAAAAGTTGTGGAGTAAATAGCCAGAATTTTTGTAAACATAACCCTACGTAATTTTACGTAGTACAATAATTACATGTTTAACGATAATTAAAAAATCCTAGATATGAATAGCATCTATTCATCAATTTAATGAATGGATGAGTGGAGCTTGAAGGAGTACAGAATAGGCGGGTTGGGGGCTCTATGCGATATTCTCAGTGCAGCCGTAGCTGTCGGGTGTTTTGACGACGCTGCATTATTAATGTGAGCATAATCACAATACGAGTCGACAACAAGACATCAATTCATAAAAGGAGTCATGACAGACAAAGTAGCGGTTTGAAGTTGCGCGTCTCGGTGAAGAGATTCTGATTTCAATTTCAGTGAACAATATTGGCAATTCAATTGTTCTATTTATGAAAATTAAAATTTCAGTGGGTTAGTCGATCATGAATATTCGCAACATAGACCTCAACCTATTACATGTCTTTGTTACTGTATATGATTGTAAAAGCATTACCCTGGCCGCTAAACAGCTTCATCTTTCACAACCGGCTGTCAGTAATGCTATTACACGATTAAATAGCACTTTAAACATGACGCTTTTTGTCAAAAACAGTCGCTTTATTGCACCTACTCGCCAAGCTGACGCTTTATATGTTGAAGTCAAATGCTGTCTTCAAAAAATAGCATTCATTCTGTCACAACAAAGCCACTTTGATCCTGCAACGTCCGAACGGACTTTTCGAATTGCAACGACCAACTATGGTGAAATTGCCTTGTTTACCAAACTTGTCTCTCATCTTGAGCGTTATGCGCCTAAGATAAAGATCATTCGCGAGTTTTTCGAAATTAATAATTTCAGTCAATCTCTACAAAATGGTCAGTTGGATTTAGGCTTATTTGTTGATCGTCCTGCCGAAAAAGGGATACATAAAGAATTTTTATTTAGTGACTCCCTAGTATTAATCACCGGTCCCCAGCATTCGCCATTGCCGGATAATTTAACTATTAATGACATCATAAAACTCGATTTCATTAGTTTTAAAAATGAATGTACTAATTTTGATTTTTTATTTTCTGTATTTAATAACCATCCCGACTATCATGCTCCTCGCTTTACTGTAGCGACTATGTGGAGTGTGTTCTTTACTGTTTCTACTACAACATTAGTGGCTGTTAGCCCTCTTTTGTATGCAAAAACACTTGAAAAACACCTGCCGATTAAAATTCATACCCTTACCGATGTTGAAAAAATAGATCTAAACCTTTATTGGCGAGATATTGAAACACAGGATTCTGGTCATAAATGGCTTAGGGAATTGATTAAAAACATATTTATTAATAATTCTTGAGAACAGCTGTGCGAATTAATTGATGTTGCGCTCGCGGATGTCCTAATCCCGGATTTTTTGTTTGGCTCACTGAATTTTTTCTGTAAGGTTTCTTATTGTTATAACGACTTATGGTTAATAATTCGAAAATGATTAACTACAGTCATTGCAAATGACTTATTCATCACTGTCTGCAGAGCGCAAGCAACAATTGCTTGCGGCCGGCTTTTAATTTGAAACACGAGAGGAACCCTATGACTGCCAGCATCGAAATCAGCGAATCCGTTCGCTATTATTATGGTCAGGTTTTGCAATCCAGCAATGATTTGAAAACCAGTGCCTGTTGCAGCATTGACGCGATGCCCGATTATTTAAAAGCTTTGCTGAAAGGCTTGCATCCCGAAGTGCTGGAACGCTTTTATGGCTGCGGTTCCCCGTTGCCTCCGGCTTTATGGGGCAAGACTGTATTGGATCTGGGCTGCGGTTCAGGACGCGACTGTTATTTGCTGTCGAAACTGGTTGGCCCGGAGGGTCGGGTGATTGGCGTCGATATGACGCCGGAACAGTTAGAAGTCGCCGTTCGCCATCGCGACTGGCATGCAGAGCGCTTTGGGTATGCTAATGTCGAGTTTTTGCACGGCCATATCGAAAATCTGGCCGCTATCGGTATCGAAGACAGCAGCATCGACGTGGTGATTTCAAATTGCGTGATCAACCTGTCACCGGAAAAACCCAGGGTGCTGGCGGAAATATTCCGGGTATTAAAACCGGGTGGCGAACTCTATTTTTCCGACGTCTTCGCCGATCGCCGTATTCCTGCTCCCTTGCGCCAAGACCCCGTTTTGCTGGGTGAATGCCTGGGCGGCGCCTTGTATTGGGAAGACTTCCGGCGGATCTTGCACGAGCTGGGATGCCCCGATGTGCGCGTCGTCAAACAAAATTCCATCAGTCTCGACG
The DNA here is from genome assembly GCF_023227905.1 of Methylobacter sp. Lineage (GTDB taxonomy): Bacteria > Pseudomonadota > Gammaproteobacteria > Methylococcales > Methylomonadaceae > Methylobacter_A. The sequence goes on along the minus strand of NZ_JALOCF010000035.1, from coordinate 1,192 downwards.
ATCCTGAGGTTGCCGCTAAAATCGGCATGGTCACCGTCAGCGCTTTCAAGCTTCCGCTGGAAGACCGTTGTGAGGATTATGGGCAGGTGGCCTGCTACCTCGGCACCATCCCCGAGCATCTGCATGCTTTCGATCTGGACGACCATCATCACTTTGAAACCGGCCGGCCATTACGGGTCTGCGGCAATACCGCCGATATGCTGTCTGCAAGTCGCTATGCCCAGCATTTCCAAGTGCTGGGTGAAAAATCCCGACACTTCGGATTATTCGACTGTACACCGGGATCGCAAACCGAATCCGGTACTAGCAACGGTTTGTGTTGCTGAGCAACACAGCAGTGATAACAGGAACACTATTGACCGAGAAAAACCTGTCTGCACAACGGCCGATATTATTTCGCTACGCGCTGCTGCAATTACGTGACAGTGATTTGGCCGACGATGTTGTGCAGGAGACACTGTTGGCTGCCTTGCAATCAGCATCGAGTTTCGAGGGCAAGTCGGAGTTGCGTACATGGCTAATCGGCATTCTTAAATACAAAATTGCCGATCACTGGCGCCGTAGCGCCCGTGAAAACACTGTCTCGAAGTTTACTCTGACTGATGAGGACGAGGGAGAAACGGAGCAAGACGATTTTTTTATGAGTAGCGGTCACTGGAACCACGGACCAAAGGCTTGGTCCGATCCGGAAGCGGCTCTTAAACAGCAGGAATTCTGGACAATATACGAGACCTGCCAAACCAATCTGCCGCCAAAAATGGCCAAGGTGTTTATGCTGCGCGAACTGGTTGGTCTGGAAGCTGTCGAAGTGTGTCGGGAAACAGGGCTCAGTGAAGCTAATTACTGGGTGATCATGCACCGCGCGCGACTCAGATTGCGCGAATGCCTGGAAATCCACTGGTTCAATACTACAAAAAAGGAGAAACACCATGCGTAGCTGTCGAGATATTTCCGCCCTGATCTCCCAGGGACTGGATAAAAAATTGAGCTTAGGCGAGCGTTTTGCTGTGTGGCTGCATGTGATGATGTGTATCCGTTGCCGCAATTTCAGAACCCAGTCTCAGTTCATCCGCAAGGCGGCGCGTCATTACACCGACAATCTGCAAAGCAGACTGGATAGGAAATCTTGAATCGGGGATCAATTTATCAATGCGTCACAATCAGCGTTGTAAGCGTTGCAGCCAGCTCCCTT
>NZ_JALOCF010000034.1 GCF_023227905.1 Methylobacter sp. | reverse complement strand
ACGACACTATCCCTGCCGAAGAAAACGCCGAAGGCGATTTCCTGCCGGTTGGTGAAGTATTATCGATGTCCGACATCAGCAACGCCAGCTGTGGCGGCGCGGAAAGGCATCCGTTGGCGGACAAAGTGTATTTTCTGGAGGAAGAAGGCCGCAAAGGCGAATTGCTGCCGGTGATGGAAGACGAAAACGGCACTTACATCATGAATTCGAAAGACTTAAGAGCTATCGAGCATGTGCAGCGCTTGGTCGAAATCGGCGTGGACAGCCTTAAAATCGAAGGGCGTACCAAGTCGCACTATTACGTGGCGCGCACCGCACAAACCTATCGCCAGGCAATTGACGATGCCTTGGCGGGCCGTGCATTCCAGCCCGAACTGATCGGCGTCCTGGAAAACCTTGCCAATCGGGGTTATACCGACGGTTTTTACCAGCGCCACCATACGCATGAACAGCAAAACTACATAACCGGTTATTCCAAAAGCCATCAACAGCAATTTTGCGGCGAAATCAGGAGTTATGATCAGGCAACCGGCCTTGCGACTATCGATGTGAAGAACAAGTTTTCGGTTGGTGACAAGCTGGAATTGATACTGCCGGAAGGCAATCAGGATATTATCGTCGAGCGCATGGAAGGCATGTACGGACAAGATATGGAAGAAGCGTCCGGTGGCGGTTATGAAGTGAAAATACCATTGCCGCAAATTAACGCAGATAATGGCTTGTTGGCGCGGTATACTTAAAAATAGACGAAAGGCCAAGGGCGAAAGGCGAAAAATGCTCACCGCCTTTAGTCCTTAGCCTTTAGCCCTTGGCCTTTTGAGACTTGAATCATGACATTTACTACTGCCGACCTTTGCGATGCCCATTCGGAAGAAGATCACTTCCAGATTGCCGAACCGCTGCTCAAGCCTTATGGCGGCTACCCCAGCTTTTGCGGTCAAATCACAACAGTGAAAGCTTTTGAAGACAACGTTATGGTCAGGGCTGTTTTGGAAGAGAAGGTTGAAAACAGGGTGCTGGTTGTCGATGGCGGCGGTTCCCACCGTTGCGCACTGCTGGGAGCGGATCTGGCAAAGCTTGCCATCGCCAATGGCTGGCAAGGTATTGTGATTCATGGCTGCATCCGCGATTCTGCAATCATCGACCAGCTTCCTATCGGGATACGTGCTTTACATACGCATCCGTTAAAAAGCCATAAAAAAGATCATGGCGACCGCGACTTGTTGGTCACTTTCGCCGGTATCAATTTTAAGCAAAATCATTTTTTATATGCTGATGCCGATGGAATTGTCGTCTCAGAAACAATGTTGAGTTAAAATAACTCCAAATTAACCTAGCAAAGAAGTCAAGATATGCAAATTGTACTCGCCAACCCACGTGGATTCTGTGCCGGTGTAGACCGGGCTATCGAAATCGTTGACCAAGCCATTCAGGCTTTCGGTGCACCTATTTATGTCCGTCACGAAGTTGTCCATAACCGTACTGTTGTCGATGGGCTTAAAGACAAGGGCGCTATTTTTATCGAAGATTTAACCGACGTGCCGGTCGGCTCGTATCTGATTTTCAGCGCCCACGGCGTTTCAAAACAAGTGCAGCAGGAAGCGAAAGAGCGTGATTTGACGGTTTTTGACGCTACTTGTCCACTGGTTACCAAAGTCCATTTGCAGGTCGCTAAACACGCCAAAGAGAATCGTGAAGTTATCCTGATCGGCCATGCCGGGCACCCCGAAGTTGAAGGTACGATGGGGCAATATGAAAGAAGCGCTGACAACGGCGGTATTTATCTGGTAGAAACTCCTGAAGATGTTAAAAACCTGACGGTGAAAAATCCTGATAATCTGGCTTACGTCACGCAAACCACCTTATCGATGACCGACACAAAAATTATGGTCGATGCCTTAAGAGCGCGCTTTATCGCCATACAGGAGCAGAAAAAAGACGATATCTGCTATGCCACACAAAACCGTCAGGATGCGGTTCATGAGCTGTCTAAAACGGCTGATCTTATTCTCGTAGTGGGTTCGCCTAACAGTTCTAACTCCAACCGTTTGCGCGAAATTGCTGAACAGCTCGGTAAGCGGGCTTATCTGATCGATACCGCGAAGGATATGGAGCAAAGCTGGTTTAAAGACATTGCTGTGGTCGGCGTTACCGCCGGGGCTTCCGCGCCGGAAGTTCTGGTTCAGGAAGTTATCGATCAGTTAAAGCAATGGGGCGGACAATCGGCTGTTGAGATTCAAGGTATCGAAGAAAAAGTCGTGTTTTCTTTGCCTAGAGAATTAAAAAAACATATCAACTAAGCTTCCCCTATTGCAGGCGGCCATTAAATGGCCGCCTGCGGCTCTATTTTCCTCGTCCTTTACAGTCAATGCCGATCCTGCCGCACACCTGAATTAAAATAAAGACAAAAGCTATTGTTTTTATTTAGAATAAATGTAGCTGCAAAGCCAACTTTAACGACAATAATGGCGGCCTGAAATAAGTCTTATGAACATCGGCTCGCGGTTATTGCTAACATTCATTTATTTTTGCAAAGGATAATTATGAAACTTACCCCAATGGATCTCGTTGCTCAAGCCAAACAGAATATTGTTGAAATTGATGTTGATAGCACAAAAAAATCCCTGGAAACAAGCCTGGTACTGGATGTAAGAGAACCTGCTGAATATGCAGTTGGTCATTTGCCGGGAGCGTTTAACATACCGCGCGGCGTATTGGAATTCAAGATAGGCTCACATCCTGATTTTCAGGATAAGCAAGACGCCCATATCATTGTTTATTGTCAAACCGGCGGCCGTTCCGCCTTGGCTACAGAGGCATTAAATAAAATAGGGTTCAGTAATGCCGTCAGCATGGCCGGCGGATTTAAGGCATGGGCTGAAAGCGGCAATGAAGTAGTTTAGATGTCTGAACTGGAAGCTGTTCGCTTGGATAAATGGTTATGGGCTGCGCGTTTTTTTAAAACGCGCAAACTGGCTGCCGAGGCTATTTCCGGCGGAAAAGTGCATGTCAACAGCCAGCGTGCCAAGCCCGGAAAAGAAGTCAAGGCAGGTACCGCGCTCTCTATTAGCAAAGATAATTACCGGTGGGACATTACGATTATCGCCATTAACGGCCAACGGCGATCGGCTAAAGATGCGGTTTTACTCTATGAAGAAAGCGCTGAAAGCCGTGCCAAACGTGAGCAGCAAATCATTCAAAACCGTGAGCAGCGGGAGTTGTTCGATTTTAGCGGCAGGGATCATAAACCGAATAAGAAAGACAGGCGTCTAATCCACCGGTTTAAGCAAGGGTAGGGCGTAAGCTTTGCAATAATGCTATAAACAGGTAGGCGGCTTAGGCAAACCGGCCAGCTTGCAGGCATATTTTAAAGGGCCTTCGGGAAATAATTTGTGCAAATAACGGCTGTTGCCTTTTGCCACGCCCAACTCCTTGGCAATTGCTTTAGTAAAAACCCGCGCATTGGGCAAATGCTTAAATTGCTGGTAATAACGCCGAATGAACAAAATAATTTCCCAGTGTTCATCGCTCAGTTTTATATTGTTTAATGCGGCTAACCGTTCTGCAATGCCTTCATTCCAGTCTGCGGAATTGATCAGAAAACCCTGATCGGTTGTTTCCAAATGCAAATCAGCACTCATTACGTCCATGATTGAATGATCGGACTGTTAACCGTCAATTCCACCAGCTCTGCATAATCTATCATCTCAAGCCCTTTAACCAGCTCATCAGGGGAAATTCCACGTATTGCAATGTCATCTGATAGCACGCAAAAACGACTTCTGCCTAATTGCCGTGTTAGGGTATCGCTTATGACGCTGTTTTGTAGCACGCGCAGAACTGCATTTTCAAGAAACACTACAATATCCCCGGAATCAATTCGCTCCAAAATGGCGGTTTCAACCGGCGACTGAAAAACAAGATGCAGCACTTTAAGTGTGGTCCGTTAATTTAAGGCCAATGATTCCAGTAATGACCAGCGCAATTGACATCAAGCGATACCAATCGGCAGATTCTTTAAACAAAATGATGCCTAACAACGCTACGCCGACTGCACCCATGCCGGTCCAGACGGCATATGCGGTTCCCAATGGCAGGACTTTAATTGCCAGCATTAATAAATAAAAGCTTATGCCGCCGGACACCATCGTTATGATACTGGGCCATAATTTAGTAAAGCCTTGGTTGTATTTAAGACTTAAAGCGAAAACTATTTCTGCAAATCCCGCAGAAAATAAAAGAAACCACGCCACGGACACCCCTTTTCTTTGTGCTTGAATAGCAAATATTCTACAATATAATGGACTTAGCGGCATTTAAAAGATTTTAGATGACCTCCTTCACGGGTAAATCCTAAAAGGCCAGAGGATAGGCTGAAAAATCACTCGATAAGCCCGCATGTGAACAAAGCCGTTCAGCAGATTTAACAAGAGGGAGGCAGAAGGGATGAGTTTTGCATCATACGTATGCTTCGCATTTAGTGCAGAATAATCAATAACTAATATAAATTAATGAGCGACATATCTTCTTTTTTAGTCCAAAATCCAAAGCAAATAAACAGTAATTTATTATTATTAGTTAAAAGTAAATGTTTGCTCAGCGCTCGTTTCGGAACAAATAATGAGTCCTATATCACCACACTGCTTGATATTAATGCAGGGGATAATTTATTGGTTTTAGATTGCGGATCCAAAGAAGATTTGAATCAACGCATCCTTAATGCCGACAAAGTCTCATTCGATGCGGATTATAACGGCATTAAGATTTCTTTTAGTAGTCCAGCACTGAAAAGAATTACTTACAAAAACGAACCGGCATTCACCATGCCTATCCCTAAAGCGCTTTACTGGATGCAACGTAGAGAGTATTACAGGGTTAAATCGCCGTTTTCAAAATCCAGTTATTGCCAGTTAATAGTAGCAGGCAAAGAACCTGTTAACCTTAAACTATACGACATCAGTCTTACGGGTTTTTCCATGCTGAATGTTTCCAAAGAAGTTTCTGAACTTTTGGTTCCCGGCACATCATTTTCCGACAGCAAACTTATACTTTCAGGCGCGGGCGAAGGCGTGATTTCCTTTGAGGTCCGTGCCAAATACATAATCAACCCTAATAAAGTACAAAAAATTCAAAAAATAGGCTGTAAGTTCATCAAAATAACACATCGAGTTGAAGAAATTATTCAGCATTATATGCATCAGATCCAGCGAGAAGATTTGCAAAAAGAATGACGCATTCAAATTAAAAAGCATCTAGACTGCAACGGATCGAATTAGTGGTTACAGCATCACCCTTCACTCGATTTATGCAGCGCAAAATACCGGTGACTACACATTTGATGTTCCGATAATCAGCTAAAAATATAGGGTCATTATTAATGAGCAAAGCCTCTTCTTTTTCAGTCTCCAACCCAAGACAAATAATCCAAAATTTATCGATATTAATTAAGAATAAATGCCTGCTCAGCGTTCGTTTTGGCGAAGATAAGGCATTCTTTCTTACCGCAATACTTGAGATTGATCAGGCAAATAATTCCATAGTCTTCGATTACGGCCCCAAAGAAACTTTAAATCAGCAGCTTCTTCAGGCTGCCAGAACCACTTTCGAAGCCGATTTTTCCGGCATTAAGGTTTCTTTCAAAGGCAGCAAGCTGGAACAAATTCTTTATGATGGAGAGCCGGCATTTTCCATGCCGATTCCTGAATCAATTTTTTGGATGCAGCGCAGAGAATACTTCAGAATAAAATCGCCGCGTTTGAAAGGCAGTTATTGCCGGTTGATACTGGAGGGTCAAGAGTCCGTCGATTTGCTGTTATACGACATTAGCCTGACCGGTTTTTCAATGCTCAATACCTCAGCTGAAGTATCCGACTTATTGATTCCGGGCGCGCAGTTTGAACAGGCTAAGCTTGTGCTTTCAGGTGCAGGGGAGGATACCGTTTCCTTTAAGGTCTGCTCCAAGCTCATCCTTAACCCGGATAAAATTGCCGCGCTCAAAATCCAAAAAATAGGCTGTTTATTTATCCGGGCTAAACCCGCATTTGAATCGATCGTCCAGCGCTATATCAATCAGCTGCAACGAGAGAGCATACAAAAGATGAATGGATAGGGGTAAGCTTCGTAATAACCCACTCCCAACTCGCGTAAAGTAATGACTATGATAACCCCCTCGGCTTCCATACAACGCAATGTCATCACCGTTACTCAGCTTAACCGCGCAACCAGTCAATTACTTGCCGAGCATTTCCTGTCTGTTCTGGTTGAAGGCGAGATATCCAATTTAAGCACCCCCGCTTCCGGGCATATGTATTTTTCGTTGAAAGATGCAAATGCCCAAGTGCGTTGCGCCATGTTTCGTACCCAGCAGCGCGGATTGGCGTTTAAACCGGAAAACGGAAAGCAGGTTATCGTCAAGGCGCAAGTCAGCCTGTATGAACCTAGAGGCGATTACCAGCTTATCGTCGAACATATTGAAGAAGCCGGGGATGGAGCCTTGCGCAGGGCGTTTGACGCGTTAAAGCAGAAACTGTTGGAGCAAGGGTTATTCGAGCCTGCCCATAAGCAAGCCTTGCCGGTGTTGCCAAAAGCGATTGGCGTTATTACTTCGCCTTCAGGCGCGGCTATCAGGGATATACTGACCGTGCTAAAAAGACGTTTTGCGACGATACCGGTTATTATTTACCCGGTTTCCGTGCAGGGCGATAATGCAAAACATGAAATTGCCAAGGCGATAGAGATCGCTAACCGGCATAAACAGTGCGACGTTATCATTCTCGGGCGCGGCGGCGGATCGCTGGAGGATCTGTGGGCGTTCAATGAAGAGCTTGTTGCCAGGGCCATTTATGCCAGCCAAATTCCGATCATTTCAGGCATCGGTCACGAAACCGATTTTACCATTGCCGATTTTGTCGCCGACCTGCGCGCGGCGACGCCTTCTGCGGCCGCGGAACACGCCAGCCCCGATCTGCAACAATGGCTATCGCGGTTCAGCTATCTTGAAACGCGGCTGCAACAACAACTGCAACGAAAGCTGAACCACAAGCAACAAACTTTGGACTGGTTGACCAAGCGGCTGCAACAGCAACATCCCGGCCAGAAGCTGGCTGGAAATGCACGACGCATGGACGAGCTTGAGGCTAGGCTTAATCAAGCCATGCACACAAAGCTTCGGCACATGGCCGGCATGATTGAAGCAAAAACGGCTAAATTGTGGCAGCATAATCCAGCGGTAACCATCAACAGCCTTAAACAGCGGCAAGACTATCTGACCAATCGCCTGGTTTTGGCAACCGGACACAAGCTAAGGCAACTTAAACAGCGTTTATTAAATTCCAGCCAGACCTTGCATGCGGTCAGCCCCCTGGCAACGCTAAGCCGTGGTTATGCGATGACGATAAACCCGGCTTCCGGGGAAATAATCCGTTCTACCGAACAACTCAAGCCGGGGGATATAGTGCAAACCCGTCTCGCGCAAGGCCGGTTCACCAGCCAAGTTAAAGTCATTGATCCGGATTAGCGATGGGTTTGGTAAAAGGCCATTGCTGTAGCACTTTATAACGGACGCCTTCCGGTTCGCTACAGGATTCAATCAGGCTGAATGCCTCGGCGCGCCAGACTATCGGCTCGATTTTTATATCCGGCAAATGCCGGACGTGTCGGGCCAGGGTGATATGGGGCGTGTAGGGCCGAGTATCGGTGCGCAGGCCGCAGTTTGCCGCTGCCGTCTCCAACGCGGACACCAGCATCATCGCCGGATTCGGCGCCGGTTGCCGGCAGCTCAGGCATAAAATTCTGGGCCTACGCCAGTAGCTTAAACGGTCAAAGGTCAATGTAAATGGTTGCGTCGTAATATCGGCCACTGCCTGCTTAAGCAATGATCCGGTCTCAGCATCAACTTGTCCTAAAAACACCAGCGTTACATGGAGATTGTGTGGCTGTACCAATTTTAGTCCTTTAGCGGCCATGGATGGATGCAAGCGCGTCAGCGCTTGACGGGTTTCATCGTCAGGCCATAAGGCAAAAAATAATCTTGATGTATCCGGCATGATTTTAAATTACGGTAGTATGAATAAACGCTAAACGGCCAAAGCGGAGAGATCAAACCGGGCCGCTATTTCTCGGGGAGCGACGCAGGCCATTTTGCGCCTGAATCTATCCATGCTCTGAGCAGTAATACCTCGTGTTCGGAAAGTTTGTGCGCATCAAGCATAGGCATATCTTCTCGGGCTCCGGAGATTATTGCGATCAGAGGGCTTGCATCACTCTGGCCGGGTAAAATCAGCGGTTTGCTGCCAAGGTTCCGGAAGAAATTTTCGCCACGGTCAGCACGAAAACCGGCGTACTGTTTTTGCGGTCCGTGGCATGGCAAACAATTTTTTTCAAAGATCGGATAAATATTTTTCCAAAAAGTAAGCTCCGAATCATCATTTCCCGAGTAAACAATTGATGTTGAACTTGTCTGTTCATTAAAGGGATTGCCAAAAGCGGCGGGTCGGGTTATTTGTTTGATGCTATGCTGGACTATCCATGCGAAGGCCATGAAAGTCAGGGTTACGATAACAAGCGTTAATACGCCGCTATAAAGTAGTGATGGGGGTGAGGTTTGTACGCCACGGTAATGCTTGACGATGACTGTGACGATCCACTTCCAATGGAGCATCAGATGGATGACGAGCACTGCTAACAGGCCAAAACTGATCCAGAAATGTATGTCGCCATATTGGTGACGAGTAAGACCCCACAGGCTAAAAGCTTTGTTGCTTCCGGGGAGCAACGTGAAACGCAATATATAGCCTGTCGCGATCATGCCGAGAAACAGCAGGGCCGCGGCCACATCAACAATGATGTTTATAATGGTACGGTTCATGTTTGCGACAAGCTAGCCACTATGGGCATGGGTTTTCCGCCTATGCTGCTAAGAGCTATTTTGAGGTTAGGCGGTTCCTAAGCATAATGTCTGCAAAGAAACCTCAGCACAGTGCCTGCTGCCGGAACCGGCTAACCTGAAATAAAGCCGGGATTATTTAATAAGGAAATCTCTCATCATGCCCATATCTTCGTGTTCCAGATTGTGGCAATGGTACATATACAGGCCTTTAAAATCGTTAAACGGTTTTAATAGTGTGATTTTTTCGCCCGGCATCACCAGAACCGTATCTTTCCAGCCGCTATCGATAAATCCTGCGGAAACTGTGCTGTAGGTTTCACTGAAACGCGGGCTCATTTCGCGCTTAACGATTTGGAACTGTTCACCGTGTATATGCATCGGATGCGGCATATTCATCATCATGCCATGCGTGCCGCCTTCAAAACCATTATCGAACTCGATGAGTTGCAGACTGTTAACCGGGATAGTTTCATACGGCTGAACATCGTTCATTTTATAAGCGCGGCCGTTGAGCAAGGCTGACATATGCTCCATGGATAAGGTGATGTTTCTGGGATTGCCAGCATTTGCAGCATTCTTGACCTGCAAAGCGGTAATCGGCGTCAGAGTTTTGGGCAAGCTGTTATCGCCTTGCTCCTTTTGGGTGACCCGGACCTTTAAGATCGGGTAATCGGAGCCTAAAGGCAAAGCGCTGACGGACATCATTCCCCCGCCCATCATGCCACCGCCCATCATTCCGCCGCCACCCATCATGCCCCGGCGTCCGCGTCCGCCCATCATACCCCCGCCCATACCTCCGCCACCCATCATGCCCATGCCGCCATGCGCCGCAACATCAAAGCTAAGGCTGCGCAAGTTCAGTTCGGTACCGACCGCCCGTCCGCTAAAGTCCGTCCAAACCTCCGCCCTTTCACCCGGAGCCAACATCACATAAGGATGTTGCTCCGGGGCTGGCAGCAAGCCGCCGTCAACACCTATTACCGTCATGGGGGTGCCGTCATCCCAGGCCAGTTTATAAATGCGGGAATTAGAACCATTGATCAACCTGAACCGATAGGCGCGTGTTTTGACCGGTAACGCAAAATCAGGTCGCCCATTAACCAGTATCTGGTCGCCTAAAAAGCCCTGCATGCGTTGCATCATGTGTGATGAATAAGCCAGCTGGTTTTCGCTGTCGAAACTGCGATCCTGAATCACCAGCGGCACATCCAGGTCGCCCTTTGGTAAATTCAGTGCCTGTTCCTGGTCGTCAGTAACGGTTAACAGCCCTGCCAAGCCGGAATAAACTTGTCTGGCGGTGACGCTGTGCGTATGGGCATGATAGAAATAAGTTCCCGCCCGGTTGAGTATCTCAAATTCATAGACATAGGTTTCGCCCTGATTGATCGCATACATGGGGTTGCCGTCCATGTTGGCCGGGACATGCAGGCCATGCCAATGCAGAATCGATTGCGCCGGCAAATTATTGTTAAGAATCATCCTGACTTTCTGGCCTTTCTTAAAACGCAAGGAGGGCGCCAGGTAAGTTCCTTCATTATTGTCGAGCACTCCTTGAGGGCCTTTTACGACTTTGCCGGTAATTTTCCAAATGCGGGTTTTATTGCCGCTTAAAATGGCCACATCAACCGCGTTCATGGTCAGGTCAATTTCAACGTCAGGGATAAAGTCGGCAGACGGCATGTTGGTTCTGACAAATTCACCCGCCTTAACCCAACTCGGGTAAGTGATCGCTCCGGCGATACCGATTGCGGTGTATTTTAATAGTTTGCGGCGTTGCAGATTAGTCGTCGTTTTCATGGGCTTCCCTCAATTCAAGTGACATTAACGACTTTGTACCATAGTTTTGCGATGTGTGTGAATCGGAGTCGCACACTTTGATGGAGTAACGATTGATTAATGCGGCATGCAGATTTTTCTTTACGCTAAAACCGGGCTGTAACGCTGGCAATAGCCGGAGGGTGCAGAGAATGAGTTGCTTGTTAAATAGGTGGAAATGGTTTGCAGTGCCGTTAAGTCGATGGGATGGTTTTGACGGCAATCTGCCGGCCAATCCCCGGCTTCTTTCAGTTGTTTCGTTAGACGGTAGGTGGTTGGGGCAATGATAGCCCGTTGCTGCCAACGAGTGCGCTAAAAGCAAAAGCGCTTTTTCAGGGTTTGGCCGGAAACAATTGTTATTCAGTATCCAGCTGACGGCATAATCAGTGCTTATGCTGCGCCAAACCCGGAATAAAGAAATTCTATTTTTCAGCGGCCTAGATAATGTTTTCGGCCATTACTTGATTTCTACCGTTATCTTTGGCTCGGTACATTGCCTGGTCCGCGCGCTCGACCAAGCTTTCGAGGGAGTCGTTTATTTTAAAACTTGAGACTCCGATAGAAATGGTCACTTTTCCTATCGATTTTTTACTCCCCTTGAGCTTTAAAGGGTGCTGGGCTAACGAGATTCTTATTTTTTCGGCGATTTCCATGGCCCGGTTAAGCGGTGTGTTGGGCATGATAATGGCCATTTCCTCACCGCCATAACGGGCTGCACAATGGTATTTGGTAATATGCTGCTTCATCAGATTAGCGGTATAACGCAGTACGTTATCCCCCATCTGGTGGCCAAACGTATCATTGATTTGTTTGAAGCAATCGATGTCCAAAATAAGCAGGCAAAGTTCAACATTGCTTTGTTTATGACTTTCAATATACTCATTCAACTTTTGGTCAAAAGCGCGCCGGTTTAAGAGTCCCGTCAAAGCATCGGTTTTTGCCGTTTCGCGTGCATGTGCAAGTTCCTGGCGCAGCAACTGCATTTCCTTTTTGCTCTCGTCCAGTTGAGCCTGCAACGCCATGCTGGTTTCGGCAAGATTTTTGGTTCCAGCGATGATTTCGTTTAAGACTGCTTTTATTTCAGACAGGTTTTGGTTGTTTTCCAGCCGCTTACTCTGATTTTGGAAGTCCATTGTTGCTGCACTGGCTTTTTCGCCAGTAGTATCCAACGCTTCACCGGTTTTGTTAATAAGCTGCAATAAGATGTGATTTATGTTTTCCAGGGAGTCGAATGAAGTATCGCAGATGTGTTTTTTTAAAAGTCTAACGCTTAATTCAGAAGTAAAAGCATCCTGTTTGCCCAGTAGTTCATCCAGTTCATTCTTTAAGGGAATGTTTCTGCCAACAATATATTCATAGAAAATTGCAAAATTAAGAGGATCGGTAGCAATTTTATGTTTTGACATGAGAGGAAGTATTTGCCGAAGATATTCTGCATTTTGTTCCAGCGTGTCATTATAGTTAGTAAGAAATGTTAAGCCACCCATAGTCATTTTATAAGGCAAGGATATTGATTAATTGGCATTATTCTAATCAGTTACTTTATATTTTCAAGTGTCGGTATTTTCAATGCTCACGCTCATCAATCGTTTTTTAAAACGCAGAATGCACCTTGGCTCTATAAATTCTGCGTAGCAACGTTTTATTTTAACAAGATTTGCCGATGTTGAAGCTCAAAGGCAGTCGCCCCGTTACAGCTTGTAGTTGATTTGCCGCTACCGGTATTCTCAAGCCGGAGTTCGACAGCATATCTTGAGACCCTCTTTTTCGAGTACATTATCGATTTGCTTGATCGGCAAAGCTATTAGATAGCCGAGCCACTGTCTTTAAAATCTCAATCTGGTATTTTTGTTGTTTGCTTTTTGCAATCCAATAAAAAAATGAACTGCACTTGTTATTTAAATTTAAAATAGTAAAGAAAACATAGTGCACGAGACTCAATTGACAGACACCAAACATTTTTTCAGCAGTGACGGCGACTTGGCCAAGATAATTCCGGGTTATCAGCCGCGGGAGGCCCAGGTTGAAATGGCCGAGGCCATTGCCCATGCTATCGAAGCCAACCAGCATTTAATCGCCGAAGCCGGAACCGGAACCGGCAAGACTTTCGCCTATTTGGTGCCCGCCATTTTATCGGGCAAAAAAGTCATTATCTCGACCGGCACCAAAAATCTTCAGGACCAGCTGTTTAACAAGGATCTGCCGGTGATCCGCAAGGCAATGAAAACGCCGTTTATCGCCGCCTTGTTAAAAGGCCGCAGCAACTATTTATGCACCTATCGACTGAAAAACGCGTTAACTTCCACATTGGGTTTCAGCAAGGAAGATGCGGCCGCGCTGGCGAAAATCAAATCCTGGTCGAAACGCACCAAAACCGGCGATACCTCGGAAATGTCCGAGGTGACGGAGGCCGATCCGGTCTGGTATCAGGCAACCTCGTCATTGGATAATTGTCTGGGCCAGGATTGCCCGGATTACGCCGAGTGTTTTCTGGTCAAGGCCAGAAAGAAAGCGCAGGAAAGCGAGATTCTGGTGGTCAACCATCATTTGCTGTGCGCGGACTGGTCGATACGCGACAGCGGTTTCGGCGAGTTGTTGCCCGATGCTGAGGTGGTCATCATCGACGAGGCGCACCAGCTGGCCGATACCGCCTCCAACTTTCTAGGCATCACCGTTAGCGCCAAGCAGCTGAACGATCTGGCGAAAGACGCGTTGATGGAATATTTCAAAGATGCCACCGACATACCCGCCTTACGCACCGCCTGCGAAGACCTGGAACATGAGGTTAAAGACATGAGACTGGCGTTTGGCATCGAGCTTAAACGCGGCGACTGGCAGGACATCGAAAACAACCCCAAAATAGCCGCGAGCCTGACTGCGGTTAAAGACCAATTGCAGCGCTTGTCCGATCAATTGGAGCTGGCCTCGGTAAAAACCAAAGGCCTGGATTCGTGTTTCAAGCGCGCCGACGAACTGGTGCAGCAGTTAAAAATTATTCTCGAAGACAACAGCGGCAAATGGATACGCTGGTATGAAACCTATAAAAACACCTTCACCTTAAGCCGGACGCCGCTGGATATAGCCGCGGAATTCCGTTCTTTTATGCAGCAACATCAGGCCGCGTGGATTTTTACTTCGGCGACCTTAAGCGTGGCGAACAGGTTCGATCATTTCGCCAATAACCTGGGGCTGAGCAATGCGGCCAGCGAAAGTTGGGGGAGTCCTTTCGATTACGCCCATCAATCGCTGTTTTATCACCCGAAAGGCTTGCCACAGCCGAATGATCCCGACTTCATCCCGCGAATCATCGAGTTTGCGGTGCCGGTGTTGCAGGCCAGCAAGGGCAGGGCGTTTTTCCTGTTTACCAGTCATCGCGCACTTAAAGAGGCCGCTGAATTATTGGAGAAAAAAATAGACTACCCGCTGCTGATTCAGGGCAGCCGACCCAAGGGCTTGTTGCTTGATCAATTCAAAGCGGCGGGCAATGCCGTACTGTTGGGCACATCGAGTTTCTGGGAAGGCGTGGATGTCAGGGGCGAGGCCTTGTCCTGCGTCATTATCGACAAACTGCCGTTCGCATCCCCCGGCGATCCGGTGTTGAAAGCGCGATTGGACGCAATGACCAAACAGGGGCGGAACTCATTTTTCGAATACCAGCTGCCCACCGCCGTGATTGCGTTGAGGCAGGGCATAGGCCGTTTGATCCGCGACGTGACCGACCGGGGCGTATTGATGGTCTGCGATCCTAGATTGTTAAAGAAGTCCTACGGGCAGATATTTTTAGACAGCGTACCGGCCATGAAGCGCACCCGCGACATAGAAGAGGTGCGGGCGTTTTTTCAGGACGAGTTTATTGAAAAGTAGAACGGACTTAGGTGTAGCTAAACAGGAGTGCAAGCTTCGCTTGTACTTGCAGGCGAAGCCTGCACTCCGCCAGCACTCGCTAAGTTAATTACCACAGAGACCAAATAATGAAATTACTGGCAGTAGAAACCTCGACCGAAGCCTGCTCAGCGGCGCTGTTTATTGACGGCAAAATAGCTGAACGCTTTGAGCTGGCCCCCAAAGTCCATACCCAGCTGATTTTGCCGATGATCGATTCATTAATGGCGGATGCGGGCTTAAAGCCGCAACAGCTGGACGCGCTGGCATTCAGCCGCGGCCCCGGCTCGTTTACCGGCGTGCGTATCGCCACCGGCGTGATTCAGGGCATCGCCTTGGGCGCAGACTTGCCGGTAGTCCCAGTGTCCACCCTGGCGGCTATAGCGCAGGATTTTTTCGATCATAATGATGAGAACGTCGCCTTTGTCGCGATGGATGCGCGGATGGGCGAGATATTCTGGGGCGTTTATCAACGTGATGCCCAAGGCTATGCCGAACTGATCGGCAACGAAGCCGTGACTCCGGCTGATGCAGTTGAATTTCCCGATCTGACCGGCGTAGGTATCGGCTCAGGCTGGGGCGTTTATCATCAAGAATTGACGGCGCGCTTGGGCGAGCGAGTCAGTCGCTATCAAGCCGAACTACTGCCCAGAGCCGGTGCGATTGCCCGCTTAGGCGCGCGAGGTTTCGAGCAGGGCTTGGCCGTTGCCGTCGAACAGGCCATGCCGGTTTATTTGCGGGATAAAGTTGCCAAGAAAGAATCAGAGCGATAATGCGGATGATCCAAAACAGTCTGTAAATTATGCATTGCGTACCGTTTTCCTAGCTCAGCGATGAGGGATGCCGATTATGAGTTGGCTGGGCAAATAGGGCATTTGCCAGTAAAACAAAAAGTTGAAAAAAAGCAGCGCCCGCTATCGCAAAAAGAGAGGCGAGTAAAACCAGTACGTTTAAAATTTTCATAATGAGTCATCCGTTATTGTTTAGTCTGAGGGTGATATTCCTCCGGTTAAATAAGTAAGACAAGAAATTTAATGGGCGATTAAAGCTGGGCTGGTTCCGGTTTTTAGATGCTTTGAATAACCCGTGGCTAGTCCACCACAAGTTGTTTTTTTGCGAGTTTATGCTTCGGGTACATGCTACTGGTCGCAAGTATAAATAAATATCTTGGTGAAGCTGAATTGCATGGCGTTTTGCGTAAAAACAACAGAGCAGTCAGCGGTTATTCAGCAGTAAATTAATAAGCAGGGAGCTAAAAATAACCGCAATGATTGCCGAAGCTTTGTCAGGTTAATTTCGCCATCTCTAATGAATCATCAGTCCCAATGCAAATCCAGGGAACGGAGGCGATGTCACGCCAGCGGGGAAAGGCATCGAGTTCGGTGACTTTGTCGGCGTTTAGGATGGTGCTGCTAGGGCTACATAGAAGCGATATTGGCTAGGGTACGCACTGCGTATTTAGCTTTAAAAATGACAATAAAAAAATTGCCATCTACGTTGACAATAATTTCATTGCTAAGTGCGGTAGGGTGGGGCAATGCTGTTTTGCCCGCTCATCGTTTT
Organism: Methylobacter sp.; assembly: GCF_023227905.1. Classification (GTDB taxonomy): domain Bacteria; phylum Pseudomonadota; class Gammaproteobacteria; order Methylococcales; family Methylomonadaceae; genus Methylobacter_A. The sequence goes on along the minus strand of NZ_JALOCF010000034.1, from coordinate 33,439 downwards.
TTTGCCAAATAGTTTTGTAATTCGGCATCATCCAACAACGTCTCTTGTTCCGCTTCCACTGCCAAGCGGTGTTGATTGAATTTTTCGTATTGCTCCAAGGCCAGTTGATCGGCGACTGCTTTGCTGACCGTTCCGGCATTAGTCAAAATATCGCGCTCATTAAACTGCAAAAATGCATCCAGCTTGCTGCGCCAGTCGCGCATAAAAATCTGCCGGTGGCGTTTGGCTTGGTCTTCGGCATAATCCAGGTACATACTGACAATGCGGTTCAGGCCGTCCATTTCTTCGTTATTCAGATAATTCTTGGCTACGGTCACATCGCCTTTGCGGACTTTTACGCCTTTCCAGGCAGTCAAGCCCATATTCGGCTGGCTGGCATCGGCGCGATCAGCAATCAATTCTGCGGCGGTTTTACCGGAAATGGCGAAATGCAGTTTGTTTTGTACGATTTTAAAAAATTCCAGCGTTGCTTCGGCTTGGGGATCGTAATCGACCGCCAGTTTATAAATATCGCGGATTTTCTGGTAAAAGCGTTTTTCGCTGGAACGAATGTCGCGGATGCGCTCCAGCATTTCATCGAAGTAATCGGAACCGATGTTGGCGACCTGCTTTAAGCGCGCATCGTCCATCGTGAAGCCTTTCACCAGATATTCGTTCAAGCGCTCGGTAGCCCAGCGGCGAAACTGGGTGCCGCGATGAGAGCGCACCCGGTAACCGACGGCGATAATGGCTTCAAGGTTATAGTGTTTGGTGCGGTATTGCTTGCCGTCGGTGGCAGTTGTCAAGTATTCCTTGACGACTCGATCTTCTTCCAACTCTCCTTCGGCAAAGATATTTTTCAAATGTAGACTGATATTCTGTTTGCTGGTTTGAAATAGTTCTGTGAGTGTTGCTTGCGCTAGCCAGACCGATTCATCCTGCAAACGCACTTCGATACGGGTTTGGCCGTCTTCGGTTTGGTAGAGTACAAAGTTGCTGTTAGTGGGTACGTTTAAGCTCATGCTTGCAATTCTGTTTAATAAATTTATGAATTTTGGGGTTCCACTACAGCAAACCACCTTGTGATATACAAAGCAATCGAACAAAAAACTTGCTTGGAGAGAACTGTGTTGGAGTCAGGATCAAGGTTCCTATCATGGCGAATTGCCTTGCGGCGAATCCGCCTTACTGGGTCGGCGGTTGATGTAATAGTAATAGCTCTAACATTACCCTTTTTCTCCCCTAAAAAGCATAATCAACCAAAAAATGCAGTGCCGTAGGATGGGCAGAGGAACGAAGCCCAGCTTTTTTGAGCTCCGTCTGTTGGGCTTCCTTGCGTCAGTCCAATCTATGCACTTCTAGTTTTAGTGAGTGAGTGCATCAAGAATTTTACTTTTAACAAGCGTCCAATCTTCGGTCTTGTCTGCCTTTAAACGTTTAGCAAGCCTTCGCTTTAAAGTTAATTTAGCTATTGAAATTTTATACTCTTTATATAAGTCATCAATTAACCGCTTTCCACTTGCCTGCTTAAACCAATTATCTTCCCATATAGGTAAGAGCTCTGCGTGTTTAGTATTACAGGTATCTATAAAGGTGTTTTTCCAATTTGAATTATCATGATTCTGTATTTCTAACTTCAGCGTATTAAGTCTATCCGACAATATTTCAGCCATTTCTGCGAAAGACTTGCCTTCAATATCTTTCGATCTAACTCCAACGCTCTCCGGTGATTCTTTAGCGTAAACTTCTCTTGCAACTACTTCACTAAGTTGTTGCAGTGCCATTTCCTTTAATCTTTTTTCAAATATACCTCGGGAATCAAGATCAGTTACGCCCAATTCAGTAAGTTCATCGAATAGTTCTTTTGGTTTTATAAGGTAATTTTCCAGGCAGTATCTATCCCATTGAAGAACTTTTACTAATGGGGTACTAACAATACTTGAAGGCATTCGATCAAGATCGAAAATAAAACAATTTAATTTGTCAAGATCGCCCTTCTTTTCAGCTTGTTGCAATGTTGTAATTTCTTTCTCGATTCCAGTCCTACCGCCAAGGCTTGTGATTTTATAGCCAGATACAAATTCATAAAACCCATCTTCTAACACCAGTGAATCATGATCTCCTTCAACAAATATATTACCTTGGGAAAACATACTATCCGCCGCAGAAGTTCCTAAACGGGCTAAAGCGCAAAACACTTCATGGCTATCTTTCTCATATATTTTAGTAGCATCATTATGTGACCTTAGATGATGTACAGTGCAATCTTCTCTATCAAACGCTGTTCCAAGTATTTCTCCAGAATGTGTACAAAGAAGCACTTGAATGTCGTTTTTTTGGATAATTTCTTCACTAATGAAAGATATTATGTTTTTGCATACCGCGGGATTTAAATGTAGTTCTGGTTCATCCAAAAGAGCTATGCCACCTGAAGCAAGTGTTTGAAAAAGTAGCATAAATGTGAGTATTAATCCCTTCTCCCCACTACTCATTCCATCAATATCAAATACTTTGTTGGATGATTGTTCTCGAATAGCTACTTTCAAGGTTCCGACAGGAGTAACGGAGATACCCGCAAGTTCTTTTCCAGGCAAGAGCTTAGCAAAAACTGATGCGAAGTCTTTGTGTAGTTCGTTTTCATTCACGCCAGAAAGAAGTAAGTTATTTACTATTGTTTGCTTTAGTCTCTGATATTTTGTTGATGCTTGCCCCATGTGTGCCTGAATCTGACTATTTGCTTCATTTGATCCAATTTGGACCACTGTTTCTCCCGCAGGAAAAGCCCTGTCTGCTGGAAAATAACTAAATAATGCTTTATGAGGGGGATGTCTTCTCTCAAGAAGAATAACCATTGCTTGATTTAATTGATTTTCACCTCGAATACCGCCCGCAGGATCAATTGTTAGGCAAATCGGCAAGGTAAAAGGTGCCACGAATTTTGATAAATTACTGTCAATTTGACGCGCAGCTTCGTCAAGTCTTTTTTTACCTTCTTCCGAAGAAAGAAATTGCGTCAGAGCTAATTGATTTTGGTCTTCATTTCTACCCATCTGACCTTTAAGTATTTCTAAACCTAACTGTTGTGAACTAATTGAAAGGTAATTCAATTCATCACCATTAAGTTCAAGATCCATTTGTATTTTTATAGGTATAGTTTCATCGCGAGTTAGAGAAGAGAATTCTAGGTAATTATTTAGTTGAGGGTGTGGAGACATTGCGCCCAGTGAAACGAGAACTTGCTGACCCTCCTGAAAATAGCGGGGCATCAACAAACATTTAACAAGACGAATGGCTTCAAGAATTGTCGTTTTACCAATAGCATTTGGCCCGACGATTACATTAGTCGGCTGGTCAAAAACAAAATTAACATCACTTAGTCCACGTAAATTTTCTATTCTTAGTTTTTTTATCTTCATTTGAAGACTACTCCCTCGTTTTATTGCTAGTAAGTAATTATATGTTTTTGCATATATTCATAATAGCACGTAGCCTGGATGGAGCTTGCGGAATCCAGGAGCTCCGCGGCACCGATCGCTCCGTATTTCGCAAGCTACATACCGGTGCTACCTCCCACGCACCGCCGACAAAATCAAATCCTGATTCAACACGATCAGCATTTTTCCGGTCATGTTGCTTTCGGGGATATTCACCAGCGATTTGATGTAGCCACCGTCGCCCCGCAGTAATTCGCCGACCGGCTGAACCTGCGCTTTCTCGAAACTGGGAATCGCGTCAAGCCCATCCACTAATAAGCCGATCGGCCCCGTTTCTGTTTTGACCACGACAATTGCGCCGGCGGTGTTTATCGGTTCGTCCGGCTCGATGGGGGTATTGGTCAAAATCCGGCCGTCGATGACGATGATCGGGGTCTTATCATTGTTGCCGTCAGGGCTGTTATCGCAATACATGACGCTGCCGACGACATAGGACTTGGTGCCGGGCAACGGGTTGATCATTGAGACTTCTATCGCTTCGACTACCTCGGAGGCATAAAATGAGTAAATATCCGAGCCGATATAAAACGTTGCCAGATCGACCGCATCACCGGTCATCGGCTCTTGCGGGTAAGTGATGGCTACGCGTTGTTCGGAATCGGTTGCTTCGGTTTTTTCTCCGATAGGAATAAACACGAATGCAGCAACATCGTTATGATAATCACCGGTGGTTTTAAACTCGCGGTATCCGCGTGACGAATAACAGCCGACGGCGTAGTACTTTTTGTTGTAAAGCACGATCTTGGATTTTCCTGCGCCTTGTTGCAGCTCAAAAAATTCAGGGTCTATCCAGAGAATCTCGCCATTTTGATAATTGGACGCATCGGTTGACGCAATGATGCGGCCGCTGGGCCGTTCCACAAACAGGCCGAACGCGCCGGGTTTATCGGGCAGGCAATCTTCAAGCATGTGCTTGAATTCAGGCGTGGAGTCAAAAACGATGCCGATACCGCCCACTATCTTGTTCATGTCGTCAATATGCCGGATCGCGGCATTGTAAACATAGGTGGGTTTGCCGTCGTACAGCCAGGATTCTTCAAAGGGCGATACCCGGTATTCCTGCGGCGAGCGCAATGAAAAAGTGTCCTGCGCGTAAGAGGCAGTCACTTGTCTGCCGATTGCATCCATAGGGTCGTGATGCAGATTGGACTCGGCGACGATATTCCCTTTGATGTCGTAGATAAACAGGCGCGTGTAAACAGTGTAAAGCTTGTTGATATAGACCAGGATATCGGTAATTTTCGCTTTATCGTCAGAACTCAGCCGACCTTCGGAGAGGATGCGCCGGATTTCCGAGGTTAGCGCCCACCAGCGGCAATCATTGCTGCGTTCGTACAGGTTGCGATCCATGATATCAATCATCAGCCGCGCGATCGATTCGGCATTACGCAGTTCCGAGGTAATCATCGTGGTATGCAGCTTGCTGCTGGAATCGGCAAGCGCCTGGGCGGTGCGGGCTCCCATCGAGCGAAGCTGTTTTAGAATCGCCTTCAACGATAACAGGTTGCCATGCTCGTTAGTCGCCATGACCTGGCCGTTCCAGATCACGCGGTGCAGGAACAGGTTGATGTTTTCGGCGGCGTCGGCAATCAGGCTGGACAGCTCGGTAGACAGCGCGTCGCCATGGCGAAGAATTTCGGCGTTAATCTCCTTATCCGACGCGGAAAAACCGAATGCCGAATGTAACGGGATCATCGCATGCCCGTACCATTCCTGTCCGGCATAACCCTGGTAGGGACGGCCCCGGTGCGTGACCGACAGGTATTCGCGTCCGGCAAAGTCGAGCATGCCGTAGGCGTCACCTTCCGGGACGGTTTCAATGACACGGCCGATTGGGACATGGTCCTGGTCGCTGGTGGCAATGACTACCGAGTCGGCATCCAACAGCAACATGACCGCTTTGTCGCCTTTCTTTTGCAGGCTGCGGAATATGCCTTCCATTTCATTATCGAAGCGAAAGGACAGGCACAAAACGCCAATCACTGAATCATCGACCGGGTCGACGATGCGCCTTGAATAAATCAGAGCTCGGTCTGTGCCGGGGCGAAGACCGGTTTTACCAAAGGTTTCAATATATTCTGCCGTTGACTGCAAGGTTTTGCGGATAACCGGATCGGAAATTCTTTGATCGACGCCCGAGCTACTGCGGTCAAGCCGGGTCAATATGCGGCTGTCGGTATCCAGAATGATAATGTCGTCGTATACGGTATATTTGGAGCCGTACTCGTCAAGCAGTTGGTTAATTAAATCCACACTGGTTCTTTCGCCGTTTGCGGAAGCCTGAACGAAATTGCATATATCGGCATTGGTCGCCAGAAAGCCGATGTCTGCGGTGCGCTCATACAGGTTGCGCACCAGAATATCGATCGACACCTGCGCTTTGGATTCCAGCTCAAGACAGGTTTTTTTGATTTCTTCGGATACCAGTTGGCTGGTCAGTTTGCTTTCAAGATCGGCAAAGCCTTTTTTGGTGGCTTCCATTGCCGGCAATATGGTTGCGGCTTCTGCGGGACAACTGATTTCCGCGATGGCAGAAACCAAGCCCCAAGTTCCGTTCAAGTCGCGGAGAATTTCTTTGCACTGGGAAACACTTCGGATATACGGAGAGAAAGTTTCGAAACGCTCGGTTTCTGACAGCATGTGATTAATCCTTCATTATGCGTTGATGACAAAATATAAACTTCACAAAGCAAGATGCGAGCCATATGGTTTATTGCCTTGCGCGGATAAGGGTTGCGCGGATAAATGAAGTATGCCGCCTTAAGAATGCACAAAAATAGTGCATAGAATAAAGGCTGATTACCAATTTTGTGCGGTATGTGAGATGAAGGGATGTCCCGATTTGTTAGCGAGCCTGGCTCACCAGTCCTGCCATGTTCTACGTCGTTTTTATTGCATTCGCACTAAGTAATTAGGCTTATTGATCTTTATTAGGCTCGGGAGATAATGACTAGCCCTTTCAGAAACCGTCCACGTTGCCGATTCGGCGATTAAAAATTAGCGCATTTTGATTTGAGTTCCCGATAACCCTAAAGACAAAAGGCAGCTATGCGGCACACTCCAAATTCCCTACTTCCGCCCGTCAGCACCAAAGCATCAGGAGAAATGAGGCGTGTCGGCGTAGAGCTTGAATTTTCCGGGTTGACTCTTGAGAATATCGCCCTGCTGATCCGCGAGCAGTTCGGGGGGGCGATCATAGCTCACACGGCTTATGAAAATACCATTACGGGCACGAGTTTGGGCGATTTTAAAGTTGAATTGGATTTTCAGTATTTGAAAGAAAAAGGCCGTTACAAGCCGGATCCGGAGGATTTTCTGGCCCAGTTTGATGAATGGTCCGAGCTGATTTTGCGCACGGCGGCCGAACAGATTGTGCCTTTTGAAGTTGTCACGCCCCCGATTCCTATGGATCGTCTTGGTGAACTGGAGCAATTGATTTTGCGGTTACGTGAATCGGGCGCACAAGGCACGGAAAGTGGTGCATTTTATGCTTTTGGCCTGCATTTTAATCCGGAATTACCGAGCCTGGACCCTGAAACCATCGTTTCTTATCTGAAGGCTTTTCTGTGCCTTTACGATTGGCTGATTCACTATAGCAAAATCGACTTAACTCGCGCCATGTCCGGCTATATCTCCCCGTTTCCGACTGATTACATCCGGCAGGTGGTTGATTTGGATTATCATCCCAATCAGGACAGGTTGATTGATGATTACCTGATAGCTAACCCTACCCGCAACCGAGCTTTGGATATGCTGCCGCTATTTAGCTATCTGGATAAAACCAGAACGCTGTCGGTTATTGACGATCATCGCGTTCATGCCCGTCCTACCTTGCATTACCGGCTGCCCAACTGCCAGATTGACAAGCCCGGCTGGAATATTGATAGGGATTGGCATAACTGGCTGATGGTAGAAAGGCTGGCCTGTAACCGTGAGTGTTTGAACGCAATATGCCGGGCTTATATAGAGTTTCTGGAAAGGCCTGTGGTCGAGCTGTTTCAGGATTGGCAGGAAATGGTTGAGGCATGCCTGAAACATTATTGCGCCCTCTAATTGGCGTAACAGGACCTGGCAAAGGAGGCGATCGGGCTTGGTATTTTACCCGTTATGCTATTATCTGGGCCGGAGGCCTCCCTCTACGGCTGACGCCCAGGAATTTTCACCTGCATGAGGGATTAGACGGTATTGTGATCGGCGGGGGTGACGATGTTTATCCTGCACTTTACGAATCGGAGGTATTGCCCAAGACGCGTTACGACAAGGAACGGGATATGTTTGAATTACTTTATATCGAAAAAGCCTTGAGACAGGATATACCGATATTGGCTATCTGCCGCGGCGAACAGCTGCTTAACACCTATTTGGGCGGTACTTTGCATCAAAATTTACGCAACCTGCGTCGCTATACGCGCAACCGCTGGACGGTATTGCCGGTGAAAACCCTGCTGGTAGAATCGGACAGCCGTCTTGAAGAACTGCTGGGGACTAGCCGCTGCAAGATTAACAGCCTTCATTCGCAAGCCATTGATCAGTTGGGTGAAGGGCTAAGGGTCGTCGGCCGTGACCTGGACAATATTGTGCAGGCTGTAGAAGACCCGTCGCGGCTCTTCTTGATGGGGGTTCAGTGGCACCCTGAATACTTGCTTTATATGTCGCGCCAACGCAACCTTTTTCACGGACTGGTGCAATCCGCACGTCAGGCGCTATGACCGCTTATTTGAGCTTATTCGGCATGAGTTTTTTGGCCGCCACGCTGATTCCGCTTTATTCGGAAGTGGCGCTGGTCGGCTTGTTGGCTGCCGGCTATGACCCTTTGCTGCTTTGGTTGTTCGCATCGACGGGCAATACCTTGGGCGCTGTCGTGAACTGGGTCTTAGGCCGTTATCTATTGCATTTTGAACATAAACGCTGGTTTCCATTTCCCGCCTCAAAACTGCATCGTTACCAGCGCTGGTACCAGCGTTTCGGCGTCTGGTCGTTATTATTGTCCTGGCTGCCGGTGGGCGGAGACCCTCTGACATTTATTGCCGGCATCATGAAGGTAAACCTTGGCATCTTCGTTATTCTGGTGGGCCTGGGCAAAAGCTTGCGTTACGCCGTCATCATCGCATTATCAGGCTATATGTTTTGACATTCCATGATTGAAATCACCGAGGCATCCGGTTAGGATCAAGCCGCGCTGCGGTTTCTGGATGGCGAACACAACAAGCGCGGCCGCTATTTTGGATATAATTTTTAGTTAAGATAACTTTGCTCTAATCACTTACGTCAATTTTGTTCAACTTTTTGATGAGGAGGAGATGGCAATGTTAAACGAATTTAAATCTTTAATGACCTTACTTCAATCCTATCTAACCTGGGTTTTGAACATATCGTCAGGAAAAATGGCAGCATGTATCCTGTTCCTTTTTTTTGCGCTGTTGGTGATTCTTGAATCTTGCTGGCCCAGAGAACAACGGTTCAGCGAACGGTTGCGGCAGTCTTATCGGGCGAACATTCAGCTATTTACTTTCAATAGCATTGTGATGTCGTTATTGTCGATTTCATCGCTATGGGCCTTGGCTGAACAATACTCCGATAAAGGATTGCTAAATTACATTACGAATCCGCTAGGGAAAGCGATTCTTGCGTTTTTAGCGTTGGATTTACTGTTGTATATCTGGCATAAAACCAGCCATAGCTTCGATTGCCTGTGGATGTTTCACAAGGTGCATCACACTGATCCTTATTTGAACGTTTCAACGGCATTCCGGGCACACTTTCTGGAAATCTTAATCATCAATTTCATGAAGGCGATGTTAATTGTTGTTTTAGGAATACAAGAAGCCCTGGTGCTTGCGAATGAGATAATAGTTACGTTTTTTACCATGCTGCATCACACCAATATTTCATTCCGGGGCGAACGGCTTCTTGGACGACTGATTATTACGCCGTATTTGCACCGTGTTCATCACTCAGTCAAGCGTCATGAGCACGACCGTAATTACGGTTCGGTTTTATCGCTATGGGATCGTTTATTCGGCACCCTGGCAGAGCTGAAACCTGCCGAAATAGGTGTTAAGGGAAGTGCGCCGCAAGACCTTGTCGGTCTGGTAAAGTGTGGCTTTACAAGGGCGGACAGGTCGCCCGTTCAGCCTGTTAACCTTGATACAATGATCTCTGAAGCCGCTTATTACAAAGCTGAAAAGCGCGGCTTTTACCCAGGCAGTGAGCTTGAGGATTGGCTGGAAGCGCAAAGTGAAATTAAGTAAAGGCTGACGCTTCTCAGTATGAGTTTAATTTGATTTTGTAAGACAAAAAGCGTTTAAGAATATGGTTGATTTTAGACAGGCTATAAACTGAAGCCGGCGACACAGGACTGATTTTTTGTATAAATCATCATTCATTTTTAAGCTTGTTCAGTACCTGGGTTAATTTCTCCAGCTGTTTGTACAATATTCTGGCCTGTTTTTCAGCATGTTGCTTGTCAAACTCCAGCTTCATGCACTTGTCATTGAGCTGTTGGTTTGCCATTTTGAGTGCCTCAACTTCCGATTGAAGCAGCCTTATTTGAGGGGCCTGTTCGTTGCCGGCAAGGCTGGCGGAGTGACTGGCCGGTTGCATGGCTTGGTGATGTTGAGGAACAGTTTCGGAGCGCTCTGCATTAGCCTGAATAGTATCTGCAAGAGCGAGGTCCTGTTCCGAATCGGACTTGGCGCCCGTCATTCCTCCGCGCAAGATCATGGCATTAATTTTATTGCGGAGCAGTAAAAAGACAGCGGCCTCGCTGGTTTTCCCATCGTTGCAAACCACAATGATAGGCTTCTCGCGGTTTAATGTTTTAAGCTGCATCCTTAACGAGAAAAAAGGCTCGTTGATACTGCCGTCAAGATGGTGCTTTTCATAATCGTCGGGCGCACGTACATCCAGCAATATAGCGCCCTGTTTTAGCGCCTCCTGCGTCTTTGGATAAGTGACAAAGGCCAGGGAGGGCTCTTTTATTAAAGACACGAATTGTTGTTTATTAAGCCGTAATAAGGAGATATCCGTTAGTGCTGTAATTGTGACGTTTCTGGGCGCGTCGGAAAGCAGCGAGTCTTCGCCGAAAGTATCGCCGGTTGCCAGTTGAGCCAATTTAATCTCTCTTGCGTTAGGCGAGGGTTTGCGCGTTAATTCGCATTGCCCGTTTTTAATCAGGTAATAATAATCCCCCATGCCGCCTTGATCGAGAATAATTTCGCCCTTGCTAAAATGCACTGATTCCAGACTCATTAAGATCTTTTGTAAATTGACAGGTGGAAGGCGTTGGAAGATCGGCGACCTTAATAATGCGGTCATCCAGTCATCTGAATCGTCTTGAGTCTCGTCTATAAACATCTTGCTGTTGTCCTTATATTTGTTGGTGTTTTTAATATACAGCGCAGGAAATTGAGTATTCGGCAATGTTATTAGCGGCATCAGTATACAAGCAATCAGCCCAACTTTGGACTGTTTACGCCATCACACATTCATAAATGTTTTACCTGGACCGTAAATCTGTCTGCATAAAAATAAGCGATTGTTTCATAATGTAAAATCTGTTTTGCAGGCGATGTTTTTCCCAAGCCGGTTATGTCTGTAATGACCGGTTTTTTGTAGGTATCTTTACTAATTAAAATTATAATCAAAAAGTATTGCCTCATTTCAGGCAAAACCATATATAGCTAATCAATACAGGGGGAAGTCAATGGAAAGAAAAGAAGCGATGGACTTTATGATTAAGTTACTCAAACTTATGCTTCATAAAGAAGGGTCTGATTTATTTATTACCGCCGGTTTTCCGCCTGCAATAAAAATCAAAGGCAAGATGACGCCGGTTTCCCAGCAGGCATTATCGGCGAATGATTCCAAGGCCCTGACGCAATGCATCATGAATGATAAGCAGCTCAAGGAATTTGAAGAAACACAAGAATGCAACTTTGCCATTGCCCCTGCCGGGCTCTGCCGGTTTCGGGTCAATGCCTATGTCCAGCAAGGCTGTCAGGGCTTGGTTATCCGGGTTATCGCCGCGGAAATACCCAATTTCGATAAACTGGGCCTGCCGCCTATTTTAAAAGACGTGATGATGAACAAAAACGGCCTGATTATCATGGTCGGCGGCACGGGTTCAGGTAAATCAACGTCGATGGCGGCCATGATCGACCATCGCAATGCGAACAGTTACGGCCATATCATCACCCTGGAAGATCCCATCGAATATGTGCATAGCCATAAAAACTGCGTTGTCATGCAACGGGAAGTCGGCGTCGATACCAAGAGCTGGGAAGCCGGACTGCATAATACCTTGCGGCAGGCTCCCGACGTTATCGTGCTCGGCGAAATCCGCAGCGAAGAGATTATGAATTACGGGCTGGAATTTTCCCAAACCGGCCATTTGGCGATGGCTACCTTGCATGCAAACAATGCCAATCAGGCGATAGACCGGATTTTGGGCTTTTTCCCGATGGAGAGACAGGCGAAATTAATGCAGGATATTTCGGTCAACTTGCGCGCGATTATTTCCCAGCGGCTGGTCAAAACTATTGACGGCGGCCGTTGCGCAGCCATCGAGATTTTATTGAATACGCCGCTGATTTCAGATTATATCGCCAAAGGCGAGGCCGCGAGCATCAAGCCGCTGATGGCGAAATCCCGCGAGCTGGGCATGCAAACTTTCGACCAGGCCTTATTGGAGCTTTATCAGGCGGGAAAAATAGATTACGAAGAAGCCTTAAGAAATGCCGACTCTCAAAATGAATTGCGCTTGCAGATCAAACTGGCATCCGGCGAAGACCGTTCGATCGGCGGACTTTCGTTGCAGTCGAAAGATGGTGAAGAGGAAGAGCTTGTTTCTATGTGATAAAACTGTCGCAGGGGTGGGCCGTGTGTTTCGGCTCATCCCGTTTGTCCCTCATTATAATAAAAACCAGATACTGACATGACCCTGACACCCTATTTAAAATTAATGCTGGAAAAAAATGCCGATAGCCTGTCTTTGAGAGCAGGTTCTCCGGCACTCTTGGGATTGGCCGGGGAGGAATATCCCCTGGGAAAGAATGAGTTAAGTTCAAACATCATCAAGGAAATTACTTTTAGCCTGATTAATGACAGCCAAAAGCAGGAACTGGTCCAGAATAAAGCGCTGAAATTCAATTGTACTGCGCCTGACGGCGAGAAATTTATGGCTAGCGCCAAGGTCGAGGATAACGGTTTGGTGCTGTTTATTGTGCCTTCTTCAGCGCTGGCAAAAGAAGCCAATGAGCCGGAAGTAGAGAGCTTCCAGGTTCTGGGAGCTGCGCCGGAAGGCGATTTGGATATTCTGCCGTACTTGAAGGAAATGGCTCTGCTGAATGCCTCGGATTTGTTTTTGACGGTCGATTCGCCGGTTAAAGCCAAAATTTTCGGTCGGGCTGTAGCGCTGGATGATTTTATGCTGACGCCCGAGTTAACAAAATCGGGCGCTTTCGGGATCATGACCCAGGAACAAATCGACGAGTTTTTAATCACCCGGGACCTGGATTTTGCGATCAGCCTGCCGGATGGCAGCGCTCGTTTTCGCGCCAATGCCTTTTATCAGCGCAAGACCGTCGGCCTGGTTATGCGCTTGATCCCGTCGGTCATTCCTACCGGCAAAGAGTTGGGCACGCCGGATATTTTGATGGAACTGATCATGGCTAAGCGGGGCCTGTTGTTGATGGTGGGCGGCACCGGATCGGGCAAATCGACCACGCTGGCGGCCATGATCAACCACCGCAACGCCAATTCGGCCGGCCATATTCTGACTATTGAAGACCCGGTCGAGTTTTCGCACCCGAACCTGAAATCCATTGTCAACCAGCGCGAAGTCGGCGTGGATACAGACTCTTACGCCAGAGCCTTGAAAGCCTGTCTGAGGGAAGCGCCCGATGTTATCCTGATCGGCGAGATTCGGGATCAGGAAACCATGTCGGCCGCGTTGGAGTTGGCCAACACCGGCCACTTATGCATCTCGACCATGCACGCCAACAATGCCAACCAAGCCATGGAGCGGGTCATCAACATGTACCCCCATGATCATCATGCACAATTGTTTATGGATCTTGCCGTCAACTTGAATGCGGTTATTTCGCAGCGCCTGATTCCCGACACGTCAGGGAAGCGCTGCGCGGCCATTGAAGTGATGATCAACACGCCGCATATAGCCAACCTGATCCTGAAAGGGGAGCTGCATGAAATTAAATCGGCTATGTCATCAAGCGGCAGCAAAGGCATGAGGACATTTGACGACGCCTTGTACGGATTGTACAAAGAGGGAAAAATCAGTCTGGAAGAAGCACTGAAAAATGCCGATTCCAGCAACGATCTGGAAGCCAAGATCAATTTCGGTTGATTTAAAGGCATATCACCACGAAGGCACGAAGGCACGAAGGACACGAAGAAAAGCTTAGGCAAAAACTTCGTGTTCTTCGTGTCTTCGTGGTGAATTAATCTACATCCCCAATTGGGCTGCTGTTGATTGAAAGCCAAATTGGAAAAGAAGCCGGTATAATAAGCAAATTTCCCCCAATTCTGAGCAATATGAGTACACAAAGAAAAGCAGTGGCATTGATTTCCGGCGGTCTGGATTCAATGCTGGCGGCTAAAACCATCATGGACCAAGGCATTCATGTCGAGGGCATCAATTTCTTCACCGGCTTTTGCGTCGAAGGCCACACCCATGCGATCAGAGCCAAGGACAAGGAAAAGCCGAAACGCAACAATTCTTTATGGGTCGCAGAACAGTTAGGCATCAAGCTGCATATCGTCGATGTGATCGAAGAATACAAAGACGTGTTGATCAACCCCAAACACGGCTACGGCGCGAACATGAATCCTTGTCTCGATTGCAAGATTTTCATGGTCAACAAGGCCAAGCAATGGGTTAAGGAAAACGGTTTCGACTTTATCATCACCGGCGAAGTGATCGGGCAACGGCCGATGTCGCAACGCAAAGCGACGATGCCGATCATCTCCCAGCAATCAGGCGCAGATGATTTGTTATTGCGGCCTTTGTGCGCGAAAAGCCTGCCGCCAACCCTGCCGGAGCGGGAAGGCTGGGTCGACCGGGAAAAGCTGCACGATTTTAGCGGGCGTTCACGAAAGCCGCAGATGGCGATGGCCGAACAACTCGGCTTTAACGAATATGCCCAGCCTGCGGGCGGCTGCTGTTTCCTGACCGACGCCAGCTATTCAGCCAAGTTGGTCGATTTATGGAAAGCGCGCGACGGTAACAAGCAATACGACCTGGATGATGTCATGTTGCTGAAAGTCGGAAGACATATCAGGCCGGGGCAGCATTTTAAAGTCATCGTCGCTCGGGAAGAAGGCGAAGGGCGCTTTATGCAGGGCTACAAAAAAGAATTTATCACGATGAATTGCGCCAGCCATGCCGGTCCTTTGGTGCTGGTGGATGGTTCGCCTTCTGCGGAGGATTTATTCATCGCGGCACGGATTACCGCCCGCTACGGACAAGGTCGCACTGCCGAACAAGTCGATGTGAACATTGCCGATAAAGACGGCTCTGAGCGGACTATTCAGGTCAAACCGTTTGGCGCCGACGAAATCCCGCAGGAATGGTATATATGAACAGAGAAACACTAAATGCCCGCCGCCTGCTGTGCCCGCTGCCGGTCATTCGCACGCAGGATAAAGTTAAGCAGCTTAAAGCGGGCGATCAACTGGAAGTTGTCTGTACCGATCCGGGCGTTATGCAGGATATTCCGGCATGGTGCAGAATCAACGGGCATAAGGTATTGGAAACCATTTCGGGCGATAATGAATATATTATTATCCTGGAAGTGGGCGGTAATGGCTGAAGTTTTATGTGTTACCTCGTTCCCACTCGACATGTTTCGCATTCCCACTCGCTGCGTGGGAATGCAGTATCGGCGCGCTGCGTCCCGTGAAGCTGTGGAGAGCAATTGGGTTCTGCTGTGTCTGTGTGTTACAGGACGCAGCGCGTCCTTGATGCGTTCCCACGTAGCGTGTGGGGACGAGGATTTATATAAGCAGCGGCCGAATAATGGCTGAAGTCTTGGATGCCGTAAAAGCGGATAAATTAAAAGCCAGGGCCAGCTACGCGGGCGCGGCGATTAATGTTCTGCAAACACTGATCAAAATCGGTTTCGGCATCCTCGGACAATCTGCGGCTTTAATCGCCGACGGCATTCATTCGCTATCGGACCTGCTCAGCGATCTGCTGGTTATTATTGCGGTAAAACTGGGCAGCCGCGAGGCCGATCATGACCATCCTTACGGCCATCGCCGCTTTGAAACCATCGCGACGGTTATTCTGGGGGTTAGCTTAATCGGTATCGGCGGCGCTATCGTCTGGTCGGTCATGGAGCGCATGGCGGATACCGATCGTCTGCCGGTGCCGAATGTGTTGTCATTGGCCGTTGCCACGCTGTCCATCCTGATTAACGAATGGCTGTACCAATACACCAAACGCATCGCCAAAATCACCCGTTCCAAATTACTGCTGGCCAATGCCTGGCACCAACGTAGCGATGCGATTTCATCGTTGGTGGTTTTGATCGGCATAGGCGCGGTGATGCTGGGTTACCCGTTGGCCGATGGCGTTGCCGCCGTCGTGGTTGCGTTGATGGTGGCTAAAATCGGTCTGAACCTGGTGTTTGAGAGCATCAAGGAACTGGTCGATACTTCATTGCCGTCGGCGCTGGTCGAAGAGATCAGAACCGCGATCTACGAGATTGACGGTGTCGAAGGCATTCATTTATTGCGCACCCGGCAAATGGGCGAAGATGCGCTGATTGATGCGCATATTGTCGTCGATCCCCGCATTACCGTGTCGGAAGGGCATATGATCGGCGATATCGTCAGGGACGATTTGATCAAGCGCTTTGACGACGTGATGGATGTGCTGGTGCACGTCGATCCTGAAGACGACGAAAGCCTGCAAGAGCAATCCAGGCCGTTGTCTCGCGGTGAAGTGCAAAAACTGCTGAATCGCTATCTGGCGGATTTTAAGTGGGTCATAGACGATTTCAGAATCCATTATTTGGACGGCCAGATTGAAGTGGAAGTGATTTTGCCTTTTGCGCTCAGTCAGCAGTCCGAGCAGTTAGAAGCGATAAAAAAACAATGCAAGCGGATGCGCGTCGAGATCAAAAAAATCGACAATGTGTTTGTGTTTTTTAAAGTCTGACATGTATTTTACAAATTAAAAACTCACCACGAAGGCACGAACGACTGCATGGATGCAGGAGGTAGAGCACCGAAAATAGGCGCTTTAGGCGACGCAGGAGCAGTTGCCGAGGACACGAAGAAATAAAACTTCGAGCCTTCGTGGTAAATCTAATCAAACGAGGCTTACAAATGGCAGTAGGGCAGTGCAGTTTTCCAACTATGCATCCGATACCGGGTATCACGCTCGGCACCGCGAACGCAGGTATCAAGCAAACCGTCAGGGACGATATCTTGGTGATACAAATGGCCGAGCATGCAACTTGTGCGGCGGTTTTTACCCAGAACGCTTTTTGCGCCGCGCCCGTGCATGTGGCCAAAGCAAACCTGGCCCATACGCCGCGCTGGCTGTTGATCAATTCCGGCAATGCTAACGCCGGCACCGGAGAACAGGGCATGAAGGACGCTTTGGGGACCTGCGCGGACTTGGCCGAAGTGGTCGGTGGCGAAGCTCAACAAGTGCTGCCTTTTTCGACCGGCGTCATCGGCCAGCCGCTACCGGTTAACAAAATCAAGGCATCGTTGCGGGAAGCGGTATTCAACCTGGATGCCAACAACTGGGACAAAGCGGCCCGGGCGATCATGACCACCGATACTTTCCCCAAAGGCGTATCCAAGGTCATCGAAATCGACGGCCAAGCCATCACCATCAACGGCATTTCTAAAGGCGCGGGCATGATCCAGCCAAACATGGCGACGATGCTGGGTTTCATGGCCACCGACGCCAAAATCGACCAGACGCTGTTGCAGGAATGCTTGGCTGTGGCTGTCGAGCAATCATTCAATCGCATCACCGTCGATGGCGACACCTCGACCAATGACGCCTGCGTGTTGATGGCGAGCGGTTGTTCACAGGCGCCGGAAATCACCCGCGACAGCGAGCATTACCCGATTTTTGCCGATGCTGTGATGACCGTTTGCAAACAACTGGCGGAAGCCATCGTCCGCGACGGCGAGGGCGCGACCAAGTTGATGCGCATCGTCGTCGAGCAGGCTTTGACCGATGAAGAAGCGGTGCGCGTCGGCAAAACCATTGCCCATTCGCCGCTGGTGAAAACCGCCTTTTTCGCCAGTGACCCAAACTGGGGCCGAATACTGGCCGCGGTCGGCCGCGCCGGCGTCGAAAACATGGTGCTGGAAGATGTTGAATTGTATCTGGATGATGTCTGCATCGTCAGAAACGGCGGCCGGGCCGACGATTACACCGAGGAAGCCGGGCAGCGGGTGATGGACTGGGAAGAGATCACCGTGACCGTCAAACTGGGCCGCGGCAGTGCTGTGCAGGAAGTGTTAACCTGCGACTTTTCGTATGATTATGTGAAAATCAACGCTGAATACAGGACTTAAAAAAGGCGCAAGACTAAAGGCGAAAGGCACAAAGCAAGCTTTGTACTCCAAAAATGCACAGATACCGGATTTCAAAGCTTGCTTTGAAATCTTTAAATTTTATCGTTCCCATGCTCCCATGCTCGTCGTTATGCACAAGTCTGTTCAAGACCGTCATTTGGGCATGGGCGTTGACTTGGATGTAGGCCGGAATAAGACCACCCGGCGTCAGCCAGGGTGGGCGTTTCCGGCAATCGGAGCTTAGACGTTCCAGCGTCCATTAAAAAATGAACCCACTCCAAGTTGCCGTAGGCGTAGTCAAAAACCCGGAAGGAGAAATCCTGATTTCCCTGCGCCATGCCGAACTGCATCAAGGCGGCTTATGGGAATTCCCCGGCGGCAAGGTTGAAGCGTCGGAGACGGCGGAATCGGCGCTGGCCCGTGAACTGAAAGAAGAGCTGAATATCGACGTCACCGCGGCAAGCCCGCTGATCACCATCCGCCACCGCTATCCCGACCGGTTCGTGCAGCTGAACGTGTTTTTGGTCGAACAATTTTCTGGCGAGGCCAAAAGCCTGGAAGGCCAGCCGTTTAAATGGGTGGCGCCTACTGAACTCGATCAACATAAGTTCCCCGCCGCCAACCAGCCGATCATCACCGCAGCTAAGTTGCCGCCATACTATGCGATTCTGGATGATGCGGACGAAGACTTGTTATTGCCTAACCTGCAAAAAATATTAAATCGGGACATCAAGCTGATTCAGGCCAGACTAAAAAACCTGTCGCCCTCTGCCGTCGCAAAATTTATCGAGCAGGCTTGCCCGCTATGCAAACAGCAACAAGCCGTGCTGCTAATAAATTCCGCCGTTGGCTATTCAGTCGAAGTAGATGGCATCCACCTGACCAGCCGTGACTTGATGGCTTTGACCACGCGCCCCGAAAACATCAAATGGCTCGCCGCGTCATGCCATAACCTTGAGCAACTGCGACATGCGCAAAACATCGGCGTGGATTTTGTCGTGCTGGCTCCAGTGCTGGCGACCCAAACCCATCCGGACGCGGCAACGCTGGGCTGGGAGCAATTTGCCGAACTGGTCGCCGAGGTCAACCTGCCTGTCTATGCGCTGGGCGGCATGACAACATCCAGCCTGATTACCGCGCGGCAATGCGGAGGGCAGGGGATAGCGGCGATCAGGGCGTTTTTGGATTAAGGGCCGTAGCCCGGATTCCGCTGCGCTTCATCCGGGCTACTTGCTTCGGCAAAAGCTGGAGTATATCCATCAAAATCCAGTGAAGCGGGGATATGTTGCTTCTTGTTTTTATGGATTGGCTGCGATTTGCGGCGCAGCGCGCCCATCGTTATACAAGTGTCTGTGAGACAACGCACGGCACGCCCTGCCAGCGAAGTCGAGATGGGTATAACAATGAGCGCGTTCCGTGGGAACGGGAAAATCCAGAGTACAGGGATGTAATCCGCCCGCGTGGGAACGAGAAAAAATTTTGTTGTCGTATAAGACAAATCCCGTGTTTTTAAATAAACTCTACTGAGAACGGCTTAAAACCAATTTGGACTTGGATGCTTTCACTGTCTCTTTGCCGATGGTTCGAGGAAAAACGAAAGCTTGCTTGAGACTAAAACTCAAATTCCGAATCTACTACACTCTATTGATATTTATGAAACTGAAATCTGCTTTTCTCTCAATTTTACCTAAAATACCCATCGCATTCTGGATACTGACGATATCTTCGCCTTTATATTGTTCCGCTTCAGATTTTCTTAAAGTGGATGGAATGGATATCAGGGACAATTATGGCGTAGGTGAAGATGTTCATCTTTACGGTACCAACCTGGGCGGCTGGAGGGTTCACGAACCCTGGATGTCGCCATTAGCCGGGGCATCAAACGAGTGGGATGCGCGAAATATTCTTACCGATCGTTTTGGCAAAGATGCGGTCTGGGATCTATACAACGCTTACTGGGATTCCTGGATCACGGAAATCGATTTCAAGAACATCGCCGAAGCCGGTCTCAACTGTATCCGTTTGCCGATATATGCGCTTAACCATATGGATGATGAGGGTAACTGGAGGCTGGACGATACCGGCGCCATTGATTTATCCCGGATTGAATGGACCGTAAACAAAGCGCTGGAATATGGGATTTACACCATCCTTGATCTGCATGGCGCGCCAGGTTCGCAAAACGGAGCTCACCATTCAGGCCGGCAAAACGGCACTCTGCTTTATTCCACCCCGCTTTATCAGAATCAACTGGTAGAGCTTTGGGAAACCCTTGCCACGCGTTTTAAAGATAATGCCGCCGTGGCCGGTTATGACCTGCTGAATGAACCCTCCGAGACCTTTCCCGGAGGGATGGGGACTGAGGTGGTTAATCTTTACGACCGTCTGTATCACGCTATCCGGACGATTGATCCCGACCATATCATCATTATGGAGGCTATCTGGTGGTGGGACACGCTTCCGAATCCCCAAGAGAAGCATTGGGAGAACGTCGTCTATTCTTTGCACTATTACCAATGGCAAAACAATGAAGACTTCGCGGTGATGAAAAATTCTGTGGACGGGTGGGTACAGGACGCCCAAAAATGGGGTTCAAAATATAACGTACCGCATTTTATAGGGGAATTTACGCTATTCGAAAATGCCGAATCCTGGAATTACGGACTTCAGCAATTTACAGAAACCGGCAGCCACTGGACAACGTGGTCTTATAAAGTGTTGGGCCGCAATAATTGGGGTATGTACAACACAGCAAGGCAAAACAGCAATGTTGCCGATATTGCTACGGATGATTTAAACACTATCAAACACAAATGGAGTCAGTGGAACACGTCAAAATATTTTTCACCCAACCCTACCGTCATTAACGCCATGCAAAAAGCAACTTTAGGCCGAAATCTGAAGCGACCTACTCAAGCTTTTGCCGCTAAATTAGAAAAACAGGCGGAGCAAAATATTTCTTATGTTTCCGACTCGCTCGCCGAGAATCCTGAAAGCATGACAATAACGAACTGATAATGTTCATCCCGTATGCCGCGTCGAGCGCATAGGGTGAGCTGACGAAGGAGACGTATTGCTCGCAATTGATGCGCTTTGGTAGTGCATTGGCTCCATGTAATGTTAAGTGGATTTAAACTCCGCCTAATTTGTTATAGACCAGCATCGCTGCGGCTACGTCCTCGCAGGCCATGCCGATCGAGTCGAAGATCACGGTAGCGTTCGGATTCACTGGCCGTGTGCCGTCGAGGACTTCGCCGAGTTCGGCATAAATCTGGGCGTTGAATTGTCGTACATTGCCGGATTCCGCCAGTGTTCCTTCGCGAGAGTCGACAATAACGACATGCGACATCGTCTCCGCATCAACCTCTGCGCTGTCCGCGCCCGCCCAACCGACGGTTGCTACTTTCGCGCCCTGGCGCAGCCATTGGCCTTTAAGCACCGGCTCGGTGGAGGAGGTCGCCACCACAACCACATCCGCGCCGCGCACCGCTTCCTCGCATGACATCGCCTTGCCGCCTACGTCCGCGGCAAGCTGTTCGGCCCGTTGCGGCGTGCGGTTCCAGATGCGGATTTCCTCGAACTTGCGGACGCAGGATAAGGCCTCAATATGTCGCCTGCCTTGCGCGCCGGCACCCAAGACCGCAAGAGTCTTCACATCCGGCGCGGCAACGGCATCGATATAGGCCGCAGTGACGGCTGCGGTTCGCATTTCGGTAATTAAGCGGCCATCCAGCGTTGCCAGCGGCTCGCCGGTTTCGGGCTTGAACAGCACGATCGTCGCCATCACCGTAGGGAGATTCTTTTTGTCGTTGTCCGGGTAGAATGTGACCAGCTTGGCGCCCACAGCCTGCGCGCTTGCCGCCGGCATGCTTCCGAAAAAACCGCCGTGCGGCTGAACGGCCGACATGCGGCGGGGCGGTTGATCAATCCGGCCACGCGAGAAATCAATCATGGTCTGGCGCATCGCCGGAATCAGGTCCTGCATGCGTAAAACGCTGGCTATCGTTGCTTCATCTATAAAATGCATTCGTATCCTCTCGTTGGGTAGTAGGGTGCGCACCGCGCACCATTTACAAATTCAGAATATCCGCATATTGGAAAGGGGCGCAATGCGCCCCCTTACCAGGCTGTATATGTCTGCCATAGTCGCAGGCCAACACAATCCGATCATCCGAGCGTTCCGATTGCGCTTGGAGGCCAACGGAAAAAACGCATGGCCATCGTTTGCGCCTCAATGCGTAAGTTGGTGCATCTCGCCTTTGCTATCCAGTCGGGTAAGCCATTTGACCCAAATTTTTCACTTACACAAGGGGCGGCGAGACGGCATCTACATGGCTACTTTACCAATGACGCATCGCAAACGTCTTGATCAATGAAGCAGTTTGAATTGATAGAGCATCTGCTCTGGTAGATTTGGATACTGTTTTGTGAGGGCTTCTGGGTAGCGCTTTCCGAAGACAATAACGTCGGTAAAGTTCAGCGGCATAAGCATTAGATAGTCAAGCTTGAATACCCAGCCGTTGTCCAGTTTGAGTAACTTCTCCGAGTAGTTTCGCTCTATCTTTTCTTGTACGACCCCTGCGTAAATGATGGTATAACCGGTCATGTGCTTGAGTTCACTTTCGACACTGGCGGAAGATGTGCCGCAAAAGCCGAGGAGAGCAAGTGTGGCGATTACCAAAGAAAATTTAATATTCATATGCATGACCTCGCAATGCCCAACGTAATATATACAACATCAATTGTCGTATAAAAAATCGTGTTGTCGTATATTCATCATAATCTCACCTACTTAATTGTTTTAATTGAACATCACTACAGCCAACAGGACATGATGAACAGGTAAATACGACATTTACGCAGGTAGGAATTGTAGCTTATTTTGTAACGTTTTAGTTACGGCGACAGCCAGGACGTAATTTAGCCTCCGTGGCTTGAGCGCGCCCCCCTATCCGCTCAAAAATCAACAGCACTGTAGCGCGCAGTGCACCCTGCATGACTTCTCTTAAAAGGCTAATGCTATGTTAATATTGGTGTCTGGAATTTTTATCGTAGCCTTAATGGCTCATTCGGTTGCGCATCATTTTATTAACCGAGTGCTTCCTTGCGTAGGAACAGTGAAACCAGTCGTAAGAACGACATCAAGGGGATTAAATAATGACAGCAGTAATTCTTGACGAACAGCTCGACAGACAATTTAGCCAGCTGGCTAAACAAGCGCATATCTCTATAGACCAAGCCGTTAATGATGCCTTGCGCGAATATTTAGCCGATTACAATGATGCGCTGCTTGCAGAAGAAGCGCTGGATGAACTTGGTAACAATGACGATGAGCTGATTGACTGGAGCGAGGCTAAAAAAAGCCTTTATGAGTAAATGGCAGGTCAAGTTAAAGGGCAGTGCGGCTAAATCGTTAAAATCACTCGATACCGGTACAAAGCAGCGAATTGGACGGTTTATAGATCGACTTATTGAAACTGACAATCCCCGTTCGCACGGCAAGGCGCTGCAAGGAAAGCGATATACCGGATTATGGCGTTATCGAATTGGAGATTATCGGTTGGTTTGTCAGGTAAAAGACAGCGAGTTAATCATCTTGCTGTTGGAAATTGGACACCGGAAAGACATTTATAAATAATCCATCATAATGGGTCAACCGTTTCCAAATACGGCGATCAGGAACATAGCCGCTCTCTTAAAAGCCCAATACTATGTTAATATTGGCGTTCTGGATTTTTTACCGCCACGCCAATGACTCATCCGTCCCCCTCTGCTCAATTAATCGACCGCTTCGGCAGAACCGTTGATTACCTGAGAATCTCTATTACCGACCGTTGCGATTTCCGTTGCCTGTATTGCATGGCTGAGGACATGACGTTCCTGCCGCGCGCGCAGGTTTTGACGCTGGAAGAGATTTATACGCTGGCGCAAGCGTTCGCTGAGTTGGGCGTGAAGAAGATCCGAATAACCGGCGGCGAGCCTTTGGTCAGGAAAGGCGCGTTAGAACTGCTGCAAAACATCGGGCGCATTGAAAGCCTGAATGAGCTGGTGATTACGACCAACGGCTCCCAGCTTGAGGGTATGGCGGCATCATTAAAAGAGGCGGGCGTCAAACGCGTCAATATCAGCCTGGATACGCTGGATGCCGACAAGTTTAAGGCGATAACCCGGACCGGCGATTTGGCGCAGGTGCTTAGGGGCATTCAGGCCGCCAAGGCGTCAGGGTTTGAGCGGATAAAAATCAATGCGGTCATTCTTAGGGATAGAAACCATCAGGAAGTGAACGACCTGGTTCGGTTTGCGGTCGATAACGGCCTCGATATCAGCTTTATCGAGGAAATGCCGCTGGGCGTCGTCAGCCAGCATGACCGGGCGGACGCTTATTATTCCAGTGATCTGATCAAGGACGATTTGGCGAAGAATTTTACCTTGATTGCCACGCCTGAAAAAACCGGCGGGCCGTCGAATTATTTTACTGTGGCGGGCAGTTCAACCCGCGTCGGCTTTATTTCCCCGCACAGCGAGAATTTTTGCAGCACTTGCAACCGGGTGCGCTTAACGGTCGAAGGGCGCTTGCTGTTATGTCTGGGCAATGAGCATTCGGTCGATTTAAAGCAAGTCATCCGGGCTAATCCAGGCGATATGGCGGTGCTGAAACAGGTCATTGTCGATGCGATGCTGATCAAGCCGGAAAAGCACGAATTTAACATCCATGAGCAGCCGGTTATATTGCGCTATATGAATATGACGGGGGGCTGAAAAGCAGGCGAAAGGCTCAAGACGAAAGGCGAAAAAAGCCGCGTGAGATATTGAGCCTTGGGTCTTGTACAAGCCGGATGAGGAGTGCAACCCCGTTCGGCTGGAGTCCTTCGCCTTTCGCCCTTCGTCTTTTGCCTTTTTCACCATTTACCTGAGATTTTAAAAAATGTCTTTCGCCCAGCTCGGTTTAGCCGACGAACTCCTTAAAGCCGTAGCCGATCAAGGCTATGTCACGCCGACACCGGTACAACAAAAAGCCATTCCCTTGATTCTTGAAGGCAAGGATGTGCTGGCGGGTGCGCAAACCGGCACCGGAAAAACCGCCAGTTTTACCTTGCCGTTATTGCAACGGCTGGCCGAGAATCATGACCCGCATCAAAAGCCGCGCCGCGTTCGCGCGCTGATTTTAGTGCCGACCCGTGAGTTGGCCGCTCAGGTCTACGAAAGCGTAAAAACGTACGGCGCGCATTTGCCGTTGCATGCGGAAGCGGTGGTTGGTGGCGCGAGCATTGGCATCCAGACTCGCCAGTTACGCCGGGGTTGCGACATCGTCGTGGCGACTCCGGGGCGGTTGATCGATCATGTGCAGCAGCGCAATATCAATCTGGCCAACGTGGAAATGCTGGTGCTGGATGAAGCGGACCGCATGCTCGATATGGGTTTTCTGCCCGATATTAAGCAGATTATGGCGTTGATCCCTAAGAAGCGGCAGAGCCTGTTGTTTTCCGCGACCGTGCCTAATGCGATCAAATCGCTGGCCTCGCAGTTGTTGAATAATCCCGTTGAGGTCGAAGTCGCCAAGCAGAACGCCACGGCTGAAAATGTCTCTGAGCGGGTTTACGGCATCGGCCGGGAGTACAAGCGCGAATTGCTGTCCTATTTAATCGGCAGCAATAATTGGAAGCAGGTGCTGGTATTCGTGCGCACCAAACACGGCGCCGATCGTCTGGAAAAGCAGTTGATCGAGGACGGCATCCGCACCGCAGCGCTGCATGGCGATAAAACCCAAGGCGCGCGCAACAAGGCGTTGGAGCAGTTTAAAACCGGTAAGGTTTCGGTGTTGGTCGCGACCGACATTGCCGCGCGCGGCCTGGATATTGACGACTTGCCGCATGTGGTGAATTTCGATTTGCCGCAGGTGCCGGAAGATTATGTGCATCGGATCGGCCGTACCGGACGCGCCGGTTTGAGCGGCGAGGCTTTGTCTCTGGTGTGCCCCGAAGAAGCCTGGATGCTGGTGGAAATTGAAAAGCTGCTCAAGCGGCAAATTCCGCGCGTGGCCGATACCGGTTATGAGCCGGTTTCATTGAAAGTGATGGATGCGCCTAAAAAGAACGCACCCAATAAAAATACCGGAAAAAAAGATTACCGGCATACTAAAAAGCCGGCGGCACGCGGCAGTGCTAAACCGACCGGCGGTAATAAGCGGGGCGATGCCAGAGGCAAGGGCCGGGCGGGTTCGAGAGGTAAGGTTTAAGGCGAGGCGCGCCTTAAACGGTGCGATTTATTCCTGAACCAATATCCAGGGCTTGACGACAACAGCCCACACATCGGCGTCAGACTCAAGCCAGTCAATTGCCTGCTGATCGGATACCAGCGCAACCTGATTGCTTTGCATCCATAACGCTACCTGCTCTTTATTGTCGATGGAAAACTGGTAGGCCACATCGACCAAATCCAAGTCTGAGGCAACAAATACTGCGGCGCCGTTGGCAAAAAAGCGTTGCAGTTCCTTCCAGGCTATTCGCGATGTTTCCAGGTTGACTTTTTCTCTGGCAATGTCGCAAGCGTTTGATTCGTTCATGATTTTCTCTTTGTTGTGGGTCGGCAATGTGTTATTTGCACATTTGAATGGTGTCGTTATCAGCTCTGCTGTTATTCTATAGCGCACGATTATAAATTACTAAATCAAGAGAGATAAATCATGTCGTTTTTTGACTCCATATCAAAGAAATCCAAGTTGAAGGCTGCAATCAAGCAAACTGCGGAAGCGCGTAGTAACTCAGGCTATGCGGCGGATCAGCTGTTTACAAAAGTTTACCAGGATTATGCCGAGGTCGTCGCTAACGAGCCTTTGATTGCCGAAGCTTTATATAATTGGGGGCTTGCATTGTTGCATCAGGCGCGGACCAAATCTCGCGAGCAGGCGGCAAACCTGTATCAGGATGCTATTGCTAAATTCTCCTTTTGCCTGACTGTTGAGCCAGCCTATCTTGGCGCGGCATTGGATGGCGGCGTGGCTTATATGGAGTTGGCCCGGGTTAAAGCGGCTGGGGCGCATGACAGCTTGTATGGCATGGCTAAAAACTATTTTGAAAAAGCCAATGCCATTCAGGCCGGATCGGCTTCGTATAACCTGGCTTGCATCTACGGATTAAGAGGCGAGAAAGAGGCATGTCACAATGCCCTGGAAGTCTCTAAAAACAAAGGGTATTTGCCAGCCGTCTCCGATATTCTTGCCGACCCGGATCTGGATGGCGTTAAGCGTCAGGACTGGTTTGTCGATTTTATGGAGTCTTTAAATAAAAAGCCGGAAGCGGTTGCTGAAATTAATGATCCAACAGGTGCAGATGCAGCTTCGGATGAAAAAATCGAAGCCATTGCGGATGATGCGGTTTCAGATGAAAAAACCGAAGACGGTGCAGATGATGCAGAGAGGAATCCGTTTGCCGCCGCGGCAGTTGCGCCTATCAATGAAGAGGCGGATGTTGGCGATGATCATGCCGAGGATGAAGCCGAAGTTGCGGTTGAAGAGGCTTCTGCTGTTACTGAATCCGAAACCGTTGTTGAAAATAAAACGGAAGTTGATGAAGAGATTCCTGTAACCGAAAAAAACTGAAACCAGTTTGGCCATAGAAAAAGCTGAGTGTGATTTCGGATTAAATCTGGACAGGTCAATGATGTCGTTTTTTAAATATGCGGCGATTGCCGGGCTGATAGCTGCAACAGTTGCTCCGGCTGTTGCTGATGATGGAGATAAAGCAACGCAGGAGCAATTGCCGGGAAATAACGGTTTAAGTCAAACGTTTTCAGCCTGCATGGACCTGTCTAACGGCAGCACTTTATCAATGATTGAATGCATAGAGGCTGAAACGGGGCGGCAAGATGTCCGGTTAAACAAGGCCTATAAAGACGTTATGGGCAGTTTAACTCCCGAGCGCAAGAAACAGTTGCAGGAAGCCCAGCGGTTATGGCTTAAATACAGAAAGGCTAACTGTGATTTTTATTACGATCCTGAGGGAGGATCGATAGCCAGGGTTAATGCCAATGACTGTTTCATGTCTGCTACTGCCGTACGGGCTAAAGAATTAGAAGGTTTTAAGCAACAAGACTGATTTAAGTTATTGGTCAGCCGGAAAGCACGCCGCCAACAAAGCCTGCATTTTGGACAAACCCAGTTTTCGGGTTAATTCGATGTTGCGTTGCGGGATGTTTTCCGGATCAGGGTGGCCGGCTACGGCTTGTTCTAGGCTGGCTTCCCGCAACAGGTGCAGCATAGGGTAGGGGGAGCGGTTGGTGTAATTGGCGGCGTCGTCCGGATCGCTGCCTTGAAAGCAGTAGTCGGGGTGAAAACTTGCCAGCTGGTAAGTACCTTCATAGCCCTGTTCAATTAACAATGATTCGGCGATTTCAAGGAAATCCAGATAGTCGTCGAATTCTGCAAACGCATCCGCATAAATCAGCAATGTGGTTTCAATGTCGGGTTCTTTATCCAGCCGGTCACATTCAAGTATCAAGCTCAGCAGGCATTGTTCAATTTCCGTGTCGTGATTGACGCTGAAGCGGATGCTGCCCCGATTGAGTTCGCGTTTTGCGAACGGGCAGATGCTGTATTCAATGATGATGGATTTTAACCATGTCAATGTTGCGTCTTTAATGTCTTGATCGGAGGTTTTATGGGTCATGGTTTGTTGCCGGTTAAAACAGGAAAGCCTCATCGCATAGGGCTTTTGGAATGACACAGGTTGTATCATTATTATTTAGCTGATGGGTCGCGATTTTTCTATTGACGAAAAAAATCCAGATCATGTCAGTGGAAAAACTGATGCCGATAAAGTTGCCTTTTTAACGATAAGTTAAGTGACAACTGCTCTTTATAACGGATTAAAGAAAAGTTAGGTCAGTCCAATCGTGTCACTCGACCGCAAAGCCACTAAATCTTCAACATATATTCCAAAAAACTGACTAAGAATAGGGAAATCAACATATTTTTACAAGAGATAAAATTTGATGTGTTATAAAATAATCAGCCATGTTTTTGTTTGGTTTGCAGGCCGGGTTTAACTCATTCGACCTCCGCGAGCTGTTATGTTTAGAGTCTAAATCTGTCTTAGCGACACAATGGAGTTAGTTATGCGCATCATCCTGTTAGGGAGTCCTGGTTCCGGCAAAGGAACTCAAGCTCAATTTATCACTGAAAAGTACGCCATTCCGCAGATCTCAACGGGTGACATGTTGCGGGCCGCGGTAAGAGAAGGAACACCGTTGGGTGTCGAAGCAAAAAAAGTCATGGACGCCGGTGGTCTGGTTTCCGATGACATTATCTTAGGGTTGATTAAAGAGCGTATTGCACAGACCGATTGCGCTAACGGCTTTTTGCTGGACGGTTTTCCTCGCACTATCGCTCAGGCAGAAGGTCTAAATGAAATGGGCGTTAACATCGATACGGTTATTGAAATCGTGGTGGCAGATGAGGAAATTGTAAAACGCATGGCCGGCAGAAGAGTGCATTTACAATCCGGGCGCACTTATCATGTTGAATTTAATCCACCCAAAGTTGACGGGCTTGATGATGTGACCGGTGAGCCTTTGATTCAGCGTGACGACGACAAGGAAGAAACCGTACGTAAACGGCTCAGCGTTTATCATGAACAAACTAAACCCTTGGTCGGCTATTATTCAGCGCCGGAGCGGCAGGTCAAGTTCAGTTCGATAGCCGGTGTCGGCAGCGTCGATGAGATTACCAGAAAAGTTTTTGCCGTTTTAGAGGGAGCATAGGCTGGATTAACGGCTTTTGTGCTCCAGAGAGTGCTTCCGTTAATCCGGAACGTTGGAGCAGCAAATTTGGATGTAAATAGCGCAGTCCAATTCACGTAACACGGCACT
Organism: Methylobacter sp.; assembly: GCF_023227905.1. Lineage (GTDB taxonomy): Bacteria > Pseudomonadota > Gammaproteobacteria > Methylococcales > Methylomonadaceae > Methylobacter_A. The sequence goes on along the minus strand of NZ_JALOCF010000034.1, from coordinate 3,533 downwards.
CAAAAATATTCCGTGATCATCAGTATTCAAATTCAGATTAATAAGGTTTTAAAGTTAATGACAAAGAAAGTTGTAGTTTTACCGACCGGCATATGTTTAGGTTGCATTGCCATGTTGTGGATGCGTGCGCCTGTTTTAGCTGCACAGAAGGGCCGATAAGATGACCAAACTCTATAATGTTGCTGTGGTTGGTGCTACCGGAGCGGTGGGTGAAGCCATGCTGTCTATTCTGGAAGAGCGCAATTTTCCTGTCGGCGAAGTCTATGCATTGGCCAGCAGTAATTCAGCGGGTAAAAGAATCCCTTTTAAGGGCGGGTCTTTAGTCGTACAGGATTTGGCGAACTTTGATTTTTCCAAGGCGCAGATCGGGTTGTTCTCACCCGGTGCATCCGTGTCGGCGGAATATGCGCCCAAAGCCGCCGCAGCCGGTTGTATCGTGATTGATAACACCTCACAGTTTCGCTATGACGACGATATTCCGCTAGTAGTGCCGGAGGTCAATCCTGAGAAAATCGCCGATTATAAAAATCGCGGCATTATCGCTAATCCCAATTGCTCAACCATTCAAATGTTGGTGGCGTTAAAGCCGATCTATGATGCCGTAGGGATTGAGCGCATCAACGTGTGCACCTATCAGGCCGTTTCGGGAACCGGCAAAGAAGCCATAGAAGAGCTAGCCAAGCAAACGGCCAATCTGCTCAATATGCAAGCCATTACCACAAACGTCTACCCCAAACAGATCGCTTTCAACGTATTGCCGCAGATTGATGTGTTCATGGACAACGGCTACACCAAGGAAGAAATGAAGATGGTTTGGGAAACTCAAAAAATTCTCGGTGATGACAGCGTTTTGGTGAATGCGACTGCAGTACGGGTACCGGTTTTTTACGGACATTCCGAGGCCGTGCATATTGAAACCCGTAAAAAAATTGATGTAGCCACAGTAAGAGCTTTGCTTGAAAAAGCGCCTGGCTTGACGGTTATGGATGAGCGTAAAGACGGCGGTTATCCAACGGCGGTGACCGAGTCGTCAGGCCATGATGACGTGTTTGTAGGGCGCATCCGAGAAGACATATCGCATCCCCAGGGAATTGATCTGTGGGTGGTGGGCGATAACGTTCGAAAAGGCGCCGCATTAAACAGTGTGCAGATAGCAGAAGTGCTGGTAAAAAATTACATCTAGTCTAAGCTTATTCTTACATTTGACTGGACGCGGTAAGAAACTGTGGTAACTATTGTGAAGAAGAGCAAGGTGCGCAATTTAACTAAAACTTTAGCGGTTGTATCGCTCCTGGCACCGGCTAGTGGCCATACTTTGGGTATTGGTGATATTAAATTGCACTCATCCCTTAATCAAAACCTGGACGCCGAGATTGCGTTGACATTGTCAGGCGAGAGTGTATCTGACATCAAGGTAAACTTGGCCCCACCAGGGAAATTTGATGAGGCGGGAGTGACATGGAGTTATTTTCTATCGAAAATTAAGCTTGAAACCGTTACTCGCCCAAATGGCGCGACAGTCATTAAGGTGACTTCGAAAGAAGCGTTAAAAGAACCTTTCCTGGATTTTCTGCTCGAAGTAAGCTGGCCCAAAGGCAATTTATACCGTGAATTTACTGTATTAGTGGACCCGCCTTCAGTTTATAACAAAGCGACCGCTCCCGTCTCAACCAGTGCTGAGCATGATACGCCGCAGCCAGCCGTGGCGCTTCAGCCCCAATCGCATGCAAATGCGCAAAGCAACGATGGCGAATATGGGCCTACGCTTCCGCATGATACGATGTGGAGCGTGGCTGATCGTGCACGAGGAGGACAAAGCGACGTTTCCGTGGAACAGATGTTGATGGCGATTTTTGAAGCCAATCCTCATGCATTCTATAAAGGAAATGTTTATGCCTTAACGTCTGGAAAAATGCTGAAGATTCCCGAAAGAGAGGCGGTTCTAAAATTATCGCGCAATCAGGCGCTAGCGGAATTCAACCGGCATAAAAAAGCTTGGAGAACTCAATCGGCTCCAGTCCGCAATGTAGATGCGAAGGAAAAGTCTGGCGACAATCAGTTAACGCTGGTTGCCCCGACTAAAGCGGCGGTCGCAGATCATGCCGTTGTAGCGTCGGTGAATGAACAGGCAAATACTGAAAAGAAAGTAGCCGATGCATCCTCGGCGATCGCTAAAGGTAAATCTGAAGAGGGTGCGAGTGGCGCCATGCCGGTGGATGGCGCGACGCTCAGCAAAGTAGCGGAGTTGGAAAAACAGCTGGCGATGATGCGGGAATTGATCACTTTAAAAGATCAACAGCTTGCGGCCTTGCAGAATAAGTCTCAGCAAAATCCTGCTGTTCAGGAGCAGGCAGCGCCAAACGAGAGTGTGGCGGCCAAGCTTGAAGATCAAGTAACGCCAGTTCTTCAGCCAGCTGAGTCAGCGCCGGGTGAGGTTGTAGCGGAAAAACCTGCGAACCAAGTGCCGCCTGCTCCTGAACAAGCTGTTGTGCAACCAGCGCAAGTAGTTCCGCCAGCACAAACGGCACAACCAGTGCAACCCGCCCAAACAGTAAAACCGGTACAACCACTCGCTCAACCGGAACCTGAGGCGGGCGGTTTACTTGATTCTTATTATCTGAGTCTGGGGGGCGCTGGGTCAGCAATTTTGGCGTTGATGGGGTGGCTTTGGTGGCGGAAAAATAAGGTTGACGAGGAAACGAACACAGAGAGTATGTTTGCCTCTACCGATATGATTAATACCCCTGAAGTAAATGAGAGCCTTTCCGTACCGGTCGTCGAGGATGACGCCGCTCATGATGTGGGTACGGTAGGCGAAAGTTCTTTCTTAAGTGAATTTACGCCGAGTGACTTTGATTCATTCGATACTGATCAAGGGGAAATTGATCCTATATCCGAGGCTGATGTGTATCTTGCCTATGGCCGCTATCAACAGGCCGAAGAATTAATACGGCAGGCGATTAAAGATCAGCCGAACCGCGATGAATGCAAGTTGAAATTGCTGGAAATTTTTTACGCTAACGAAAACAAAGCAGCTTTTGAAGCCTATGCTAATGAGCTGGTAGAGGCAGGCAAGCGGAATGAGGCCGAGTTTTGGGAGAAAGCGGCCGAGATGGGGCGTGAAATGTGCCCCGACTTGCCGATGTTTTCTTCCGGAGAAGATTTATTTCCAATCACTGACGGTACCCCCGTTGAAAATAGTGATGAAAGCATTATAGGGAACAATGGAAGTATAACTATTGAAGCTGCTCCTTTAGAGGCATCAGCCAGTGAAAGCTTGGTCAAGGAAACAATAGAGCCAAAGAGTGAGGCAGTGGATATTGATTCGGTTTTATCTGAAGCTGAAGGTGATCCTTTTGTTGATGAACAACGAGATAACGAAGACATGGATTTCGACCTAAGCTCGTTTTCAATGGATAACCAAGAGACTGCAGATGACTCTGCCGTTCTCAGCGCTGTTGCGGATAAGCCGGGCGCAGAAATAGAAAGCGTTGATTTCGATCTAAGCTCGTTTTCAATGAATACCGAAGAGA
>NZ_JALOCF010000033.1 GCF_023227905.1 Methylobacter sp. | reverse complement strand
GCCAAAGGACTAAACCGCTCACGCGGTATTGACGCTGCGATCATAAGCCTGTGGCTGGTTGAAAGAGCGTAACTGTTTCCTATGTTATGGAATGAGGCAATCCGCCTTGTTTCAAGATAGGAGCTGTGTCATGACTTCGACAAGTAAAGCCATTACCCCGTTGCGCCAACGCATGATTGACGACATGCGGATGCGCAAACTTTCCCCCAAAACCCAGGCCAGTTATATTCGAGTTGTAAAGCGATTCGCGGGGTTCCTGGGGCGATCGCCGGATACCGCCAGCGTCGAAGATTTACGCAGCTATCAATTGCACTTGGTTGATCACGGTATTTCGCCAATTTCACTGAATGCGACCCTCACCGGGCTCAAGTTTCTCTTTGAAACGACGCTGGATCGCCCCGAGTTGTTGACTAAGATGCACGCGGTGCAGGTGCCGCACAAACTGCCCGTGGTATTGAGTCGTGAGGAGGTGGCTCGCCTGATCGCCGCCGTTGACAACCTCAAGCACCAGACAGCGTTATCGGTGGCTTACGGCGCCGGCTTGCGTGCCAACGAGGTGGTGTCGCTGAAGGTCGGTGACATTGATAGTCAGCGTATGGTGCTGCGCATCGAACAGGGTAAAGGCGGCAAGGATCGTTATGCCATGCTGTCGCCGGTGCTGTTGGAACGGTTGCGCGCCTGGTGGAAGTTTGCCCATGCCCAAGGCAAAATGCGCCCGGGTGGCTGGCTATTTCCTGGTTTAGACCCCATCGATCCACTCAGCCCCCGTCAACTCAACCGGGCCATCCATGCCGCTGCAGAGGCGGCGCGGATTGACAAGCGGGTGTCGATGCATACGCTGAGACACAGTTTCGCTACCCACTTGCTGGAACAGAAGGTCGATATTCGGGTGATCCAGGTGCTGCTCGGCCACAAGAAGCTGGAGACCACGGCGCTGTATGCCCAGGTAGCCACCGATCTCCTGCGTGAGGTAGTCAGTCCACTGGAGACTTTGCGCCCCTTGTAGACCCAGATCATGGTGCGTCCCGCACTCGAGGTGGCGGATATCTTCCGCGCCCACGGACCCGCTTGGCGACAAGCTCAGCAGACCCACTTAAGTCTGGGACAACTGAAAGTCATGTCCGCCATCGAACAGTGTCGCACCTCGACCTTGGGTGGGCATGTGTTGCATTGCCCTGCCTGTAAGCATGACGACATCGCCTATAACTCTTGCCGCAACCGGCACTGCCCGAAGTGCCAGGCCAGTGCGGCCAAACGCTGGCTCGAAGCCCGGCAGGCCGATCTGTTGCCGGTGGACTATTACCATGTGGTATTCACCTTGCCCGCGCCGATCAGCGCCATCGCTTACACCAACAAGGCGGTGATCTATGGCCTGTTGTTTGCGGTCGCTGCTGAGACGCTACGCACCATCGCCGCTGACCCCAAGCATCTGGGCGCACGGATCGGGGCCACCCTGGTGCTGCATACCTGGGGTTCGGCGTTAACCCATCACCCGCATGTGCATGGCATCGTCCCCGGCGGTGGCTTATCCTTAGACGGCGAGCGATGGGTGGCTTGCAAGCCGGGCTTCTTTTTATCGGTACGCGTGCTGTCACGGCTGTTTCGACGGCGTTTTCTGGAAGAACTCAGCAAAGCGCAGGCGGCTGGACAATTGCAGTTCTTCGGCGCGTCTGCCCATCTTGCTGACGCCTCGGCCTTTGCCGACTGGCTCGCGCCGCTTAAAAAGTGCGAATGGGTGGTCTACGCCAAACGCCCGTTTTCAGGGCCTTCGGCGGTATTGGCTTATCTGTCGCGTTATACCCACCGGGTGGCCATCGCCAACTCACGCCTACTTTCCCTGGACGAGCAGGGTGTCACGTTCCGCTGGAAAGACTACCGAGCCAAGGGCAAGACGCGGCATAAAACCATGACGCTCAATACCGACGAGTTTATCCGCCGCTTCCTATTGCATGTGTTGCCCAGTGGCTTTCATCGCATTCGTCATTATGGCTTGCTCGCCAATGGCGTCCGCCGTGAACAGCTTGCGCAGGTATGTGAACGACTGCAGGTGATGCCCGCCGACAGGGAACTCAACGGTGGGGATAGTGAAGCGGTAGGACAATCGGCCCAGCCGACTTTCGTCTGCCCCGACTGCGGTGCGGCCATGATCATCGTCGAAACCTTAACGCGCAAACAGCCGATTCGAGCGCCACCCGGGCAACGAGGTACGGCATGAAAACAAGTGCCTGCCAAACGCCAAATCACCGGTCACTGTTTTATCGGCGGTTAGAGCCGATACGGGAAGGCTTGGCTTGGTGGCGTAAAATCCCTGTTTTTTGCTCGCCGCCGCTACGAAAAATCAGGCGCATAGACTGCGAGATGGCCCCGATGGACTATGCCGGGCTTCACCTGATCAACATGAGAGCCAGGCTAACCCGTACAGCCACCTTTCAAATCCCCATAGTCCATCCCCTGTTCTGGTCCATCGCTGCGTAGCCCGCGGTTTCCTCCCTCGAGGCTTGTCCGACGCCTGCCCGCCCAGTTCTGTCGCATCTTGCCGCCTTGCGCAGGAGGGCAGACATCTGACAACCCTTAACAAATTCAGCCAGTCAATGACAGATTCAGTTGCAGCTCATTTTGATGCCATCAGATCAAGACCAGACTTTCGTATATTACAAATTTTAAAGAGAGAATTGGCTTTAGGGCAGGGCTGTGTATGCTCAAAAACTACAGTAAAAACTACAGTGGTTCATAATTCTTCATACTCCTTTAAACGACTTTACACGCTCTCTGATGTCTGATAACCTGTTGATTATAGGGAGTTATACTTAGTACGCAGTTGTTTGGTATCAATTAGAATCGAACTTTTAATGCGATGGTCGCGCGTTCGAATCGCGCACGACCCACCATCAAAGAATAAATAAAACAAGCTGTTAGGTTAAAGCCTTGCGGCTTTTTTTATGCCCGCTAGAAAGTTTGGAACATTAGACTAATCTCAGCCCGGAAGCGGTTGAGGCCAAAATGGTCTCTTAGCAAAGTGTCCAGAAAATCGGGGCAAGATCAAGTCGTTATCCAAATTGAGGCATTTGTATTAATCCACTTGAAGCAGAGCACCGGGTTAATGGTCTCACAATGAATTATCTTTCGGTTTTTACAAATTTTGCGGCAAAACCTCTCACTATGGAAGACTGCGGACAAACGCTTCGCTATCCGTATTCAAATCTCCCCGGCTTTGCCCTCCGGAAGCGTAAACCAGGGTTGCGGCTGATCGTAGCAAGGTGGAGCGACTGTCGATTTCGGTATAACGGGCGCGCGCTAAATCTTTTTGCGCGGACAGCAGTTCTATCACCGTGGAAAAGCCGTGAGTATAAGATTCTTGAGTAGCGGCATAAGATTCTTCGGCGGCTTTCAACAGGGCTAACGCAAACTCGCGTTTTTCCAACGCGGTTTTGGTATCGGCATAGGCTTTCCAGATATCGCGCATAATTTCCAGACGCAAAGCCTCAAGCTGAGCCTTGGAAACCTCTTTCCTGGCCTCTGCTTCATGCACGGCATTGCTGCGTTCAAAGCCATCGAACAAGGTCCATTCCATAGTCAGCATCGCTGTACCGACCCCGTTACTTGCTGAGTAACTCTCATTACCGGGTGGATTTGTACGCACATTTCCCCAGTGTTGATTACCCAGACTGCCTCCCAGGGAAAACTTGGGCCAGAATTCGGCCCTCGCCTTTTTTACTTCCGCTTCGCGTGCACGCAGTTCTGCAAGCCGCGCCATCAGGTCGGGACGTTGCTCCAAAGCCTGATCGACAATTTTTTCGACCGATTGCACCAGTCCTGCCGGCAAGGGCAACTGGCTTAAATCTATCAGTTGCAGCGAATAAGAAGGCGAAATACCCAGGTTTGAAGTCAGATCGGCATGTGTCTGACTTACCGAGCTGCGCGCATCTTGCAGGTCATAGCTGGCTTTCGCCTGCTCCTGTATCGCCAGCAACAAATCCGGCCGTGTCGCAAAACCTTTGTCGAGTTTCGCCTGGACCGAAGCAGAGCCGGCCCTTGCGGACTCAAATGTTTGCTGCGCCGCCGTCACCTTGGCCAGGGCAGCCTGATAGGCAAAAAAACTGGTTGCAACCCGATAGGCAATTTCCTGATGCTTGCGGTTGAAGGCAAAATTAGCGGCACTCAAGCGCTGTGCTCCCGCATCGACCAAGGCCTCCCTGCGTCCGAAATCGAACAGTGTCCATGCCAAATCCAAACTGCCAAACGAGGAATAACCTGTGCTAACCAATGCGCCTCCAGGAATGGGGAAGCTGGTTTTGAAATATTGCCCGAACGCCATGGCCGTCAGCGTCGGATACCAGGCGCTGCGATTCCTTTCGAGGCGGGCAGCGGCGGCTTTCGCTTCCTCCCAGCTAATTCGGGTTTCCGGGTTGGCATGCAAGGCAAGATCGACCAGTGCGGGCAGGTCGTAAGTCAGCTTGGTATCGATCTGGCTTTCTTCGCGCGAATGGATGGATATGGGGGGCTGCTGTTTGCCGGTTGTGGCCTGGTAATCATGCCAATAAACGGCATGGTCGGTCGGGGCCGCCGCATAGGGTTCATCAAGCTGCGCCAAGCCCGGCGGCGACATGCAGGCTGTCAAGGCCAGGGCGGCTGGTATCACCAAGCGACTGACACCTAGAGGTAGACATGACAACAATGTTAACAAGTTATCGCGCTTGCTGCGCCGCAACTTTTGCAAATTTAAAACACCTTATTCAAACGTCAATTTAGTTGCAGAACATCCCTATTTTCGGAAACTTGAAGAGTTAGTTGACAATAGGAGATTCAAATACCAGAATCCTGATCAGCTACACTTTAGTTAATGCCTTTAAGTTTTACAACTTAAAGATTTATTTCTTAATGACCTGATCAATATTAAAAAACGCCGCATAAAATAATCCCAATGGCCTTACGAAAATTATTTAAGTTCAGTTTCTCCCTTCAGGCGCAAATTACGATCTTCATGACGAGATTACGAAAAACGGCTTTTCCGATTATTTTTGCGGTTTTTTTGACGGCTTGCGACCCGATGCTGAGTATTGAGGGTTCGTTCTGGCCTGCCTGGATTATCTGTATTCTTGCCGGACTGATGGCAAGCATGGTGCTGATGTGGCAATTGGTGCGACACAGGCTGGCGCCGTATCTCGGGCCGCCGCTGTTGATTGCGCCGAGCCTGTGGGCGTTATGCACCTTTGTTATCTGGTTGTTATTTTACTCGACGTAAACGCGGGTGCCGTCCATCATGGAAAACAACGATCATTCTGTAAACCTTAAACAACGGATCATGCTGGGACGCATCATCGGTACATTAATCGTGCTGGGAGCACTGGTAACCGGAACGCTGGTCTGGCGCATAAACTATCAGCATCCCCGCACTAACGACGCGATGGTGCGAGCCAATATCGTTGGCATAGCTCCCCAAGTGAGCGGCCGTATCGTGGAATTGCCTGTCGAAGACAATCAGTATGCCAAGCAGGGCGATCTGTTGTATGTGATCGATCCGCGCCCCTATCAGGCCAAACTGGCTCAGGCCAGGGCGGAATTGTTAATTGCCGAAAAAGAGGTGGATTCAAGGCGTGCCTCCAGTGGTTCCGCCGAGTTGGCCATCGAACGACTGGAACACCAACGCACTGCCGCCGCGGCTGAAATCAACAGAATTGAAGCTGAGGATGAGTATCTGCATAGCTATCTGGAACGCCTTGAACCCTTAGCGAAGCAACAATACGTAACGGTAGACCAGCTCAAGCAAGCCCGATCGAAGTACGCCGCATCGCGCGCTGAGCTGGCAGACGCCCGGGCCAAGGAACTTTCGGCCCGGAGTGCGATAGAGGAAGCCAAAAGCGATAGCCGCCGCGCCGTATCGTTGATTGCCCAGGTCGGCAACGTTAATGCCCGCATCGAAGCGGCCAGAGCAGTGGTTGCCGCCGCCGAACTGGACGTGGAATACTGTTCGGTGCGTGCGCCTTTCGATGCCTACGTCACCAACCTGAACACACGCGAAGGCGAATACGCAAGGGCTGGAACGCAAATGTTCGCCCTGGTCGATGACCGCCACTGGTATGCCATCGCCAACTTCAAAGAAACTTATCTACAATCCATCAAACCCGGCCAGGAAGCCGAAGTCTTCCTGGTCGGTTATCCGGGAAAGCGCTACCGGGGGGTGGTGACCGGTATCGGTTGGGCCAATTATCCCGATAATACCAAGCAGCAAGGGGTTCTGCCGGAGGTTCAGCGCACCCTGAACTGGGTCATCCTGGCATCCCGTTTCCCGGTGCGGATCGAAATACACGAACGCGACCCCGAGCATCCGCTACGCATGGGCATGACCGCCTTTGTCACCGTTCTGGACCGTCTTGCCGATATTCCGGGAGTTTCTCCAGCCAGTGAGAAGGGAGCCAGCAAAGCCCAGATTCCGCAATGAATAACAGCGACACGCAGCACACTTCGGTTCCGCACAAAAGACGAAGCAGACTTTGGTTCGGAACCAGCCTGGCACAATTTCTTAAAGTTGAACTGAAAGATTCCCCGGAACGGCGGGTAGCGGCATTCCGCCTGTTTATCGTTACACTCATCATCGTCCTGGTCAGCCAAACGCTGCACGTGCCGCCATTAGGGGCGATCGCGCTGCTGATATGCTTGAGTTACGACGCGTATGCGAATGCCGGTCAATCGCTGGCGTTCGGGCTGCGCCAGTTGGGGTATATCATCGTCACCACCTTGGTATCGGTATTAACGCTGATGCTAGCCGGTAACGATGCCTGGTTGCTACTACCCTTGTCTTTCATCATAATGGCTGTCGCCCTGTTTCATGCCCGTCTGATCGCATGGCCTACCGGCATCGCTCTATGGTACTCGGTGGCGGTGCTATATAGCCCAAACACTCCCGATCAAGCTATCTACAACGCTTTGTGGAACATCCCGATCATTGGTGTACTTGCTATTGGCTCATGGACGGTGGTGCACCTGACCATCAAACCGCAAGACCCGCTCAAACAGCTGACGGCGAGTATCGCTGAGCAATTGGCAGCAATTGAATATATTTTCAATGCGCGCTTGGCCGACAGCGGCGTGGTCATCCATAAGCGGATAAGCTCAAAATTTCCCAGCGCCGGCAGCTTCGGCAAAATACTGGGGCTGCTGTCAAACGCGGAACTGGTACACCCCTCCATGCTTAATCGGCATGATACTTATCTTGCCCTGTTGCTGGAAATCGACGGTTTACGGCAGATGGCCATCTGGCTGGATCAGGTATTGACGGAAGAGTATCGCGCTCAAGCAATGACTCAGGAAAAATTAGATGTCTACCTGGCTCTGCAAAGCGCCTGTGCAACGCTGCGGCAAGGCATAGAAGAGTCCCGCGATGTTTCCGGGCAAATTGAGGCGCTGCTGACCGATGAAGTCCTGCACAGTTATTCATTGCAAACCAACCCTTCGCTGTTAACCGCCATTTGGCGGGCGCAACAACGTATCGCCGGTTTGATGCATGACTTGCATAACCCAGCAGCGCCCGAAGTTAAAACCACAGAGGCCGAAACCGACAGTAATGAAGCAGATGGCTGGTTTCCAGCCTGGTTTGGTTATGAATTCTGGGCGACACATGCCGACAGCCTGCAATTCGGAATTAAATTTTCTTTGGGCGCGATACTCTGCATGCTGATCGTGGAAAGCCTGGGCTGGCCGGATATCAATACCGCCATACCAACCTGTCTGGTCGCGGCCCAAACCAGTCTCGGCGCCGACTACCGGCTATCGATATTACGTGTGTCGGGCGCGATTCTGGGCGGGCTATGTGCCTATTTTTATGTGCTGGTACTCCAGTCCCAGCTCGACACCATCGCCGGCTTTGCGCTTGCAACGGCCCCGGTCTGGGGTATTGCCGCCTGGATTTCCTCCGGTAGCGAGCGTATCGCCTACATGGGCAGGCAACTCGGGTTTTCGTTCGCGATGTTCGTTTTACATGATTTCGGACCGGTCACCGATCTGTATCTGCCGCGCGACCGGGTTATCGGTATCTTGCTGGGCATCGGCGTGATGGGAGTACTCGACTATGCGCTATGGCCTCGGCGTTCGATTGTGCTTGCTCGTCACCATAGCGTAGCGGCATTGCACACACTCGCCAAGTTCACAACCCGGTTGCCTGACCTGAGCCTGATGCTCAAGCATGCGTTGCCGTTGCGCTTGTCGGCAGAAAAAGATCTGGCTGCTGCACAGGATTTGGTGATTCACGCGGTACTGGAACCGGATGCCAGATTGACCTACAAAGCCAATGAAAGAACGGCGTTGCGTGCGGTTATTGAAGCCGCAGGCAACTTGTCCGGCTTGCTACAGATTCGGGGACGCTATCGATTGCTAAGCGGTCAACAATTCAGCAGCTTTCCTGACGAGCTACAAGAACATAGCCGAACTTTTGATGCGGCACTGGCAAGCGCGTTGGAGAATGCGGCGCTAGTGCTGCAAGGCCGGCAACAAGAGCCCCAGGCTGAGGTTGCCGACATCCACGCACAACTGAAACAAAGCTACACCGAACACCATCGCATCGACAGCTTGCCTGACGATCTGGCAATGGAATGGGAACTGCGATTCATGCTGGATCAGCAAATCATGGAACTGATAGAGCACATCCAAAAAATGGCCGTGGACTCCGTTTCATATCGCCTGAAAGCCGGCTCTACTATTGATTAGTAACCGGTGTTACGCAGTCTTTTGTTGGCAAAACACTTCCGGCTAACTAACCGACGCGGCACCGCCCTTATTTTAATTTTGCGGTCAACCTGATGGCGGGCATTACGGCCTATTGCCTGCCCGACAACAAGCCCACCTTGTCTCTGAGCAAGGTCAATCTCTTGCATTCAGCTTAATGGCTTATCTCGAACTCAGGTTAATGAAGGAACAGGGCTTATTGTCTCCAATCCAAATTATCTATATCCCTACTAATACATCTGTCATGCCCACCTATCATAGTGTGTCCGTGCCAGCTATTACCGCTGGCTGTTTTGCAGTCAGGAATGGTCTTATAACCCATTTTCTCACCATCGCAATTCGTTCCTCTAAAGCACATTCCTGTTTCATCTTCGATCGCAGTTGCTTTATCTGTAGCGGGCTTTTCAGTCGTCTCATTAGTTTTGGGCTGGACAGGGTCGGCCGCGTAAGCCGCAAAACCAAGACTCAAGCTAAAACAAAACATAAACAAGTAACGAGTTATCATAAATCACCTCCACCAGTGGATGGGCAATATTGCACCCGGAAAAGTCAGTTGACGCTTAGCTGATGCTAGGTGTACAAGTAAAATAAATCAATTAGTTAAATTGCGTAATAGCCGCCTTGCACGCCATAGACGGTATCGAAGCCTGCCTTTGATTTCATCCTGTAAGATGGTGGGGAAAGAACTATGCTAAGAGTTTTTTAATTGTTGAGGTTTCCACTTTCAGAGGCTGCCGCTACTAAATCGGCGGTATTAGACTTGTCAATCATCATGCACAATTTTCAAGTATCGACACAACATTTATCAGGACAGTTGGAAGACAAGGTATTAATAATCGTACTAAAGCAGTTTTCGGCTCAAAAATAAAAACGCTAAGAACGGGTAATTTTTGCATGTTGATGGACACAGAAAGTTTGTGGGCATTAACCAATGCGAGAAAATCCGCATTTAGAGATTCCTAAAACCCACTGCCGCCAGCCAATGCCGAGGCGACTTCCGCGCCCGAAACCAAATAGTCATCAAGGATTCTTTTGAGAATAGTGATAATGAACAATTCAAAAAAAATAACAGCGGCTTCCTGTCTGATTACGATAGTTTTGGCGCTTTCAGGCTGCGAACTATTAGCCCCTGGACAGGCTCAGCTTCTGCCGCCGGTTTCCAAAGCGGCGCAGGAATCGGAGATGGAGCCTTTTTTTAACAAGCCGCAAGACGAGCAGTCTGTTGTTGATTCAATGAAAACAAAAACAGAGCTTAGTCCCCGGACAGATCAGTTTGTGCCGGTCCCGGCACAGCATAGGAAAATTAGCTCGAAAGCGGGTTCATACAATCTGAATTTCGATGACTCTGATCTCGCGGAATTCGTAAAAGTCGTCTTGAGCGATATGCTTGGACAAAACTATGCACTAAACCCCAAAGTGGCCGGCAAAGTCACATTGCAGACAGCACAGCCGTTAACCAAAGGCGAATTGCTGCCTACGCTAGAAATGGTTTTGCAAATGAACGATGCTGTTCTGGTCAAGGACAGTAAAATTTACCGTATAGATCCAGTCGCCGATACTCTGCACACATCCGGTATTTCGACGGGCGGTAGTCATCCGGATTATCTGCTACGGCAAAAGGGTTTGCGGTCTTATTTATCGGAGCGGCATCCGCAATGCCAAAAGATAATTCTCAAGGTCAAACAAGGCGATAATCTTAATGGCTGGAAACTCACCGAAATCCAGGGGGATAGAGTCATATTGACGCAAGGCGGCTGCCAGAAGGAGTTGTTAATGCAAGAACCGAAGATTAAACCGTTACCGCGCAAAACACATCAGGATATCTTTAAAAATTAACACTACATTAGTGCAAATGGATAAGATAAAGGTTCTGTCGCAAAATTTAAATGAATGTAGAAAACGCCTATCTTGTAGACAAAGCTACCCTGTTAAAACAGTAAACCGCTTATAAGCGGGAACGCGCTCTGTAAGCTGGTAATGTCAGTGTTGATCACTGGAAAATGTGGTGCGTTGATTTACAGCTGCAAAACCCACTTATTCAATAACGCTATTTCCAAGCGCTGAAACGGCTTGCCGCTGCGGCATGCTGAGAGAAAATACATTAATCCCCAATTCATAACGGCAAAACAATGTCGAATGGACAAACTGGACAGCGCACATACCGAGTGATTGGTTTCAGCTGACACAAAGGAAACGGGCGAGCCGGCGGACCAGGCCATCGGGTGCAATGTGTTTTAGCAGGTACAGCGATCTGGCATCCCAGCCCAAAGGATATCTAAGTTTACCGCTATTATCTGTAGCCGCCCTGTAGATTGTTTCCGCAATCCGTTCGGCCGAATTGCCGAAGCGGTAAAATTGCTCCATGCGAGCAAGTGAGCGCCCGGCGCGAGGCTCATAAGCCGGTAAAGCAATGCTGTCTTTAGAACGAGTATGGAAATCGGTTTTGACCACACCGGGCTCCACCAGTTTGACCCGGATTCCAAACGGTTCCAGTTCGTAGCGCAAAGATTCCGCAAAGCCCTCGACAGCCCATTTGCTGGCATGATAGAGGCTATAGTAGGGAAAGCACGAGTATCCGGCCATAGAAGATATATTGATCAAACTACCGCCGCCGGCCTCCCGCATCGAAGGCAACACGGCGCGGGTGACCGCCATCAAGCCGAACACATTCACCTCGAATTGGCGGCGAACCTGCGTGTCATCGGCGGCTTCAAACGGGCCTATCAATCCGTAGCCGGCGTTGTTAATCAGCACGTCGATTCGCCCCCAACGTTCCAGAACCTCATCCACTGCGGCTTGGATGGACTTGGGATCGGTTACGTCCAGTTGCGGGCGGATCAGCCCGGGACGCTCGCCTAATGCGAGATCATTCTCAGGATTACGCATCGAAGCCGCCACATTCCAACCCTGGCGATGGAAGTGTTCGGCGACGGCCAAGCCAATGCCACAGGAAGCGCCAGTGATGAGTACGCATTTGGTCATGTCACAAAATCTCGGTTGTTTGAAAAATTCCAGCCAATTTTATTGGCTGCGGTCGAATAGGTTATTGCTCGCGCCAAACACATTGCGCGGGTCGAGCTCCCGTTTCAGCGCCAGCAAAGTTTTTTTGGTGGCCTCGGAATAAAGCTGCGGGATAAACGAGGCGCGCAGTTTGCCTATGCCGTGGTGATGGGAAATGCTGCCGCCATGATCCAAAATAACCGCGCGCATGGCTTGCTCGACGGCGTGAAATTTCTGATCGGCGTTTTCTACGCCGTGTATGGAAACGCCATGAGTAAAATAGATACATGCGCCTGTCGGGTATATCTGGGTGATTCTGGCGGAGATATAAGGCTTGCCCGGAAAGCCGTAGCGCGCGTGTTCCAGCTCCGCCGCCCGCTTGACCTCGTCGCAGATGGCCTGGATGCAATCCCAGGATGCGGAGGTTTCATAAGTTTCGCCGATCACGCTGTAGCGCATCAGGAGATCCCGGATATAGGCAATCGCGTAAGTGAGCTGATAACCGCGCTGGCCGTTTTCCGCTCCGCCGTAAATAGCGCCGTAGCGGCGCACCAGCCGATCCAACGCGCGCCGCTGGGCGATGACTTCATCGGCACTGCCTTCGATGACAATGGTCGCGGCGGCCAGCGTTTCCGGATCGAACTTTTTTACCGACGTCAGCAACCACCTTTGCAGGCGGTGCTTATAACCGGCCCAGCCTTTTGCCGCCGGTTTCAGTGATTGGGCAAAGCGAAACTGCGGGTTATCCACCAGCCGGATGCTAGCCGGCCACACCGTGCCTTTGGAAAGCTCCTGCAAAAAAGCGATGCCGGTGGGAAAGTCGCGAAACAGGATCGATTGGTATTGCGTGACTTCAGGCAACGGACGCAGTTTTAAGACCGCTTCAGTGATCAAACCGAAATTGCCTTCGCTACCGAACAGCAAATAGTGCAGGCGGCTGCCGCTCGAAACCCGCGGCGCCCGCGCCGACTCTTGGAGCGTTCCCAATGGCGTGACAACGGTCATGGCTTCCACCACGTCTTCAATGTTGCCGTAGCGGTTCTTCTTCATGCCGCTGGCATTGGTGGCAATCCAGCCGCCGACCGTCGAGAACTCGATGCTGTCCGGTTCATGCCCCAGCGTGTAGCCTTCCGCGCGGAGCTGACGTTCCAAGTCGGCTCCGCAAATACCTGCCTGCACCGTGACCCGCATGTTGTTGCGCTCCAGGCTGACTATGCGATTCATGCGGCTGGTATCGACAGCAACCACCATCCGCTGTTCATCGGCCGGAATGCGCAGTGCATTGCTGACACTGGTGCCCCCGCCATAGGGCAACAAGCAGACGTCGTGTACTGCCGCCAACTCCACCAAAGCTTGCGCTTCTGCCGTATCGGTACAATAAAAAACGGCGTCCACCAATTTCGGGAGCTTGCCGTAAAGCACCTGGTAAACCTCATCCACGGTGGTCTGTCCGTGGCTATGCGGCAAGCGCACCGCATCGGCGAAACTGATATGTTCGGGGGGAAATCTTAAATTCAATGCTTCGCAAAAAGCCTCGTTGCGGTTGGATGCAGGCAGCTGAACCTCTTGACGTTCGGCCTGTTGTTCAGTGGACAGGCAAACGTTGAGCACGCTCTCGACAAAGGGGATGAAGTAGGGCATGGCATAACCGCATATCGAGTAACGGTTGCCGGTGAGCGTCACGGAACCATCCTCGTTGAGGGTGAAACGGGTATCGCGAAATCCCCAGCGGTGGGGTTCTCTTTCATTATTCGGCATGGACTGATTTTCCTGGGTTATGTGGTTTAGATAGCAAGCATTAGGTATTTGATGTTACGCATTGTCCACGAAAAGCACGAAAAAAGACGGCTTGGCTTTTCCTCGTAGGGCGTGCCGTGCGCGCTTCCTGATTCTCACGTAGTGCGCTCATTGTTATGCGCAAAAATTCTGCCGATATGCAGACCTTCCAGGTTTTAAAAACCTGGAAGGTCTAACTCACAAAAAGCCGCTGTTTTCAAAATAGAGTAAATAACTCTCCAGTAACGCCGCGGAAGAGTGAACGCCAATGTCAGCCTGGGCGCAAATTTCCCGGCAGTTAGTGTCATCGACCAGCGGGAACTCCGCTTGGCGCTGACCCATTCCGGCAATCATATTCCGGAAAGGAGTTAAGGCATTGCCGCTATCGCAGGCTAAGACACGTTTTTGCCATTCGGCATAAGGCACGATATCCATCGCATAACCCCTGGAACGCAGCACCTCGACTACCTCGGTAAGAACCAGCGGTTTAGGATGGCGGATATGGAAAGCCTTGCCGAGACTGGAAGGACATTGCAAGCCGGCGACAATGACCTGAGCCGCAAAATCCACAGGCAACATCTCAACGCCGTTTTCCAGAGCCGGAATGCAGCCCAGTTGAATACTGCTTTTCAGAAAACGCGCGATGAACTGGTCGGTATTGACAAAACGCCTTGAGATACTGTCTCCGGTAAGCAATCCAGGGCGATAAACCGCAATAGGCATATCGCAGTCGGCCGCCAATTTGAGCACATGTTCGGCTACCCATTTGCTTTGTTCGTAACCATTAACCAAACTCTCGCCTGCACAATCCGGCGGCCACGATTCGACGGCCAAATGATTGGCGCTACGAGACTTGCTCATTAAAAGACCCAGCGTGGAAACAAAATGCAGCGGCTTGCGTCGCCCGGTAGCGGCAAAGCGCAGAATTTCCGTAGTACCAAACACATTGCTGGAGCGCAGCTCAGTATAAGGCAGCGTGAAATCGACATGGGCTCCGGCATTAAGTACGGCATCCATTTGCAACGCCAAGCGTTGATAAAGCTCCTCGTCCAATCCCAGGCGGGGCAACGCCATGTCGCCGACCAACGGCCGGATACGCTCGACAGGTAATGCGGTAGACAATCCGTAATATTCCGCATTACTGAGCAGCCGCCCAAACGCAGCGTCAGCATTCTCGGCACGCACCAGGCAGTAAATTTCACAGTCGGTGATCTCCAGCAGTTCCGCCAATAAATAAGCGCCCAGATAACCGGTGGCTCCGGTAAACAAAATCCGGCGCGGCGGCCAACAATCGGCTATTGCGTCTGTCGGCGACCAGTCTTCCGGCAGTTTCACCTCGTCCGCCAGCCTTGGAACGATTTCTTCGGCTACCGGCGTAGAGTCTTGCAGGTGTGACATCAGGCTAACAGCAAGCTGTTCAAGGCTGGATGACCGGCTCAGGAAATCCGCGTTTAAGCGTAGCCCGAAATCACGTTCGATACGATTCACCAGTTCAACCGATGTTATCGAATCCAGGCCCAAGCGATCCGGAATCATATCCGTTGATATCTCTGCGGCACTCAGCCTCAAGGATTGGCCTATTTGCCGACGCAAATAGTCCAGCAGAAACAGGTGCCGGTCGGTTTCCGGCAAGCGCTTGAAATCATCGTCAAAACGTTGTCGCGGTGATGAGCCAACGATGCTGGCCGATGACGATGTTTCGGTTGGCGTTTTGCGCCTCTCTCGATCAATGATAGGCAGGCTGCCTGCCGCCAACATTTCCTGGCAGGCGCGGCGACGAACCTTACCGCTGGTGGTCGTGGGAATGCTGCCGGGCTTTACCAGGACCAGCTCGTCCGCCTGAACCTGGAAAGCCTCCCAGTGCGCCTCGCGTATCGCGGCGAACACTCGGGCAGCAGCAAGCCCACGGATTTGGGAGCGCTCGACTTCCTGTACCAGCACCAGCGCTTCGCCGTCCTCCGATTCCCGCACGAAAGCCGCTCCGCCATCGACCCGTAACGCGCTATGAGCCTCCTGGGCCGCTAGTTCGAGATCTTGCGGATAAAGGTTACGGCCGCGCAAAATGATCAGGTCTTTGAGCCGTCCGGTAACATAAACCTCACCCTGGTCCACAAACCCGAGATCGCCGGTGCGTAAGTAGGGAACGCCACCTTGTTTCAGTTGCGCCTGAAAATAGAGTTCAGTCTGTTCCGGCTGGCTCCAGTAACCTTGTGCAATATTGCTGCCGGTCAGCCACAATTCTCCGGTGACGCCATCGGCTACCGGCTGACGGGTATCCGGATCGACCGCCAGCACTGTGCAATCGTCCCAGCTTCTGCCGCAGGATACATGGTTTTTGCCTTCATGCTGCTTAAACACGGGCGACGGCTTTCGATTGCCGCTGATAAACAAGGTGGCCTCAGCCATGCCATAGCACGGTAGCCAAGCTGACGGCGAAAATCCATAGGGCTCAAAGGCCTGCTGAAATCGAGCCAAGGTTGCGGCTCTGACCGGTTCGGCGCCGTTAAACGCGACTTGCCAACAACTTAAATCCAGGCCGGAACAATTTTCGGGCGTAGCCTTGCGCGCGCAAAGGTCATACGCAAAGTTAGGCCCGCCGCTGGTTGTTGCACGAAATTTAACTATGCCTCGCAGCCATTGTATCGGATCGCGAATAAATGCTTGCGCCGGAATATGATAACTTTGATAGCCGACATAAATCGGGTTAAACAAGGGACCGATCAGTCCCATATCATGATAAAAAGGCAGCCAACTGAAAGAGCGGGATTCTTCGTTGTGGCTAAAGCCTTGCGTAATCATGGCTTGATTCGCGATTAGGTTGGCATGGCTGACAACGACTCCTTTGGGAGCTCCAGTAGACCCGGAGGTATATTGGAAAAACGCCGGCTGCCCCGGATCGATGCGATGGCTGTGCCAATCCGCAGCTTCGCTATCGGGCACACTGTCGGTATCCAACCATTCGTGCCCGGCCCCGATGCCTGCTTCCTGAAACCATGGCATGACTTTAGCGATAAGACCGCTTGAGGAAAGTACATGCGTTGCCGCGCAGTCACGTAAAATTGCATCGATGCGCGCCATGCCGCGCCGGGACTGTGGGGGAAACACAGGAATCGGCGTTGCTCCTGCATACCAGCAGGCTATGAAAGCCAGGAAAAACGATGGCCCGTGCGGGTAGATTAGCATTACTCGCCGGGCGTTAATTGCTTGCAGGCGCGCGGCAATAGCACGAGCGCGAAGGTCGATGTCGCCATAAGTCAAGCGGTGTTGATAGCCATCGATATGATCCATAAAAACATGCGACAAGCGGTCAGGTTGCAGCTGGGCGCGTTGTAAAAGAACGTCGGCAAGGCTTGGCGCTTGGATAATGGACATAGTATCAATTGAGTAAATAATTTAACGGTCAGTGTAGGAGGATAAGCGGCCCTAATCAGATGGGGGAGGGCAAATCCAGCGTTAACCATTGTTGACGCTGCGCTAACTGCGCCAAACTCCGGCCGGGATTGACAGCAACAGGATGACCGACGGCAGCTAACATATACCGGTCTTCCCAATGATCTCCATAGGCATGGCACTGAGCTAAATCCAGGCCGTGTTTATCCGCGTAATCCTTGACGATCGACGCCTTGGCCTGACCGTAAGGGATAGAGCCAAGCACTTCCCCTGAAAACAAATGATTTGATACTTCCAGCCGGCTCGCAAACCAGTCGTCGGTTTGCAGCAGTTCGGCGACAGGGGATACGATGAAATCCAGTGCAGCGGAGACAATGACGACTTTATCACCGGCGGATTGATGACTCCTGACGCAATCAAGCATCTTTGGAAATAGTGATTGGGATAAGTGTTGGTGAAAATGCGCGGTATAAGTTTCAACGTAGGGTGCAACCGCTTCACCGGCAAAGAGCGCACGTAACACGCGTCTTTTCAATATGTCTATATTGTCGATCAAGCCCAGCTCATAAAGAAGATACTGGTAAATAACACCGCCCACTTGGGTGATGCCTAATTTCCCTTGGCGAAATTGATGAACGGCAAAAGCTTTCTCGCCCGAACAGGCCCAAAGCGTTCTATCTAAGTCGAAAAAAGCGGCAGAACTCATCTATTACTCCGTTTCCGCCAGTAATTGCCCTAACTTGTCCATAAGCTTCTGGGTAAATTGTTGACGATTCATGTCGGATGATTGAGTAATCGGCGTTCCTATCCTGATCGTGCAGGGCGCGATGCCCGGAAAGAGCCGATGACGCGGCCAAGCTTGGTAAAATCCCTGCAAGGCTATCGGAATGATAGGAACGCCCGCCTGGATAGCCAACCAGGCGGCGCCTTCATGGGAATGTTGTAAACGGCCGTCGGCGGAACGCGTACCCTCAGGAAAAATGCCGACGATATGATGAGCTAAAAGATGTCCTCGCATATCGTTAAGCGCTTTGCGAATAGATTGTTTCTGTTCGTAATTCACCACGATCGCACGTCCATGGCGTACACAGGCCCGCCATAGCGGCTTGGTATTCAACTTGGATTTGGCAAGAAAAACAATCTGAATGCCGTAATGGCGGCTAAACAAATGATAAGTCAGGAGCCAGTCCAGGTAGCTGCTGTGGTTGAAAGCAAGAATACACGGTGAGTTAATTAAGTTTTCTATCCCTATGACCCTGCCTTTTAGCATCTGGAAAAAGTAAAAATCCAAAAGCCGGGTTGCAAAAGGCACTGCCAATAAACGCCAGGACCATTCTTTGACAAAAGATCCCATTGAAGCTCTGCAAGTTAAAAAGCCATTTTGTCCGTACATAAGAGCGCATCTTTCCCGTCATCATTACACCTAAAACGAATTCAACCCATAAGTTCAAGCCCGATGTAAACATGGACGAAGAAATTGCTGGTTTAGCTTTTGCACACCGACAGCTTGGCAGGCGTTGATCCATAACCAAAAAACCATTGAACTATATGAATAAACAGCATTGCATGGTCAATGAGAGCAAATTCACTGTTACAAATTCTACCAAACTTTCCGAGTGGGAATTTGCACCAGCGTCTATAAGCCCTCGACTGTCTGTATAGCCTGATTACAGTTAAATACTTGAGAAAAAGCGTTTCAACGTTGCCCCTAAAGCAAAACCCCAAGCTATCAGCGCAGATTCACTATCCATTTTTCAAAATGCCGATCAATATGGGCATTGTCTTGCTCCTGGCGATGGTTAATTCGCACAGAATGTCTTACATTGGAGGGCGTCATGCCAAAAGCACGATGAAAACTGCGGCTAAAGTGGCTTTCGCTGTTAAAGCCAAGGTCATAGGCAATTTGACTAATGCGCAGTCGGTGATTGGCGGGATTATTCAATTGATTAAATGCCTTGAGCAAACGTTGTTCCAGAATGAATTGATGTATGCCCTGCCCAGTGTCGAACAGGCGGTAAAGATAAGCACGGGATATTTTAAAATGTAGAGCTATGCTGTCGGCGGTTAAGTTGTAATCGGTTAGATTATTGATAATGTAACGGCGGATGGATTCGCGGTTAACGCTCTGCACCTTTTGGCAGTTTTCATCGGTCAAAGTGTGGTTAAAGTAGCTGCCAACTAAACTCAACACGCCTTCCGCTACCGAACCGGCTTCATCTTCACTAAGCGTTTGGGACGAAAAGTACAGGGTTTTAAGATGCTCGCCCAACAGCTTTGCCAGTATGGACTCTCTTGGCAGCACTCTGCCGTGCTGCCGTTCCGGCTCGGATAGTTTTGCACAGATCATGCTTCGCGGGACGATCAGCGTTAAGCAGTTAAAATCGCCGGCCAACGATTTTATGGGTTGGTTTAAATCCAGCAGGAAAATATCGCCGCTACGTACGGTTGAATTATTGTTTTTTCCCCATTGGCCTGAGGTCGAACCCTGCGTATACATCTGTATAAGAAAATGATCTAGATTGTCTTTGGCGATAAGTTTGCGGTCTCGATTAAAATATTGTTGTCCGCTGCTCGCAAAGCTCAGCAGCATTGACGATAAGTGACAGGTGGTTAACGATGCGTTGAATGGTTTGTGCTGATCCTCCTGCTTTAATACGGAGTCGAATACGACCGAAATACTTTCTTTCCAGACAGTATGGCGTTCCTTTATATCTATGTCAGAAAGATCTATTTGGGAGATAGGAAGAGTTTTATTAGTCATAAACAGTATTTATGTAAATATTATTATTGTTATGCTACAAAATACAAATAGCTTGCTTTGTCAGGAGCAATTTATCAGTGGATTATCTGAATCGATCTATTCTCTGCTCAAAGTGGACACAACATTTGGATGCCTGGAAAAAACCATTCCATTATGCCCATTGATCTGCGCCAAGATGTCTTTTATTCCGTGATTATAAATTTTACTCTTGAATTCGTCAGGAATTACTATCGCTATTTCCTTGCGAAATTTATTCAGCAAATACCATGGAATTCTCATATTTAAATGATGCTCAAAGTGAATGCTTATATTAAAAGGAAAAAAAACTGGCCTCAATAAAAACAACGTTGTTTTAGATCTAAACTCTCGGTAATGCTCGATTGCATGTTCGCCGCCATGCTCCAGCGTTCCTTTTATTTCGTTAATTATAAATAAATAATGCCATGCTATTAGGACAACAAAGAAGTAAGAAAAGTTCTTCGTCAATATCCAATTAATTATTCCCAAAAGAAACCAAAAGCATAGAAAGAGTATTTTTGCAATCAGCTCGTTTTTTGATATTTTTGAATGATAATACGGGTTGCCTTCATCAATATTGAAGAGGTTTCTTTTTCTGTTTTTTTGTAGAATAAAAATACTTCCAGGTATTAGTGAATATAATATTCTTCTTTTAAATAAATCTTTAATTGTAATATTATAATTCTGCGGATCATCTGTTTCATTTTCATGAGCATGATGTATATTGTGATTATTCTTCCAGGCAATGTCGTAAAAATCAGCCTCCACGATACACGAAAGTAGGCGGCCAAAAAAAAGGTTTAATTTCTCTTGTTTTTTAGTATTTTTAGATAACAAAAACATTGAATGAGATGACTCATGTACAACTAAAACTGCCAGTCCAAATAACAATATTCCTAAAGATACCCCTTCAAAAAATATTTCAATAATATTACTGGCTTGAAATGATAAATTAATAACTAATGCGGATAAGAACATTAAAAGGCTTAATGAGCCTATATTTATGAAGTTATGTTTTAAAATACTCTGTTTTTTAACATGATATTTTCTACTAATATTAATAACGTCTTTTATCCACTCAGGTTTATGATCTTCAGGCACCGCGCTATTCCTTGGTTGAACCAAAAACAATCTATGTTATTGATTTTTTTAAGTTAATGTTCTTTGGCATCAAGCGCCGAGTAGCTAATAATAATTAAATAAAAAACAACCTAGTAAGCATATGCTTATACTTGTAGTTAACTGCTGATAATCGCTTAAGTTTAAGGGTTTTGCAAGGTATTTTTTTACGCAAATATACTCTTCATTAGAACTTGGAAAGGGTATGCTCTTATCCGATTATATCAACGCAAAAATCAATTAAAAATCTATCGAAGTTGATAATCAGTCAAAAAGTCGTAGACGCTGGTGCAAGTTTTGATCAGGAATATGACCTACAATTTACAGTCTTAAAAAGTTATGACTTATCAAAGGAGATGCCGGTTCATGTCTGAAATCAAGTCCCAGTGGAATGCCTCCCAACAGGAATATCGTACCGAGAAGTTTTGGGGCGGAGATCACTTCGACCTTGCCATGGAAGCGCACCATCCCGGTTACCTGTCATTCGGTTACTGGCGCCGCGAATCGGACGGCAACCCGATTTCAGACAATATAGAGGCCTGCGAGAATCTTTACCTGGCATTGGGCAATCGCGTGGGGTTGGGCGCCGAATCAGTGGTGTTGGACGTTGCCTGCAGCATGTTGCAGGAGTCTATCTATCTACATCGAACTTTCGGAAGCACAATCACCGGCCTGGATTGCGTCAATAAGCACATTGAAGTTGGCAGGATTCGAGTGGCCAATGCGAACCTGGAACAGCATATCACCCCGGTCTATGGTTCCGGCGAGAACATACCATTGGCTTCAGGTTCTTACACCCATGTGTTTTGTGTGGAGGGAACGCCTTATATGGATCGCAGTAAATTTTTCAAGGAGTCCCATCGTGTGCTGAATGCCAGCGGGCGCATTGCCATTGGCGAATGCATGGTGCGTCCAAGCAGCGGCTTTTTGTTTGAAAAGCTTGCCGCTTTTGTTGCCGATGCCTGGCAAATTCGCAGGGAGAATATTGGCATGTCGGAACAGCAGTATCGTTTTCTTCTTAGCGATGCCGGCTTTCGGGACATTCAAATCGAATACATCGGCAAGTATGTCTATACGCCATTTTTTATCAATGACTTCAAAGAACTCGGACGTATGATCAAAGTACGTGGATGGCATGCGATAGCCAAGGTGTTCCATAACTTGTTGTGCGATCTGTCATTCCGGCTCGGCTGGCTTGAGTACGCCTTTGTGACCGCACAAAAATAGCTACAGCACCAGGCAAGTTTATTTGAAAAGTTTTTATTGGGTTAATTCCAATGACTTATTTTCGATTGGCGCCCGCCGGCGACTTTACTACACCTCAATATTCAACATTCGCATTTACCGTATTTTTTTGATTCAGTGGATTATCTAAAATAAAAACTATATATGTCTCAACCTAATACAAATGCCCAAAGCCCTGTATCAAGCAACCGAGATATTTTTGATCGGTTACTTTACCCGCTATTATCAAAGTTTGTCGCTTACATACCAAGGTTTATCCACCCGAACTTGCTGACCTTGGGCGCAATAATCTCAGCATGCGCAACTGCATTGGTATTTGCGTTTAGTCCCGCCCCAACTGCCTATCTATATTGTGCTGTCTTGCTCCTGTTGTGGATCGTGCTGGATTCGTGCGATGGCATACATGCCAGAAACACCGGACAGTGCAGCGAGTTCGGCGCTTTTCTGGATCACGTCGGCGACGCCTTTGGCATTTTTGCCTTGCACCTGGCGTTCGTTTACAGATTGGATATACATGAACCGATTCTCGTCGGCGCTTTACTGCTGCGTCAGGCCATGAATGGCTGGGTATACTTGATTCAAATTCATACCGGAAAACTGTATATACCAACTGTCGGTTGGAGCTTTGAAATTTATACCCTGGCTGGAGTGATGATGGCTAAGTTTTTCTTCCCCGACACTACTTTTAGCTTAGGCCCATTACCGGAACTCGATATTATCGGCAATATGTTGTTAATTTATTATATCGCCGTGCCGATGAGCTTGGCCGAGATAGGTATTGTCGTTTATTTTTCGCATCGCAAAAACTCACTATAACCCAGCAAGACAAACGGTTTTGTCGCGGTAATCTACTAATTAATTTGAAACAATGCCCCAAAACCGGCGGCTACAAAATCCATATCCCTTAATCTATACGTTTAATACATTTAATTTTGAATAGGCATTTACCTCAATGAATGAAAAACTCGCGCCGTTAAAGAAAACCACGCAACTGAAACAAATGCTGACCACGCCGGGGCTCAATTTCATCTGCGAGGCACATAACGGTATCAGCGCGCGCATTGTCGAAGAAACCGGTTTTAAAGGCATCTGGGCGAGCGGTTTGACCATTTCCGGGTCTTTAGGTGTCAGAGACAATAACGAGGCGAGCTGGACCCAGGTATTGGAGTTGGTTGAGTTCATGAGCGATGCGACCAGCATACCGATATTGCTGGACGGCGACACCGGTTACGGCAATTTCAACAATCTGCGGCGCCTGGTTTCAAAGCTGGAATCCCGGCAGGTCGCCGGTGTTTGCATAGAAGACAAGTTGTTCCCCAAAACCAATTCCTTCATTGAAGGCGAAAAACAGAGTCTTGCGGATCTGGACGAGTTTTGCGGCAAGATCAAGGCCGGCAAGGATACGCAAAAGGACGATGATTTCGCTATCGTCGCCCGTACCGAAGCCTTTATCGTCGGTGCAGGGCTTAAGGAAGCTCTGCGCCGCGCCGAAGCCTATCGGCAAGCCGGGGCGGATGCGATTTTGGTGCACAGCAAAAAGCATATGCCGGATGACATTGAAGCGTTCATGAAAGAATGGGCAAATCGTCACCCGATTGTCGTCGTTCCGACGACTTATTATTCGACGCCGACACGCCGGTTTGAAGAATTGGATATCTCGCTGGTCATATGGGCCAACCAGATTTTGCGCTCTGCGGTTACCGCGATGCGTAAGTCGGCAGAGGATATCTTCGCTTCAAGCTCAATCAAAACGCAAGAAGACAAAATCGCCCCCGTTGCTGAAATATTCAGGCTCCAGGGCGCCAAGGAATTGCAGCAGGCCGAGGATAAATACCTGCCCGGCGGCGCCGACTGTAAGGCGATCATTTTAGCCGCCAGCCGCGGCGAAGCATTGGGCGAGCTAACTGAGGAGCGTCCGAAAGCGATGTTGCCGGTCAATGGCAAGCCCATAATCGATGCCTATGTGAACGAACTGCGCGCGCTGAATATCGGCGATATTTCGGTAGTGCGCGGTTACAAAAAAGAATGGCTGAGCTCGCCATCTTACCGGAGCTACGACAACGACCGTTATGATGAAACCGGCGAACTGTATTCACTGTATCAGGCCCGCGAGGAACTGCACGGCAACGTGATCGTTTCCTACGGCGATTGCCTGTTCCGCAGCCACATACTTAGGGACTTGCTGGAAAGTCCGGCCATGGCAACCGTGATCGTCGATGCGGAGCAGGGCGGCAACGGAAGAAGCAAAGACATGGCATTTTGCAGTCGTCCTTATTCCAACGATTTTTTAAATCACAACATTGAGCTGGAGCGTCTTGAAAGGAACGACTCGTTGGCTTCGGCAAACGGCGAGTGGACCGGTCTATTGATGCTGAGCGCTCAGTCAAGTCCTATCGCCAGACAATTATTGGAAGAAATGGCCGGGCAGGACGATTTCGAAAAACTGGGCGTACCCGACCTGATCAACCGGCTTAAGGAACATCATCCGATCCGGGTCATTTATACCAAAGGCGGGTGGATTAACATCAACGACATGAACGACTTTATTGCGGCAGGGCACTGGCAATGATCGATACGCTTGAATTCGAAAGCGTACTTAGAGCTCATGGCTACCGCCTGTTTTCCGGCGTGCCTTGCTCGCTATTGCAACCGCTGATCAACCTGGCCAGCAATTCGCTGAACTATGTCGGTGCAACCAATGAAGGGGAAGCGGTCGCAATTGCGGCAGGCGCTCAACTGGGCGGCATGAAGTCGGCGGTATTGCTGCAAAATTCGGGGCTTGCCAATGCGCTGGCGCCGCTGACTTCGCTGACCAATATTTGTGAAGTTCCGGTTACCGGCTTTGTCGGCTTTCGCGGCGAACCCGGCGTTGCTGACGAGGTTCAGCATGAATTCATGGGCCGCATCAGCGCCCAATTGCTGGAAATCAGCGGCGTTAAGGTTTACCGGCTGGCAACCGATTTACCGCAGGCAGCCGAACAATTGGCCGAAGGGCAGGATTATCTGGCGCGAGGCATATCGGTGTTTTACCTGGTTTCCAAAGGCACTTTCACGCCGCTCGAATTAAAAGCCAAAGCGCCGATCCGTTTTACTCCGGGCACGCTCACACGCGAGCAGCCCGAAACAGGAACTCTGCCCAAACGCTATGAAGCTTTGCAAATCGTCTCCAAGCACAAGCAGGACGATACCGTGGTATTGGCGACCACCGGCATGTGCGGCCGCGAATTGTTCACCATTGAAGACGCGCCCAACAACTTGTACATGGTCGGCTCGATGGGCTGTGTTTCGTCGATTGGCCTCGGCATTGCGATAGCGAAGCCCGATAAAAAAGTCATCGCCCTGGACGGCGACGGCGCGTTGCTGATGCGCATGGGCAACTTGGCGACCAATGCCTATTACAGACCGGACAATCTGCTGCATGTGCTGCTGGACAATGAGACTCACGACTCCACCGGCGGACAGTCCACCGCGTCCGGCAATATGGATTGGCCGGCCATCGCGTTGGGAGCCGGCTATCCTGCGGTAGTTCATGCCGGCAGCCTATCCGGCTTCGAGGCGGCTATTGCGGAGTGGATGCGCAACCCCAAGCTCACCTTTTTGCATCTATCGATCGCGAAAGGTTCGATTTCCCCGCTGGGCAGGCCGACGATAACGCCCGCGCAGGTAGCTCGAAGACTGGAGGCGTTTCTGAAGTGAGCATCGATACCGCAGTGATTATGGCGGCCGGGCTTGGCAGCCGAATTCCCGAATTTTCCAGGCATGGCCCGAAAGGGTTTATCAGCGTCGGCGGGCAGCCGATTGTCGAACGCTCTGTGGATATTCTTATGCGCCATGGAATACGCCGCATCATCATCGGCACCGGCTACCGGGCCATGGATTATGCCGACTTGACGAAACGCTACGCTAATATCCGCATCGAATGCGTGCGCAACGCCGATTATGCGGATTCGGGCAGCCTGGAAACCTTGTTGCGGTGCACTGAAAATTTGGACTGCAATTTTTTGACGCTGGAATCCGACTTGCTGTATGACAGCCGAATGATCGAGCATCTGCTGTGTTCGCCTTTCGCGAATGTCATTCTGGCGTCCGGCGAAACCCAGTCGGGCGACGAGGTTTACATAGAAACCAACGAGCGCAGCGAACTGGTCAATCTGTCCAAAGATCCATCGACGCTTTCCCATATCGACGCCGAACTGGTGGGCATTTGCAAACTCGCGGCCGAAACGCCCTATGCCCTTAAGCAATGGCTGACGAAAGCCGGTCTTAACCGTCCTGCCCAGCAGCATTATGAAGAAGGCTTGACCGCCATCGCCGATACGGTTTCGTTGTATGTCGATAAGGTCGACTTGCCCTGGACCGAAATCGATACCCTGGAACATCTGGAACGCGCCAATAACCTAATTTGGCCGCGCATTCAGTCTGCCGAAAAAGACTTGTTATGAAGATTCGCCGCAACGTATTGCTGACACCCGGACCCGCCACCACCAGCGACAGGGTCAAGCAGGCCCAGATTGTTCCCGATATTTGCCCGCGCGAGGCGGAGTTTGGTGCGCTACAAGACAGCATTCGCCGGCGGCTGGTGCAAGTGGTTCACGGCGAGGATACGCACACTGCGGTATTGTTCGCAGGCTCCGGAACTGCGGCAGTGGAGGCCTGCGTCAGTTCGGTAGTACCCAATGATGGAAAAATCCTGGTATTGATTAACGGTGCATACGGCAAACGCATGCTGGACATGTGCTGCATACATCTGCGCCCGGAACAAATCGCCGTTTACGAGACCGCTTACGATGAACTGCCCGATACGCTGGAAGTGGACCGTATTCTTTCGACCAATCCGTCTATTACCCATCTGGCGCTGATTCATCATGAGACTACTACCGGCATTTTGAATCCGCTTGAGGACATCACGGCGATAAGCCAACGCCATGACGTCAAGGTCATTGTCGATGCGATGTCGTCTTTTGCCGGAATCCCGCTGAATTTGAGGCAAACCTCTTGCGACTTTGTCATCTCGTCCTCCAACAAATGCATACAAGGCATGGCTGGCACAGCTTTCGTGATTTGCCGCAACACCTTGCTGATCCCGCCTGAAAACTACAGGCCGCGCAGTTTGTACCTGGACTTATACGGCCAGCACGCCGGTTTCGAATCGACCCTGCAAATGCGTTTTACCCCCCCCGTGCAGGTGTTGTATGCCCTTGATGCAGCACTGGATGAGTTCTTCGAAGAAACCCAGCTGGGCCGCTATCGGCGTTATTGTCAATGTTGGGAAATCCTGCTGGACGGCATGGACAAACTGGGCTTCGCGATGGCGGTGCCGCAGCTCCCTCAGTCCAAGCTGTTAACTACTTTTTTAGAGCCGCAACACCCCCGCTATGATTTTGATGCCATGCACGATGCATTGCTGGCTGAAGGCTATACCCTTTATCCCGGCAAAGTGGGAAATCTTGCCAGTTTCCGTTTGGCGAATATCGGACAAATCGACATTCAGGACATCCAGGCATTTCTCGTCGCCATGAAGCGCTATCTGGCGGCGAACGAAATCGTTTTGCCACTGTTTAAAACGATCAATAACTAACAAGGTACAGAAAATGGATATTGGCAAGCTTTACGATCAAAGCATCGCCGGCACTTATGACCGGGACGAACTGGGGCTTTATTCAGGCGCCAGAGATAAGGCATACCAACAAATTAAAACCCATATCGGTAACCAGCGTATTGATGATGTATTGGATTTGGCAGTCGGCACAGGAGAGTCGCTGCTGAAAATGAAAGAGCTTTTTCCAGAGGGGAATTTGCATGGTATCGATCTGTCCGGCGAAATGCTGAAAATAGCAAAAACGAAGCTGTCTTTTAATGCGATCCATGACGATGTTTTGAATACCTGCAAACACTTTCCCTTGGCTAGCGTTGACTTAATGTTAATGTACTTTCTGACCACCTTTGTAGATGGCAGCGAAGTGGTTCGGGATACATCCAAACTATTGAGGCCTGGCGGCTACTACTCGATTGTCGGCACCACGTATGAGGCATTTCCACGGATAGATGAACTTGCCCGGATGACGCTTTCCGAAGACTTCTTAAAACAAGCCAATCCATTGCCGATGGGCACCGAAACCATAGTTTCCTATCTTAGTGACGCCGGCTTGGATGTTGTTGCGATTGACACGTTCACGAAAACGGTGGAGTTTTCCGACTTTAAGGACTTTTATCAATTCGGCATGGACTCCGGTTTTTTTACGCACATTCTTGTACAGTGCGATAGAGCGCAGCTTGAGACATTCGGGCGACTGGAAAATATTTTTCCACTAAAGGATCAGTACACGGGCTCTATCGTTCTCGCCAGAAAACCGTAACAAATTTCATACCAATTTGTAACCGCCCCCTTTTCAGAATGCGGTCATTTCTTGGAGTAAAGCGGGTAATCAAGGCATCAAGCTGTTTTTATGAATAAGCTTAAGACATTATCGACGCGATACTTTCTTTGTCATTTATTGGCGGGATCCACTAACTCATTTGTTGATTTATTGCTTAAAAATGGCGTTATCGTTTATGCCGCTTTTAAGGCTGATATGACCGCCAGTAATGTCGGTCTGATCGCAACGCTTTCATGGAGCCTGTTTATTCTGCCATTTTTTATTTTTTCAGCTCATGGAGGATATCTTGGCGATCGCTATGACAAACGTAAAGTATCTATGGCTCTGCGTGCTATCGATATTTTTATCGCGGCTTTTGCCGCATTCGGGTTTTTAAGCGGCAATATCGGCTTGTTGCTGGTTTTGATTTTTGCAAAAGGTATTACTTCGACGCTGTTCGGCCCTTTGAAATACGCTATGTTATCCGAATGCCTGCCGCCTTCGGCTTTAGCGACAGGCTCCTCGTTGATGGAAGCGGGGACGATGATTGCGATACTGTCAGGAACCTATATAGGCGCAATTTACGGTGCCCATACCGATATATATCTAATAGGAAGCATAGCGTTAGCCGCCGCGATTGTGTCATTCTCGGCAACGTGCTTTTGTACCAAAAGCGCGGGCGGCGATCCCAAACTATTGTCGCCAAGCTTCAACCCTTTAAAATCAACATTCGAAATACTTCTGTTGGCTTGCCAGGACCGTCGCTGCATAGCGGCTATCATCGCGCTGTCATGGTATTGGTCGCTGGGCGCAGTCTATCTATCTAACGTCACGGCATTAGTTCGCACGACCTTGCTGGGCGACGAGAAGCAAGTGGCTTCGATTCTGCTGATTTTTACTCTGGGGGTTAGTAGCGGTTTGGCGATCGGCTCCTATTGGCTACATGGCAAGCCCAACACCCGTGTCGCTATTTTTATGACTGTGCTGATAGGACTGGCAGGTATCGATTTGTATGGGTCCATTCCCGATTCATTGCTTCGAATGCAATTCGATTTTTTTACCATTGCTTTTGCTTCGGGTGTTTATGCGGCACATTTTTCATCGGTGTTATATTTAGTCGCCAATCAGCAAGCTAAGGCGCGAATCTTTGCCGCTTACAACATTATGAGTTCTTTGCTCGCGGTATTGGTCCTGATGTTAAGCGCCTTTATTGTCAATTATGGTGTTTCTCTGCCTTTGTGTTTGTCTGGATTTGCGGTTGCCACCATACCCCTGACATTACTGGTAAACAGGATGATTCAAAGGCATTCGTAGCAAAGCCCGAGGTCTCATTTCGGCTATAATCAGGGGCTTCGGTATGACAGCTTGTTCCATAAAGCAGCTCACACACTCTTTGCCTGCACTTGCCAAGAGATCGCCTTTAAATTTAATAACTGATGTTACGCAGTCAGTCGAATTTAAATTTAAGGCGTCGCTAACGCGACAGTTTATTTGAACCGGGTTCGCGCACCCGAAGGCGAGATACTTTTCGCTACGAAAACCCTCCCTGGTTTTCGCCCTGCGGGCCAGCCTCATGGCTGTTCAAATTCGCTCCAGGCGAATTTGTGCTCCGCCAAAGAAAAGTATCCAAAAGAAAGGCGGCCCGGTTGCTGCTTGTGTCCTGCGCTCCTCGCTTTTGCCGAGGGTTGGCAGATGGGGCTCCTGCCCTCTGCCAACGTGCGGCCTCTCTGCCGCACCCCTTACGGGCCATTCTCGGCAAAAGCTCCGGTGCTCGGCGCGGCAAACGGGAGAAGCACATCCTGTGCGTAACATCAGTTAGTAACCGAATTGTTCAACTAAAGCGAAGTTCATGAATAAAAGCACAACAAATAACCGGGCCGGAAACACTTCGATGGCCGCCAAATTTCAGGCTGTGAAAATTAACAGAAAGCTGATTTTCGCTGCTGTTATTGCCTTAGCTACAGTCGGAGCCACATCGGCATTCATGGCCCCGAAAAGCCAGGAAACGCAGCCGGAAGCTGTAGCGGCGAAACCCGCGTTATATGTAAGCACTGCCAAGCCCGCGCTTGCCGCTTGGCCGGTTAAGCTGGTTGCCAACGGTGATATCGCGCCTTGGCAGGAGGCTATCGTCGGCGCGGAAATTGACGGATTGAGATTAAGCGCCGTTAACGTCAACGTCGGGGACTGGGTGCGCAAAGGCCAAGTGATCGCTGAATTTGCTAAAGACACGATGTATCAAAGCTTAGCCGAGCAAGGCGCCATGGTCGTTGAAGCCGAGGCAGTGCTGGCGGAGGCCAAGGCCAATGCGGTTCGCGCCCGCTTTTTGCAAAAGTCGGGCGCGCTACCCGCACAGCAAATAAACCAGCTGTTGATTGCCGAACGCACTGCCGAAGCCAAGCTGTCGGCTGCCAAGGCCAGGCGCGCATCCAGCCAATTGCAACTGGGCTATACGCATGTGCTTGCGCCCGATGACGGCGTCATTTCTGCGCGTGTCGCAACGCTCGGCGCAGTGGTATCCAGCGGCGATGAATTGTTCCGTCTGATCCGGAAAAACCGGCTTGAATGGCGGGCGGAAGTGACCGCGGCCGACCTGGCCAATATCAAAACGGGCGGCGAGGTTATCATTACTCTGCCTGACCGGGAGCAAATCAAGGGCACTGTGCGCATGGTCGCGCCTACGGTAGACCCTAAAACGCGCAATGCCCTGGTTTACGTCGATGTCAATTCAACGCCACAGGTCAAGGCAGGCATGTTCGCAAGCGGGGAGTTTCTGTTAGGCACAACCGACGCCCTTAGCGTGCCTCAGCAAGCCGTTGTTATTCGTGATGGCTTTAGTTATGTTTTTGCAGTGGACAGCAGCAATCGGATAAGCCAGGTTAAAGTGCAGGTGGGGCGACGCCGGAGTAACCGCATAGAAATCCTGGATGGCTTGCCGGGCGACACCGACATTGTCGTCAGCGGCGCCGGCTTTTTAACTGACGGCGATCTGGTCAGCGTTCAAGCTGAGTCAGCCAATACTTCCAATCCAGGTTAACGATGAATGTTTCCGCCTGGTCGATAAAAAATCCTATCGCGGCCATAGTATTTTTTATGATGCTGTGTTTTTTCGGCATCGATAGTTTCCGGACGCTAGGTGTGCAGGAATATCCGGACATTCAGCTGCCGAAAGTGATCGTGACCGCCAAGTATGATGGCGCAACACCTTCGCAGCTGGAAACCGAGGTTGTAAAAAAAATCGAGAATTCAGTAGCCAGCCTGCAAGGCTTAAAGCACATTTACAGCACGGTGCTGGAAGGGACGGCGACAATTACCGTTGAGTTCGAGTTGGAAAAAAACGGCTCCGATGCCACTAACGAAGTGCGCGACGCCGTAGGCCAAATTCGGGCCGATTTGCCCGTTGCCATGCGCGATCCGATTATCACCAAAGTCATCCATGTCGGCTGGCCCGTTCTTACTTATGCGATTTCATCGGACCAAGCGGATGAAAAAGATTTGTCGTGGTTTATAGACGACACGTTAAGCAAGCGGATGCTCAGCCTGGAAGGCGTAGGCAAGGTAACTCGCTTAGGCGGCGTGGCGCGAGAAGTCAGTGTCGAGCTTGACCCCGATAGAATGGCCCAGTTGGGAATTACTGCGGCCGATGTCTCGCATCTGCTAGGCCAAATTCAACGGGATGCGCCCAGCGGGCGCGGCAATGTGGGCGGCGCTGAGCAGTCGGTACGCACCTTGGCCAGCGCAAAGACCCTGGACGATTTAAAAAAGCTGCATTTGCCCCTGAGCGACGGCAAATCCGTCCGGCTCGATCAAATTGCCGAAATAGAAGACGGCATAGAGGAACGGCGCAGCCTGGCATTATTGAATGGTAAGCCCGTCATTGCTTTTGAAGTTAGCCGCACGGAAGGGGAAAACGCAGTGGCGGTTGCTAAAACTGTGCAACAGGAAATTAGGCAACTGGCTAAACAGTACCCAAATTTAAAAATAGAGCAGGTCATTGACAATACGCTAGTGGCGCAAGAAACCTTTGACGGCACTATGCGCCAGCTTTACGAAGGTGCGGTGCTGGCAATACTGGTGGTGGGATTTTTTTTACGCGACTGGCGCGCCACTTTAATCGCGGCGGTGGCATTGCCTCTATCGATTATCCCGAGTTATTGGGGCATGCAGTACTTCGGCTTCACCTTTAACATGCTCACCCAGCTGGCGTTAGTACTGGTGGTCGGGGTGCTGGTGGATGATGCCATCGTTGAAATTGAAAATATCTCCCGTCACATAAGAATGGGTAAAACACCTTTCAAGGCGGCTAACGATGCCGTAGAGGAAATCGGCCTTGCTGTTACTGCGACTACCTTTGCGCTAATCGCAGTGTTTTTGCCGACTGCGTTTATGACTGGTGAATTAGGCAAATACTTTAAGCAATTCGGTTGGACTGCGGCGCTGGCTATTTTTTCGTCGCTGATGGTGGCGCGCATGCTGACGCCTATGATGGCGGCGTATTTGCTTAAACCCGATGTTGAACAGCAGGAAAAGCCCGACTCCAGGTTGATGACGCTGTATTTAAGAGCGGTAGCCTGGTGCTTGCAGCATCGAAGCATAACCGTCCTGGCAGCACTTGCTTTTTTTATAGGTTCACTGGCTCTTATCCCGCTGCTTCCGAAAGGATTCCTGCCGCCGACAGACTATGCGCAAACGCAGGTAAATATCGAATTGCCTCCAGGCAGTACGCTTGAAGATACGCTTCTCGCGTCAGAGCGTGCCAGACAAATGCTGATCGGCGAAAAAGATGTACAAGGCGTGTTCAGTCTGGTCGGCAGTAGCGAGTTACTGGACGGGCAAAGCGCTGAAGTCCGCAAAGCGAAATTAACCGTGCTGCTCAAGCACAGGAAAGAACGCGATCGCACCCAGCAAGCTATTGAAGCTGATTTGCGTGAAAAGCTCAGCCGGCAAATCGGTGTCCGCACTTCCGTTGGACTTAAGGATGTCGGTAACCAGTTGCAGCTGGTGCTTAAAAGTGATGATCCCGTCGCTTTGCGGACTGCCGCCCGCAAATTGGAACGGGAGCTGCGCACTTTAAAAAATGTGGGCAATGTAATTTCCAGCGCAAGTCTGGAGCAACCTGAAGTCAGTGTGGCGATTGATTTTGCCAAAGCGGCTGATTTTGGCGTAACGGCAGCGACGATTGGCGAAACTGTCCGTATCGCTACCGCAGGCGACTTTACCGAAGAGCTTGCCAAATTTAATTTAAGCGAACGGCAATTGCCTATACGAGTAAAACTGCCCCAGGCATTGCGCGCAGATCTTCAAGCTTTGGCGCGTTTACCGGTGCCCAGCAACAACGGCGCCATCATGCTTGCCCAGGTCGCCAACATCACCATGAGCAGCGAGCCGGCGGTAATCAAGCGCTTTGATCGTTCAGAGCAAGTGACTCTGGATGTTGAGCTGGGGCTGCGCCAATTGGGCGAAATACACACTGAGGCGATGGCTTTACCGGCTCTGCAAACCTTGCCGGGCAATGTCAGCCTGGTTGATTTCGGCGATGCCCAATTAATGACGGAGATGTTTACCAGCTTTAGTTCTGCAATGATGGTCGGCGTGCTGTGCATTTTTGCCGTGCTGGTGCTGCTGTTTAAAGATTTTATGCAGCCGTTGACCATCCTGGTTGCAGTGCCGCTGGCTGTTGGCGGCGCTTTTGTGATGTTGCTGCTGACCGGGAAAAGTTTTTCAATGCCCGCATTGATAGGCTTGCTGATGTTGATCGGCATCGTCACTAAAAATTCCATTTTGTTGGTGGAATACGCGATTGTGGCCAGGCAGGAAATGCATCTGCCACAGTTTGAAGCATTGCTTGATGCCTGCCACAAACGGGTAAGACCCATCATCATGACATCTATGGCTATGGGTTTTGGCATGTTGCCTGTTGCGCTGGGGTGGGGCGCCGATCCTGCCTTTAGTGCGCCCTTGGCAATAGCCGTTGTGGGAGGCGTCATCACGTCTACATTACTGAGCTTGCTGGTCGTTCCGGCCGTGTTCACCTTTGTTGATGATATTAGGGAAGCGATCCGCAAGCTCTTTGCCTGGAAAGGGGCATAGACCGCCAAATTGCTACGATTTGATCGATAGATTAAGTGGCACGGACTGGGTCTTGCTTGCCGCGCCGGGCATCGAAGCTTTCGCCGAGACAAATCAGCAGCGTACATGCGCCCCAATCAGCAACACAAACCGGTTTCTGCCGAATCACCTTGCGCCCCTGGAGTGCAATCAAACAACCCGAAGTGGCGGGATTTTTCACCCAATACCTGAAAATGCTCGGCATAGCGGCTGGCGGCCAGCATATCGGCGGTGTTACCGCAGACCCGTAATGGTCGGCCGGTTTCGAAGTGATGATGGTTATCCAGATCGAAAGCATGCAGATGCTCGGGGATGGTGCCGAGGTAGCAGGCCACCTGCCCATAATCCTCACAACGGTCTTCCAGCGGAAGCTTGAAAGCGCTGACGGTGACCGAGCTGAACTTGACCATGCCGATTTTAGCGGCAACCTCAGGATCGTCGAGACTGATGGAATTTTGTTTGACGACGCGCACATCGGGGCATCCCAGCTCGTGCATAATCCTCCGGAAGTCTTCCCAGTATAATGCGCCGCCCAGGCATTCGCCCAGCAAAACGGGGTCTTGGCGCAAAGCGGCCGGGATGCGGCGATCGGCGAAGACATCGGAAAAATAGAGTTCGCCACCCGGTTTCAGCACTCGGAATATTTCCGCCAGTACCCGTGGTTTTTCCGGCGACAAGTTAATCACGCAATTGGAAACGACTGCGTCAATGCTGTTATCGTCGATACCGATAGCCGCCAGATTTTCGATATGTCCGTGCAAAAACTCGACATTGGCATAACCGAAGCGCTCTGCATGCCAATCGCGATGACGAACGGCGACTTCTAACTGTTCCGGCGTCATATCGACGCCAATCACCCGACCCTTCGGGCCAACCAGTTTCGATAGTAAATAACAGTCGCGTCCTGAACCGCAACCTAAATCCAGCACAGTTTTACCTTTTAAAGCCGGGGGCAATGGTGAGCCGCAGCCGTAAAAACGCTCCAGCACTTCTGGGTGCAAATCGGCCAGTAAGGCTTTTAAGTGGCCGGGCATCGCATCAATGCTGCAACAGGCGCTGGTTTTCAAATCATTGCTGGATTGCAAAACCTGACCATAATAATGGCGGACGGATTCGCTGATTTCGATACTTTCAGTCATAGGTTCCCTCTTGTGTTTTAGAATGCTGAGTTAGTCGTTAAGATTAGTAGAAACCTTACAAAATCATCCTATTGACCCTGACAGGAAACTGGTTTTACCGCAACCTGAAGGCCCGGTCAACGCGGTGATACATTCTTTATGGTATAGATATCCAGTGAAACATTCTCCAACGCCGGTTTTTTTCCGTAATGCAGAGACAAATTGGCAACCCGAATCAGAGGTTCAGGATCGCAGCACGGAGGACCAGCCTGCATATAGCCTCACCCGTATGGATGTTATCGATAGGCCCATAAATATGCACCGATAAAGCCCTGCCGGAATCAAAAGCGAGTCCGGCATGCGATCGACATAAGCGCTGGTAAAAACCAGCGCCAGGCTACGCCGCACCAAGCGGCCGAACACGCTGTCATATCGGGTAAACTCATTTGCAAGAAACGACCAGGATAGGTGAGGCAATCCGTGACAGGATGTCAGATAGCAGCGCTTAATAGTGGAAAAATTGGAGGCTTTTTTATATCCCTGAAATTTAGCGCGCAAGGTTTACGCGACTTAGCTTATTCTGGTTCTGAAAAATGCTAAATTAACCTTTAGTTGAATAAATTAATCGACTCCCGGGCTTCTCCTGAGGATTGCCCATCAATAACAATAGGCTCGACAATGCAAATTACTCCTGCAAATGCTTCAGACATCCCGGCGCTTTGTGAATTGCTGGATATTTTGTTTTCTCAGGAAGCGGACTTCAAGCCGGATTACGAAGCGCAAAGTCGTGGCTTAGCCCGCATCATTAGCAGTCCTGAAGTTGGGCTTGTCGTCGTCGCCCGGCAGGATGGCCAGGTTGTGGGTATGGCTAATCTTCTCTACACCGTATCGACTGCGCTCGGGGATCGTGTCGCGCTACTGGAGGATGTGGTGGTTTCCCCCAGCGTTCGCGGGTCTGGCGTGGGCTCCCGGCTCATGGAGCATGCCATTCAATTTGCGCGATTAAACGGATGCAAACGCATTACTGTGCTCACGGATCGCGAGAATGAGTCAGCGCAACGTTTTTATCAGAAGCACGGGTTCGGTTTTTCGGCCATGATGCCTATGCGTCTTTCGCTGAGTGAATAGGCGGCTATGCCTACAAGACTAACGTAAGGCCGATCTGTAAATTAAGGCTATTCCTCAGAGCCATAGCATTTGGGATAATCGATACATACACTGCAAGACGGTGCGCGGCACAGATACAAGCCTTCCGCTTCGCAAAGCTGCTTGTATAGGAACTTTTTCCATTTCATGTCCTTGTCATTTTTTGCCGCTAATTCAGGAAAGTTGTATTGCAGCATGGCGCTCAATTGCGAGCGCGACCAAAGTCCTAAATCCTGCCACAAGTGATCGCTGCCCAGACAACCGGCTACGATAACGCCTATGATCCAGTCCGTTTCGAGAATACCCGGTTTGCTGAATTGTTTTAGCAGATTGACCAGGTCATCTCTTTCCAGCATCCGGTTGAAGTCCAGCTTGTTGCCCGATGCGGCTTGTTCAGGCAGGCGGCAACCTGGGAAAAAATGTTCTTTTAGCGCATTAAATTGCCCGGTCTCCAATCCCAGGCAGTCGGGCAAAACGCCTTGCCCGGCACACCAGCTGGCTAGCATACAGGCCAGCCATTCATGATTGGCTGTGATCATGGATTCTGAGGTTAGCCGGGAATAGATTTGTTCCCGGTTATCCTGGAGTTGGAAAGCGGCAGACATGATTAATATTCGACCAGAATGTCTTCATCCCTGACTATCATCTGGCAAGCCAGGCGCCAGGGCGAGGGCAAATCGTCAACGATCATTTGCTCCATTTCCACTTTGGTGATTTTGCCGCTGGCTTGCAGCACTGATTTCTCTTTTTCAGTTAAAGGGCCGCCCATGCGCTGGTGCTTGTTATCAATGCTGCTGACTTTTACCAGACAGGTTCCGCATTCCCCGTCCTCGCATTCATAATTGATCGGGATTTTGTTTTCCCGCGCCAGTTTCAGCAGCGTCTCCGTGTGGCTGCCTGCTACGGCATAGACGGTTTTGTCCCGGTATTCGGGGTTTGAAAAAGTAACTAAAGCCATAATGTACTCCTGGATAATTGATAAGCAGTTGCCTGATTCCCTGACGGAATACCGGCGGTTATTTTTGCATCTGCGTTCCCACGCAAAAGAAACTGTGAACGTATTAAGCACTCGGAGTACAAACCTAGGCTTGTACTCCTGTACTTCGCTAAAAATCATCACTTAAAAACAAGAAAGATTTTTAAGCCTGTTTTTTACAATACCTTCGCACTCTCAACGGCATGGGAGCGAGAAAGGCACGTTTTTAAACCGGCTTGACCCTAAGGGCTCCGCCCAACACCTGCGCTTGGCAAGCCAGCCGGTTATGTTTGCCGGCCATGTTTTCGCGCAGGACTTTATCTTCGAGCACAGACGGCTCGGTCAGATTGTTCCAGCCTTCCGTTACTTTCATGATGCAGGTGCCGCAATCGCCTTCACGGCAGCCGTATGTAATGCCTGAACCGACCTTTTCGGAAATTTCGATAATCCGCGTACCGGCAGGCGCCGAAACGGTAATATTTATATCTTCAAAGGTAATTGACGCTTTCGCCATTGCTACTCTCCTGGTGTGTTAAAAAATTTAGGCAAGATCGGCCATATCGATCACTTTGGATTGCCTTAAACCCATTAGGTCCTGTGCCATCTCATGCCCGAATTCACGACAGATTTCGATTTCTTCGTCGGTCGGAATTAACTTAATGCGTATGCCCGGAATGGGCACACGCAATTTGAGACCGCGCAAGCGATCTTCAACCATTTTCACGCCTTCCCCGGTCCAGCCGTACGAGCCGAAAACCCCGCCAAGCTTTGATTTGAGATTGATGACCGCCAGCGAGGACAATAAATCCCAAACCGGTTTAACCGCATCGCCGTTGATGGTCGGCGTACCGAACAGGATGCCGTCCGCACTTTCGATTAAATCGACAAAAGGGGCTATTTCGCTGCCTTCCAGGTCGTATAAAGACACGCGCACCTGCTCCACGGCCATTGCGCCTTCATAAATCGCTTCGGCCATGCGCCGGGTGTTGCCGTAGGAACTGATATAAAAGATCAACAGGGTTTTTTCGCCTGAACTGATTTCGCTTTGCAAGGCAGGGCTTGATAATTCACGATAGCGCTGCACATACCGTTGCGGCTGGTCACGCAATAGCGGGCCGTGCGCAGGCAAGATTTTATTCAACGGCAGTGGCTCAAGCAGAACCAGCGCCCGATTTACGTACTCTTTAAACGGCCGCATGATATGGGCGTAGTAATATTCAAACGAAAAGCGAAAATCGCCGACTTCATCGTTAAACAGCCGTGAATCGCAAAAATGGCAGCCAAACACATCGCCTGAAAACAGGGTTTTTTCTTCGATTAAATAAGTGCATTGGGTATCCGGCCAATGCAAATAAGGCGTATGGAAAAACTCCAAAGTGCGGTCGCCGAGGGATACTTTGTCACCGGTAAAGACCGGCGTAAAATCGAACTCATCCTGCTTTAACAGGGCTTTGAGCATGGATTGCGCTTTCTGGGAAATGTACAGCTGGGCTTGCGGCGCGCGACGCATCAGCTCAGGCAATGCGCCGGTATGATCGGGTTCGAGATGGTTCAGGACGATGACTTTAATTTCGTCATAGCGGGCTACCGATTCCAAACGGGCAAAAAAATCATCGGCAAAATTTTCTTTGACGGTATCAACGATCGCAACGCCTTCGCTGCCCCTGACGACATAAGCGTTGTAACTGGTGCCGTTGGCGGTTTTTAAAATAATGTCGAAGGTGCGCAACGAAGGATCGAGCGCGCCTATCCAATGGACGCGTTCGGATAGCGTAACGGCTTGCGCTACGCCATCCAGAGCCAGGACCGGTGGTTTAGTCATGACCGCAGCTTGCAGATGCAGACGAGCGAGGGCAGCTTTCAATATCCTGCTGGGCTTCGGATTCTTTTAAGCCGATCCATGTATCGACCGCCTGTTGATCGAATCCGGCCATTAAGCTGTCGCCGACTTGCATCAAAGGACGGCGAATTAGCAACGGATTATGCAGCATCAGCGCCAACGCTTGTTGTTCTGATAGTTTATCCGGATCGATCTCGCCGTATTTCAGAGGCGGAGCACTGACATTAAACCAATCCCGCACCGCCAACTCGCCAAAAAAAGCACGCAAGCGGTCTTCTTGCCAGGGTTCTGTCAGCAAATTCAGCGCCACGACCTGATGCCCCGCTGCGGCTAATAATTTCTTCTGCCGGGTATTGTTAATACAGCCGGGCTTTTCATAGAAATAGACAGTAGCCATCGGATGCACCGTTAATTAATGGGACTGTAGCTCGGCCATCGCTTCCGCCATTTTTTCAGGAGGAATGCCGGTTAGAGATCCGGGCGGGTTAATCGCCAAGCCTAACGAATCCAGAATCGCGCCCTCAATCGGACAAATACTGGCGCATTGAAAAACCGGGAAATCGCCCTCGCATTCGGTGCATTTTTTACTATCGACTAAAAAATGCGGCTTGGCTTCGTAAATCGCATTGCTTGGACAGACCGGCTCGCAAGCAAAGCAATTGACACAGGATTCAATAATTTTTACTGCCATGACAAACTCCTGGTGTAGGGTACGCATCGCGTACCTTTTGTCGCATTGAAAATAAGGTACGCGGTGCGTACCCTACGACTGTTATGCACTGGCTCTGACCGAATCTTTCGCATCATCCAACTTACCCGCAGCCGCCATCTCCTTGTAAACCGCCATCACCGCGTCTTCGATCGGTTCCATCGCATGTTCACCGTTCGGTTGAATACCGGCCGCTTCCAGCTGCTCCCAAGGCTCATAACCGACTTTCGAGCACAACACCGCTTCACAGCCAGCCAAAGCGCGGATAGTGACTTGCAACGTGCTTTCGCCGTCCCCGCAAGTCGTATCGCCGCCGCAATATTG
Organism: Methylobacter sp.; assembly: GCF_023227905.1. Taxonomy (GTDB): domain Bacteria; phylum Pseudomonadota; class Gammaproteobacteria; order Methylococcales; family Methylomonadaceae; genus Methylobacter_A. The sequence goes on along the minus strand of NZ_JALOCF010000033.1, from coordinate 10,003 downwards.
ATCGGCTTTGCGATGACTGATAAAGCGCACGCCCTCCGGTGAAGCTTCATAAATCAGGAATTCTTTGGCATGGCCGAAATGCACGTTAATCACGCCTTGACCGCTGGTGGCTACGGCCATCAATACCGGACGCGTAGTTAGCTTGGGTTCTTGTTTATGCTGCTGCGCTTTTTCGGCTTTTTCCAAACGTTTGCTGTCCATTTCGGCTTGAATCGCTTGATGAATCACCTTGCGTTTTTCCATCGCCGCTTGGTAATCGATTTCCATATCTTCAATCTTATCCAGCGTAAACTCGTCGCCTCTATCCTCGCCGAGCATACCGACCGCGTCGGCGCGGCATTGGCGGCAATGGCGCATCATGTTCATATCGCCGGAACAGCTGTCTTGCAGGTCTTGCAGTTCATCGGGAGTCGGGCCGCGTTGACCCATCACCCCGTAGAAAGTGCCATGCTCGGCTTCGGCAATCAGCGGCATCACGTTATGCAAAAACGCGCCTTTGGACTTAACCACCTTGCTGACTTCGGCCAAATGCTGGTCGTTCACGCCGGGAATCATCACCGAATTGACCTTGACCAAAATGCCTTTGGCGATCAGCATCTCCAGGCCTTTTTGCTGTTGTTCAATCAGGATTTTCGCGGCTTTTACGCCTTTGATGCGTTTGTTTTTCCAGTAAATCCACGGATAGATTTTCGCGCCGATTTCAGGATCAACACAGTTAATGGTGATGGTGACATGATCGATATTGTGCTTGGACAATTCTTCCACCGCGTCGGGCAGCGCCAAGCCGTTGGTCGATACGCACAATTTAATATCCGGCGCTTCTTCGCTTAAACGGCGGAATGTTTCAAAGGTGCGTTCCGGATTAGCTAACGGATCGCCGGGGCCGGCAATGCCCAGCACCGTCATTTGCGGAATATTGGCCGCCACCGCCATGGTCTTTTTAACCGCTTGATCCGGCGTCAGCAGTTCGGAAACCACGCCGGGACGCGATTCATTGGCGCAATCGTATTTACGGTTACAGTAATGGCACTGGATGTTACAAGCCGGAGCAACGGCAACATGCATCCGGGCGAAATAATGATGGGCATCTTCCGAATAGCACGGATGATTCTGTACCTTCTCCCGTATCGAGTCAGGCAATGAATCCATTTGATTATCGGTTGAACCGCAGGAACCGGCAGAGCAGCCGCCTTTTGCCGCTGGGGCATCGTTTAATACTGGTAATTGCATAGCATTGACCTCGTAAGTTGCATTTACTCAAAGCAAATGCACAGGTCATGCCAATGACAGTACTTTATTTTATGTTATTGATTTATAAGTCTATTTTCTTTGGCGGATGAGCGGGATTGTTGCAAAAACAACAGTCATTTTTTCAGGTTTTGTAATTAACAGCACAAAGATTTTGGGGTAACTGTAATCTGATGCTTTTGCATCGATGACATATAATGCAATAGGCTGCAATGGTGCAGTTCAGTGGTACGGATCGCGTGCCTTTATTGTTGATGTTTTTCGGTACGATATTATAAAGTTGATATGAAAACGAAGAAGTGCAGCGAGGAATTCATTTCGTGTTTAGGTTCAAATTATAATCAACCGATTGCCAATCTGGTCGCTGGTCTATTGGCAGTTCCATTACCCGATTTTCCCGATGAACCTCCACGTAATAATGAAGTGGACTATGCGATTAGCTTGGTCGTTCTGTTGGTACTCGATTTTGAGGCATGGATATCTAGGGCGCGCTATCTTTTTAACGAAAGAGTGTTAACAAAAAACGATATGAGTGTTATTAGCTGGTTAAAATCACTAAATCAGCCTAAAATGTTGCCGATTATTGAAAGGTTATCAGAGATATATTTTCTTAGAGATGCGATTGTTCATAACCATATCTGGACTTATAAGCAGATTTGGATTGAAGGTAGAGTTCGCTATTCGGGTTTTAATATAGACTCCAAATGGCAAACAACCGATAACAAGTTTAAAAATATTGTCAACGGAACACTACCTCTCTCATCTTTTCCACGCTCTAAGAAATTAAATCTAATTGTTATACCGAGTTTTGTTGGCCGAAGAGAGGTTGTAGCAGTTTTCAAAACAGTGAAAGATACGCTCAAAATCCTTGAAGAATTAGGCTACATCGAGATAGTTCATGAAATTAGCCATGTTCGTTTTGACGGAAAACTGAGTTTTCCATTTTGGAGATTGATCGGTGTAATTCAAAGGTCTTTCCTCGTAAAACCTCAAGCCACATCGTAATACCAATCCAAAAGCTCTTCTCCGCCCCAGTTCTCTGCATCGGCGGGAATGGTTTCAGCTGTTTTGCATAAGGTCATCTGTCCGGGTTTTGGCGAGCTGACCAATAAGCTTTCCGCATACTCAACTGAACAGCCTTGTTTGCCGGTCTCATCCTTTAACCATTGCGCCGCCATGGCGATGGCGTCTGTCCGGGTTTCACCAAAGCCGAAAACGGCGTAATCGTGTTGCACGTATAAAATAGTCATTTCCGAACCTCTTAAATTTGCTTCATGGTTATATCCAGCGTCAAAATCCGGTAAGCGATTTGCCTCGGCGTCATATTCAACAAGCGGGCGGCTTTGGCTTGCACCCAGCCGCTTTGCTCCAACGCGGCGATGACCCGTTCCCGGTCGTCCATGTTTTCATCGTTAAAATCAATCGCGGGCGCTTTTTGCGGTTTAAGGCTGATCGCTGTGCCGATTTCGTCTTCCAGGCCGGTGCTGACCATGACGTCGCGGTCGATGATGCCGTTTTGACTCATGATGGCGGCGCGTTCCAGGCGGTTGGCCAGTTCGCGGACGTTGCCGGGCCAGTTGTGTTTCATCAATATGCGTATCGCGCTTTCCTTGATTTCCAAGGGCCGGCCGCCTTGCTGCTCTGATATCCTGCCGAGCAGGAATTCGGATAGCTGCGGGATGTCCTCAATCCTGTCGCGCAATGCAGGCATCTGGATAGGCATGACATTAAGGCGGTAATACAAATCTTCCCTGAACTTGCCTTCGGTGACTTCTTCTTCAAGATTACGGTTGGTTGCTGCGATGATGCGGACATTGACTTTGATGGTTTGTGTGCCGCCGACCCGCTCGAATTCGCCTTCCTGCAATACGCGCAGCAGTTTGGCCTGGAACGATGCGGATATTTCGCCGATTTCGTCGAGAAACAGGGTACCGTTGTCGGCCAGTTCAAAACGGCCTTTGCGCTGGCTGACGGCGCCGCTGAACGCGCCTTTTTCGTGGCCGAATAGTTCAGACTCCAGCAAGGTATCGGGCAGGGCGGCGCAATTGAGTTTTAAAAAAGGCCCGCTCGCACAGCCCGAGTTAAAGTGGATCGCATTGGCGACGACTTCCTTGCCGGTACCCGATTCGCCCCGGATCAATACCGTGGTATTCCATTTCGCAACCTGGCGGATCACGTCGAACACCTTTAACATCGGCGGCGAATGGCCGATGATGTTTTCAAAGCTGTAGTTCTTGATCAATGCCTGTTTGAGCTGATCCCGTTCGCTGAGCAGGTGGCGCTGTTTGCGCTCGATGCCCCGCAGCATTTTGACGCTTTGCGCGATCAGGTTGGCAATCATCTCCATAAATCGGGCGCGCTCGCCCAGAAACAGGCTGTTATCCGGCTGGGCGGCCAGCACGCCGATGGTGTCGCCTTCTTCTATATAAATGGGTGAGCCGATAAAAGGCAGTTCGGGATCATATAAACCCAAGCGGCCTAAAAAACGCGGCTCTTCAGATACTTTTTCAATGACGATGGTGCTGCCCTCGTCAAGGATGGCCCCCATCAAGCCTTCGCCGGGGTTATATCGTACCGGCTCGGTGAATTTACTTGCGTCGTCGGTGTGGACAACGCTCAGAAGCATGCTGTTATTTTCAATTTCCCGTAGCGTGATCATCCCGGAACGCATGCCCGACCGTTTGTGCAGTATCTCCAAAACCGCCTGCAATTTTGCGTGCAAATCGTGGGAGCTGTTCAATACCTGGCTGATGATATACAAGGTATCCAGTTCGGCTTCGATCAGTTGGATGCGCTCTGCCATTACTCTACCCCCTTAAATGCCTGCTTATGTAGGGGAAAGCTGATTTTGAACCGGCAGCCCTGGTCGCAATCGGGATCGATTTCAATAAACCCGTGATGCTGGTTTACGATTTCCTTAGCCATGACCAGTCCCATACCGGCCTGGTTGCTGCCCATGGGCCGCGTGGTATAAAAGGGTTCGAATACTTTGGCGCGTTTTTCGACCGGAATGCCGGCGCCGCTGTCTTCAATACAGACATAAATCAAGTCGGCATCGGTATCGGTGGTGATCTTAAGCCGCTGTTCCGGCCCATCCGATTCGCAGACGGCGTCAATTGCATTGTCGATCAGTTGCTTGAACAAGATACGCAGGCGGTTTTCAGAACCCAATATGGTCGGCAATTTTGACAATGGCTGCCAATGCACTTCTATATCGTTACTGCAGATCCGTTGGTTGTTCAGCAACAGCACTTCATGCAGAATCTGGTTCAGGTTGATCGGGATAACGGCGGTTTGCAGAATCTCGGGAATGCATTTTTGCATGGTCGCAACCGCTTCTTCGCCGGATTTCTGGATCTGCTGCAATATCTGCAACAGGCCGGCGTGCTGATCATCCCGCTTGTGTCGTAAGATTTGCTCGGCCGCCCTAATTTGGTTCATCGGCATTTGAATTTGGTGCATCGCGCCCAGCAATGTCTCCCGAATACCGCGCACCCGTTCATCCTCCGCCATAATGGTTTTTAAGGTCTGAATATGCAGCTCTTCCATCTGCCTGCGTTGCCGGGTGATGTCTGTTATGGTCAGGATCAGGTACTGTTTGGAGGTCTGCTCAAAAAAGGCGTCGGCATTGACTTCATTTTCGATAAACCAGTTGCCGGCACAGGAGAACCAGCGGATCTTCTGGCTTCCCTTGCTTTCTATTCTAAATTCGCGGTTGTTAAAGCCTTGCTCTTTGCTTTGCAACTGCGACCATAAATCGCCCATCTCATCCCGCAGCAATTTTAGAAAATACGTTGCGGGCTCGGCCCTATCAAGATCGCTGACCAGCGCTTTATAGTTATGATTATCCAGGATAACCCTGTCCTGGTCATCGAGTACCACCATTGCGATAGGCGATGAGTTAATGACCGATTCGATCAATAATTTTTGGTTGATGACCTTTTTTTCCGATTCGTAAGGCTGGGTAATATCCCGGTGCATGCCGATGTAGTGAGTGATTGCCCCGGATTCATTCAACATGGGGGCAATAGTCAAATCGGATAGATAACGCTCCCCGGATTTATGCCGGTTACATAAAGTTCCGCGCCATATTTTCTTGGCGCTGATGGTGCGCCATAAATCGCGATATACCTCCTTGGGGGTGCGCTTGTCCGATAACAGCGATTCGTTTTCACCCAGGATATCTTCAGGCCGGTAACCCGTGACTCTGGAAAATTCTTTATTGACGTAAAGAATTTTGGCTTTCTTATCGGTAATGGAAATGGCTATCGGCACCTGTTCAACTGTCTCGATAAACAGGCTGTAAAGCATTTTGTCACCATAGCCTTCACCCAATAGGTCAGGTGCGAGTTCGCCGATGACTTTCGCCATGTTGGTATGTGCCTGCAAAAATTGCAATGAAGTTTTTTTCATAAATTATGCCGGGTGAGGAAGAGCGCTAATAATTGCTAAGCAAATATAAAGCCAACATAAATGCTAAGGTCTTTTATAGGACTCGCCACTGATGTTGCTGCCCTTATTTTTAAAGCAAAACCTTGAAGCAGGCGGGTTCATGGGTAACAAGATTTTGTAGTGTTTGCGACACGCGTATTTTGATCGCTGTCGATATGTATGACTTGCAACAGTTTTCATGCACCAGTTTGGCGTGTTTTTGCAAGATACTAGACCGGCAAACCCGTTGCGGCTGCACATTGGCCGACTTGGCATAATTGATGCTGGGGTCTTGTCAACAGAACAACCCTGAAAATAGTCCGGGAAAAACAGTGAGCGAATATCTTCTACTTTTATTAGGCACGGCTCTGGTCAACAACGTGGTTCTGGTTAAATTTCTCGGGCTATGTCCATTTATGGGCGTCTCGAAAAAACTGGATTCGGCATTGAGCATGGGTCTGGCAACGACCTTTGTATTGACCCTGGCTGCAATGACCAGCTGGATGCTGGAACACTTTATTCTGGCGCCTTTCAATATTCAGTTTTTGCGCATCCTCGCTTTTATCCTGGTGATTGCCGCCGTGGTGCAGTTCACCGAAATGGTCGTGCATAAAACCAGCCCGGTGTTGTATCAGATATTGGGTATTTTCCTGCCGCTGATCACCACTAATTGCGCGGTATTGGGCGTCGCGCTACTCAATGTGCAAGAGCAGTACGGCTTTATGCAAAGCTTGATTTTCGGTTTCGGTTCCGCGCTCGGCTTCACGCTGGTGATGGTGCTGTTTGCAGGCTTGCGGGAGCGGCTGGCGTTAATGGCGGTTCCGACATTATTTGCCGGTACGCCGATTGCGTTTATTACCGCCGGGATTTTATCGCTGGCGTTTATGGGTTTTGCAGGGCTTTACAGCAAATGATTTACAGCAAATGATTTACAGGAAATAAACTATGTATGTTTTATCCGCCATTGTAAGTTTAACCTTGTTAGGGCTGTTTCTAGGCTTGCTGCTGGGTATTGCCGGTAAGTATTTAAAAGTCGAGAGCAGCCCGATTGTCGATGAACTGGAAGCCTTGCTGCCCGGTTCGCAATGCGGCCAATGCGGTTTTCCGGGTTGCAGGCCGGCCGCCGAAGCCTTGTCCGAAGGTAACGCGCCGGCCACGATGTGTCCTCCGGGCGGCAGCGCATTGGCTGAACAAATCGCCGCTTTATTGGGCCTGGACCTGGATTTAAGCGACGTAAAAGAACCCGAGTTGCTGGTCGCGAGAGTCAGCGAAGATACCTGCACCGGTTGCACCCGCTGTTTTAAAGTCTGCCCAACCGACGCCATTGTCGGTGCGCCCAAGCAAATTCACGCGGTCGTTGCCGATGCCTGCATAGCCTGCAAAAAATGCGTCGATGTATGCCCGACCGAATGCCTGCAAATGCATCCTGTCGAGGTGACCTTGCGTAACTGGCGCTGGGCCAAGCCGCATCATGTTCCCGCGCAATCTTTGGGAACAGGGAGTAATGCCGTATGTTAAGTTTTTTCAAAACACCGCGTATTCGCGGCGGCGTCCATGCCAAAGAGCATAAAACCGCAACCGCCGCACTGCCTATAGCAACTAACTTTCCGTTGCCGAAAAAACTGTATATTCCGCTGCAACAACACGTCGGCAAACCCGCAGAGCCGCTGATTATGGTCGGCGACAAAGTGCTGAAAGGGCAGTTGTTAGCCTACAGTCAGGGCCTGATTTCCGCGCCGGTGCATGCGCCAAGTTCGGGCATAATCGTTGATGTTAACGATTATCCTGCACCGCATCCGTCCGCGTTGCCTATTCGCATGATCGTGCTGGAAACCGACGGCAAGGACGAATGGATCAAAACACAGCTTGTCGATGACCCGTTCCAGCTAAATCCTGAAGAGATCAGTCTGTGCGTCGGTGCGGCGGGTATTGTCGGTTTGGGCGGCGCGACTTTCCCGACTGCGGTCAAGCTGAATATGGGCCGTGAAAACCATGTCGATACCTTGATTATCAACGGCTCCGAATGCGAGCCTTATTTATGCTGCGATGACAGGCTGATGCAGGAGCGCGCCGAGCAGATTATCGACGGCGTGCGCTTGATGCTGCACGGCATGGAGAGCGAACATGCAGTGGTGGCGATTGAAGACAACAAGCCGCAAGCCTTTCTTGCGATGCGAGCCGCAGCGGATCCTTATGCGTCAGTTAACGTCATACAAATCCCAACCCGCTACCCGATGGGCTGGGATCGGCAGTTGATCCGCTATGTTACCGGCAAGGAAGTCCCGGTCGGTTGTCGTTCGTCGGAAATCGGCGTAACCATTCATAATGTCGGTACCGCTTATGCCGTCCATAAAGCGATTCGCTACGGACAACCCTTGCTTAACCGGGTGGTTACCGTAGCGGGCGGCGCAGTCAAACGTCCTATGAATGTCGAGGTTCCTTTCGGCACGTTAATCTCCGAACTGTTCGAGTTTTGCGAGGTGAATCAGCAAGAGACCGCGCGTATCATTATGGGCGGGCCGATGATGGGCGATTCGTTACCGCATGGGGCTTTGCCTACGGTCAAGGCCACCAGCGGCATTCTGGCATTAACCCAAAGCGAACTGAAAAACACCGACGAGCAACCCTGTATCCGTTGCGCCAGTTGCGTCAGCGTTTGCCCGGCGGGACTTCGGCCTTTGGACATGGCGAACAACATCCGCATTAACCAATTGGATGCAGCGGTGGATTTGGGCTTGAAAGACTGTATCAGTTGCGGCTGCTGTTCTTATATCTGCCCGTCGAATATTCCATTGGTGCAGTTTTTTAAATATGCATCCGGCGAAGTCGTAGCAAGGCAACAAGCACAACATAAGTCAGAGCAAACCAAGCGCCTGATGGATGCGCGTAATGCCCGCATGGAACGCATCGCCCAGCAACAACGCGAAGAAGAGTTGGCCCGGATAGCGGCCAAGGCAGAGCGGGAACGGTTGAAAGCCGAGCAGGAGGCATTGGTATGATTCCACATATGAAACCGAGCAGCGGCGCGCATGTCGGTGCTAACAACAGTGTCAGCCATATCATGGGGCAAGTCATGCTGGCGCTATCTCCGGCCACAGCGTTCGGGCTGTTGTGTTTCGGTTGGCCCGCGTTCAACCTGTTTATTATTACCGTGTTGTCGGCGGTGGCTTTCGAAGCTTTCTGTGTGCGCTTGAAGGGCAGGGCGGCTAAACCCGTCATTATGGACGGCTCCGCCGTGCTGACCGGCTGGCTTCTGGCGATCACGCTGCCGCCTTGGGCGCCGTGGTGGATCGGCGTGGTCGGTTCCGGGCTGGCGATTGTTTTAGGCAAGCAAGTGTACGGCGGTTTGGGGCAAAACCTGTTCAATCCGGCCATGTTGGCCAGGGTCGCGTTGCTGATTTCCTTTCCTATCGAAATGACCACTTGGGCCAATGTGTCGCCGTTGTTTTTCTCGCATTCGCCGGGTTTGATTGGAAGTTGGCACATTACTTTTTCCGGATTGGACAATATCGACGCCAGCACCGGCGCGACTACGCTGGGTTTTATCAAAACCGAGTTTTCCCAGAACCGTTTATTGACCGACATTTTGAAGGACACTTCCGGTTTTTTGAATTTTATCGGCTGGTCGCGCGGCAGTTTGGGTGAAACCTCGACACTGTTGCTGGGCTTGGGCGGCGTGTGGTTAATCCGGCAGAACATCATTCAATGGCAGATTCCGGTGTCCTTATTGCTGACGGTTACGCTGTTAGCCGGATTTTTTCATGCAGTGGACAGTGAGCATTATGTCAGCCCACTGCTGCATTTGAATTCAGGCGCGTTAATGTGCGTGGCGTTCTTTATAGCGACCGACTATGTCACTTCGCCGAATACACCTACAGGACAGCTGGTGTTCGGTGCGGGTTGCGGGTTGCTGATTTTCGTTATCCGAACTTGGGGCGCGTATCCCGAGGGCGCGGGTTTTGCGGTGTTGTTGATGAACTCGGCGACGCCGTTGATCGATTATTACATTCGCCCTCGGATATACGGACGTGATCGTAAAGGCAAGCCGCTTGAAATACCGAAACCGTAGAAAAATTCACCACGAAGAACACGAAGGATGTAGGCCGGAATAAGACCGCCCGGCGTCAGCAAGGGCGGATGTTTCCGGAAATCGGAACGCCGGAAACGCCTATCCTGCGCTTAACGCGCGGACAGGCTTATTCCGGCCTTGTATATTAAATACATCTCTAAAACACAGGATTATGTGACACAAAAAAGTTTATAGTGGTAAGTGATTTTCTGGGGAAGCCGATCCGGCCTTAAGCTATGAGCTTGTTTGTAGATA
>NZ_JALOCF010000032.1 GCF_023227905.1 Methylobacter sp. | reverse complement strand
CCTGCCTTGGTCGCTCGAGCTGATCGAGCGCTTCAAGGAGCGCTGGGATTGGGGGGGGCTCTCCGAGAACGAAGGCTTGCCTTGGTCGCTTGAGCTGATCGAGCGCTTCGAGGAGCGCTGGAATTGGCGGGGGCTCTCCGAGAATGAAGGCCTGCCTTGGTCGCTTGAGCTGATTGAGCGCTTCGAGGAGCGCTGGGATTGGTGGCGGCTCTCCAGGAACAAAAGCCTGCCTTGGTCGCTCGAGCTGATCGAGCGCTTTGAGAAGCGCTGGTATTGGGGGGGGTTCTCCGAGAATGAAGGCTTGCCTTGGTCGCTTGAGCTGATTGAGCGCTTCGGGGAACAGCGGAATTTGGAGATGCTTTCCGAGATCGAAAGCTTCGAAGAAGAATGTGATTTTTTCGAGAATAAAGAAGACCTGCAATGGGATTGGTATATGCTTTCGAAGAACGAAAGCCTGCCTTGGTCGCTTGAGCTGATCGAGCGCTTCGAGGAGCGCTGGTTTTTGGGTGGTTTTGGGGGTTGGCTTTCCAAAAACAAAAGCCTGCCTTGGTCGCTCGAGCTGATCGAGCGCTTCGAGGAGCGCTGGGATTGGGAGGGGATTTCCGAGAACGAAAGCCTGCCTTGGTCGATCGAGCTGATCGAGCGCTTTGAGAAGCGCTGGGATTGGGGGTTGCTCTCCAAGAACGAAGGCTTGCCTTGGTCGCTTGAGCTGATCGAGCGCTTTGAGAAGCGCTGGAATTGGGGGGGGCTCTCCGAGAACGAAGGCTTGCCTTGGTCGCTTGAGCTGATCGAGCGCTTCGAGGAGCGCTGGAATTGGGGTGGTTTTGGGGTTGGGCTTTCCAAAAACAAAAGCCTGCCTTGGTCGCTCGAGCTGATCGAACGCTTCGAGGAGCGTTGGTATTGGGATTGGGAGGAGCTCTTCAAGAACGCAACCCTGCACCTACTCACGCTTCGCCCTGCGGATATCGTCGCGATCATGGAGCACCATTTTGGTGCCAACATCGCTACGCTTTCACCGTCAAGTTAGCCTTCTTTTTATGCCAACCATTCCTTACACCGCACAGAACTTCAACTCGCATTGGGGCGCTTTGCTGAAGGGTTATCACCCACTATCAGTCACATGGGAGGAATTGGTCTGGTCCGCCATTACTGTCGGAAAGCCAGGCATAGCTGAGTTGTTTTCACACGGTTGGTACTCGCTTAGTGACGTCATTGTTCGCTCACATATGATCTATGCGAATCTACGCCAGACTCTGTCGCGCTTCGAAAAATCAACTCTCTATGACTCGCTTGATCCAACTGAGAAGGGTGCTACCTCTTACTTTGTCGGAATGATGGCTGCAAAGCTCGTGGCAGCACGGCTCTTGAATACTCCATGGTTATTCCATTTGTCCCGTTTCAAACAGGATGGTGGGATGTTAACCCTCAAAGGAAACTCGCAACCTGACCTCATTGGACTAAATGGACGTCGCGACTGGATCATAATTGAAGCTAAAGGGCGGACGAATGGTTTCAGTTCTGATGCACTTTTGAAAGCGAAGGCTCAGACTCGCAAACTCCGACAAATCAATGGACAGTGTCCCGCTCTCCGCGTCGGGATCCAGGCTTACTTTTCTCCTTGTCTCGAACTTATGCTTGATGATCCAGAACCAGAGGAATTCGATGACGATGCCGTGGACGTCGTTGCTGAGCAGGCCGACCTTCTGCGAGGCTACTATTCATTCGCACACTCGGTCACTAGAGGTAGCAACGACGTCCGTACGGTTCTCGGACGTCAATATGCATTTTACCGCGTCGAAGACGTTGGCCTGACAATAGGCCTTGACCGCAGCATTCAGTCATCATTCGACGATTCCAGTATCTGTGATATCGTCGGTGAGCTGAGAACGGCTGATGAACCAGCTGTCCTAAAAGATGGGGCGTTTACAACATTTCCTGACGGGATAGCCATACAACTTGATGGTCGCTGGACCAAGAACCTTATGCTTCGCCAACCTGGGATGCGCAATGGCTAACCACTTGCCTTTGAAATCGGCGCTTCGCGTCGCTCGCACAGACCGGTTACGTCCAACGTTATGCGGCAGCTTTTGGGTGCTTACCTGCTATTAATAGAAAGATACCGATAGACGGCTAGTGGCCGGAAGCGGTTCTTCATTTTTTATTTAAAAAATAATGTTAGAACAAATTTGAACTTAGTTTCGTTATGTCAAATCAGAGCCAGATTTTTTAACATTTGCCCCTGTTTCGCAGTCGCTTTTTTCTGCATTAGTAAAATATTTCCTTCTATAACGCGGATCAACCTTGCACTGATTTTCTGGCTTCCATAGGTTGGAAGGCTGCCTTGTGGGGGAGACATCGAGCTTGCCGCCGCATTCCTCAATAGCCAACCACGTTACGGCATACAATGAGCATTTATTTCTGCCACCTTGCCGCGTCAACTCGATAAATCCGTAGGCAAGTAATTCGGTTAAAGCACTTTGAACAGAGCCCTGCGATGTCCATCCATACAGTTTCGTAATTGAAGGTGCGACGGACAGATCCCCATTGTTTTTACCATTTAACTGCGCTACAAGATTGTCGAGTAAATGTGCTGCTTTATGAGTCAGTACGGAAGCGGGTGACGGCCTTCCGTTTTTTGTATCAGCACGAAAAATATGATGGGGCTTGGCCGCAAAGGTATGTTCAGATCGTCTACCCTTGACCTTCAGCCGGTTTTTAGCCATTTTTAATACCCAGATTTAATTTTTGCGCTGTAACCGTCCAGTCTGCGGTCGTCATCGGTCTCCGGCTACGCCCCAATCCGAAGGCGCCGCTATCAGCCGGATATGGACTGGACGGTTCAGCTCAGTTATGACTTAGCTGCGTTGTTTAGCAAACCATTCCGAAAACCGAACAGTATGGATATAGAGTTTGCGGCTCACGCACACGATCGCGCCGCAATCGGAGAGTCCATTGCTGTCCCGGTGTCGTGCAAGCCAGCGCAACTGGGATTGAGTAAGCTTATTGGAATGCTGCTGGGCGAAATCGTCCAACAGCGTAAAGTCAGACAGGGTGTCTGGAGTGGAAGTCATGCTTTCTGTGTTCATATAAAACCTTTTGAGTTACAACGAAGATTAAATTAACACAGCGTATTTTGATGAATTAGACAGAAGTACCCTTCGCAAGCAAGAGGACTTAAATATCTTATTTTTTCCTTTTATAACGGCTGACCGCACGCTGAATTGCTCCTGGAGTGGCCGTTTCTTCATCCAAACGGTAACCCATGGATTGAGATACTTTTAACTGATTATTAAACAATGCAGCAGCAACCTCATAGGCTCTCATTTTTTTAAGGGTTTTGCGCGCATTCATAAGCTCATCCATCCATTCTAGCGCCTCCCTTTCGTCCTGAGCCAAACCTTCTATGTCATCAATACAGCCAGCCTTGACCCAGCGCATGATCAGAGAAAATTGACGATCTAGAGTCATGTCAGGCTTGGGTTCCGCTTCTGAAATCAGGTAATCAACGTCTCCAGCATCTATGTCGCGTGCATCCGTTAAAGCCGTTTCATACCAGCGCAGCATGGAAGCGATACGGTCGGTGTTTTCGGGACGATGGGAGGGGTTCTTTTTCATATTTCAGTAATCCATGATTTTGCTCATTACACGCTCGCTTACCTTGCTTTTATGCTCGGTAGAAAGATGAGCGTAGCGAAGAGTGGTCGATATATCTCTATGTCCCAAGATTTCTTTAGCATCATGGAGAGTCGCTCCATTCATGACTAAATAGCTTGCAGCGGTATGACGCAGATCGTGAAACCGAAAATTCTCGATCGCTGCTTGTTGAAGAGCTTTATGCCAATGCTTTTTAAACTCCATAGGTTGATTCGGTTTGATTTCGGAGGGAAACACCAGCGCCGTGCCGACGCCCCTAATTTTCTTGAGCTCGTTGAGCGCCGGTGTCGGAACAGGACAGACTCGAGGATCTCCGTTCTTAGTCGTTGCCAGGAACGCTAACCCTTTATCGAAATCGATATCTCGCCATTTCAAATTGAGCATTTCGGATTTGCGCATGCCAGTGCAGGTCGCCAATAAAACGAGAGTATAAAGCCGTGGCCAGGAGGACTGCTTACAGACATCGAACAAGCGCTCGCGTTCGGTATCGGAGAGATAGCGAACACGGCTGTTGTCCACCTCCAGGCAATTGGTTTTTTGCAGCGGATTGGAATTGATATAACTTTCTTGAAGTGCGTATTTGAATAAGCCGCCTAGTGTTCCGCGGTGGCGGTTTACAGTAGCTGGTGAACGCGTTTTCTGGAGCGCTTTGGTTCTGTTGGTGCCATCGCCGCGCAGGCAATGCCCATTTTGGAAGTCCTTGAGCTTTTGGCGAAGTAATAGACCGGTGATGTCGGTCAGTTTGTAGTGGCCCAATTCCTTAGACCAATAAGTGAGCCGATAAACCTGATTTTGGTCGCGCTTGTTCCATTGCCGCGCATATTCATCAGCGAGGTTTGCGAACGTCATTGATGCGCCACGTAAACCTAACGCTTCCATTTTTTCATGATCAGCGTCGATGGGTTTGGCCCAAGCTTCTGCGTCGCCGCGCCGGGTGAAATTTTTGCTCTTTAGATGTTTGCCGTTTTTATCACGGATGATGGCTTTATAGGTAATGCCAGTTTTGCCTTGGATTTTACGAATGATATACGCCATAAAAAAACTCCTCGCGTCGGATTGCGAATCGGCGTAGTGCCCAAATTAGTGCCCTAGCCGTGTTTTTCTAGCGTTTTAACCGATGACGTATGAAAATAATCCATTTATTTTCATTAACTTAAATGGCGCGCCCGAGACGATTCGAACGTCCGACCACAGCCTTCGGAGGGCTGTACTCTATCCAGCTGAGCTACGGGCGCGTAGCGTATATTCTAACCGATCGGCGCTGCAATTACGACAACATTGTTTTCAAGTGCGCCAGACTCGCCTTGCCGCGCTCTTTGATAACTTCCGGGTCCAGCTGTTTTTTGTTGACCCATTCCAGGTCGTCTTCGGGCAATTCGCTTAAAAACCGGCTGGGCTCGCATTCGGCAATTTCGCCGTAACGCTTGCGATGGGTGCAGTAGCTGAACGTGCAGGTGCGCTGGGCGCGAGTGATGCCGACGTAAGCCAAGCGGCGTTCCTCTTCTATGTTGTCGGTTTCGATGCTGTTTTGATGGGGCAGGATGTTTTCTTCGATGCCGATCAAAAACACATGCGGAAATTCCAAGCCTTTTGCAGCATGCAAGGTCATCAGGCTAACCTGATCGCTGGCCTCGTCTTCCTGGTTGCGCTCCATGATGTCCATCAGCATGATTTTGGAGACAATTTCCGCCAGCGGTTTTTGGCCGTCGGTTTCCTTATCGGCGATGCGTCTTAGCCATTCGATCAGTTCGTAGACATTTTTCATTTTACGGTCGGCGGATTCCTTGGTCTTGCTCTCTTCCTGCAAATGCTGCGGATAGCCGATTTGATCGATGAACTGCTCGATGACTGCAAACGTATCACCCTGTTCTATACGGTCGGCGGTATCGATGACCCAGTCGCGGAATTTTTTCAGCCGATGTATGGCTTTTTCGGACAGCCTTTGGCTCAGGCCGAACTCGGTGCTGGCCGCAAACAGGCTGATGTGCCTCTCGTTGGCATACGCACCAAGCTTTTCCAAGGTGTTCGGGCCGATTTCGCGTTTGGGCGTGTTGATGACGCGCAAAAATGCCGCGTCGTCATCTTGATTAACAAACAAGCGCAGGTAGCCGAGGATATCCTTGATTTCCGAATAGGCGAAAAACGAGGTACTGCCGCTGATAAAATACGGGATGTTGTTTTCCCGCAGGCCCTTCTCGAACAAGCGGGACTGATGGTTGCCGCGATATAAAATCGCATAATCCTGGTAATTGCTGCCGGTCTTGAACTTATGATGGATAATCTCGGACACAATCTGCTGAGCTTCGATCTGCTCGTCTTTATGGCTCAAAACCCGTAGCGGATCGCCGTAACCCAGCTCGCTCCACAGGCGTTTTTCAAAGGCATGGGGATTGTTGGCGATCAGCTGGTTGGCGACTTTCAGGATACGCCCAGTGGAGCGGTAATTTTGCTCCAGTTTGATAACTTGCAGGCGGGCATAGTCTTTTTGCAATTGCGCCAGGTTTTCCGGCTGCGCGCCCCGCCAGGCATAAATGGACTGATCATCATCGCCGACCACGGTAAACCGGCCCAGGTTACCGGCGATCAGGCGCACCAGCTGGTATTGGGTGATATTGGTATCCTGGTATTCATCAACCAGCAAGTAGCGGATTTTGTTTTGCCACTTTTCCAGGATAGCCGGGTGTTGTTGAAACAGCAGCACCGGCAACAGGATCAGGTCGTCGAAATCGACTGCATTATAGGCTTTTAGGCTGCGGGTGTAGTCGATGTACAGATTGGCCGCCGGGTATTCATTGGCTTTTGCAATGGTTACGGACTGTTCCGGCGTAACAAAGGCGTTTTTCCATTGGCCGATTTGCCGCGAATAGCTATCGATGTTGTCGATATCGCAATCTTTTGCGCCGTGGCTGATCAAGTTGCGCAGCAACGTATATTTATCTTGCTCGTCAAACAGCGTAATACCGGCTTTATAGCCCAGCGTCTTGGATTCCGCCCGCAATATATCCAGGCCCAACGAATGGAAAGTCGACACCCGCAGGCCGCGTTGTTGCTTATCGTCCAGCAGTTTGGACACCCGGCTTTTCATTTCCCGCGCGGCTTTGTTGGTGAAGGTCACCGCCGCAATATGCCGCGCAGGCAGGCCTTGCTTGACCAGGTAAGCGATTTTTTCGGTAATCACCCGCGTCTTGCCGCTGCCCGCTCCGGCCAGCACCAATAAGGGATGATCTATCGCTTTAACAGCGGCTTGTTGTTGGGGGTTTAGTTTGGACATTGATACCTTAAAAAGCTCACCACGAAGACACGAAGAGCACGAAGTTTTATATTTTTTCTTCGTGTCTTTCGTGCTTTCGTGGTGTTTTTTCTGTGACTTACGTTACTGATTATTTGCAGACCTATTGCGCCAATATCCTGGTTCACAGTGGCAATGCATGACGGCAAGAATAAGCACGCAATCCTTTTCAATTGAGTAAAGAACGGCATAAGGAAAAACACGGGTTAAACATCGGTGAATATCATCTTCAATTATCGGCCAGCTTTCAGGCGCTTCAACTATTTGTTGGATGACATGCTCGACCGCTGACATGAAGCGTAGTTCTAATCCAGGCTGGCAATTTGCATAATATCGAGCGGCATCTTCATATTCGGAAAGCGCCTCTGGATGAAACTCAAACCTCACTTTGCAACAGATTTCCGTACACGCTCCAAAGCATTCTGTCCTGGGATAGTAGCCACCGCACCACTTCTGACATCATCACGGCGAGTTCGGGCTTCAGCCGCCCAAAGCTGTCGGATATAAACATCCTCCAAAGGATCAAGACTCTCAACCAAACGATCGGCAAGCAATGCGCGTGCATCGCTGGGAAGAGCAAGCGCCTCTTCGGCTATTTGTTCAATAGTGAAACTCATGATTAGGACTCCGATTGTGTTACTTAAAAATATCTTGTTTGTCCCCAGTATAGCTGGCTCCCAAGTTGAGGTTGTGAACCGGCGTAATATATACATTCTATACAACAAAACGCATTAAATTTTACGATCCAGCTTGCGATAGCTGATCGCTTCGCTTAAATGCGCGGTTTCTATATTTTCCGACTGCGCTAGGTCGGCAATAGTTCGTGCCAGTTTCAAAATCCGGTGATAGGCTCGATGCGACAGGCCGAATTTGTCCATCGCCTGCTCTAAAATCTGGTGGCTCGGTTCGGACAGCACGCATAGCTGTTTCACTTCCTTGGCCGTCAATGCCGAATTGGCTTTGCCGCTGCGCGCAACGGCCAAGTTGCGGGCCGCAACTACCCGCGCCCTGATTTGCTCGCTGGTTTCCTCGCCGTCCGGCGAACCTTTGCGCAATACTTCATGCGAAATTCTGGGCACTTCCAAATGCATGTCGATACGGTCGAGCAACGGGCCGGATACTCTAGCCCGGTAGCGCATGACTTGCTCGGACGTGCAATGACAACGGCCCGACGCATCGCCCAAAAAGCCGCAAGGGCATGGATTCATCGCCGCAATCAGTTGGAAGCGCGCCGGAAAATCGACCTGCCTCGCAGCGCGGGAAATGGTGATGTGACCAGTCTCCAGCGGCTCCCTTAACACTTCCAGAACCTTGCGGTCGAATTCCGGTAATTCGTCCAAAAATAACGTTCCATTATGTGCCAGCGATATTTCTCCGGGCCTCGGATTTCCGCCGCCTCCAACCAGGGCCGCCGCCGAGGCGGTATGATGCGGAGCGCGGTACGGCGGCTTTAACCAATTCGCAACGTCCAGGCCCTGATCGCTGATTGATGCGATCGCGGCAGTTTCTTGCGCCTGATGCTCCGTCAGCTGCGGCAAGATGGTCGGCAAGCGCGATGCGATCATCGACTTTCCGGTGCCGGGCGGGCCCAGCATAATCAGGTTATGCGCGCCGGCGGCGGCAATCTCGAAGGCTCGCTTGACGTGATATTGACCGTGCACATCGGCAAAGTCTATGTCGATTGCCTTTACGGCCTGCTGTTCCTGCTGAAACTCGGCCTGTATCAAGCGTTGCCCGGTCAGATGGGAGCATACTTCCAGCAAATGCATGGCCGGAATGATTTCAATATCCTTGACCAGCGCCGCTTCGGCGGTGTTTTCCTTGGGCAGGATCAGTTTCCGGTCATTGTTTCGGGCTTGTATCGCAATCGGCAGCACGCCGCTGATAGCCCGCAGCTCGCCGCCCAATGACAGCTCGCCGACGCATTCGTAATGATGCAGATGAGCCACCGGAATCTGGCCGGACGCCGCCAGTATGCCCAATGCGATAGCCAGATCGAAACGCCCGCCTTCCTTGGGCAGGTCGGCGGGAGCCAGGTTGACGGTGATGCGCTGCATCGGAAACTCAAACTTGGAGTTTAATATCGCGCCCCGGACGCGATCCTTGCTTTCCTTAACCGCAGCTTCCGGCAGGCCGACGATATTAAGCGCCGGCAGGCCGTTGGAAATGTGGACCTCGACGGTCACCAGCGGCGCTTCTATGCCGGAGCGGCCGCGGCTGTAGATAACTGCTAACGACATGGCGACTTATCGACAGCGTGATCAGTCGTCAATCGGCTCTTCTTTGCTTGGAGAAAACACTTCTTCCTTGTTCAACAACTGCTGCTCCATTTCGGCGACGCGTTTTTCCAGGTCTTCGAGCTTCGAGCGGGTTTTTGCCAACACCAGCTTTTGCACCTCAAACTCTTCGCGGGTCACCAAGTCCAGCTTGCCTAACGCGCCTTGTAAAATGGCATGGAAGCTTTTTTCAAGATCGTCTTTCAGGCCGCTTAAGCCCGGAGGTATGGCGCCAGCCAAACGGCTGGCAATATCATCAAAGGATTTAGGATCAAACATTATCGCAATCTCATATTATGGTTGGTCGGGTAACCTAATAAAAGCATCACCACGAAGGCACGAAGAACACGGAGAAAAGCAAAGTACAAACCTTCGTGTTCTCTGTGTCCTTCGTGGCAAAAATCACTTATAAATTAAACGCTTTTTTAACGAACTCAGGCTGCGCCAAAGCTGCTTTGTGTATATCGACGTTGTAGTAAGTCGTGTCAAACGGCTTGTTCGCGCTATCCGCTTCCCTGAACTTGCTCAGATCGCCTTTGCTGGCAATCGTCGCGCTCCACCAGCCGGACGGATACAGGCACTGCGGGAAAAACAAAGTCTGCAAATGCTTTAAACCGGCATTGCTCATTGCATTACGCATTTCACCGATCAGTTTCATGTGGTACAGCGCTGACTCGCTTTGTTGCACGACCATGCCGTTTTCCGACAGGCAGGCAAAGCAGTCGCGGTAAAACTCTTCGCTGAACAAGCCTAAAGCCGGACCAACCGGGTCGGTGCTGTCGACGATGATAATATCCACCGAATTCGGCGCCGCATCTTTGACCCATTTAATACCGTCGATGAATTTCAGGTCGGCTCTGGGATCGTTGTTGGATTCGCATAATTCAGGGAAATAAATTTCCGCCAGACGCGTCACCCGCTCATCGATATCGATCTGCACGGCCTGCTCCACCGAAGGGTGCTTCAACACCTCTCTTAATGTGCCGCAGTCGCCGCCGCCGATAATCCATACTCTTTTTGGATCGGGATGAGTAAACAGGGCCGGATGGCTCATCATTTCATGGTAAAAAAAGTTGTCGCGGGTTGATACCATCGTGCAACCGTCGATAATCATCAAATTGCCGAAAGTTTCGGTCTCATAGATTTCAAGGTGTTGAAACTCGGATTGCTCCTCGTGCAGCTTCTTTTTAATTTTTAACGAAAAGGCCGAGCCGGCGTCTGCGTGTTGCTCGGTAAACCATTCGGATGGGTTCATAGTGTGGATTCCTGGAAAAATAAACGCATAAAGATTTAACCATTATATTAGAATTCGGCATCTCACGGCACAACGGAGTTAATAAAGTTGAATTTAAGTCAAAGCAAAACCTGGACGACCCGCCAATCTGCACAAACCTACGCGATAGATAGCTGGGGACAAGGCTATTTTTCGATCAATGCCGAAGGGCATGTCAGCGTAAAGCCCAGTTCCGATAAAGACGTGGAACTGGATTTGTACGAAATCGCCCAATCGCTGAATGACAAAAAGCTGTCCTTGCCGGTGCTGGTGCGCTTTACCGATATTCTAAAAGACCGCGTTAGCCAGCTGTCCCGCGCTTTCCAAAAAGCCTGCGTCAATAACGATTATCAGGGCCGCTATACGCCGGTTTATCCGATCAAAGTCAACCAGCAACGCAAAGTAGTTGAAGGCATTTTGGCGGCCGACAATATCGGCCTCGAAGCGGGCAGCAAGCCGGAATTACTGGCGATTATGGCGCTGTCCAACAAAGGCGTGGTGGTCTGCAACGGTTACAAAGACCGCGCTTACATCCGCCTGGCGCTGATCGGCCTAAAAATGGGGCTGAACCTGTATCTGGTCATTGAAAAGCCGCTGGAGCTGGAATTGATTATCGAGGAGGCGGCGCGCCTGAATATCAAGCCGCAACTGGGCGTCAGGATCAGGCTGTCCAGCATCAGCGCCGGGAAATGGCAAAACAGCGGCGGCGAAAAATCCAAATTCGGTCTGCATGCCCATGAATTGCTGCTGCTGGTCGAGCGCCTGAGACAAACCGGTTTGCTGGACACCTTGAAGCTGATGCACTTTCACATGGGCTCGCAAATCGCCAATATTCACGACATCAAAGTGGCGCTGAAAGAAGCCGGGCAGTTTTACGTTGAGCTGCATCGTCTGGGCGCTAATGTGAAAATCGTCGATGCGGGCGGCGGGCTGGGCGTGGATTACGACGGCAGCCATTCGCGGCGCGAATCGTCGATCAACTACAGCCTGGATGAATACGCCCAGAATATCGTGCGCAGTTTTGCCGATATTTGCGCGGAAAAGCAGGTGCCGCAGCCGGACATCATCACCGAATCGGGCCGCGCGCTGACCGCCCATCATGCGGTATTGATCACCAACGTGACCGATATCGAATCGGTTTACGCCAACCACGCCGAACTGCAAGCCCTGCCGGAGCCGGACAACCTGGTCGAGCATTATCATGATGCGCAGTTCGACTTATCGGAAGCCCGCGCCCAATTTACCCAGGACAAACTGAGCATTACCGGACTGGCCGAGGCGGAGAACAACTATGCTCTGCTGTGCCGCCAACTCCAGGCCAAGCTGAATCCCAATAATCAAAGCGAAGCCGCGATATTGCAGGAATTGAACGAGAAACTGGCCGATAAGGTGTTCTGCAATTTCTCGCTGTTCCAGTCCATGCCCGACATCTGGGGCATCGAGCAAATCTTTCCGATCATGCCGATCCACCGGCTGAACGAACAGCCCACGCGCCGCGCCGTGATCCAGGATTTAACCTGCGATTCCGACGGCCGTATCGACCAGTATATCGACGGGCAGAATATCGAAAAAACCCTGCCGGTGCATGAAATCGACAGCAACGAACCGTACCTGATCGGCTTTTTCATGCTCGGTGCCTACCAGGAAATATTGGGCGACATGCACAACCTGTTTGGCGATACCCATTCCATCAACATCGAACTCGACGACCAGGGTTATCATTTTTACGACCTGCATGAAGGCGAGTATGTCTCCGACTTGCTCGATTATGTGCACATCAATTGCGAAGACTTGAAAACCGCCTATAGGGAAAAACTGGCTGGTAGCGATCTGAGCGAACAGCAGCGGCAGGAATATGAACAGGAGTTGCTTGCCGGGCTGACGTCTTACACTTATTTAGCCAAATAAAAGTTACTCAACCCTACGGATTCAACCAGGGAGAAAACCGATGACTATTTCGTATGTATTCGACACTTACGCAAAAACCGCAGAAGGCAGAAAACTGCATTTTAATGTGGTATTGGACGAAGAAGATCAGCAAAAAGCGATTAATTATGCCAAACACTGGCTGACCAGCATTAATCTGGAAGATGCAGTCGTAACTCCCGAAAACTGTTACTTCTATCACAGCGTCGAAGCTCCGGCAGCCATGAGAGCCGACATCGACAAACAAGGATACGCTATTTACAAAATGGAAGGATGCCCTAAATAACGCAAACCGGTTACATTCAAGCAAGCGTGGAGAAATAGCATGAAAGCAGGCATGATCGGCCTCGGTGCAATGGGCATCGGCATGGCTAAAAATATCGCCAAAGCCGGATATCTGACCGGCGTTTATAACCGCACCACGGCAAAGGCGCAAAATCTGGCCGAAGAATTGGATCTCATCGCCTTCGACCAGCCGGAAGAACTGGCTGCAATCGTCGATGTCGTGCTGATTTGCGTCTCCGCCGATCAGGATGTGCTGGCAATGATTGAGGCGATAGCCCTTACCATCAAGCCCGGCACTATCGTCGTCGATATGTCCACAGTCAGCAGCGATACCGCAAAGCAAGCCGCCGCGATGCTGGCCGAAAAACAGGCGGCTTTCCTCGACGCGCCGGTTTCGGGCGGCGTCGAAGGCGCCAAAAACGGCACACTGGCGATGATGGTCGGCGGTTATGCGAATGTGCTGGAACAAGCCCGCCCGATCCTGGAAGCCATGACCGGACGCATCATGCACATGGGGCCAACCGGTTCCGGCCAGGCCGCCAAGGCAGTCAACCAAATCATGGCCGCGGGCATCAATCAGGCGGTGACTGAAGCGCTGGCTTTTGCTCAGGCTCAAGACCTGCCCATGGATAAGGTGATCGAAGTCATTTCCGGCGGCGCCGCAGGCAACTGGTTTTTGCAGCACCGCGGCCCGACCATGACCCGAGGCACCTTCGCGCCGGGCTTTAAACTGGCGCTGCACCATAAAGACCTGCTTATCTGCCAAAGCATGGCAAAACAAACCGGCGCATCGACTACGTTGATCGATATGACGATTGCCGATTATGAGCGGCTAATGGCGGAAAATTACGGGGAGGAAGATATTTCAGCGCTGTATCGATTAAAGACTGAGATTCGGATTGAAAATTAACCTAGACCTGTTAAAGTCAATCGAGCTTTAAACATCAAAGAGGAATAACTATGCCTGATTTCAAAAAATACCAATGCAGCGTTTGCGGCCATATCTATGATGAAGCGGAAGGCGACCCGGATACCGGCATTGCGCCAGGCACCTTATGGGAAGACATCCCTGACGATTGGCGTTGCCCGGAGTGCGGCGCGGAAAAAAGCGCATACAATTTATTGGTCTAATTAATTCTTGTCAGGAAACACAATGCAGATTGTCATCATCGGCTCTGGCGTGGCCGGCGTCAGCTTTGCCGAAAAATACCGCGCATTATCGCCCGATGATGACGTTACCCTGGTAACCCGTGAACGTGACGGCTATTATTCACGGCCGCTGCTGTCCCGCGGTTTCACCATGGCCGATATCGAACAAGCCATTATCCTGAAGCCCTTTGACAAACTGCGCGAAAGCAACATCAATGTACTCTGCGGCGTGGATGTAACGGCTATTAATCGTAGCGATAAATCGATCGACATCACAGGCGCTTCCCAAGAACAAACCTTGCACTACGATAAACTGATACTCGCTCAAGGCTCTTCCGCATTCATTCCGCCGCCATACAGGCCGTATGAGAAGCTGTTTTTTTGCTTGAACAGCTTGGTTGATTTGAAGGCGTTGCGACAATTTCGGCAAGATTTTTTAAACCAAAATCAGCGGCCCAACTGGGCGATTGTCGGCGGCGGTTTAATCGGCTGCGAGGTGGCATCCGATTTGGCGGTAGCAGGAGATGACGTCACCCTGTTTCATGCATCGGATCGGCTAATGGAACGTCAGTTGGTGGCCGAGGATTCGGCATTATTGCAAAAGGTGTTGCAGGATTCCGGCGTCAAGGTATTGCTGAATCAGGCGGTAAAAGAATTCACCAAGGAAAATGACAAGGTTGGCGTCAAAACCGATGTAACCGTCGAGTTTGACGGCTTGCTGGTCGCTTGCGGATTCAAGCCGAGAACCGAGTTGGCCGAACGTGCGGGCCTTGAAACCGGCCGCGGTATCAAGGTTAACCAGCAGTTGCAAACCAGCGACGAGTCCATTTATGCGCTGGGCGATGTCGCCGAGCTGCCGAACGGAAAGCTGTACGCCTTTATTTTGCCGATACGCAATCAGGCCTTATGGCTGGCGGAATTTCTGGCCGGACAAAAACAGGGCGATTGGACGCCGCCGGTTTTTACCCCCAAAGCCAAAGTGCATGGTTTTGAGGCCGCTCATCCTTATAATGTCTGATATTAATTAAGAATTGCGCCAGCCGTCCATGACCCAAAACCGCTACTCTGACGCGGAATGCGCCGCCGTCTATCGCACGATTTTTGAGCGCCGCGATATGCGCCACTTCTTGCCCGACCCTATCGCTCCCGAATTGCTGCTCCGCCTGCTGAATGCCGCGCACCATGCGCCCAGCGTCGGCTTTATGCAGCCGTGGCGATTTATGCGCATCAGCTGTCCCGAGCTTCGTAAAGCCATACACGCGCTGGTCGAGCAGGAACGCATACGCACCGCCAAAGCGTTAAACGAGCGCGAAGACGAATTTATGAGACTGAAAGTGGAAGGCATACTGGAATGCCCGGAAGTGCTGATTGCCGCCTTGTGCGAACAGCGGGAGCAGTATATATTCGGCCGCCGCACCTTGCCGGAAATGGATCTGGCATCCTTGGCCTGCGCCATACAAAACATGTGGCTGGCGGCGCGGGCGGAAGGCATCGGCCTGGGCTGGGTGTCGATGTTTGAACCGGAAGCCTTGAAAACCCTGTTAAACATGCCTGAAGATAGCCAGCCGTTCGCGGTTTTGTGCCTCGGCCATGTCGATAAATTCTACGACAAACCGATGCTGGAACAAGAGCAATGGGCGGATCGTAAGGACCTGAAAGATTTATTATTTGAAAATGTTTGGAATACACCGTGCCGCTAAATTTTGCCATTCCCCCGCTCGCTTCAACACTTAAAACCGCTTTACAAGCCAAAATCGACCAGAAAACCAAGCCGCGAGGTTCTTTGGGGCAATTGGAATCCCTGGCCTTACAAATCGGATTATGCCAAAACAGCCTGACCCCCCGTTTAAACAAACCGTGCATGCTGATTTTTGCCGGAGACCACGGCATCGTCGAAACCGGAGTCAGCGCTTATCCGCAAACCGTTACCGCACAAATGATTGCCAATTTTCTGGCTGGCGGCGCAGCGATCAGTGTTTTTGCCAAACAGCACGACATCGAATTATTGATTGTCGATGCGGGCGTTAACGCCGACTTGAATAGTCATCCCAAGCTGATTGATGCAAGCATCGGCAAAGGCACGCAGAACTTTCTAAGCCAACCTGCAATGACTGTTGATGAATGCGCCAAAGCCCTGCAAGCGGGAGCAGACCAGGTTTTGCGGCAACATCAAAGCGGCTGTAATTGTATCGGCTTTGGCGAAATGGGCATCGGCAATACCTCATCCGCAGCCGTGCTGATGCACCGTTTGACCGGCCTGTCGCTGGTACGGTGCGTAGGCCGCGGCACCGGTTTGAATGATGGGCAGTTGCAACACAAGTTAGTGGTGTTGCAGCGGGCGTTGAATAAACATAGAGATGTCATCGAACCCTTGGATGTACTGGCTACTTTCGGCGGCTTTGAAATCGCGATGATGGTTGGGGCTTACCTTAAAGCCGCCGAGCTGGGTATGCTCATACTAGTCGACGGCTTTATTGCCGGCACCGCGCTGTTAGTCGCCGGCAAACTGTACCCTCACGTGCTGGATTACTGCGTATTCAGCCATGTCTCCAGCGAACAGGGGCATCAGGCTTTGTTAAATCATTTCAATGCCAAACCCTTGCTGAACCTGGAATTGCGCCTGGGCGAAGGTTCCGGCATTGCCTTGGCCTACCCGCTGGTGCAATCGGCGGTCGTGTTTTTAAACGAGATGGCTACGTTTGCTGAGGCTGGGGTTGATCATTAAAAGACAGGTGAAAGGTTCAAGACGAAAGGCCCAAGGTTTTTTACCTTGAACCTTTCGCTTGCTTTAAAATCACTTATCTTGTTTCCATACGCATTTAGGAGCGAGAAAAACTCTTCAAAACTCTCGGAGACACCATCATGCTCAGCAGCCAAGAGCTTTACCAGCAGGTTAGCCATTTGCCGCCATTAGAAAAATTACGCTTAGCGGAGTTATTGCTGGCCGATTTGGATACGCCTAATCCGGAAATTGATGCTATCTGGCGTGAAGAAGCACAAAAAAGATGGCAAGCCTATAAAGCGGGCGAACAAAAAACGCTGAGTTACGAAGCGGTCATGAAAAAATACCAATGAAAATACCATCGTTCCCATGCTCCAGCGCTCGTCGTTATACACATCTCGACTTAGGCCGGAATAAGCCTGTCCGCGCGTTAAGCGCAGGACTGGCGTTTCCGGCGCACCAATTGCCGGAAACGCCCACCTTGGCTGACGCCGGGCGGTCTTATTCCGGCCTACGTCCAAGTCAACGTCCATACCTTGAACAAACTTGTGTATAACGACGAGCGCTCCAGCGTGAGAATGCAGTTAGCGGTGCTCCGGCGTCGCATTTGGCAACGCTGGAGCGTTGCCAAATGCGTTCCCACGCTGGAGCGTGGGAACGATAGGCAGCTATTCCTGTTAGCCCTCAGCTTCTACACCCGACTGCCTCATCTTCAAACGCTGGATTACAAGCAGCTGCCTCAGGCAGTTGTTTACCTGCCGCTGGTCGGCTGGCTGGTCGGCGGCATCTGCGGCTTGGTCTTTTACCTGGCTGACTGGCTTTGGCCGCAGACGACTGCGGTGATTTTGGCGTTAATTGCCGGCATCTTACTGACCGGAGCACTGCATGAGGACGGCTTTGCCGATGTCTGCGACGGTTTCGGCGGCGGCATGAACAAAGTGCG
This sequence comes from Methylobacter sp., assembly GCF_023227905.1. GTDB lineage: Bacteria > Pseudomonadota > Gammaproteobacteria > Methylococcales > Methylomonadaceae > Methylobacter_A. Next base: position 33,564 of record NZ_JALOCF010000032.1, on the reverse strand, counting down.
CATTCTGGAAATCATGAAAGATTCCCATATTGGAGTTTACGGCGTTATTGGGCTGTTGTTGTTGCTGCCGTTAAAGGCCAGTGTACTGATCGAAATGCCTGCCGCCGCCGTGCCTTGGCTGCTGCTGGCCGGGCACAGCGTCAGCCGTCTGCCGCCGTTGTTGCTGATGCAGCGTTATAGTTATGCGCGTGAGCATCACAGCAAAGCCTCAAGCGCTGTTTACCGGCCCAATTTCCGGGAACTGGTTTTTGCTACCGCCATAGCCTTGTTGCCACTGATGTTGCTGCCGGTATCATCTGCGCTGACCCTTATTCCGGCCCTGCTTGCGACCGTGCTCTTGGGGCATTATTTTTATCGCCGTATCGGCGGCTATACCGGCGACTGCCTGGGCGCAAGCCAGCAAGTTGCCGAAACTGTTTTTTATTTAAGCATGAGTGCCCTATGGAAATTTATTTGATTCGCCACACCCAAACCGCGACCGATCCGGGCCTGTGTTACGGACAAAGCGATATTGCCCTGGCCGACAGTTTTCCCGACGAGATGGCAAGCCTGCACGACAAGCTGCCCGAGTTTGACGGCGACTGTAAGGTTTTCAGCAGCCCGTTAACGCGCTGCCTGCAACTGGCCGAAACCTTTTCGAACACGGTGACCGCCGATGAACGCTTGCAAGAGCTTAATTTCGGCGATTGGGAAGGCCAGCGTTTTGACGACATCGATGCCGATGTTTTGCAGCATTGGACCAGCAACTTCGTGACTGCGGCTCCACCCCAAGGCGAAAACTTTGAGGACTTGTACCAGCGTTCAGGCAGCTTCTGGCAGGATTTGCTGGCGACTGAGGCCAAACAAGTTTTAGTGGTCACTCATGCCGGCGTTATTCGCGCTTTGCTGGCGCGCGCGTTGAACCTGCCGCTGGCCAATTCGTTTCAATTGCGGATCGATTCAGGCTCCGTGCATAAACTGCGCCGAACTGATGATTACCTTTACGTTGAATACATCAATTTATAATGAACCACGTTCGCATACGTTACAAAGCAAGCTTTGAACTCCAGATGCTGGAGTCCAAAGCTTGCTTTGGCCGAAACTTAAGTTATCAATGAACCACGGCGGCAATATTTACCAATTCGCCAAGCGTCTCGGTTGCCTGCCGGAACAGGTGCTGGACTTTTCGGCCAACATCAACCCGAAGCAAGCGGTCGATTTAAGTTGTTTGCAAGACGTTCAGCTTACGCCGTACGCCGACCCCGATTACAGCTTGCTAAAACAGGCGATCAACCGGCGCTACCCGGTTCCCGATGGTGTCGATATCGAGCTGTTCAACGGCGCCAGTGCGGCCATCTTCGCCCTGTTGCGCCGCTTGCAGCCGAAAGATTTGGTCTTGTATACGCCTTTGTACGGCGAATATGCGCATATTGCCGGGGAATTGGGCTGCACAGTGCATAACATCAACCGGTTCAACCTTCTGCTGGCTGATATTCCCGAACACAGCACGGTGATTTTTGTGAATCCGTCCACGCCGGACGGCCAACTTTACGACATGCCGGACTTGCTGCAAAAATGGCAGGCGGCAAACTGCACGATTATTATTGATGAGTCGTTTCTGGACTTCTGCACGGCCGGTTCGGTGACTGAACAGATAACGAATTACGATAAACTTTATGTGATCAAGTCGCTGAGCAAGTTTTACGGCTGCGCCGGTATCCGCATCGGCTTTATTTGGACGGCGGCATCGGCAATCAAAGCACTGCAACGCTTTGAACCAGCATGGAAGTTATCCAGCCTGGACATGGCCTATATGCAGCAGGCGCTGGCAAATACCGCATTCATCGAACAAACCCGCGAACAGACTGCGCATCTACGTGCTTTACTGCATCAGGCGCTGCAAGATTCCGGCTTGTTCGATAAGATTTATTCGGGACAGGCCAATTTCCTGCTGGCTCGTCTTACCAACCTCGACGGCTATCAGTTGCAGGCGCAACTGGAATCCTCGCGGATTTTAATCCGCGTCTGCGACAATTTCGAGGACCTGGATAAACGTCATGTGCGTTTTGCGGTCAAAGATGAGCAGGCCATAGCCCGGCTTGCCAACAGTATTAAGAACATTAAAAAATAAAAAACTCACCACGAAGCCAAAAGTAGGCGCCTCTAGGCGACACGAAGGACGCGAAGAAAAAACTCAGCATATGCTAACTATACGAGAAAGCCCTCTCCAGAGGGAGAGGGTTGGGTGAGGGGAAATCAAAGTAAGGAAAAAACTTGTTTTGATCCCCTCATCCTAATCTTCTCCCTGAGGGAGAAGGAACTGTTCGTCACGTAGAATAGATACCAAATTATAACTTCGTGTCCTTCGTGTCGCCTAGAGGCGCCTACTTTTGGCTTCGTGGTGAAAAGCCCTTTAAATGAAACTACCTATGAAACCATTAGCCGTATTCGGCACCAGTTCAGATGCCGGAAAAACCACACTGGTCATGGCCTTGTGCCGGATTTTTGCCGACCGCGGCCTGAGTGTTGCGCCATTCAAAGCGCAGAACGTGTCCAACAATTCCGCGGTTACCAAAGAGGGCCGGGAAATCTCCAGAGCGCAATGCCTGCAAGCCGAGGCCGCGCGGGTGGAGCCGAGCTACCTCTTTAATCCGGTGCTGCTTAAATCGCACGGCAACGGTTCGGTGCAGGTGATCGTCAACGGGCTGGTCTATCAAAACCAGTCGATTGCAGCCTATTACGCCGAAATCGACAGACTGAAGACGGAGGTTCAGCAGGCCTTTTCCAAGCTCCAGCAGGACTACGACCTGATCGTGGCCGAAGGCGCCGGGTCGCCGGTCGAGCTGAATTTATTGAACAAGGATTTGTCCAATACCTTTGTTGCGAATAGTTTCAACACCAAAAACATCCTGGTAGCGGACATCGAGCGCGGCGGCGTGTTTGCGTCGATTTACGGCACCTTGGAATTGATGGACCCGATCATGCGCGAAAACCTGATCGGCGTGGTGGTCAACAAGTTTCGCGGCGACCGGCGTTTTTTTGACGAAGGCGAAAAAATCATTACTGAGCGCTTCGGCGTTCCGGTTTTGGGCGTGCTGCCGTTTCAGCCGCTGAACATCGACATGGAAGATTCCCAATCGCTGAGTAATTACCGGCAGCGCCTGGACAACGCCAAAATCCGCGTTGCAGTCATCGCCTATCCGGGCCTGAGCAATTACAACGATCTCGATGTACTGATGGGCGATCCCGAGCTTTATGTTGAATTGATCCCTGCCTACCGTCCGCTGGAAGGCTTCGATATGGTGCTGCTGCCGGGCAGTAAAACCGTGATCCGCGATTTGCATTGGCTGAAAAATCAGGGCTTGTTTGAGGAGATTTTGCGATTCAACAAAGCGGTGTTCGGCATCTGCGGCGGCTACCAAATGCTCTGTGAAAGCCTGCATGATCCTGATGCGCTTGAGCATGATATTGCGATTGTCGAAACAGGCTTGAATCTTATCGACGATACGGTGCTGTACCAAAGCCCGAAGATACTGACGCGCGGCCAGTACCCGCTGTTTTCATATAAAGCAATCAGCGGCTATGAGATCCATTGCGGCCGCATGGACAAATACCCGCTGTATTATCAGGGTGGCCTGTTTGGTCGCAGCGGTTCCCTACCGCTTGCGACACTTCTGACCTCCATGGATGGAGGAAATGCCGAGGGCTGTCGGGAGCAGCCTCGGCCGCCATCCCTGGCAGTCGCAGGTACCCATGTGCATGGCGTTTTTGATGACGATGCGTTCCGCACCGACTATTTTAAAGTCATCAATCCGCACTATCAGGGCTATGTCTACTCGGATTACCGTGAAGCCGAAATTCAGGGCTTTGCCGATATGGTCGAAAAAAATCTGGATATAACCGCCATTTTGCAAGCGTTACAGGCGGATTAATGTTCGGAAGAGCAAACACTTCAAAGCAAGCTTTGAACTCCTGTATCTTTTGGAGTCCAAAGCTTGTTTGGCCGTTTACAGCCGGCGGTAAATGGAGGTTATGATGTTTTTTGAATTAGCGGCTTTGGCTTATCTGGTCGATATGGTCTTTGGCGAATTCCCGTGCAAGCACCCGGTGGTCTTGCTGGGCGATTTTATCTCCGGGTTCGAACGGCGCTTTTACCGCGACCGGATTTTACCCGGCGCGCTATTGGTAGTCAGCGTAATTGCATTAGCCTTATTGGTCAGCGTTACGCTGGTTTATTTATGCAGCTTTTTACCGGCTTGGTTGTCACTGATCATTTTGGCGATATTGGCTTCCACCGGCTTGGCGATGAACATGCTGCACGAAAGCGTCGCCGCCCTGTTAACCGCCGAGCAACCCAAACAGGCGTTAAGCTATCTGGTCAGCCGCGACACCCAGGACATGACCGAAACCGACATCTACAAAGCCGGACTGGAAACCTGGGCGGAAAACCTCAGCGACGGCGTTATCGCACCGCTGTTTTATCTCCTGTTGTTCGGCTTGCCGGGTATTGCCGTGTATAAAGCCATCAATACCATGGATTCAATGATTGCCTATAAAACCGAACGTTATTTTTATTTCGGCAAAACGGCGGCGATAGCCGATGATATTGCCAATTACCTTCCTGCACGGCTGACGGCCTTGCTGATTGTTATATTGGCAAAAGACAAACGACACGCCTGGCGCTGCCTATGGCGGGACGGCAATAAACTGGAAAGCCCGAATGCAGGCCACCCTATTGCGGCCATGGCCGGTGCGTTGGGCGTTGCCCTGGGTGGAGATGCCAGCTACCACGGCCAAATCAAACATAAACCCACGCTCGGTTTGCCCGTCAATCCGGTCGATAAATCCACATTAACCCAAGCATTGCATATGAAAACAGGCATCAATCTGATCGTTCTGAGCTTTTTGGCAGCCGGAGCCTTGCTGTCATGAAAACATTATTTACCGGCGGCATCAAAAGCGGCAAATCGCGGCTCGCGGAAGCCTATATCTTAGAGCTGGCGGCAACGGAAAAACCTTATTACCTGGCCACTACCGAATTCTTTGACGACGAGATGCGGGAACGTGTGCGCATTCATCAACAGCGCCGCCAGGACGCGTTTATCACTATCGAAGAGCCCGTTAAACTGTTTGAGGCGATGCAGAAATGCCGAGGGCCGGTATTGGTTGAATGCGTGTCAATGTGGCTGAACAACCAGCTTTATCACCAAATCTCCGAAACGGACATTTTGCAGGAACTGGAAGCGGTGCTGCGCTTACCGTTGTCTATGGTACTGGTGCATAACGAGGTCGGGCTGAGCGTCATTGCCGACAACCGTCTGGCCCGGCAATTTGTCGACCTGTCCGGCAAAGCCGCTCAATTAATGGGCCGGCATTGCGACCAGGTATTTTTTTGCAGTGCGGGCTTAAAGATGAGGATGAAATAGTGCTCTCGGGTGCATAATATAGGTTCCGTATCAACCCACATATTTACCAAGAGATGCACGTGAACTACACAAGCTATAAACGCTTATTTAAACTGACTTTGACACTCATGCTTGCCGGTTGCTCCAGCAACCCGGCCGTTAAAACCGACGCACCGCATCACAATACCGCCGCCGCTGTTACCCATCATTCTCCTGAAATTCAAGCGCAAACCTTTACCGGAACTTATGCCAATTCGTTGCCCGTGCAGAATTTTATCCGGCACATGGTGCTTGAACACAAGTTTTCAGAAAGCTATTTAAAGGACCTGTTCGCCAAGGCCAAGCGCCTGGATTACGTTATTCGCCTTGAAAATCCGGAGCCCTATCACGGCCCTAAGCCAACTCATCCCAAGTCGGGAGGCTGGACGCGTTACCGCCGGCAATTTCTTACCGAGGCACATATCAACGATGGCGTAGCCTTTTGGAGCAATAATGCCGATACCATCCAAAAAGCCAGCGCGACTTACGGCGTCGATCCCGAATATATCGTCGCCATTATCGGCGTGGAAACTTTTTTTGGTCGCAATGTCGGTAAAACCCGTACTCTTGATGCACTGACGACGCTGGCATTCGATACCCACCGGCGCGCCAAATTTTTTACCCAGGAACTGGAAAATTTTCTGCTGATGACCCGGGAAGAAGGCTACGATCCGCTGCAACCGGTCGGCTCCTGGGCTGGCGCAATGGGCCTGGGCCAATTTATGCCCAGCAGTTTCCGCAGCTTGGCGGTCGATTTCAACAACGACGGGCATCGTAATCTTTGGGATCAATGCGATGCCATCGGCAGCGTAGCGCATTACTTTTCGCGCAACGGCTGGCAACAAAAAATGCTGGTTGCGGAACCAACCCGAGGCTATGGCGGTGAGTCAACTATTGAGTTGGGCGTAATTAACGGCAGTGAGTACTGGCGCGTCCATCCCAATTTTAAGGTGATTAAGAAATACAACAACAGCGATAAGTATGCGATGGCGGTGCATCAATTGGCACAGGCGATTAAGCAGCGCTATATAGTCGTTGCAAACAACGGGCAGAAAACCTAAACCCCCTGACGCCACTTCAGAAGTAGTCATCAAATAAAAACCCGGGCGATTGGCGCGAATGCCAACCGCCCGGGTCAATCCAATGTTCTTCCGCGACAAGCCGACTCATTCCTCCTTATACATCCGGCATTACAACGGCCGGTAGCGCGCTGTACGCACCCTACCGAACAGCGTAGTTTTTAATGCGCATCATCATGATGCCATTTCGGCATCATGATAATACAGTTGGGGTTAAGCCCTTGTTTCTTGAATGTATCGATAGTGGCTTTCACTTCCTGCTTGTTCAGGTCGATCACGGTCATTGAACCGTCACTCATATCCGGCAAATTTAAAAAGCTGTTCTGCACGATGGCATATTGCTCGTCGGGTGTCAGCACCACATGGTGAGAGCCGCCTGCGGTTGGAATCGCCTTTAACAGCACCGGTTTGTCCGGGGACTGGCTGATGTCGAAAATATTGAAGTAGCCCGGATTGGCTGTGGTGACGTACATGCGGTCGCGCTTGTCATTGAAGTAGATTTCCAACGGCACGCCCTGTTTAACCTCGTTAAAGTCGAACACCTGCTGGAAATCAAAGTTCTTGTTTCCCGCATTCCAGGTGCCGGTCCACAGTGCGCCGCCAAACATGGTGTCGATATAAGCCATTGGCGGATTCGATTCGGGCAGGAACACCGCCTCAACGGGCGACACGCCGGAAGGAGACGGCTTGTCGGACAGTTTGTGGCTGGATAGGACTTTACCGCTGGACGCTTCGATAACGGTGACAGTTTCGCCGGCATCGCTGAGATCCGTCGGACTCACTGTGCTGGTAACCATAATGCGGTCGATATCGTCATTGATGCTGATGCCGTGCGGATAGCGGATAAACGCGTTTTCCGCATCGGCGGCAATCACTTTGATTTGCTTGTCGGTTTTTGCATCGCCGACGATGACGTTGCTTGAGCCCATGCAGGTCATGTACCAGGTCTTGTTGTCTTTGGAAAAGACCACGTCTTCGGCGACTTTGCAGTCAGGCACGTCGACTTTTTTAGGACGGTAAGGAACATGCGTCATGTCCATTACATGCAGCGCACCGTTGCCTAACGAGGTGATATAGGCTTTGCTGAGGTCCTTGTTGTAGAAAATATGATGGGCGACTAAATCGTCCGGTAACGGGATATCGTTCAGGATTTTGCCAAAATTCTTCGATGCCGGGTCGACATCGATAATTGCGATGCCTTCGCGTCTTGGCGTTTGACCTGGCTTGCTTTCGTAATTGGCCATTGCCAGTATTTCCGCCTGCGCCAGTACAGGACTAAGCAATGCTGTGCAAGCGAGCAGGGAGCGGGCGGCTTGTAATATTTTTGGCTTCATCGGAGTGCCTCTGTTTATTGGTTAGTTGATCGACCGGCTGCATACATAAACGGCCGGTCTTCTGCTGCGGCAGATATTGCCAATGGCTCATTCTGCGGTGGTGGGATCAATGACGGACCTGACCTGAGAGATACGGTTGGCCGGGAATCCGCCTTTTTCGGCATGTTCCCTGACTGTCTCTTCATCCGGCGCTATGTAAACGCAATACACCTTATCGTCGGTCACATAGCTTTCCACCCACTGAATCTTCGGCCCCATGTCGTTAAGAACACCGCAGGATTTCTGTGAAATATTTTGTAATTCCCGATAAGCGAGTGAGCCTGCACCGGGGATTTCGCGCTCGATAATATATTTTGGCATGTTGGTCTCCTGGTTGATTGTGGAAATAGTGGATCGGTTTTTTAAAGCGCAATCACGATTGTGCTTTAAAAAAATCTCCTAATAAATCCTGACAGCACTGCTTAAGCGGTGCTGACGATTTTTCAATTTTCATTCTGAGCAGAGCTCCCTGCCAGCTATTGACCAGCAGGTTGGCCATGTCTTCCGCCGATTTGTCGGTTCTTACCGTGCCTTGTTGCTGCGCCTTAGCCAAGCCTGATTGCAATAAATCCCGGTAACGCTTGATAGCGGATTGCAGGGATTTTTGGCAGATATCACTGGTGTCACCGAGCTCGCCCATTAAATTGCCTAGCAAGCAGCCACCTTTGAAATTGGCTCTTTCCAGCTCCGCAATGCCTTCGTCGAAGTAGCGCTGCAATGCGCCGAGCGCGTCGCCGTCAGACTGTTGTAAATGCGCGGCCAATTGTTTGATGAACGGCTCGATATAATGCTGGATGACTTCGGCGCCGAAGTTTTCTTTGCTGCCGAAGTAATTGTAAAAAGAGCCTTTTGGAATCTGCACCGCCTCCAGAATCTCTTTTAATCCGGTGCCGTGATAGCCCTGCTCCATAAGCAAGGTTACGCCCTGATTTAACAGATTCTCTCGGTTAATTTGTTTTTTTATAGATTCAGCCATGTTTTTATAATACGACCGGTTGTCTCAAATTGTCAAAAGATTTTGTTTTTGAATAGGGGAAAGGCGAAGAGCTAAAGGCTAAAGACACCGGAATTTGAGGATCTGTCTGTTCACCCTTCACCTTTCCCCTTTCATAGAATCCCCAAACAAATTCAATCCCCATAACAACAGGGTTTGATATCATAGACCGCTACATCCACTTCACAGGAAACAACATGGGCGACCAGGTTGAACATGAATCTTTAAAATCCGATCTCATCCTGCCTTGGGCCATCGTGGGCATAATGCTTGCAACGCTGGCGGCTTATCTGGTTGCCTGCCATACCTTGGGTGAGCAGTTGCAACAGCCTTTGCCGGAAGACCGCCGTGTGATGCTTAGAACGATCTTTTATGTCATCGCCATCGCGACTTTTCCGCTGACCAATCTGATTCGGCACATCCAGCTTCGGTTGAATCAAACCATGCCGATGTCTTCCGCCAAACAAGAAGCTGCTAGCGTTGCAAAAAGCCGCTATCTGGTGACTGTTATTGTCTCCATGGCGCTGGTTGAAGTTGTCGGGGCTTTTGGCCTGGTCATGTTTATGCTGGGCGATGGTTTCAATACCTTATATATATTCACCGGGCTATCGGCCCTGGGGCTGTTTTTATACCGACCCAAAGCCGATGAATACTTTGAAATAATTGACGCAATATCCGCACAAAACCATGAATAATTTATTAGCTGACGCGGACCTCTGCGTCAAATGCGGCTTATGTCTGCCGCACTGCCCCACTTACAACAAAACCCAAAACGAAAACGAGTCGCCTCGCGGCCGCATTGCATTAATTCAGGCCTGGGCCGGAAAGCATCTTGAAACATCAAAAAAGCTGGTTGAGCATATCGACAACTGTCTGCTGTGCCGATCCTGTGAGCGGGCTTGCCCTGCCGTGGTACCTTATGGCCGGTTGATTAATAATTTTCGCGAACAGATAAAGGGCGAACGCGATGCTACGCTGTCGGTGTCATTGATGAAGAGAATATCCCACAATAAAACGGCCGGTCGTTTGGCGCAATCGGGGTTAAAGTTCTATCAAACCACTGCTTTGCAAAAAACGGCGCGATTGCTCAAATTACCCGAGTTATTACGACTGGATAAAATTGATCGACTATTGCCTGATTATCATGAACCCAAGCCTTTGGCGCCGTTTTACCCGGCAACGACTGACGTGAAAGGCAATGTAGGCTTGTTTGTCGGTTGCATGGGGTCTTTATTGGATCATGAGACTGTCGATGCGGCAATCAAGGTATTAACAGCAGCGGGATTTAATGTATCCATACCTGAACAGCAAACCTGTTGCGGCGCGCTGGACTTGCATGATGGCGACACTCAAACGTCCGAACAGCTGGCCGCAACTAATTGCAGCGCTTTTGCGGAAAACAGCCTGGATGCGGTAGTGACTATTGCCAGCGGTTGCGGCAGCCAGATGCGGGAATACCGGCAAGCTGACTTTGCTAAAAAGGTGGTTGATATTAGCCAGTTTTTAGTCAAATCGGGCTGCGATCTCAGTGATCAACTGCGGCCATTGGCCGCATCGGTCTGTCTGCATACGCCGTGCTCGCTGAAAAATGTCATGCGCGAGGAGCAAGGAGCGCTAAAGCTTCTGCAACAAATCACTGATATCAAAATCAGGCCGTTACCTGCGGCAATTCAATGTTGCGGCTCAGCGGGCAGCTATATGCTGGATCATCCGCAAATGTCACAAGCATTGTTAAATGATTTATTAAATGTAGCTTTAGAAGATCGGCCCGAGTATCTGGTCAGCTCCAACATAGGCTGCGCTTTGCATATCTCGGCGGGGTTAAGAGAGAGAGGGGTGGCGCTTAAAGTGCTGCATCCGATTACATTAATTGCGCGGCAATTAAAATGAAATACCCCGTAGGCTCTGTTAAAGAGCCTACGGGGGATGCTAAGAAAGGAATTTTATAAAGATTAACAGGGCGACCGGAAAACCGTCCCTGATGCGCTCAAGAATCAGGCTTTAACTTCTTCATAACGCTGGCGGTAATTGTGCCCATAAAAAATTTCAGTCACTTCCTTATGCAGCTTGCTTTCTATTTCCGCTTTTTGCTCGTCAGTCAAGTCGCATTCCTTCTCGAATAGATAATTTTCCAGCTCAGTTTCCTTGAGCATCATCTTGGTGTGAAAAATATTTTCCTGATACACATTCACATCAATCATCTGGTAGCTTTCCTGTGTATCCAGCGCAATATAGTCCTGAATAGAGGTGATTTTGTGATCGATATAATGCTTCTTGCCTGAAATATCACGGGTAAAGCCGCGCACTTTATAGTCCATCGTCACGATATCGGATTCAAAGCTGTGAATCAGGTAATTGAGCGCTTTCAACGGCGAAATCCGGCCGCAGGTTGAAACGTCAATATCCGCACGAAAGGTACTGATGCCGTTATCGGGATGGCTTTCAGGATAAGTGTGTACGGTAATATGGCTCTTATCCAGATGCGCCAGTACCGTTTCAGGCAACGGACCGGGCGATTGACTGTTCATGCTGGGCGGTGGCGGCGCTTCGCCCTCGGAGATCAGCATGGTGACGCTGGCGCCTTGCGGTTCATAGTCCTGGCGGGCGATATTAAGGACTTGCGCGCCGATAATGTCGGCCACATCCTTAAGAATTTGGGTCAGTTTATCGGCATTATAAGCTTCATCGATATACTCGATATAAGCCTGCTGCTGTTCAGCCGGTGCGTAGCAAATATCATATATATTGAAACTGAGCGACTTTGTTAAATTATTAAAGCCGTGTAATTGCAATTTATTCAAAATAGTTAAACCTCGATAACTTCAAAATCATGGGTGATTTCCACCGCTTTGCTTAGCATAATGGATGCAGAGCAATACTTTTCTGCGGATAACTTTACCGCCCTTTCAACAGCCGACGCTTTTAAATCATGACCAGTAACAATAAAATGCAGATGAATTTTGCTAAATACGCTCGGGACGGCATCCACCCGCTCGGCAGTGACCTCCGTCACACATTTAACAATGTCATTTCTGCCTTTTTGTAAAATCTGCACCACATCAAAAGACGAACAACCGCCCACGCCCAGCAAAAGCATTTCCATAGGGCGTATACCCATATTACGACCACCGTGGTCAGGAGGGCCATCCATAATTACAGCATGTCCGCTGCCGGTTTCGCCAACGAACATCACGCCATCGACCCATTTAACTGTTACTTGCATTTTTTTTCCCGATTAAAAATGACGCATAGAGTAGCATAAAATCGTTTATTGCCAGAGTAACAATATTGATTTTTTTGTTAAAATCCTGCATTGTTTGCGGTTATTACTACAGCACTGATAACAAATGAATTGTTGCTATGACACTTAGAGTTCAAGAAAACCACAATAAAGAAGCACTGGAGCATTTTTTACGTTTTTGCCACATTAAAAAATATCCAGCCAAGACCACCATCATTCGACCTGGCGACATAGGAGACCGGCTGTATTTTATCATAAACGGATCGGTTAGCGTTTGCGTGGAAGACTCCGACGGAGGGCATGAACTTATTCTCGCTTACTTAAATAAAAATGAATTTATCGGTGAAATTGGCGTTTTTAAAGCAACTGAAGCGCGAAGTGTCAGCGTTAAAACACGCGGCGAATGCCATTTGGCCGAAATAAGCTACGAGCGGCTTCGGCAAGTATTGAAAAAAGATCTCATGGCGCATGCCTATGACATATTTTTTATGATTGGCGAACAATTGTCGGCGCGGCTATTAAAAACCAGCCGTGATTTACGCGATCTGGCATTTATGGATGTTGAGGGGCGAATTGCCCGAACCTTGCTCGATTTGTGCAAAAGTCCCGAAGCAATAACACATCCTGACGGCATGCAACTGCATATCTCCAGACAAGAAATCGGCCGCATGGTCAGCTGCTCAAGAGAAATGGCCGGGCGCGTTTTAAAAGAACTGGAAAACAAAAAACTGATTAGCGCACATGGCAAAACCATTGTGGTGTTTGGCACACGGTAACGCCTGAAAGCATCTTCTATCAGAAGCGCTGTCTCCGCCATCACCGCTAGTCATCGACAATTGCTCCTCATCTAAAACGACCCTTTTTTGCACTCTTTGCTGTTTTCTTATAGGAATTGTAGCCTTGTCGTGCCGGCGGTCCACCTTACGATGTAACCATTCAACCCAGGCTTATTCTTTTAGATTAACCAAACCTTCAACAAGCAAGCGCACTTTATTCTGAATAACCCGAGTATTATCCGGCCCCATGCGCAACATCTGTTTATGTACCGGATTGAGCGCCTCAAGCTGTTGGTCGGCAAATCTATAATGCACCGCGCGCCTTTCCACTACAATTTGCCCCTCTCTGACAGGTGCGGCAAGAATGACTGCCGCCGCTTTTGTGAAAGTATCTTCCAGGCTGTACTCATCCGGATAGCTAAACTCCTTAAAAACCTGTAACAACAGCGGCCTAAACTTTTTATATACTGCAAGTGTTGCCTGTAAATCGAGCGCATTGATTGCTGCGGCCAGCCGGTCATAGCGCTGGTAACTTTTAGTGGCTATAAACAGTTTCTCATTATCCTGGTCGACTGCAAACGGCTGATCCGGCTCAAGAAAACGCAAATGATTTTCAAGGCGCAAGCCCTGAGAAAAATCGTTGGCGATAACAACATATTTCCTGATCAGCTGCTCAGCTTTCAGCCACTCGGCAAGCGCTGGGGAAACCCCAGCCATTTCCTCTCTCAGCAGCGCATCGCTATGCTCAAGATCAGGCAGAATAAACGAGGTATCCTGTTGCAATTCTACAATTGTGCCAGCCGTTGCTTCAGGACCGGCTTCTGTAGCTACCATTCCGTCTATCGCTCTACCGAGCGATAGTGGGTCAACAGCGCCTTTCTTTATGGGATCTGAAGGAAGCGCCAAAGTTCGCGTTTCAGGCTCTGTTGAGGCATCGTTTTGCAAATGATTAAAGCAAAACCATCCACCTGCCCCGAAAGCGATCAAAATCACCGCCGCCAGGATTGTTGTTGCGCTAATTTTTTTACTTTTAACCCGATCATCGTACCGATTCATAAATAAAACCTTATGCGTATAGTTTCAGGCGATTATACAACTATGCCGATTGCCTCATCATGAGCGTAACAGCAAACTTTTAAAACCTTATGGATTTTTAGGAACTTAGCGCAATCAAAATACTTTGCTTGCAGGGATAGGAACGAAAGCGAAAGCTTTGCACGTTCATGCTGGGCAGTTAGGCCACAAAGCCTAATTGAATTGTTGAATTTATGGGGTGGATTTGCCTAAGAATCCAGGCTGACTTGTACAAATACGCCCTTTGCAATGAAAGACAAACGGGCACTAAACAGCCCTGTTTTTACTGTAAAGGAGTTGGCTTGCCTGATGGCAAGCCAACACAATGACACTACATCCTTGCCTTATCCTTTCGATGCTCTTTTACGTTCATTTTCAGTTAACAGCTTCTTGCGTAAGCGTATCGATTTTGGGGTAACTTCAACCAGTTCATCTTCAGCAATAAATTCCAACGCTTGCTCCAGCGTCATTTTTTGGATTCTTGCCAACACCAAACTTTCATCGGTACCCGATGCGCGGACGTTAGTCAGCGGTTTAGGTTTGGTCGGGTTAACCGTTAAATCATTGGTGCGGGAATGCAGACCAACCAACATCCCTTCATAGACTTCATCGCCATTGACCAACAATAACTCGCCGCGCTCCTGTAGCGGATGCAGTGAATAGGTTACGGCTTTGCCTGCAACCATTGAAATCATCACGCCGCGCGAACGATTGCCCACTTCACCCGCTTTCATCGGACCGTAATGGTCGAATACATGGTAAAGCAAACCGGAGCCTGAAGTCGCGGTCATAAACTCGGTCTGGAAGCCGATCAAACCGCGTGACGGCATCATGTATTCCAAACGGATACGGCCTTTGCCATCAGGAACCATATTGGTTAAGTCACCTTTACGCTCACCCAATTTTTCCATGATCGTACCCTGATGGATTTCTTCCACTTCAATGGTGACCATTTCAAACGGTTCGCACTTTTTACCGTCAATTTCTTTTAGAATAACTTCAGGACGCGATACGCCCATTTCAAAGCCTTCGCGGCGCATGTTTTCGATCAATACCGACAGATGCAA
This sequence comes from Methylobacter sp., assembly GCF_023227905.1. Taxonomy (GTDB): domain Bacteria; phylum Pseudomonadota; class Gammaproteobacteria; order Methylococcales; family Methylomonadaceae; genus Methylobacter_A. The sequence goes on along the minus strand of NZ_JALOCF010000032.1, from coordinate 18,537 downwards.
TTCACCACGACCTGATACTTTAAATTTATCCGGGTCGCCGGTGTCTTCAACTTTTAGCGCGACGTTATGTTGCAATTCTTTGTCTAATCTATCGCGGATTTGGCGCGTAGTAACAAATTTACCTTCGCGTCCGGCAAACGGCGAATTATTGACCTGGAAAGTCATGGTTACCGTCGGCTCATCAACCGATAGGGGGGTCATGGCTTCTACGGCATCGGGATGACAGATGGTATCCGATATTTCCAGCTTTTCAATACCGGCAAAAGCAATGATATCGCCGGCACGGGCTTCTTGAACTTCAACACGATCCAAACCATGGAAGCCGTAAACTTGCAGCATGCGGCCTTTACGCTCAACACCTTCCCGATTAACAATAACCAACGGCATGTTGGGCTTTATCGTACCGCGTTGAATCCGACCAATACCGATAACGCCGGTGTAAGTGTTGTAATCCAGGCTGGTAACCTGCATTTGGAAAGGGCCGTCGATATCAACCGGCGGCGGGCTAACTTTAGAAACAATCGTTTCAAATAGCGGCGTCATATCGCCGCCGGTGACAGTGTGTTCCAAACCGGCATAACCATTGATTGCCGAGGCAAATACAATAGGAAAATCCAATTGTTCATCGGTTGCTCCCAAGCGGTCGAATAAATCGAAAGTTTGATCGACAACCCAGTCAGGACGAGCACCAGGGCGGTCGATTTTATTGATGACCACAATCGGCTTCAAACCCAAAGCAAACGCTTTTTGGGTAACAAATCGGGTTTGCGGCATAGGGCCGTCCACCGCATCGACCAGCAGCAATACCGAGTCAACCATCGATAACACCCGCTCCACTTCGCCGCCGAAATCGGCGTGGCCCGGGGTGTCAACGATATTGATATGGTAGCCGTTCCAATCCAGCGCCGTATTTTTGGCCAGAATAGTGATACCGCGTTCTTTTTCAATATCGTTAGAGTCCATAATCCGCTCAGTCACTTTAGTATGAGCGGCGAACGTGCCGGACTGTTGCAATAATTTGTCAACCAGGGTGGTTTTGCCATGGTCAACGTGGGCAATAATTGCAATATTTCTTAATTTTTCGATCACTTGTATGTACTCTAAGGTTTAAATAAATAAATGTAGAATGCGTTGTGCGCATTCTTTAAGCATGATGAGTGCTGTAGCACCCTAATGGATTAATTGCGGGGGAAGAAAGGACGACCTGCCGTCATGACTGCTGTTTAGATTTTGTTGGACGCTCCCGCTTGGTCCAATTATAGGTATAAGATTAACTCTGCTCCCAAGGCAAGCCCTGAAAACGCCAGCCGCCAAGATTGCCTCGATGCTTATGTTCATCCAAGGCGCCTTCAAAACCGTCAACAATATTAATGAGTAATTGATACCCGGCTTCTTCCAGCGCTTTTGCCGCATCCAGAGACCGTTGGCCGCTACGGCAAAGCAATAAAACCGGCGCATTGCGATTGGCTACAATTCTTTTAACTTCGGGGACAAACTGCGGGTTAACCTGCCAATCGGGCGCTTCCTTCCAAGGAATTGATATTGCACCAGGCGGGTGTCCTACAAAGGAATGTTCAACTTTTGTTCTTACATCCACTAACACGGCATCAGAATTATTTTGTAACAAATCCCATGCTTGTTGTGGATCTAAATTTTCTATCATCGTTTAATCTCAATGTGCGTTTTTACCGCTCGGCAACTGCTCCTGACGCTCATGCGTCAGACTTATTGTGCTTAGGCACGAAACACATTGCAGTGATGGAACTAATGAGCGTCGCTACCTCCGGCTCATCCTAAGCCCCTGCTTTTTCTCGCGTAAAACTCCGATAAAGCAGTAATTCCTCCGGTTTATGAACGCCTATTATCTCATCCCCTAGGCTGCGGTCAAGAAATCGACTCATGCCGATACTATTAAAACCAATTTTATCACAACCAGAGCGAATAATTTTTTTCTTGACGAGTATTGATGTTTAGCCCTCGGCTACAAGGATGCGGATAAAAACATGAACAGAAACGAAAGCTTTGCCGGACTTGCATAAATCATTATAGAGCCATCGGCACAAGCCACATACAGGCAGCCATCGCCAAATACGCTACCAATCATTGCTTATTCAGTTCCCGGCAAACTAACCCGATATTCCAGCCATTCCTGCAAAAAGTCCATAAAACTTCTGACCTTAGCTGACAAATATTTTCGATGCGGATATACCGCATGGACGTCTAAAGGCGGTGAAGTGTAATTCTCCAAAACGACTTTTAACTTGCCCTTTTCGATATCCCTACCCACAATGTAAGTGGGTAACATCACCAGTCCCAAGCCATTAATTGCAGCGATCCGTATCGGATCCGCAACATTTGCCTGCATTCTCCCGGAAACATTAATTCCCGTATAACCGGCTTCGCCTTTGAAAAGCCATTTGTTCCTTGGCGCAATAGCCCAATTAACCAGGCAACTATGATTTTCCAAATCTTCCGGTGTCTCGGGAATGCCATATTTCTCAAAATATTCCGGCGACCCGCAAACAAGCAACGATGAACTGGCTAATTTCCGGGCAAACATGCTGGTATCATCCAATGCCCCTAAAAAAATAGCGACATCAATCCCCTCATCTATCAAATCGCCGGGGCTACTTTGAATGATCATCTCGATAGTTAAATCGGGATGCAGTTTCAAAAACTCGGACACGGCACGAGCAATATGCGTCGACCCAATGACCGGGGGCGCGCTGATTCTTAAAATTCCCCTGGGTTCAGTCTGCAGATGCGTTACCGCAGCCTCCATTTCCTCAACCTCGAGCAACACTTGCTGGCATCGTTCCAGATAAGATGCGCCCACGTCTGTCAGGCTTAAGCTGCGCGTGGTCCGGTTGAATAATCGCGTACCCAACACACCCTCAAGATGCATAATATGCTTGGTTGCCATGGCTCTGGAAATATCCAGATCACGCGCGCCACCAGCAAAACTTCCGGCTTTTGCCACGCGAACAAAAACATTCATGCTGGTTAATTTATCCATTTACAACTCGCCTAAAAATAATCGTCTAAGTGACTGTCACTTTAAGATATATAAAATGATTGCCATGTTACGAAAAGTCCCTGATCACATACTTTCCGACCTTTGCCACCGGCACGATAACCTTCATGCTGGTGTATTACTCATTACAAGTCGCCTATCTTCTTTCCATAACAAATCTTCAATTTCACATTGCGGTATGAAACCGGCAACAGCATCGGTCAAGATCTCTCTAATCCGCTCGAAATCATCATTCTTTGCTGCCTGCTCTAATGTTCCCAGCATTCCCTCTAGCTCGGACCAAGGAATAACATGCTCCTGCGCACGCATTATTCGTGCATGGCTGGTTGCTGAAACATTGTCGCCGATCAAAAGTTCCTCATACAGTTTTTCTCCAGGCCTTAATCCCGTAAAACTAATCCCGATATCACCATCGGGATGTTCAGAATCCTTGATTTCCAAGCCACTCAAATGGATCATTCTCTTCGCTAAATCAACAATACGAACAGGCTCCCCCATATCCAGCACAAACACATCGCCTCCCAAGCCCATTGCTCCCGCCTGAATAACCAGCTGAGATGCTTCAGGTATGGTCATAAAATAACGAATGATCCTTTCGTCGGTAACAGTCACCGGTCCGCCTCTAGCGATCTGCTCTTTAAACAACGGAACTACGGACCCTGAAGACCCCAGCACATTACCAAACCGCACCATCGTAAAACGGGTTTTGGCATTATGGCCCGCATCTAAGGTTAGCGCCTGCAAAATTAATTCAGCAAAGCGCTTGGTCGCACCCATGGTATTGGTTGGCCTAACGGCTTTATCCGTTGAAATAAGCACAAAGGTTTCAACGCCTGTGTTAATTGCCGCTTGTGCCGTATGGAGCGTTCCAAAGATATTGTTCCAGATCGCTTCGCCCGGATTTTTTTCAACCATCGGTACATGCTTGTAAGCCGCTGCATGATAGATGGTTTGCACATTGAACGCCTTACATATTTTTTCGCATCGACTAGCGTTAGTGACCGAGCCCAACACAGGAATGAGCTTTATTTCTTTACCGTTTTTTATATCGCCAGGGATGGTGCTTATGCCGCCAACCAACCGGGAACTGGCGCGGCGTTTGGATAACAAAAGCTGCAACTCTTTTTCGATGGCATAAAGCGCAAATTCACTCATTTCAAAAAGAATCAGCGAATTCGGCTGCAATCTGATAATTTGCCGACAAAGCTCGGAGCCAATAGACCCTCCTGCCCCAGTCACCATCACCACCTTGCCTTCAATATTGGCGCACAACAGAGATTGATCCGGTGCCACAGCATCACGTCCTAAGAGATCAGCAATATCAACCTCCTGCAACGCATCAACGGTGACTTTGCCTTGAGCAATGTCAGACAAGCCCGGCATAGACATCACGTGTACAGCAAAAGGCTCTAACAAACGAATAATTTCACTTTTACGTGACCGATTAGCCGAGGGCAGCGCCAGCAGAACATCTGAAACCTGATGTCTCTCTATTAAATACCTTAACGAACTTAAAGGATAAATCCGAAGACCGTTGACCTTTTGCTTATGCAATTTTTCATCATCATCAATGAAAGCAACCGGTCTGAATTCACGTCCATAGCTTAATGCGGAAGCCAACTGTACACCGGCGTTTCCTGCGCCATAAATCACCACATTCCTTTTTCTTTGACCTTTTGCTTCACGGGCTCCACCTAGGTTTAAATAGACCTCGCCCAGCCACCACCGCGCAAAAAAACGGCTACCACCTACCAACAGCATCATATTCAACCAGTTAAGCGGTAAAACCGTCCTGGGAACGCCTTTGATGCCGGACTCATACAGGACAAACGAAAAAATCAGAGCATAAAGTGTGGTTGCCTGAATAATGGTCCATAAGGCCCTGACTTCTATATACCGAATAATCGCACGGTACAAACCCAACTTAACAAAAATCGGAACAGCAATAACAGGTGCCGCAGCAAACAAATACCACTCATCGTCTTTTGGGACATACAACTCCCCCCAGCGCAGAGAAAAAGCCGCCCAAAGGGCGAACATGGCAAAAAACACATCAGCGCTAATAAGGATAAAAGCTTTTTTGGGGCGGGAAAGGAGGATAAACCAAGTACGCATATTTAATCTCATGAGAGAATTTGTTGATTTATCGTCGTTTTCATTCGCCGCACCTGCTCCGGGCAAACCTGCGGCATACACACCAGCTCTGACGATAACAACCCATTCTCGTACCATCTTAATAAATTCATTTGTCCAGCCCGGCTTGAGCCTGCTGATCACCCGCTTTGTAATGATATACCAATAACAATAATGGCAAGTATGCCACCACAAGCCCCAGCATGCCGTCTAAATTCTCCAATGCAACCAGACTTGCGACGGGTAGCAACCAAAAAATATTAATAGCACATATTGCCAATGTGACGGGACGATGCGCACCAAAGATGCGAGATGCATATTGATACGCATGGCTACAATGCGCCTCATAAAACCTCTCTCCCCGCAATACCCGACGACACAAGGTAACGGTTGCATCGACGATGAACACACCTAGCAAGATCAGCCACACCCACAATAACCGGGGTTCAACCCATGCCGATTGCACAGAAAACAGCGCCAGAACAATGCCCAAAAAACCGCTACCGGCGTCCCCCATAAAAATACGGGCAGGCGGAAAATTCCAAACAAGAAATCCCAGCACGGCTGTAGCCAGAAGAATTGGCGGCACCCAAGCGCTTGAATCCGGTGCCACAAGCCACGCCATCAAAGCGCCGCTGCAACAAACCGTAATCGCTTCAATTCCGGCAAGGCCATCAATGCCATCCATAAAATTATACAGATTTAGCAGCCAAACTAGATAAAGCAAGCCTATGACTTGCCCAGCCCAACCTAAATTTACAATATAACCAAAAAAAATGATCGGCGGCAAACCTCCGAGCCAATACAAGCCCCAGGCAGCCGCTCCAAAATGCACCATAAATCGCCATCTCGCCTGAATCGATTGACGATCATCCCAGAAACCGACTCCTGCCACCAATGCTCCAGATAAAACCAACCCCATAATATAAGTTTGATTAATCACAAGCGATCCCACTAACGACGCTCCGCCAATTATCAACAAGAATACAATGACTACCGCCAAGCCGCCGCCCCTTGGTGTAGCAACAACATGCGAGCTTCTGGCATTGGGAACATCCAACAGACTATTCTTCAAGGCATAACGCCTGATCAACCCTGTCAGGAAATAACTTGCCGCAAAAGAGAATAGACACAGCGTTATCATGAAATGAGATTTCAGCATGTGTAAGTGTCCAAATGGTGAATATATTGACTAAAGATGTGCGGTAAATCATGCATGGCTTAAAACTTAATTCCACTCTCTGTTTACCAATGGATATCATGGCTATTGAAGCCGAGGCCCACAACCAAGTAGACAGAATCGTTGCACCTCCTGCCTTACAAATCCGGATGTGCGGAATTGTTACATTCGGACTGACAATTCAACCAACTACTGAGCGCTTCTTTGCATCAAATAAATGCTAGCCTAAGCTATAGGCACAGTCCGCCATAAACAACATAGCAAAGCTCATCGCGGCATTTCCTCCGGAGTAAGCTGAAATGGCCGGGGTGAAAATCCAAGATCGCGCGCTGCATCTGAGTGATCAAATACCAGATCATGGTTCATTCGTTCAGCCATGGCAGATGACCAGTGCTTGTATCTTGGGAGTATCCTTAAACACGCTACTGCCAACTTGAAAATAACCATCGGAATCATCACGAACCGTGGACGACGACACAAGACGTCAAACATCCGGCTCACCATTTCTCTGTAAGGCAGTGTCTCCCCACCGGAAATGTTATATGCATGATTTGCCGCTACGGTAGATTTCAGCGCAGCGAGAGATGCAACCGCCACGTCCTCGACATGGATAGGCTGACGTAATCCGTTTGCCCTGCCAAACAAAGGAAAAAAACCAAAACGGCGGATGAAACGCATAATCTCGGTGATATTTTTATCCATCCCCAGGCCATAAATCAACGTAGGCCGAAGAATTACCCATTCCACGCCACGACTTTCCGCCCATTCCTGCACCCGCACTTCCCCATCTGCAAGCCGGTGAGCCAGGACCTGCTCCTCCGGATCGACAGATTCATTTTTGGTAAAGCGACTGGTAGAAGACAGCACTACCACGCGCTTCGCGCCTTGCGCCTCAAGCAAATCGAAATACTCTGGCAACACCCAAATAGGCGCGAGACAAATCCAGTGCGCTATCTCTCTCTCGTCCCTTTGAGGATAATCGAAGACTTGCCTATCGAATAGCTTTGTCGAGTGGTTAGCAGCTTTATCAGAAGTCTGGAGTGAGTGGCACCTAGACAATGACAACTGCCTCCACTCCACCCCATCGCCGAGCGAACCAAACATCTGCCGCGAGAACGCTATCGCCCGCCTCCCTTGCACCGACAACAGTGGCAACAGGCATGTCCCCACCAAGCTGGTCGCACCGATAACTCCTACTAAGCTATCTTGCTCTCCTGGAGAGAGGCGAGAATTAGGAGACGCCATACTATCAGCCATGTCCTCGCCCCAATATTCGCCCAGAACATTTAGTCGAATAGTACGCAGCCAAAAAGCCAAACCGCAGCCACACTCCTACCGCAACCAACACCATCAAAATACCTGGATACTGGTGGCGAAAGAACTTGCGATAAAACCGCATCATTCCCTTATGCTTGTGCCACTCGACAAATACTGGCCTACTTCGACTGCAAACGCCTAATGCATGAGTGATTTTTGCCGATGGGACGAACAGAATTTTCCATCCTTTTTGCCGAAAGCGCATACACCAATCCAGATCCTCACAATGTAAAAAATATCCTTCGTCCCATTCCCCAACATCCTGCATTGCCTCGCGTCTGACCATCATGCAGGCTCCAGAAATCGCTTCCACTTCGATGGCTTGATCCGGGAGCGGTTGTTTATGCAAATGAAAATCAAAAAACAAGCGCGGCCAGCGGTCCGAAAAATGTGTCAAGCCAAATGCGCTTACAAAAGAACGCCACGGAGTGGGTACAGTGCGGCGTCCGCCTGCCTGTTCTGTTCCGTCCGAATTAGTAAGCAGCCCGCCCACCATGCCAACTCTATCATTCACATTCATCGAAGCCAACAATTCAGCCAAGGCTCCCGGATCGAAAGAGCAATCAGGATTAAGAAACAACAGGTACTGTGCAGAAGCAACCTGCGCCCCAGTATTACAAGCCGCAGCGAACCCAACATTTGCTGCATTATTGATTATTTGTACAGAAGACAATCCCAGCAAAGTATCCAAACTGCCATCCGTCGATGCATTATCAACCACGATAATTTCATTTTCCAGAGGACAGTTAATTATCGAATCGACACAACCACGCAACAACTCACCCGCATTATAATTGACGATAATTGTTGAGATGACGGCACTCATATTTCTTTTTACCAGGTTTTGTTGTAACTATTAGAATGGTGCTGATTAAATCAGCGCTTTCTTAGCATATGATATTCACTAGGTTGCAGGTTTCAGCTACCGGCTTTTCATCTGTCAGGCAATGAATCCACTGAATTTAAATATTTATGTGATTTACAATCCATTACGTATACCGTTTATGCCCTTCAAACCATCAATCACACCAAGGCACATCATTTTTAAACATGTTAAACGATTTTCAGCTGCCCAGCTAAAGAAGATCATCATTTTTAAGCATCGTATAATATCGACAAATTTCCAGCGCCAGGGCATATACCTCCGACGATACAACAATACGCTGTTGCGGAACATATAGTAATACCGAAATGGCTTGTGAAAAGGCACAGTTCGCTTACGCAAAAACCAAATCTCCTTTCGCTGCTCTCCAAGTGCATGCGTCATCACCGCGCCGCACAGTCCGAATATTTTCAGCCCTTTGGATTTTGCACGAAAGCACCATTCGGTATCGACATGGTCAATAAACAAACTTTCATCCATTAGCCCGACTGCTTCCAACGCTGCAACAGGAAATAGCGATCCGGAAGAAACTAGAAAATCCGCATCTATCGGGGATGCATTATCTTCGCACCCACAATGAACAAAACGAAACATTCCAACCTTTACAAACCGGGACAACATGCCGTTATCTGCATCGCGGTATTGAGGGCCCAAGGCAGCCACCTGAAAACCTTTCTCATCCAGCAAGGCATAAGCCGAGCGCAATCTAACCACCATATCCAGCCCTACTTGACTGTCCTGATCAAGCAACAAGACAAATTTTGAACCCTGCTCAATTGCATGCCGAATGCCAATGTTATGAGCTGCGCCGATTCCTAAATTTTCTTCCTGCCGGAGCAAGTGCAATTTTGCATTAGCCTGACCTTTAAACGGATCGATCCAGCCCAGTGAGAAATTCGACGAGGCATTATCTACAATAAAAACATCAGATACTTGCTCGGAAACGGCTCGGATTGCCGCATGAAGCGCTTCCATGTTGGGATTGTAAGTGACCAACACTGCCGATACATTGTCACAATAATTATTTTTTAGCATTATTCACACGAAATTTAAAGGCCGCTGAACACATCGAATTCAGGATTAGAGTCTATCGCAACAAAAAAGCGTTTCCAGCCAGCACAGTTCGACGAAAATATCGGTATTAATCCGAGCGATCTCAAGCGATCTGTCCAAATTCGAGTTATCAACCAGAATGATCTTGTGCCACTTTACCGTCTGAACCATCAATGAAGCGTGGCTTCGCTCAAGGAACTGACCGCCGTTCCAATTGACGATGGTTACCGCGACTCGGATATTCTGGCCAGCTTTGGTGTAAGTCTATTCTTGCCATACAGCCACAGAAAATTCCAACCAATCACGAACGTGGCCCTGTCCAATAAAATCCGCAAAAGATTAATCAAGTCTGAATAAACGAGTAAGCGATATTTTAGGTACATTTTCAATGTCATAATGCAAGAAAGAAAGCATGAGCTGCACGCCCAAAATGACTGGCAGAGCCGAGAGCATAACATTGCCACTGCTAGCAAAAGCTCCCTCCATTGCAGCAGAATGCCAAGCATAAATGCCATATCCAACCCCAAACGCAAGTAGTGCAGAGCCGACCACTAACTCTAGGCTCGCAATTGAAAACCCGCGCAAAAAATAGCTGTAAAACACCCTCTTTGAACAATTTAATATATGTCCTTTCAAAAAGGGCAACAATATTTTCCGTATATGCAAATTTGAAACTTCATCACCGTATATCGCAGCCATTGGAACATCGACAACTACGGCACCGATCGTGTTTAGGCGGAACAACATATCAGACTCGAAAAAGTATCGCCGATTTATCTTGGAAAATGGCAACATTCGTGCCGCTGTTGACGAAATTGCGGTATAGCCATTCGTTGGATCAAAAACATGGTAATAGCCCGAAGAAAATTTGGTAATAAATGACAAAACTGCATTGCCAAATAATCTAATGGTTGGCATTGACTTGATTGTTTCCAAATCGAAGAAACGATTTCCCTTGGTGTAGTCAGCGTCTCCTCTCGCAATCGGCGTGACAAACTTACGAATTAGAGACGGATCCATTTGACCATCACCATCAAGTTTGACCATCACATCACAATCTGCCTCCAGAGCAGCCTGGTAACCCGAGAGAACCGCGCCGCCAACACCTTGGTTAATAACATGCCTGATTACAACCACTCGTCGATCCAGACAAAACTCCGAGACATAATCGCCTGTCCCTTCAGGGCAACAATCGTCTACTACAAAAATAGCGTCGACTTCCGAACCAATTTCACCAATCACACGAAGGACAGATTCCTTTACTTTATAGCAGGGAATAATCACTGCTGTCCTTGTTTGCAAGTTGCCTTGTCCAATCATTACACCCCTCCGACTGTATCTTTTTTCTTATACAACCAAGTACCAGCCACTGGGCCATGTCGAAGTAGTTCAAGACATGGAAATTGGTCTAATCCCGGTTGTGTTAAGAAAGCAAATCGATTAATCCCAAGCGAGCTAACTGCTTCCGAGCATAAATCAACCTTTAACATTACTGAATCTGCATATATTAATTCAAACTCTGCTGGAGAACCTAGCGGCAATGGTGAAACTCCAAAGTGTGCGTATCGATTCCAGACATCACGATAGCGGTCAGTTGGGTCAAGTATTCTCATCTCACCGGGATCAGAAATAAACCTTGTACCATTCCAAACCATTGCGCCGTTTGCTTTAAAGTACTGTGGGTATTGAAGATCAGGAATTACCAGCCATCTTGTTTCTCCAAGCAACTGATCCTCCATTAGAAAGCTTGACAATTCCGCATTTTTCAATGAAGACACGCCATGCGCCAAAGGATTTACGGCAATGCCAGGCAAAACCAAAGGTATAGTAATGACAACCAACCACTCTCTCGCGCCAATTAAATAGCTGCAGAACCATAACGCCAGCACTGGTAGTAATAATACCAACATTCTCCATGTCACATACTCTGGGTAATAACTTCGAAGCCACAATGCGATGCAGATACTGGCTACCAAAGATACCGAAAACATTAGCAATCTAGCTGTATTCTCCGTTTTCCCGATTAATGGGTTGGATTCAGAAACGTGTTCTGCAAAAACGATCACTGTAACTAAGATACTTGCCAATCCCAATCCCAAAAGTGATCTAAGAGGAGGGGACATGCTCATCTTAGTGATTTTGGCTATCCACTCTGGGTATCCAACAAACATCCACACGAGCATGAGCAAAATATAGAAAGAGATTGCTAGAGCCAGTGGATCAAATTGCCGCGTTTTTTGATAGCGTCTCAACATGACCATCCAAGCCAAAGGAAACAACAAAAGGAAGTTAGATGCATTACAAACATTTCCTAATTCCAATGGAAATTGATCTACACGAAGAAAGGGGCTAAACAATCCCGAGAGCAGTGAAGAAAAGGACATGTCCCCACCCAAAGCTATTCTTTTCCCTGGGTATACACTGTTTTGCACCAAATCAATGATTCCGCTTGATTGATGATGCCATACCGCCAAAATCCATAATATGCCGCCGATGGCCAGCAGTAAAAAAGGAGTTTTTTGCCGCCATTGATTAATAAACGAACGATCCAACCTATCTCGAAAACTCAGGCCACCAACGAGGAAAAGAGCCAAGTAAAAGAGAGGGAGCAAAAAAGCCGGATAAAGAGCTGATACAAAAGAGATGCCTGCGAAAAACAGGGCTACTGAAGCAAGAATTAGGGTGCGCAATGATGCGGAACGCAGTAACAGGTAGAGAGACGAAACACCACCAGCAAAGCCTATCACCATATCAGGAAGATTTGTCCCGAACCACCACTGCATAAATGGTGACAGCGATATCCAGACCGATCCAGTTAGCGACAGCCAAAAGTCACCCTTGGTCAAAATCGAGAAGAGGATAAATCCCGACAGCACCAAACCAAATACTCGCCACGCGTATAGCCATGAAAACCCCCTTTCGAATTCCATTAAATAGAATCCCCAGAATCTGGGTTGAGTGTATCCGTATATCCCTTTTACCGGAACAGTGGCAGCTAAAGTAACATTCTTCGCACCAAGGCTTGGGTTATTTAATGCAAATCCATGGGCGGTCTGCGAGGCATAAAAAGGGGTTTGTTCCCGCCACTCATCACTACGAACTGGTCGAGAGAACCCAAATATAATTCCGCTACGTATATCAGTTGATACGTAGTTTTTCCACTCATCAATTGAGGAAACATGCAAATTCAGAAAAATGAAGGAGATAAATCCAAATGCTAAAATCGCGTATAAACGCATACAGCGCGTATTAGTCAGCCATTTCTCCTTGCTTGTAGCTTGACAGTTAGGCCTCCTACTGACCTCAACTATCAGTAAAAAAGTAATCGCTGCATATGCGAACGCCTCCGCAATTGCTTGCCATTTAATATGACGAAGGTTGAGTGACCTACTTGCAACAACATCAAAATCAAAATAGGGATCTCCCTGATCTGCTGTTAACACACAATTGCCGACGCCAGCCTGAACAGGCCTAAGAGCATGGAGCAGGCGAATATCATCACAAGAAAACTGTCGAACAAATAAAGGGTTTTCAAACGTTACTTTGCCTATTTTAATATTTCCAGCGGTTGCTCCCGGATCCACTCGTATGGCGTTTGGTATGGAAGATCTTATGTCTATTCCATAAGTATGAATTTTGCCATCCGGCATCAACGCGAATGTCTTGCCGCCTTCCGGTCTATATCCTTTTCCGGAATCAACGTAAACTTGCCCCTCGCCCCCATTGTCGTTCGACATTTCAATATACAAGTGTCCCGGGGATTTCAATGCAAGCCAAAAGAACATAATAAATGCCAGCACAGCACCCATAGCAGCAAAACAAATAGAAAACTTTAAATTATTTACACCTACAATCACGATTTAGACCATGTCATAAGCAATACTCCAGAACTTATCAACAGTAAACCAGCCCATTGCTGTGTAGACAACCGCTCGCCATATAAATACCAACTCGATAGTGCCATCAACAAATAAAAGAACGAACCAGACAATCCAAAAGCGATGCCAAGCTTCATTCTGCTCAATACAAACATCCAAAAAATAAAACCTAAGCCTTGCATCACAATAGCCATAATCACGTACGGCGAGGTAATTGCAGCAATCAAAAATGCAATCTTGTCGCTTTGCATCAACGGACCAATTACATTGATCGCTTTTTTTAGCACTAGCTGGCTACCCAATGTCATACAGGTAACGAGCACAAGCATCAAATACTCCATTTGCCCTCCAGCAAATTTTCTAGTTCGGCAATGACACGATCCATGGAATGGTGGTCTGAAACATAACGCCGAGCTCTCACACCAATAGCAGCAGCATCGATTGACGTTACTATGTGGACTAACATCTCAACAAAACTCTCCGTCTCATCTGTCGCAGAATAAAACACACCGCTTTTCTCATGCGGAATTTTACGGTACAAGTCGGGCAAAGGCGTAGCTATGACAGGCAACTCAGCAGCAAGATACTGTAGCATTTTGATCGGAATAATGTCTCGCGTGATATCGTTAATTTCGAATGGGCAGATTGCGATTTTGGCGAGAGATAGATACGAAGGCAACTCTTTATATGAAATCATCCCGGGCTGTAGTACATAATCACTAACGCCCGCATCAACTGCGGCTAGACGTATCGACTCATCAAGTTCTCCAGAACCCAGTATTAGTAATTTAAAATTCGGTATGGCTTGACGTAAGTTATTAACATGAAGGACAAGCCTATCCAAACGGCTAAAACTGTAAGTTGTGCCTAGAAACAAACAAATAAAATCATTGGGATCGATTGTTAATTCTGCTGCAAGCTCAGCATCAAATTCAATACGGCGAAAGTGATTCGTATCGACGCCATGGTCGGTTACATGCACAGGTGCAATTTTACCTTCCGGTACCAGCTCCCTGATATACCGCCCCATTTGCTCATTAGTAACCGAGAGGGTATTTACATTCAGGTATATATACTTCTCACTTTGAAGCAGCAACCAGGATTGAAAACGATTATTTCGCAGGCGGTGATACGCATCAAGCGCCCGATAAACTACGGGAATACCAAGTTCGCGGCACATTGCAACCGCTCCCGTGCCATTAATAAATACCGAATATAGCAATACGGCATCAGCGCCTTGTTCATGAATAACACGCTTGAGTAGATGGGGAAATTGAAATCTGGCTATCAGATACTTGAGTATCGGTACCCCATTATTTGGAAGGCTGATCAACTGCACCTCACCCTGTCCGGTACGACTCACTTTGCGACAGGCTAATTCGCTTTGCTGATATTCGCAAAAATCGATGACGGTGACCTCATGCCCTCTCGTCGCCAACCTTTCAGCAAAGTCCTGATATTCATAAACCGGTTTATCCAGATAACTTACTTCATGAATTATAATGATTTTCAAATAGCACTCCAACTCTTACAAATAAATCATATCTCGTATTGGTGTTGCATGGATTCTGTGCAACAGCGCAACCATAAATTACATGATAGCAATGAACGTCAGGTTGTTTGACCTCTGTCCCAACGAGTTATAATTTTTCTAAGATACAAACTAGTTTGTTGTCTGAGAACATATCACCTATCCATGCGGGGAAAGGAGTGTGCCATTTCCTAACCATCTTAAAACCAGTTGGTAGTGCCGCGTCTAATATTTCTTTCTCTGTCACAAATCGCTTATGTCCAACTCCCGGCGTCAAGTAACCCTTATAATTCGGAACTACAATCATAAAGGTTCCTCCTTTTTTGAGAACACGGTTAACCTTTTTAAATAGCGACAAACATTCATCCTCATCAAGGTGCTCTAGAACATCATGGTTGAAGGCGTTATCAAAAAAACCATCATCAAATGGCAATTCTGCTGAGACATCAGCTAAAAATGCTTTTGCACCCAATGATTTTAAAAATTCGATGCAATCCACATCTGCATCAACAAAATAAAAATCGGGACTAATCTTTCTTGAAAACCCCCAACCACAACCGATATCTAAAGTTTTTTCGTTAATTGGAAAAAGACGGAGATGATTGCTCAGAAACTTTATTTTTATCCATTCTCTAAGTTTATTTTGTTTAAGGGTATCTGGCTTTTCAACCAAGTGTTTTGACATACTCATCTCCGATTTATTAGGCATTTCGATCTGCTCTAATTAATTGCTTGCAATATTTATTAATTAGTAATGATTAGGTGTTGAATTTACTGAGACTTAGACCACACCACCCTGTTTATATAATCCACATAGCTTGCCACCACCCTGACGACCTGCGTCGAGACGTGAGGATTCTCGTAATCGGCAATCGGCAACACCGCGCGCGCCGTTTCCGGGCAGTGAGCCGTCACTATCGCCACGGCGTCCAACACACGTTCTTTTTTCAAGCCGCTCATGATCAGCGTTCCCACATCCATTCCCTCCGGCCGCTCATGCGCATTGCGCAGGGTGATCGCGCGCAGGTTAAGCAAAGACGCTTCCTCTGTAAGGGTTCCACTGTCGGAAAGCACACAAAACGCCGCCATCTGTAATTTGATGTAGTCGAAGAAGCCGAAGGGTTTCGCAAAAATGATGCGGTCATCTAACGAGGTCATGCCAAGCTCTTCGATTCGTTTACGCGTTCGCGGATGAGTGGAAACCAGAACCGGGAAGCGGTACTGGTTTGCGAGCGCATTGAGCGTAGCCATTAAATCCCGCAGCGCTTCCGGTGAATCGACATTCTCCTCACGGTGCGCGCTGACCAAGAAGAATTTTTTTTCCTGCAATGCCAGTCGGGAAACAACATCGGATGCGACAATCTTCGGCAGGTAGTAATCCACCACTTCACGCAGATGCGATCCGGTCTTGATGATCGTCTCGGGCCTAATGCCCTCTGCAATCAGATAACGGCGCGCATGCTCGGTCAGCACCAGATTGATGTCTGACAAATGATCCAGCACCTTGCGGTTTAGCTCCTCCGGCACGCGCTGGTCGAAGCAGCGATTACCGGCTTCCATATGGAATACCGGGATCTTGCGCCGTTTTGCCGCAATAACGGCCAGGCACGAATTGGTGTCGCCATACAACAACACCGCATCCGGCTGTTCCTGCGCCATCACGGCATCGGCTTTCTCGATGACCCGCGCAATGGTCTGGGCGGCGTTCTCGCCCGCGGCCTCCAGAAAATGATCGGGTTTTCGAATGCCCAAATCCTCGAAAAAAATCTGGTTCAATTCATAATCGTAATTCTGCCCGGTATGCACCAGAATATGGTGCATGTGCCGATCGAGCTCGGCAAACACGCGGCTCATTTTAATGAGTTCGGGACGCGTCCCGACAAGGGTCATCACCTTAAGCATGTAACGCTTCCTTGATAAAGTCCAGTTTCAGCAAAATCGATTTGACTTGCTCCACATTCAGTCGCTGGGTGTTGTGGGAGGTGTAATCCTCGGAATGCGAAATGACTTCTTCACCATCGCTGAAATACTTGGCGTAATTGAGGTCGCGGTTATCCGCCGGGATGCGGTAATAGCCCCCCATGTCTTGCGCGTGCGCCATCTCTTCGCGCGAGATCAGCGATTCGAACAGTTTTTCGCCGTGGCGGGTGCCAATGATCCGCGCCGGTTCCTGACTGCCGAATATCTCGATGAGGGCGCGCGCCAAATCCGCCACGGTCGACGCCGGAGCCTTTTGCACGAAGATATCCCCCGGCTGACCATGCTCATAGGCATAGAGCACCAGGTCCACGGAATCATCCAGCGACATCAAAAAGCGCGTCATGTTCGGGTCGGTCACCGTCAACGGCTTACCTTCCTTAAGCTGCGAGACGAACAGCGGAATGACCGAACCTCTCGAGGCCATCACATTGCCGTAACGCGTCGCGCAGAATACCGTCTCGCCTTCGCGCTGCATGCGCGATTTGGCGACCATCAGCTTCTCCGCCATCGCTTTGGAGATGCCCATCGCGTTGATGGGATACACCGCTTTATCCGTGCTGAGCACCACTACGCGCTTCACGCCATTGGCGGCCGCCGCATTCATCACATTCTCGGTGCCCAGGATGTTGGTGCGCACGGCTTCCATCGGATAGAATTCGCATGACGGAACCTGCTTCAGCGCCGCGGCATGGAACACATAATCCACATTCTTCATCGCCTGAGAGATACTGTCGTAGTCGCGGACGTCGCCGATGTAGAACTTCAGCTTCGGATCGTTTAAGGCGATGCGCATTTCTTCCTGTTTTTTTTCATCCCGGCTGAAAATGCGGATTTCACTGACATCGGTCGAAAGGAAACGCTTGAGAACGGTATTCCCGAAAGACCCGGTCCCGCCGGTTATCATCAATATTTTGTCTTTGAACATAAGTGTGTCTGAACCTATTTATATGCACGCATCAATTCGATTAATTCCGGCCAGCCAGGGGCGATGTAGCCTGTAGCCTCCCGGAATCGCTCGGCATTGAGCGACCGGTCGATCACCAACCGGTCGCTGGACATGATCTCAATCGTCTTGCCATACACCTCGGCAATTAATTCCAACAGATTGTACTTGGAAATAGGCTGTGCGGCGACATGATACACGCCGGATAGCTCAGTCCGCGGGATGACCCGGTCGCGGACGATTTGCGCCAAGGCCACGGTCGGCAATCCGGAAAATAGCGCGTGTGTAAATCCGTGACAGCGTCCTTGCTGCGCCAAGAACCAGTCGACCAGGCCATGCGCGCTTTGCAACTCGTGGCCAATAATGGACGTGCGCAAGGTGATGGTATGGGGATAAGCCACTTCACCCAGAAATTTCGATTTGCCATAAAGATCTTTGGCATCCGAAGGATCGGATTCGCGATAACCGCCCTTGTCTCCGGCGAACACGCAATCCGTGCTCATATGCACCAGACGGGCGCCTGATAATTCACATAATCTGGCCAGCCTGTGCGGCAATAACGCATTGATCGGTATCGCCTGTAACGGATCGTCCGCATCGGCCAG
>NZ_JALOCF010000031.1 GCF_023227905.1 Methylobacter sp. | reverse complement strand
GGATTTGCACCATTGAGCACCACCAAAAGAGGAAATTGACTGACCTGCGCCGAAAAATGGCTGGAGTTAGGCTCAGTGAGTTGGCAGAATCATGAAAAAAAGCGAGTTTTCTTTCAGGCACTAAGTATCAGTAATTGACGGGTATGGGATGTATAACAAAAACAAGCCGTCCATTCACCGCTTGTTTTTGTTATCACAATTGATTGGGGTTGTTTTCAATCCTTATATTCTGTACTGTCAGTCAATACGCAACCTCCAAGCTATGGCGGTTAAATTTTTTTCCTGAGGGTTTCTAATGCAAAACCAGCAAGCACTTACAATCGATGGAAACCAGGCTGCCGCCACGGTAGCCCATAAGCTCAACGAAGTCATCGCGATTTACCCGATAACGCCGTCGTCTAACATGGGCGAATGGGCGGATGAATGGTCGTCGCGCGGACAGGTTAATTTATGGGGTACGGTGCCGCAGGTTATCGAAATGCAAAGCGAGGCAGGCGCCGCCGGAGCCATTCACGGCGCATTGCAGGCCGGATCGATGGCGACGACATTTACTGCCTCCCAGGGCTTGCTGCTGATGCTGCCCAATATGTACAAAATCGCCGGTGAATTGACGCCGACGGTGTTCCATATCGCCGCCCGCTCACTGGCTTGCCAGGGCTTGTCGATTTTCGGCGACCACAGCGATGTGATGTCGGCGCGCATGACTGGTTTCGGTATGCTGTGTTCCAATTCGCCGCAGGAAGTCATGGACTTTGCGCTGATCGCCCATGCCGCAGCGCTGGAAGGCCGCATTCCGCTGATGCATTTTTTCGACGGCTTCAGGACTTCGCATGAAATTGACAAAATCTTTATGCTGGACGATGACATCCTACGGGCAATGATCGATGAAGAGTGGGTGCTGGCGCACCGGCGCAGAGCCTTGTCGCCCGATAACCCGGTACTGCGCGGCACGGCGCAGAATCCCGATGTGTATTTCCAGGCCAGGGAATCGGTCAATGCCTATTATCAGGCGATGCCCCAGATAGTGCAGGGCGCAATGGACCGGTTTGCCACGCTGACCGGCCGCAGTTATCGCCTGTTTGAATATATCGGTTCGCCGGAAGCCGAGCGCGTCATCGTCATGATGGGATCGGGCGCAGAGGCCGTCGCCGAAACGATCGATTATCTCAACCGTCAGGGCGAGTCGGTCGGCTTGCTTAAAGTGCGCTTATACCGGCCTTTCGATGCTGCCAGCTTGTTGGCGGCGCTGCCTTCGGCCTGCCGCAAAATAGCGGTGCTGGACCGCACCAAAGAGCCGGGCTCGGATGGCGAGCCGCTGTATAAGGACGTGCTTGGCGCGCTGGCGCAGGATTTTAGCAGCGATGCGGCCAGGTTTTCGCAAATGCCGAAAGTGGTTGGCGGCCGATACGGATTGTCTTCCAAGGAGTTTACGCCCGGCATGATCAAGGCGGTTTATGATGAGTTGAAAAAACCGCAACCGAAAAACCATTTCACCATTGGCATCCACGACGATGTCACCCACACCAGCCTGGAGTGGGATTCGGCTTATCGCACCGATGCCCATGCCGATACCTTTCAAGCCATGTTTTACGGCTTGGGCAGCGACGGCACGGTCAGCGCCAATAAAAACACCATCAAAATTATCGGCGAAGCGACCGATTGGTACGCCCAGGGTTATTTCGTTTACGATTCGAAAAAATCCGGCGCGATCACCGTCTCGCATTTGCGCTTCGGGCCTAAGCCGATACGCTCGACTTACCTGATTGCCGAAAACGACGCCAACTTCATCGGCTGCCACCAGACCATCTTTCTGGAACGCTACGACATGCTCGCCAACGCGGCGGAAAACGCGGTATTTTTACTGAACTCGCCGGAGCCAGCCGACAAGGTTTGGGAATCGCTGCCCGCCAGAATGCAGCAGCAAATGATAGCCAAAAAAATCCGTTTTTATGTGATCGACGGTTATGCGGTCGCCGAAAAAAGCGGCATGGGCAGGCGCATCAACACCATTATGCAGACCTGTTTTTTTGCGATTTCCGGCGTGTTGCCGCAAGAGCAGGCGATTGACGCGATTAAACATGCGGTCGAAAAAACCTACGGCAAAAAAGGCCGCCATATCGTCGAGCTGAATTTCAAGGCTATCGATGAAACCTTGGCTAATTTACAGGCAGTCCCTCAATGCGGCGGCGACTTCAGTCACCTTGCGGAACAATCGGCGACTGAAGTCGCCGCCGCATCCGTTATTCAATCGCGGATGCCCAACGCCGCACCCGATTTCATTAAACGGGTAACCGGCGAAATTATTGCCGGTCGAGGCGATGCCTTGCCGGTCAGTGCAATGCCGGTTGACGGCACCTTCCCAACCGGCACGGCGGCTTATGAAAAACGCAATCTGGCGCTGGAAATCCCGGTTTGGGAAGCCGACTTGTGCATTCAATGCGGCAAATGCGTCATGGTTTGTCCGCATTCGGTCATTCGCAGTAAAATTTATCCGACCGAAGCGTTGGCAAACGCGCCAGCCGCTTTCAAGCATGCGCCGATGCTGGGCAAGGATTTTCCGCAAGGTCTTGAAATCACCTATCAGGTTGCGCCGGAAGACTGCACCGGCTGTACGCTGTGCGTCGATATCTGCCCGAGCCGGGACAAATCCAACGTTAGCCGCAAAGCTGTCAATATGCACCCTCAAGCGCCGCTGCGCGAAGCGGAGCGCGAAAACTGGGATTTCTTCCTGGCTATCCCCGAATACGACCGCAGGCTGTTGAAAACCAACACCATCAAAGGTTCGATGGTATTGCAGCCGTTGTTCGAGTTTTCCGGCGCTTGCGTGGGTTGCGGCGAAACGCCGTACATCAAGCTGGCGTCGCAATTGTTCGGCGACCGCATGGTGGTCGCCAATGCGACCGGATGTTCCTCGATCTACGGCGGCAATTTGCCGACCACGCCGTGGACCAAAAACGCCGAAGGCCGCGGGCCTGCATGGAGCAATTCATTGTTCGAGGACAATGCCGAATTTGGTTTGGGCATGCGCATCGCTCTCGACAAGCAGAACGAATACGCCAAGGAATTGCTGGCTTCATTGCGCGATCAGTTAGACGGCGAATTGGTCGATGCGATTCTGAACGCCGACCAGTCTGACGAAGCGGGAATTTACGAACAGCGCGAGCGGGTTGCCGCACTCAAGGAACAACTTCCGTCTTTGGCCGGGCAGGCAGCCAAAACATTGCAGCAGTTAGCGGACAGCTTGTGCAAGAAAAGCGTCTGGATTATCGGCGGCGACGGCTGGGCTTACGATATCGGTTATGGCGGTCTCGACCATGTCCTGGCGAGTGGGCGTAACGTCAACATCCTGGTTCTGGATACCGAGGTTTACTCTAATACCGGCGGTCAAACCTCAAAAGCGACCCCGTTAGGCGCCGTGGCAAAGTTCTCTGCAAGCGGCAAAGCGACGGCTAAAAAAGACTTGGCATTGCTGGCGATGGATTACAACAATGTGTATGTCGCCCATGTCGCTTATGCCGGTAAAGATACCCAAACCCTGAGTGCATTTTTGGAAGCTGAAGCCCATGACGGTCCGTCCATTATCATCGCTTATGCGCCTTGTATCGCGCACGGCGTGGATATGTCCAACAATCACAGGCAGCAAAGCCTGGCGGTGAAAAGCGGCCACTGGCCGTTATTCAGGTTCAGTCCCGACAAAATCAAACAGGGCAAGAACCCGATGCATCTGGACTCTGCGGAACCGTCGATTCCTTACCGCGATTTCGTCAAAACCGAAACCCGCTTCAGCATGTTGTGGCAAACGCATCCTGAAGACGCAGAACGCTTTTTGGAACAAGCGCAGCAGGATGTGAAAAACCGCTATCACTATTACAAGCAACTGTCTGAGCTGGAATGGAATGAGTCGACCAGTGTTTCAGCGGTGAAAGCCCAACTTAAAAGCGAAAGCGCCAAGGAGACCGACAATGGTTGATTTAACGACTGATTACTTAGGACTGAAACTGGCTAATCCCTTGGTGCCGTCGGCGTCGCCTTTGAGCAGGGATATGGACACCGCGCGCAGGCTGGAAGACGCAGGCGCATCGGCGCTGGTGATGTATTCGTTGTTCGAGGAAAAGATCGAAACCGAAGAGCATCAAATGGAACGTTTTTTTTATAACCAGTCGATAGGCCATAATGAATCGGATTCGTTTCATCCGATGCCGGATAACATACAGACTTATCAGGAAACGTATCTGGAACATCTGCAAGCACTCAAGTCCGCGCTGGCGATTCCGGTCATCGCCAGCTTGAACGGCACGTCATTAAGCGGCTGGGTCGAGTACGGCAAGCAACTGCAACAGGCGGGCGCCGACGCGTTGGAGCTGAATATCTATCATCTGGCGGCCAATAGCGATGAAAGCGGCGAGACTGTCGAAAACCGTTACCTGGACATCTTGCAGGAATTGAAAGAACAGGTCAGCGTACCGATTGTCATGAAGCTTTCTTCGCAGTTCAGTTCGCCGATCCATTTTGCCAAACGCCTGGAAGCCGCCGGAGCTAATGGCATAGCGTTATTCAACCGTTTTTACCAGCCCGATATTGATTTGGAAACGCTGGAAGTGGTGCCGAAACTGGAACTGTCATCTTCAGCGGAAGCTTTATTGCGCATACGCTGGACAGCGTTGCTGTACGGACGGACCAAACTATCGCTTGCGGTAACCGGCGGTTTTCATCAGTCGCAGGATGTGCTGAAAGCGCTGTTAGCCGGAGCCGATGTGGTGCATCTTTGCAGCGTATTGCTACAGCATGGCACAGGCCGTTTAGCTGTCATACTGGCTGAAATGGAGCAATGGCTGGCCGAGCATGAATATGCATCGGTCAGCCAGCTAAAAGGCAGCGTCAGCCAGCAGCACGCCATCGATCCCAGTGCTTATGAGCGTGCTAATTATGTGCAGGTGCTGGATAGTTATTCCAGTCCGGCGGGGGTGTTAAGGTAATCTTTGTTAGGGTGCGTTTTTTGCGCACCCTTGTTCAAACTTTAAAGGCTGGGTAGTGTGTCAAAAAGCATTGAAAAATTTCCAGCAAAAAGCGCCAAAATTCACTATAAAGAGCCTTATTTTTAAGCTTATGCAGATAACTGAAGCGGCAAATTTCGAGCGCTAGTTTACACTCCAAAAATTATCAACTCTAAAACTGCTTGAATCACGGATTGGAGCATGACTTAGAAACTTAAAAGCTTTAAGAGAAATAATCGGTAGCGCCAAACCAATCCATCGCAGTTTTATTTGCAGAGGTCGGTTTTTCACTAACCAACTCGTCAAGAACATATTCCAGGCCATAAAAATTACCGTTGTCAAAAGCCTGATTCATGGGCGCGAAAATATCACTATCCGAATCGAAATTTTGGTTAACCATCTTTCACCTTCCTGTCTCGCAGACTGATATACAAATTTAGTGCATTACAAATAAACTTTCCGGCATGAGGAGCATTAATTATGCAAGCCATGGTCAAAATGCGCTGTACTTGCTGAACAGAAGCTGAAGCAGGATAACACTGGGCTGTAATTGGGCTGTCTGTTTTCGACATAGTGCGGATGGTGAAACGGTACAATATCTATTTGAACGGAATAGAGGCGCGGTTGTCGAGAAAAATCGTCTCGAACGATTATTTACCCATTTAGTAGTCAGGAATCAGGGAAGTCTAGCTGACAAACCAGGGCATCCTGCTTTCCGCGATTTGCAAAGCGATAATGCCAGTCAGTGATGATCTTTTGGCCGAGCTTTTCAATGTGCGGTAGCGCACAGACTCACAGTCCTCCGCGTCTGATAATCACTTAAGCTCAACACTGTGGAGACTCATTATGACCTTTCCTAATGATGAATACACCGCCTCCAACAAACTCAAGCCAGCCCAGTGTCGTGCGTGGGTACCTCGCCAACAGGTTAAGAATAAAGCGGGTTGTGGCGCATGCGGATGAGGACTACTTTAGCGATACCATGAAACGCCGTATAAATGGGTTCTAGCTCATGAGGTGTCGTTGAACAGCGAAACCCGCAGCCAAGGCGGGCAGATTATTGCTTTGTTCGCCAACTTTTGCGAGTCCGCGCCTTGGATTTTCGGTGTTGTCGGCGTTTGGGCATGCCGGGAAAGCGCTTTGGAAATATGAGCTTGCGCTGCCGATGCCAGTGAACGATACGCCGGAACCGGTACTGAAACTGCTCGGCGATCGGTCTCGGATGCCTTCCGTCATCGCAGCCCTTGTCACCCAAGCGGAAGGAATCGGCATGCAAAACTTCATCATTTAAGCAGACCTGCCGATTATGGCTACCCAACTTTCCAAGCTTGACCTTATCCTCAACACGATCACCGACGGCGTTTTGGTGGTCGATAGTCAGGGCGTCGTACTGTATGCCAACCAAGCAGCCGAAACCCTGCTGGCACGCAGCCCGCTAACGGGTCAATCGTTGGCAATTCCGGTTAATCCTGATAAAAACAATTATCAGGACATTAACCTGATCCGTCCGCAAGGAATCGCCTGGGCGGAAATGCGTTCTGCGCCGCTGGAATGGGACGGACGCCCCGGCTACGTCATCGCCCTGCGCGACATTACCGAACGCAAGTCAGCAGAAGAGGAGATCAAACAACTGGCCTTTTATGATTTGCTTACCAAGCTTCCTAACCGTCGGCTGTTACAGGAACGCTTGAAGCACAGCATTGACGTGGAACGCCGCGAAGGCAAACAATTGGCCTTGCTGATGCTCGATCTGGACCGTTTTAAAGCCGTCAACGACAACTTGGGACATTTAGCGGGTGACGAGTTGCTTCAGCAGGTCGCTGAAAGAATCAAAAACCGGTTGCGCGATGTCGACATGGTGGCCCGTTTGGGAGGCGATGAGTTTATCGTGTTGCTGGAAGATATTCCCCACCCGGACGATGCCGCGCGGGTCGCTGAAAAAATTATCAAGGATTTAAGCAAACCTTTTAAACTGACTCAAAGTGACGATGTACGGATAGGCGCCAGCATTGGCATCAGCCTGTATCCTCAGCACGGCGACAGCTATGAAATATTATTGGATTACGCTGACACCGCGTTGTATCACGCCAAAGATAACGGGCGTGGCTGTTTTGCCTATTTTTCCGAAGACCTGACGACTTCCGCCCGTAGGCGCATTGAAATGGAAAACCGCTTACGCCGGGCGGTTCAGCAACAGGAACTGCGCGTATTTTACCAGCCGCAAATTGACATTGTCAGCGGCCGTATTATCGGTGCCGAGGCATTAGTGCATTGGCAAGATCCTATTGATGGCCTCATTCGACCCTCCTGCTTTATCCCTATCGCCGAAGAAACCAGTTTGATTGTAGAGATTGGCGAATGGGTGCTGCGGGAAGCCTGCCGGCAAGGCCGGTTGTGGCTGGATATGGAGTTGCCGTTGTTAACCATGGCGGTCAATGTTTCCCCACACCAGTTCCAACGTAGCGACATCAGCGCCTTGGCTGCAAAGGTGCTGGCCGAAACCCATTTTCCGGCAGGGCAACTGGAACTGGAAATAACCGAAAGCGGATTGATGGAAAATCAGGACAAAACGATGGCTATTCTCAACAACTTGCATGAACAAGGCATACATCTTGCCATTGACGATTTTGGCACAGGGTATTCGTCGTTGGCTTATCTCAAACGATTTTCGCTGGATGTGCTGAAAATCGACAAGAGCTTCATTACTGAGATTCCCTTTAATACTGACGATATGGAAATTGCCGCGACTATCGTGGCGATGGGGCATACCTTAGGTTTCAAAGTGCTGGCAGAAGGCGTGGAAACCACGGAACAGTTGGATTTTTTACGTCAAACCGGTTGCGACATTTATCAGGGGTTTATCGCAAGCCCACCCTTGCCGGCGAAAAATTTTGCCGACTTATTGAGTCACCAAAGGAATGGTAACCGGATTTAACTTAAGGCAGTTAAGCGACTGGACGGTGCCCTATGATCTGATCATGGTCAGCAACATTTTAAAATCACTGACGGCTTTTAAGGCGTGCGGTTCATGGGCCGGTATTATAATTATTTCGCCTTGCTTCAGATGGAATGGTGTCCCGGAAATCTTGATTTCCACCTCGCCATCAAGAACCTGAACCAAAGCGTCAAAAGGCGCTGTATGTTCACTTAGCCCTTGGCCCATGGCAAACGCAAATAAAGTCACCGTCCCTGTATCTTTGTCGATGATGGTTTTGCTGACCACCGCTCCCTGTTGATAATTGACCAAAGCAATCAGTTGGTTTTGCATTGTTTCTTTATTCATTTTCTTTCTCCATTCATCACGTCTAAAGACTGGCCATTGAGCCGCTGGTTCGTGCAATCTTATAAATCAATCCTGGCCGGGAAGCATCCGCCGGAGCGTATTGTCTTTTACAATGTAATGATGAAACAGTGCGGCAGCGGCATGCAAGCCGATGAGAAAGTAACCGACTGTGCCGGCGGTTTTATGTACCTCTTTGATCAATTTCGCCAAGGGCTCGTTTTCGCTGATGAGCGCCGGTAGATGCAATCCGAAAAACGGTATCGGCTTCCCCGCAGCGCTGAGCATCAGCCATCCTGCCAACGGCATTCCGATCATGAATACGTAGAGCGCCAAATGCATGACTCTGGCGAATAGCTTCTGCCACTTTGGCGGATTCGGCTCAATATCAGGACTGGGGCCAATGATGTGCACTGCCAGGCGTAGCGAGACCAGAGCAAGCACGGATAAGCCAAGCATGTAGTGCCAGATTTTCATTGCTTCGCGAGGATCGCTCCCTTTGGGGAAAATTCCGCGCAATTCAATGCATGCAAATACAGCTATGAGCAGTAGCAGCATTATCCAATGAAGACTGATAGAAATTGACCCGTAACGGTCTGTGTTGTTGCGCCAGTTCATCGTGTTGTTCCTGAAAATAAAATTATTTGACGGCAATCAGGCAGGCAAAGTTAAGCCAGCGAAAGTAAGTATCGATACGCTTGAAACCGGCCCGCTCCAGTAAAAGGTAGTTTTCATCCAGCCGGTAAGGAATCAGCACATTTTCCAGCGCTTCGCGTTTGCGCTGATTTTCAGCGTCGGTATATCCGCTTTGCGACTTTTTAAATTGCAGATAATGATCAATATAAAGACGATTCAAGCCGGCATCATTGCTTAAAATCTTTTCCGATAAAAGCAGTACGCCGCCCGGCTTCAGTGCAGTATGAATATTTTTAAGCAAATGTTCCCGGTCAATCGGACGCACAAACTGCAAGGTCCAGTTTAGAATCACCACGTTACAGGCCGGTAACGCGGGTAAATCACTCAAGTCAGCGGTCAGCAGAGACACTCTTTCTTCTGCAAGAGCGGTTGATAATTTGGCGCGCGCCTTGTCCAGCATGGCTTCGGAATTATCATAACCGACAAACTTGGCCGTTTTGGGGCATTGAGGGTGATTTATAATGTGTTCGAGGGTGGTTCCCGTTGAGCAGCCGAGATCACAGACCACACCGTCCTGTTCCGGTAAAAACGCCATGATTAAATCTGACTGTAGGCGCTGAATTTCACTATAAAAAGGCACGCTCCTGGCGACCATGTTATCAAATACGGAGGCAACGCGTTCATCAAAGGTGAAATCTTCCACCTGATTGATTTGTTGAAAAATTCGATCTTGCTGAGTCATTGATTTGCTCTTTATCATGATGTTGTTAATGGATCCGGCTATCTCATCGAGTTAAGGAACGCAGTTTTCTTTAGAAAACGCAAAAATAGCAATTAGTATTGCAGCGGCTATGACCGGTATTTTATGTTGAGCCGGATTGTCTGCAAGCTTAAGTTTCCAGCAGCTCAACCCTGGCGAAATTATCAGCGATGTAAACAGCGAGCCACGTATATATTATTCCAAATCGTGTTACGGACTTATGAAAAATAAACTTGAATCCCAAAATTCGCTTTTAGTGGAACATAGATTGCTGATGCTTTCTAAAGCACAGACAGTTATTCTTGGTTAGCAGGCGCAACAAAGATAAGTTTTAACGCATTTAAGTTGTATAAGTCACATTAAATTGCTATGCTTTTCCCGTCGCCAACCGTATTGGCTACAAACCGGCCTTGTAACAACGAAGGCAGCAATAAAACTTATAAACAATGGGAAGCAAGCATGAGCACATCTCTTTACGAAAGAATAGGCGGAGAACCGGCAGTCAATGCCGCCGTTGATATTTTTTACCGCAAGGTTCTGAATGACAACCGCATCAACCGCTTTTTCGACAACGTTGACATGGAAAAACAAGCGGCGAAACAAAAAGCTTTTTTGACTATGGCATTTGGCGGTCCTCACAACTATACCGGGGAAGACATGCGTAAAGGCCATGCGCATCTTGTGAAGATGGGCCTGGATGATAGCCACTTCGACGCGGTTGTGGAAAATCTGGGCGCAACGTTGGAAGAGTTAAACGTCCCGCAAGAACAGATTGCCGAAGTGGTGGCAATTTGTGAAACCACGCGTAACGATGTCCTGGGCAGATAAATATAATCACATGACTCCATGATGTTTGTTTTTACGCAAACATCATGGAGCCGGACTTAACGGTAGAGCCATGTATAAACTAACGATTGAAGACCACGCGTATGCTTGCCAGCCGGATGAAACAGTGCTTGAGACGTTATTGCGCGAAGAGATTAATATTCCCTATGCCTGTAAAAAAGGCACCTGTCATAGCTGCATGGTGCGCAGTCTCGATGCTCTCCCGCCGGAAGCCGCTCAGGCCGGGTTAAAGAATACCCTGAAAAAGCAGAATTATTTTTTGGCTTGCCTGTGCCGTCCGGAACAGGACATGATCGTTAAGCTGCCGGATCAATCGGAGTTTTATACCGAAGGAAAGGTTGTTGCCAACGAAATGCTCAATAGAAATACGCTGCTACTGATCATAGCTTTTAAGGATGCATTCGAATTTAACGCCGGGCAATATGTTAATTTACAAAGGCCGGATGGATTAACGCGCAGCTATTCGATTGCCAACACCCCTAAAGAATCCAATACTGTGGAATTTCATATTCGCCGCTTGCCAAACGGCAGGTTTAGCGAGTGGCTACATGATGAAATCAAGGTAGGGGATAGCATTGCCGTATCAGAACCGCGCGGGCATTGTTTTTACCTGCCCGAAAGGCGCGACCAAGGCATCCTTCTGGTAGGGACCGGAACAGGCTTGGCGCCACTGGCGGGTATTCTGACCGATGCACTTGCGCATGGTCATAGCGGCCCCATTTATCTGTTTCATGGCAGCCGTGAAGTTGAAGATCTCTACCGGATCGATGAGATGCGCCAACTTAGCAAAGAGCACGAAAACTTTCATTATATCCCTTGCATCTCAGGCCACCATGTTCCTGAAGAATTTTCTTGCGGGCGCGTCAACGAGGTTGCGTTGGCTTCGCTTAACGACCTAAAAGGCTGGCGCGTATTTCTCTGCGGTCATCCGGAAATGGTCAATCAAATGAAAAAAATGACCTTCCTCAAAGGCGCCGCATCAGCCGATATTTACGCCGATGCTTTTTTGTCGACACCGGCATGAGCAATGCCGCTCATCACGATTATTGCCCTGTACGGCGCTGTGTAATCAGCGCCGTTGGGTTTCATTGGCTATAAGCCAATCGGCAGTCGTTGCGGTTATTGCCGGCGACATGATCGTATTCAAGCAAAAAATTTCTTGCTGATCAGCGGCCGGTTATTCTGTTGCTTTTACACAAAAAGGCATGCCAAGCTGCCGAAATTCAGCTGTTTGTTTAACGCTATGCAAAGCTAATACCCAGCACCTCCCTGACGGCTAAAGCCAACAGCAAACTACTTGTTGCAGACTAACAACTGACAGGTTGGGTTACGGTCCAAGATACTGAAAAGATTAACTTCTTTAGGGTTAATTAATGGTCAAATCACTTGTTTTGCTTATTTATCGGGAGGACTATTTGCGTTCAAATTAATTAAACAGTGGAGTCAATAATTATGAAAATTATCAGAATATTAATCTTACTGGTTTCTTTTTTGGCGATAGCGGGCGCGGCGTTTTTCCAGCTTTTTGTGTTACTGGCAAATAGCCTGTTTTTCCAGCAAAACTATCATCGGCATTTCCCGCGGCAAGGTTAAGTTCGTGGTGAGAAGTCTCCCTGGCATTACGCGCATTAGTAATGCCTTAACCGCCAGCTGCTGATGATATCCGGGTGTTTTTTATAACCGAAAGACTTCACAAGATAAACCAGGAACCGCAATTCGCCGGAACATTGACCAAGAATACGGTTACGGGGCTTTGCACTTTAAGCCGTCTCGCATTGAACCCGATCATTCAAGCCCAAGCCAAATCGATGAAATATCGAAGTCAGCATCATCTCCAAAATAAAAACAGCCCTGCTGCCGAGGCACTCGGTTACAACCCAGGGTAAGCAAAGTTTCAAGCAACACATCAATCATTGCGCCGATTAACGGTGAAAGCTTTAAAAGCAAGCGTATCTATTTTTCATGAAAACGCATCCCTACATATTGACGATAGTTTGTTAACGGATATCATTGGGGCGCAGTAATAATTGGCTGGCTGCAATTAACAGTCATGAAAGGGTTTCATTAGCCTGGCATTATCGATGCTTTGGCGTATCCGCTTAACACCAATGAGAGGGAAAATTATGATATTAGCCGGAGATATAGGCGGAACAAAAACGGTATTGTCCATTTTAACCAGAGATGCTAACGGCTCGCTGGTATGCTTGCAGGAGCAAACCTATTCAAGCCAGTTATTCCCGGAATTTGATGACGTTTTAACGGACTTTTTACCCGCTGGCGCCAATATTCAGGCAGCGTGTTTTGGTATTGCCGGCCCGGTCGTCAACCAACGTTGCCACACCACAAATTTGCCGTGGCTGCTGGATGGGGCCGCACTGAAAATAAAACTGGGCACCTCTAAAGTAAAGCTTCTTAATGATCTGGAAGCTATGGCGCTGGGCATGCTATATCTGCCCGAACAGGATCTGGTAGAGCTCAACCCTAATGCGGAAGTTCAGTCAGGCAATATTGCTGTCATAGCGGCAGGAACCGGTTTGGGCGAAGCGATTCTTTATTGGGACGGCAATAAACATTATCCAATGGCTACCGAAGGCGGACACAGCGATCTTGCGGCCCAAAATGCCCAGCATGACCAACTGTTGGCGTATCTAAGAAAAATCTACCCCGATCATGTCAGTTACGAGCGCATCCTGTCGGGTATCGGTTTCAGCCACTTGTACGATTTTCTCTGCGAGCAGGGTTTTGCGCCGCCTTGCCCGGAGGTTCCCGATATCAGCAGCGACGTTGTCGACCGGAATGCCGTGATTTCCGAACTCGGGGTCTCCGGTAAAGATCCGTTATGCGTCGAAGTCGTCCGGCTTTTTGTTGAACTCTATGGCGCTGAAACAGGCAACCTGGCGTTAAAGTCGCTTGCCATCGGTGGCGTTTTTATCGGCGGAGGGATAAGCCCAAAAATATTGCCCGCTATGCAGGACGGCAATTTTATCCGCTCATTTAAAGCAAAAGGCCGTTTTCTTCCGTTGCTCGATAAGATTTCGGTGAAATTGTCATTAAATCCGCGTACGCCTTTAATCGGCGCTATTAACTATTTTGATCTGTAAAAACAGTTAATATCGACGACGTAAATTACCGCCGGTTGATTCTCATCATTTATCCGCGGCATCAAGGCCGTTCCGTTGCTCCACATCCACATAGTGGCGCAAGGGTTCACCCACATAAATCTGACGAGGGCGGGCGATAATCACCTGCTTGCTGTGCAGCATTTCCCGCCAGTGCGCCATCCAGCCGGGCATTCGGCCGATAGCAAATAATACCGTGAACATATTGGTGGGGATGCCTGCGGCGCGGAGAATCAGCCCGGAATAAAAATCGACATTGGGATACAGTTTCCGGGAGATGAAATAGTCGTCCTTTAAGGCAATTTCTTCCAGTCTCCGGGCAATATCGAACAGGGGATCTTTGGCCCCGGACTTATCGAGCAATTTGTCGCACTGCTTTTTTAATATCATCGCGCGGGGATCAAAGTTCTTATAGACGCGATGGCCGAAACCCATCAGCCGGCTGGGTGAGTTTTTATCTTTTGCCTGATTGATAAATTCAGTGCCGTCACCGCCGTCGGCATGGATTTGTTCAAGCATCTGTATCACTTGCTGATTGGCCCCGCCATGACGCGGTCCCCACAGCGCCGAAATGCCTGCCGAAGCGACCGCATACACATTCGCCATGCTTGAGCCTGCGGTGCGCACCGAAGAGGTGCTGCAATTTTGCTCATGATCGGCATGCAGGATGAGGAATATATCGATGGCTCTGACGATATCTTCATCCAACTGGTAATCGCGCACCGGCGACGAAAACATCATATTCAGGAAATTGCGCACATACTTAAGCTTGTAGGACGGGTAAATGAGCGGTTCGCCAATCGATTTCTTGTAGGAGAAAGCCGCGATAGTGCGTACCTGGGAGATCAAATTGACAACAATTTGCTGCTCTGTCGCAGCATCGAGCCGATCGGGAATAGGGTAGAACGTAGATAGTGATGCCACCATGGTCGCCAAAATACCCATGGGATGCGAGCCGCGCGGAAAACCGTTGAAAAAATGGTGCATGTCTTCGTGAATAATCGAAGACTCGTTCAGGCTGGTCGAAAAATCCAATAATTGCCGGCTGTTGGGCAGTTCGCCGTTCAGCAGTAAATAAGCGACTTCAACAAAACGCGAATGCTCGGCCAATTCCTCAATCGGATAACCGCGATAGCGAAGTATGCCTTTTTCGCCATCAATATAGGTAATGGCGCTCTCGCAGCTGGCGGTGTTGCCATAGCCTTCATCCAAAGTCACGTAATGGCTTTGACTGCGCAGTTTGGAGATATCGATGGCTTTTTCGCCCTCAACGCCAATGAAAGCAGGCAATGAGTAGCTTTTATCGCCCAGCGTCAATAGGGCCGGGGGCAGTTCTGTTAATTTATCGGTCATTTGATCAATCTCCAAAGTTGGTGGCACGACCATCAGCTAATTTTATTTATCTGCTGGTTCCCAAGTTTCGGCATGGGAACACCCTCTTGGAAGCTCCCGCTTCCCGACATGCGAGCTTATTCTGCACTTCCAATGCTTGAGCTTGGGAACGAGCCATATCTGTATTATCCAGCTTCGGCGCCGCAAGTCTACTGTAAACGCATATTCGCGACTTGGCTGGGTAATGCCACAGGCCTTGGCGCCGCTTCGCTGACGCCGAGTCTTCAACATTTTTCGGCAACACCGCCCGGCCGGAATGTTGTCGAACGGAGCCGGTCAGACGCAAGCGGCGCTTAATAACATTAATGCAGGGCTTGTTTTTATCCGCTTTAATAATTACGATGAATGCCAGTAAACAGTAAACCCCGGCACAGCCAGATAATGCTTAGACAGCGATTTTTATTATTGTTAATACTCATAATGGTCATTACGCCGGTTTGGTCGGCGCTTGGCTATTATTCGGGTTCACTGTCTGCGGAACTGTCTTTGGGACAAAACGACACAGTCAATGACGCGGATGATTCCGATCATTGCCG
This sequence comes from Methylobacter sp., assembly GCF_023227905.1. Taxonomy (GTDB): domain Bacteria; phylum Pseudomonadota; class Gammaproteobacteria; order Methylococcales; family Methylomonadaceae; genus Methylobacter_A. The sequence goes on along the minus strand of NZ_JALOCF010000031.1, from coordinate 35,702 downwards.
TCATCAGGACGAATTTAAAGCAGAATGCCATGCAAGCGGGAGTTGTACTTTTCACGTTTGTGGCGACGGAGGAGTTGCCGCCGCTTTTGTATTGACCCAGGCCTATAGCGCGCATCGCTATGAACATTGGGAAAAGTCCGTTTCCCGTTCCCTCTCATTTTCCCCGGAAATAAGGCCGCCTATTAATAGCCTCTAAATCTAGGGTGTGATGAACGCTCGGTTTACAGGGTAGCTACTTACTTTCCTGGCCGCGCCTATTTAATCGCACTCTAACCGTCGTAAGGCAGGTAAGTTTTTTGCCCTTTTAAACGCTGAGGACGCAAGCATCCTCGGGAAACGCCCTACGCGGACTCAACATAACATCTCCGTTTTACGGACTTTATAACGAGTGTTGGAGGACCTATGTCACCACAAATTATTTTCAAGTGCTTTTGCTTGAGCATGCTGCTGCTTTCCGTCTGCGTATTTGCAGATGAACAGCCGGTAATCAAGGAGGTATTAACATTAAAATCTGCAATCGAACAGGCCGTTCGGGATAATCCCGACTTGGCGCAGATGCAGGCCAGGGCTCAAGCGATGGCTGCCATTCCGTCGCAAATGGGCGCTTTGCCCGACCCTGAAATCAGCATCAATGCGATGAGCCTGCCGGTTAATACCTTTAATACCCGGCAGGAAGATATGACGCAATTGGGCGTCGGTATCTCGCAATCCTTCCCCTTTCCGGGCAAGCTCGGTTTGCGTGAACAAGCCGCGGCTTTTGAAGCGGAAGCCGCAACGCAAAACGCTACCGAAGTACGCTGGCGGCTGCTGAGCGAAGTTAAATCGACCTGGTGGCTGATCTTTTACCTGGACAGGGCGCTCGGGATTGTTGACAACAACCATGCGCTGTTGCAGCAGTTTGTTCAGATCGCAAGAAGCAAGTATGAAGTCGGCGAAGGCTTGCAGCAGGATGTCTTGCTGGCGCAACTGGAATTATCCAAATTGCTGGATCAGCAATTGATGCTGAAAGCTTCGCGCCGTAACGCCGCCGCCAGCCTGAACGCGCTGCTGGATAAACCGGCCAACGAAGAGGTCCGTTTACCGGACAAGATTGACTCGCAACTGCCGGCCATTCAGCAGGAAACCCAGCTTTATCAACAGGCGGAAGCTTCGAGAGCCGTACTGGAAGGCAACCGCCAAGGCATCAATGCCGCGCAATCCCGCTTGGAACTGGCCAAAAAAGACGTGCTGCCTGATTTTAATCTGGGCGCTTCATACGGTGCCAGAGACGATATGCCTTCCGGCGACAGGCGGGCCGATCTGTTAAGTTTGAACCTGAGCATGAATGTGCCGATCTTCGCCGCGCAAAAACAGGCCAAGGCAGTTGATCAGCGTACCAGCGAGTTAATGCAGGAAAAATACGCCCTGCAAGATCAGTGGAACAAGGTCCGCGCGCAAATTTCGCAAGGCTATAACGACTACCGGCGCGCCAAAGACCAGGTTGTGCTGTTTGAGACCGGCATCGTGCCGCAAGCCAGGCAAACCGTTGCTTCGATGCTGGCCGGTTATCAGGTCAACAAGGTCGATTTCCTGAACCTGGTGCGCAGCCAGATTACCTTGTTCGAATACGAGACCCAGTATTGGAAAGCCTTTACCGAAGCCAATCAAGCGTTGGCTCAGTTAAGTTCGGCTGTCGGTAAGGAGGAAATTTATGAATAGGCAGTTAATCATTACCTCAGTGTTAATGCTGGTTTTAGGTGCCGGCTTAGGCTATCTGCTTGCATCCAAGCCGGAGCCAGCGATTAAAGAGCAGTCCCGGCCCGTTTTACCCGACGATAAAAAGCCGCTGTTTTACCGAAGCCCGATGAATCCGGCTGTTACCTCGCCGGTTCCGGCTAAAGATGAGATGGGCATGGACTACGTGCCGGTTTATGCAGAGGATAATGCCGGTGCTGATGAAACCGCAGGCAGCGTTAAAATCGATGCCGTTACTGTGCAAAACATGGGGGTGCGCACCGCTACGGCAAAAAAGACCCTGCTTTCCCATACCGTTCGAGCCGTCGGCCGTGTGGCTTATGACGAAGAACGTATCGTACGCTTGCATCCCAAAACCGAAGGCTGGATTGAAACCCTGCGCGTCGATAAAACCGGTGAGCGGGTCAAGAAAGATGAGGATTTACTGAGCATTTATTCGCCGCAACTGGTTGCGACCCAGCAGGAATATATTCTGGCCTTAAACAATCTTAAAGTGCTGGAAAAAAGCCCGATTGAAGACATCCGCCACGGTGCGGAAGAACTGGTCAACAGCGCGCGTGAACGCTTAAAACTGCTGGATGTCCCCGCACATCAATTGCACGATCTGACCCATAGCCAAAACGTCAGAAAAAGCCTGCATATTCATACGCCGACGGACGGCATTGTCATACAGATCGGCGCTCGCGAAGGGCAATATGTGACGCCCGAAACCGAGCTGTACATGATCGCCGATTTATCCAAAGTTTGGGTTTACGCGGATATTTACGAATACGAACTGCCTTGGGTCAAAGTGGGCGACCCGGTTGAAATGCAACTGGCCGGCGTTCCGGGACGCATTTTTCACGGCCACCTGGCTTTTATTTACCCTTATGCCGAAGCAAAAACCCGAACCATCAAGGTGCGGCTGGTATTTGATAACGCAGAATTATTGTTAAAGCCCGAACTGTTTGCCCAAGTAACCATCTATGCCGGTAAACAGGTCGATGCGCTGGTGATTCCGTCCGAAGCGGTCATACGCTCAGGCGCGAAAAGCCAGGTCTTTGTCGTGCGCGATGCGGGCAAGTTTGAGCCCCGCCCGATTACCACCGGCTTAGCATCCAATGACGAGATTGCCGTGCTTGAAGGACTGAAAGAAGGCGAAGAGGTCGTCACCTCCGCGCAGTTTTTAATCGATTCCGAATCGAAGCTGCGCGAAGCCACTGCAAAGATGATGGAACCCTCAACGCCGCAACAGCCGGAGCCGAGCCGCCTGATCATGGAGCAGGGGGAGCATCAACATGATTAGCGCGATCATCGACAGTTCATTGAAAGACCGTTTCATGGTGCTGCTGGGCGCTATTATTATTGCTGTAGCCGGGTTTTGGTCCTTTAAAACCATGCCGCTGGATGCGATACCGGATTTGTCCGATGTGCAGGTCATCGTGTTCACCGATTATGCGGACCAGTCGCCGCAGGTTGTCGAAGACCAGGTCACCTATCCGTTAACCACCGCGATGCTGGCCGTGCCTCATGCCAAAGTGGTGCGCGGCTATTCTTTCTTCGGCCTGTCGTTCGTCTATGTCATTTTTGAAGACGGCACCGATATCTACTGGGCCAGGTCGCGGGTGCTGGAATATCTCAATTATGTAAAAGGCCGGTTGCCGCAAGGCATCACGCCGACCTTAGGCCCAGACGCCACCGGCGTAGGCTGGATTTACGAATATGCGCTGGTGGACAAAAGCGGCAAGCACGATCTGGCGCAGCTGCGCTCGATTCAGGACTGGTATTTGCGCTATCCGCTGCAAACCGTTTCCGGGGTGTCCGAAGTCGCTTCCATGGGCGGCTACGTCAAGCAATACCAGGTGGAGGTCGATCCTAATGTGTTGCAGGCGTACCAGATTCCCTTGTCTACCGTTATCAACGCGATCAAACGATCCAATAACGATGTCGGCGGCCGTTTGTTCGAAATGGGCGAAACCGAATATATGGTCAGGGGCCTGGGCTATATCAAATCCGTCGCCGACCTGAAAACCATCCCGGTCGGCGTCGATGTCAACGGCACACCGATACGCTTGCAGGATGTCGCCCATATCCAGATCGGCCCGGAACTGCGCCGGGGCGTGACCGAACTGAATGGCGAAGGCGAAGTGGCAGGCGGCGTAGTAATCATGCGCTTTGGCGAAAATGCCCAGCAGACTATCAAGGATGTGCGGAAAAAGCTGGATGAACTAAAAAAAGGTTTGCCGGAAGGGGTGGAGATCGTCACCGTTTACGACCGGGGCAGCTTGATCGAACGCGCCGTCGACACGCTCAATTCCGCGCTGATCCAGGAACTGGTCATTGTCTGCGCCCTGGTCGCCTTGTTTCTGCTGCATTTGCGCTCGTCGTTGGTGATTATCATCACCTTGCCGCTGGGTGTTTTAATGGCTTTTATTGTCATGAAATGGCAGGGCATCAACGCCAATATCATGTCGCTGGGCGGCATTGCGCTGGCGATAGGCGATATGGTCGACGGGGCGGTGGTGATGGTTGAAAATGCCCATAAGCATTTGGCTGAGGCTATTGAGAAAAAGCGCAAGAGCGTCCTAGACAGCTTAGAGCCCTCTCCAGAGGGAGAGGGTTGGGTGACGACTGCAAGGATGCAGGAGGTAGAGCAACGCAGGGAGCAGTTGCCGAGGGAAAATTCAAATAAGGGAAAAAGCTTGTTTAACGCCCCTCATCCCAACCTTCTCCCTGAGGGAGAAGGAGCTTCCGTGGAGCTAACTGCAAAAGAACGCTGGCAAGCCATTGGCAACGCGTCCAGGGAAGTGGGTCCCGGCCTGTTTTTTTCGCTGCTGGTCATTACCGTTTCTTTCCTGCCGATCATCACCATGCAGGCGCAAGAAGGCCGCCTGTTCAGTCCGCTGGCGTTTACCAAATCCTACGCAATGGCGGCGGCTGCAATATTGACTGTCACGCTGGTGCCGGTGTTGATGGGGTACTTTATCCGCGGCAAGATCATTCCCGAACACAAAAATCCGATCAACCGCTTTTTGCATTTTCTTCACGCGCCCGTTTTAAGGCTGGCGATGCGCTGGCGGGCGATGACGATAATACTGGCTGCGCTGTTAATGGCGTCAACACTATATCCATTGTCCAATATTGGCAGCGAATTCATGCCGCCGCTGTATGAAGGCGATCTTTTATATATGCCGACCACGTTTCCGGGCATTTCAATCACCAAAGCCAAGGAACTCTTGCAACAGACCGACAAGATTTTGAAAACATTTCCTGAAGTGCAGCAGGTGTTCGGCAAGATCGGCAGGGCGGAAACGGCAACCGACGCGGCTCCGCTGATGATGGTGGAAACCACCGTACAGCTAAAGCCGCAAGCGCAGTGGCCTGATCCGGACAAAACCACCCGGCAACTGATGGATGAAATGGACAGGGCCGTTCGTTTTCCAGGCTTGGCCAATACCTGGACCATGCCGATCAAAAACCGCATCGATATGCTGTCTACCGGCATCAAAACGCCGGTCGGCATCAAGGTTTCCGGCCCCGACCTGAAAGTCTTGCAGTCTCTGGCGCTGCAAATCGAGCAGTCCATGAAAACCCTGCCGGAAACGCTGTCGGCCTATGCGGACCGGGCCGTCGGCGGCTATTTCCTGGATTTTGACATTAACCGGGAAGCGGCGGCGCGTTACGGCTTGACCACCGGCGATGTGCAGGATGTTATTCAAAGCGCAATCGGCGGCATGAATATCACCGAAACTGTTGAAGGGCGGGAGCGTTATCCGGTCAACCTGCGTTATCCGCGCGATATGCGCGACAACCTGGAGGCGTTACGGCGCGTGTTAATCCCCACGCCGACCGGTAATCAGGTACCGTTGACGCTGGTCGCCGACATTAATTTTACCCGTGGTACGGACGTGATTAAAACCGAAGACGCCAGCCCCAATGCCTGGGTCTATGTCGATATCAAGACCTCGGATATCGGCGGCTTTGTTACGCTGGCGAAACAAAAACTGGCGGAGCGCGTCACCATTCCCGCCGGTTATGCCGTCACCTGGTCAGGCCAGTTTGAGTATATGGAACGCGCGGCAGAGCGCTTGCAAATGGTTCTGCCGCTGACCTTGCTGCTGATTTTTGTGTTGTTGTATAGCACGTTTCGCAATATCACCGAACCGGCCATTGTCATGCTGGCCATCCCGTTTAGCTTGATCGGCGGCATTTGGCTGGTGTACTGGCTCGGCTTCAATCTGTCGATTGGCGTCTATGTCGGCTTTATCGCGCTCGCCGGTACGGCGGCCGAAACCGGCGTTATGGTGTTGAGTTTTATCGATATTGAAATTGATAAACTGCGGCAGCAAAAACAGGCGCTCTTGACCGGCGCAGAAATCAGGGCCGCCACCGAGGCCGCCACAGCTTTGCGCGTGCGGCCTGTCGCGATTACCTCGCTGGCCAATATCGTCGGCTTGATTCCGATTATGTGGGCCACCGGCGCCGGGGCTGATGTCACCCAACGCATCGCCGCCCCGGCGTTGGGCGGCATGCTGACTGTGTTGATATTGAGCCTTTTGGTATTTCCGGTCATCTACAGTCTGGTTTTGCAGTTTCAAGAACAGCGAAAGCAAGATGTTAACTGATGTTACGCACGGATGTTTTTTTTTGCCCCGTATGCCGCGCCGAGCACCGGAGCTTTTGCCGGGAATAGCCCGTTAGGGGTGCGGCAGGGAGGCCGCACGTTGGCAGAGGGGCAGGAGCCCCTTCTGCCGACCCTCGGCAAAAGCGAGGAGCGCAGGACACAAGCGGCAACCGGGCCGCCTTTCTTTTGGATACTTTTCTTTGGCGGAGCAAAGAAAAGTATCTCGCCCTCGGGTGCGAGAACCCGATTCAAATAATCGTCGCGGTAGCGACACTTTAATAATCAAAAGGCTAATGCAGTCTAAATCCGAACAACTGCGTAACATCAGATGTTAATACACATTGTGCAAGTAAAATTGAATGAAGGGTGAAAAACAATGTTTAAGTTATTGATTGGATATAAATGGTACTGTTCGTGAGTTAATAAATCGCTGGTTGGGGCCGGTGTTTACCAATCCCTGAGTTATAAATCCCAAAAATGTTTGGTTTTTAGTGATAAGGCCTTCAGTTAAATAACCTGATAGGTAGCAATGCCTATTGATCTTTTAGTTAACTAACTGAAAAATAATGTCTTAAATGTTTTAACTACTTGGGAATAAGCTCATGAAAACAAAATTACTGCTTACCTTGCTTTTAATTTTTGGGTTAGTGTCCGCATGCGCCGAAATGGACCCGCATCCGATGAATATGGATATGGCCGTGCAAAATGCGGAAACCAAGGCAGATCATGAGGCATTGGCGAAACACTATGAGGAAGTGGCGGGAGAAATGCGGGCTAAAGCGGAGGAACACAAGAAACTGTTTAGTCACTATCAATCAAAAAGCTATCGCTACGGTAAGCAGGCGCAGGACTTTAAAGCGCATTGTGAAAGGCTGGTTGACGTCTACGAAAAAGCCGCCGAGGAAAATCTGGAAATGGCAAGAATGCATCGCCAGATGTAACACTTCAAATCATGGCAATTTAGGCGGCTACAAACAGTCTTGATGGAACAAACCGGAATCAGAAACGATTAAAGCGTCTCCAAGACTGTTATTTTTAGCCGTTTTTTAATGTTTCAACCTAATTGCGGTTTAAAGCAGCGGCAGCATCCTGCTCGTTACCGGCCAGATGCGCGTCGCGCGGCGGCAATACGTCTGCGACGGCTTCCAGGCGTTTCCAGGCAGGCACCGGCGTTTCGCAATGCTCCTTGGGAACGAATGCCGATTCTTCGACCAACGTCATTTTGTGGATATAACGCGGACAGTTGGGGAACATTTCGCGCAATTTTATCCGCAACACCATTTGGGCTTCGGGCCAGTGATTTTGCAAAGGATCATCGTCCTGTATAAAAGCGCTGCCGTTGAAACGCAGGCGGGCTTGGCGCTGAAAATCGACGAACAACAGGCTGACCTGCTCGTTAACCAGCACATTGCCGGCCGACAGATACATGCCGCTGCCGTCGTACAGCGGAAAAGCCAGGGTCTGTTCGTCGATAACCTTGACCAAGCCGACGCTGCCGCCTTTGTAGGAACAGCTCGGGCGTCCTTCACGATCGACGGTCGCGAAGAAAAACATGTTCTGTTCTTCGATAAACGCCTTGTCTTCCGGGCTGATTTGGTTGTTGATTATGGCTTCGACGAGACGGTCGGCCATCGGCCTGGTCTCGAAACGGTCTTGCAGCTGTCGGCTGCCTTCATGGAAAAATTCGCTCATTGTTTCTCTCCGGAGTTATGGGTTGATGATGTATAGGAAATATCTCTCAAGCTATTTTCGATAAGAATAATTGCGGCCTGCTTGGCTTGCTCGGCGGAGCCTGAATGGCGCTTCATCTGTTCCGAAACGATCGCGCCTTCGATCAGCAGGCTTAATTGCAGCGCCAGAGTTTTCGGCGATCTTGAGCCGGATTGTTCGGCCAGATCGGCAATATAGCTTCTAAAATGCTCATAAAACTCGGCAGACACCTGATGCACAGGGTTGCCATCCAGCGAAAATTCGGCGGCGGCATTAATAAAAGCGCAACCTCGAAATTCGGGAATAGCCATCCATTCGCCAATCACGTCGAAAACCGCCAGTAACTTAGCCTTGGGCGTGTCGGCCCTGCCGTTAACCTGGTCGGCAAACCAGACCCGGAAATCCTCATCGCGCTTGCGCAGAAAGGCAAGCACCAAATCGTCCTTGGAAGGGAAGTATTTGTACAGGCTCATTTTGGTGGTGTTCGCCGCTTTGGCAATCGCATCGACGCCGGTCGCCCGGATGCCTTGGCTATAAAACAGCTCTGATGCGGCTTGCAGGATTTTTTCTTGAAGAGTTAGCGACATAGGGAAGGGCGTAGAAAACAGGTTGATTGTCACTATACCGGTCGGTATACTTTGATGTCAATATACCGAGCAGTCAGTATATTTTTTATAAAATAACAAATGAGATAATTCGATGGAAATATTATTAATTGGCGCTGTGTTGATGATTTTTGCTGTGTTGGTTTCAGCGTGGCTGATGACTTTTGCAAGATGGTTTCCTGTCAAAGGCATTGATGGCGAATTCCTTGCCGATTACAAAACCCTGATCAGGGCGCATATCGACTTTGCGTTAATGGCTTTGTTTTGTCTGGGGTTTTATGCCGTTAAAGTGCCTTTATCGGTTACGGCTTGCTGGCTGGTGGTGATTGGCGGCATTACTAATCCTTGCGTGTTTGTCGTTGCGGCGTTTGATCCTGCTTTTTGGGAAAAGACAGTCTGGAAAGTCTACTCGGCTATCAGTTTTATTATCACAACAATAGGCTTTGGCTGGGTTTGCATTAGCTTATTGGATTATGCTGTATAGCTGATTTTGAACAGACAGGGCTATTTCCGCCCTGTCTGTGTTGAAACATTGCTCAGGAATCGGCAGCATGGGCACTTCAGCAATCAGCTGTCGGGGATTTCGTCGAAATCCGCAATGGATGCGCCGGATTTTAGAGTTCTTCGTAATGATCAGGTACGTTTATAGATGCCGCGCACTCCGTACTGGTTTCTGGAATACAACATGCCTGCTTCTGCCAGGGTTTCGGAATGTTTTTTTAAAAGCTGACGTATCATTTCATGGCTACAGGAGGGTGCATAGTCCAGTTCCACCACTTTGCTTGCCAGCAGCCGCAATGTCCAGTGCGCGTGTCCTTCCGGCGCTTCGCTGCAGGCGATGGCAATGATGTGGGCGACTTGTTCTTCCGTTAGCTTTGGGGCTTGTCCGGGACGATCACGATCTTTCAGTGCCGCTTCCGGGCCTTCTTCCGCGCATCGTTGCCGGATTTTTGCCACCATGGAAGGAGACACGTCCAGTGCCTGGATAATGTCTTTATCGTGAACACCGGCCGCTGCTTTTAATAGAATGCGGGCTCGCGTTTGGCTACGGGCCGCGCTTTTGCCTTTATGGACCAAGGCTTCCAACTGACATTTTTCTTCGTCGGTCAAATTGACTTTATATTTGGCTATCATGACTGAACCTCGCTGAGTGAAAGTCAATGCTCATACCCATACGTCACTTCATCGCGTCGTTTGAGCATGACTGACTAGGTTGTTAACACTCATTTTCTCCGTCGATCTGAATCGGTAGAGAAAAAACAACACGTTCTGCCTTTTCCGAGTTTGCTATTGAAAATTAAAGCTCCTTTATGGGCTTCAATAAGAGGGTGACTGGTTAATGGCCCTGAGCAGAACTGCTATTTCAATATAAACGCGTCTGAAATCATTTATTACTATTGACCAAAAGCAGAGATTACTTGTCGCCGGAATAAAGCCCGCTGGGAACGTGTTCGGAGCATGGCTTTATTCCGGCTGCACTCGACAGATTTTATCTTATGCGGATCGAAGTGTAGCCCGTTACGAAGGATGAGTTAATAAGTATTGAAGCGTAATTTCGTACGAAATACAGTGGTTTAATGAAACTTTAATCCGAAATAAACGCAAATATGAGATTGAAGTCCGGCCATTGGAAAATTAATCCGAGACTCCAACGTAGTCGGCTAAGCCCCCATATTAGGTTGGCTCAGGCCGACAAGCGCGCTTCTGTAACTACTCGGTTCCTGTCAGGTAGTTTAGGATATTTGGACTGATTTTATAATTCCGGGGGATGAGTAATAATATCCTTTCAGGGGCTGCACGACTGGCTTTTCCGGTCTAGGTGTTGTTGAAGGAAACTTTGCTTGACGGAAAGCTTTGAGATAAGACGCTAGTGATATTTTAAAATTGCCCAACATAAATTGTTCTTTAGTTTGAAAAGTTATACGAAAATTTTGCTCTTCCCGAGCAAAAGCTCAGGCTTGTTGCTGTATCTGAGCTTTAGCCGCCAAGTTGTGCTTTATGTAACCGAACTTGGCGATTTAGAAAGCATATTCTATGCCGCAGGCTTACAAGTGCGATATAGGTGCCGTTACTTATGCTGATGTGTCGGGGACTTCAATATTCGCTAGCGTCCTGCTCAGAAAGTACCAAACCCATTGCAAATGACTCAAGCAAAACCGGAACGCTCCCAAGCATCCCTCCGGCGCTCGTATCTGCGATAGGCACGTTCTGCTAATTTATACTGCTTATCCATGCCATTGGTTAAAAAGTCCGGAGCGTACTGCCTAAGTTTTAAGATTGTTAAATACAAGCTCCAAGCGTCATGTGTTAGTTGTCTCAGCATGATTCACCTCAGGTATATGAGTCTTAATTTGATAGTTAACTCTAACGTACATAGATGACGGCTTTATGACATGGCTCGTTGATGTTCGCCATGACTTGACTTTTTTACCGCAACGCCAAGCTTTAAACCGGTTACCAAGGGTATCGGCATAATCGATAAATTTGTGGTGATGCTATGTGTTTTCGGACTTGGCTTTCCCTGAATCTGCCAAAACCTTGTTGCGCGATACGCCTTTTTTGTCCAGGGACAAACCGTCAGGCGGCCGGTATGAATGCGTATTTCATGTGTACTTTATTTAAGGTTAATATAATTTAAAGCCGGTTAACATTATGTTACTTTAGGACCAAGCTTTATTTGTTTATCAGCAAGTTGATTGGCTTTTGAGTTTCTGAGCTGTAGTGAAAATCGAAGTAGCGATATTTTGATTTTGAACTTTTAGTAACTAACTTGGGACAATGATCATGAGCGAGCAGATAACTATCGATTCAGTCAATGTCCGTCGGTTTCCGGTTGGGGTAGAGCGGCTTGAAAAAGGTATGCATTTTCGTGTTTGGGCGCCTGAAAGAAAAACAGTAAGGCTGGTCATGAGTTCCAGGAATGAAGATCTTGCCCGTGTTCCCCCATCAATTGAAGTTGAACTGCAAGCCGAAGGAAACGGCTATTTTTCGGCGCTTTTGCCGGATGTTGGCGTAGGGACGTTATATCGCTATCTGCTGGATGATGATCCGCAATCCTATCCGGATCCCGCCTCGCGTTTTCAACCCCAAGGCCCGCACGGGCCATCGCAAGTGATCGACGCTTCAACCTTTGACTGGACGGACGCTGCCTGGCTGGGAATTGAACTCCAGGGGCAGGTTATCTATGAGATGCATATCGGCACCTTTACCCATGAAGGCAATTGGGTCGAAGCAACCAAAGAACTGCCTGAACTGGCCAAGTTGGGCGTGACTGTTCTGGAGATCATGCCGGTGGCCGATTTTCCGGGACGGTTCGGCTGGGGTTATGACGGCGTCAATTTGTTTGCGCCGACACGGCTTTACGGGACTCCGGACGAATTCCGCCAATTCGTTAACCAGGCTCATACCGTGGGGCTTGGTGTTATTCTGGATGTAGTGTTCAATCATTTCGGTCCGGATGGCAATTATCTGGGGAAATTCTCAAACGATTACTTTTCAAGCCACTATGAGTGCGAGTGGGGCGATGCCCTGAATTTCGACGGGCCGAACTCTGATGGGGTGCGGGATTATGTGCTCGCCAACGCCGCGTATTGGATTAAAGAGTTTCACCTTGACGGCCTGCGTATTGATGCAACCCAGCAGATTTTCGACAGCTCGCCTGAACATATTATTGCCGCCGTGGTACAGGCTGCGCGTAGCGCAGGGGCTCCGCGCAAAGTCCTGATTGTCGGCGAGAATGAGCCGCAGGATACTAAATTGTTTTTGCCTCACGAACGCGGAGGCTACGGCATAGATGCCTTGTGGAACGACGATTTCCACCATACCGCAATGGTAGCAATGACAGGGCGGGCAGATGCCTATTACAGCGATTACCGGGGTACCGCCCAGGAATTTGTATCGACACTGAAGCGGGGGTTTTTATATCAAGGTCAATGGTACTCTTGGCAAAACAAACCCCGTGGAACCCTGGCGCTGGATATAGCCCCGGCCAAGTATGTCAACTTCATCCAAAATCACGATCAATTGGCCAATTCCGGCAGCGGCAAACGTGTCCACTTATTGACCAGTCCTAACCGCTATCGCGCCTTGACCGCGCTGTTCTTATTGGCTCCGCAGACGCCGATGCTGTTTCAAGGCCAGGAGTTTGCAGCCACCAGTCCGTTCTTTTATTTTGCCGATCATAACGAGGAAATTGCCTATCTGGTGGCGCGAGGGCGCTCTGATTTTCTGGCCCAATTTCGCTCTCTGGCAACACCCGAAATGCAGGCCCGGATGCCGGACCCCGGCGATCCGCTAACCTTTACCCATTCAAAACTGAATTTGAACGACCGCAACCTGCATAAAGAAGAATATGCCTTACACCGCGATTTATTACGCCTGCGCCGTGATGATCCTGTGTTTCAGTCTAGCCAACAAAGCAATCGCATTGATGGCGCCGTGTTAAGTCCGGATGCGCTGGTGATGCGTTTTTTCGGGGAAAATCCGGGGGATGACCGTCTTTTGGTGGTTAACCTGAGCCGGGATCTTCATCTGGTTCCGGCTCCGGAGCCGCTATTGGCTCCGCCTGAAGATTGTGTTTGGGATACCGTATGGTCCAGCGAAGATCCTCAATATGGCGGTTTAGGCATGCCGCCCTGGCCTACAAAAGGCAACTGGTATATCCAGGGCGAATCTGCCGTTGTGCTAAATCCTGTTAACCCACCAAAAGGTACCGTTAATCATGAACAATGATATTGTTATCCGAACCCAATGGACTGGTGACCCAACTGAACAGGAAACGTTAATAAAAAACGAATGGTTAGTCACCAATGGTCTTGGCAGCTATGCGACCGGGACGATCGCGGGTGTGCCGACTCGTCGTTTCCACAGTTTTTTAACCGTTGCGCATCCTGATCCTTTGGGGCGCTACGTGATGCTTAACCAGCTGAGTGAGTTGGTTCGGCTTCCTGACGGCAGCATCCAAAAAATTGGCGGCATCGAATGGGCGAGCAAGGATATGGAACTGTATGGCATGTCCAGCCTGCGCGAATTTCGTTTGGACTGCGGAATGCCGGTGTGGCGTTATGAACTGGCAGGCCATGTCATTGAAAAATGGATACTGATGCCCTACATGAGCAATACGGTTCATATAGGGTATCGATTGCTTTCAGGGGCGGGGCCGGTGCGGCTTAAGATTCGTGTAGCCGTTCATTTCCGTCCCCATAATGCCGCTTTGGACCAAGGGCTGCCCGCAGATTGTTATGACCTTCAAGCCTCATCTATTGGACGGCTGGAAATTCATGGGGTTTCGATTCCGCCTTTGCGCCTGTACATGGATGGCGGTGGCTCGGCATTTACGATTGAACCCAAACGCTTTACCGATATTCTCTACCGTATAGAGCAGCAAAGAGGCTACGGCGCCCAGGGCGACCTGTGGAGTCCGGGCTATTTTCGCGTGGATCTTATTCAAGGCAAGGATGTGACTTTTATCGCCTCTGCTGAAAACTGGGACAGCATCCTGGCATTGTCTCCTCAAGAGGTATTTAAGGCTGAAATGGAGCGGCGTCAACGTTTATTGGCCATAGCCGCTCCACAATTGCAGCAAGGCCTGGCTCAGCAGTTAGTGTTGGCCGCCGATCAGTTTATTGTCGCGCCGACCAAGCGGGTTGTCGAAACGACGCGGATCCGTGCATCCGGCGGCGATGTGCGCACCGTCATTGCCGGTTACCACTGGTTTACCGATTGGGGACGGGACACGATGATCAGCCTGGAAGGCTTAACCTTATTAGCTGGCCGACATGTCGAGGCGGGACATATTTTGCGTACTTTTGCCTATCATCTACGGGACGGTCTCATTCCCAATATGTTTCCGGAAGGTGAGAGCGAGGGCGTGTATTACACGGCCGACGCCACGCTGTGGTTTTTTCATGCGCTGGACCGTTATATCGAGATTACCGGAGATAAGGACATATTCAAGGAACTGCTGCACAAGCTGTTGGACATCATTGATCACCACATTCAGGGCACTCGCTTCGGTATTTACTGTGATCCTTCCGATAGTCTGCTTGTCCAGGGCGATCCGCGTTATGCGCTGACCTGGATGGATGCCCGGTTAGACGATTGGGTGGTAACGCCGCGTCGCGGCAAAGCGGTTGAGATCAATGCCTTGTGGTACAACGCACTGCGCGTTATGGAAAAATGGATGAAGGAGGATGACCAACTCTCAGGCGCAAGCGAAATTACAAAGCTCGCCGATGCCGCCCGGCTTAGTTTTAATCAACGGTTCTGGAATGCACAGACAGGCTATCTGTACGATATCGTCGACGGCGAAAATGGCAAAGACGATCCGGCGTGCCGGCCCAATCAGTTATTCTCCCTATCGTTACCCCATCCGGTATTGGATCGGCAGCATTGGCAACCCGTGCTTCAGCAGGTTAGGGATCGCCTGTTGACGCCTGTCGGCCTGCGAACGCTGTCCTCGGATCATCCCGATTATAAACCCGATTACCATGGCGATCTTCGCACCCGCGATGCGGCTTATCACCAAGGCACGGTTTGGCCTTGGCTGCTGGGTCCTTACGTGGATGCCTGGTTACGCGTTCATCCCGAGCAGCGCAAAGATGCGCGCGACTATATTGATCAGTTATTAGAGAGACAGTTGCATGAAGCCTGTATCGGTTCCATAAGCGAAATTTTTGACGCTGAAGGCTCGTTTACTCCGCGTGGCTGCATCGCTCAGGCATGGAGCGTAGCGGAGATCATTCGTGCTTGGGTAAATCTGGCTGAAGCCCTTAATAGTGATTAAGTAAAAGAGCCGCTTATATCTGTTGTTGCAAACAAGTTCGTACAAGACGGTTGGCGCTATACAACATACCCTCTGCATTCATATTGTTCCTTAACGGGCGTTGGAAGCTTCTGTTCCTTCGCCCGCGGTGTTATAGTCTGAGAAAACTACGCGATATTTAATCATGATCGGATTTATTCTTTGCAGCCTGTTGTTGGCGGCCCTGGTGCAGAAGCAAAGCGAGCTTTTACAGTTACTCGCCACTCCCGTGGCTTTGGGGGTCAGTCTGGCAGTGCTGGCTATCAGTCTGCTGGCAGGTTACCTAAAAAAAGTTCCCGCTGTTATCTGGCACGACGGCTTTGCGACCAGCTGCCTATTTGTCTGGTATGCCTATTGGGCGCCGCAGTTCGACGACGATGCGCCCATGTTCTTTTTCTTTCCTATATATTACGCAATGTTAACGTCGATCGTGACGCTTACCCTGATTAACCGGAGTGAGGATTTCGATCAGGAATCCATCCGGAACTTGCGTTATCTGGAAAAAAACAACCGCTTTAACATCAGTATGATTGTGGCGTTTGTGCTGGTTAGTTTGCTAATTACCCGGCATTACACGCTTTACCCGATTGCGATGACTTTTTTTATAACCCGCCATACGATGATCGCTTGCCTGGAAGCTGTCGACAAGCGATAACTGGTTTTTTTTGAAATAGGGTAGGGTACGCAGTGCGTACTATTTCTAATCATCTCCCCACTCTCGATAAAGGTACGCACTGCGTACCCTACCCAAGTTAAATCCATCTATTTATTACGAAGCTTTAGCAGACCACAAAGCATTCCGCAAAAACTCCGGTATCCGTTGTTCCAGCCAATACTTCGGTTTAAAAGGGATTGATCCCGATACGAAGCCGACATGACCGCCGCGTTGAGTCAACTCCAAATGCACATGGGGCGATATTTCATCCAGGCCGGGTAGCACTTCTTTGGTCATAAAAGGATCGTCAACCGCTTGAATCACCAGCGTGGGCACCGAGATGGATTTGAGATATTGCCTGGAACTGGAACGCCGGTAATAGTCGTGTACATCGTTAAAGCCATGCAATTTGGCAACGACTCGATCGTCGTATTGCCAGAACGAATTGATCGCCGATAAGTCGCCCAATTCCTTGATCTTCAGAGCTTCTTGAGACTGACCGATGCTTTCCAGGTGTTGTAATTTATTGCGCATGTAGACTTTTAACGCTTTCAGTAACCTGCCGCGATAGCATTTTGCAAAGCCGTTATCTAGTTTTGTCGCGCAGAGTCCCAACAACAAAGGCACAGAAACCGCGACAGCGGCAAACAGATTCAACCGATCGCCTTGTTCGCCCAGCCACTTTAAAAGTACATTGCCGCCCAATGAAAAACCCACGGCGCCTAAAGGTGTGTCAGGTTCTCGTTCACGCAGGGTTTGATAGAGAAAATGAATGTCTTCTGTTTCGCCTGAATGGTAACTGCGCGCCCTGTTATTAGATTGGCCGCTACAGCCGCGGAGATTAAGCGCGGCGCTGCGAAAGCCTTGTTTGAGCAAGGCGCTTTGCAAGCCTTTAATATAATCCGATTGGGAGCTGCCGGTTAAGCCGTGTATCAGGATAATCAATGGCTGGTTGCCGGTTCCGCAGTAATCGATGTCGATAAAATCGTAGTCGGGAGTTGTTAATCGTTCGCGGCGATAATCGGGCGGATCAGGCGCTTTTCTTAATAAGGCCGGATAAATAGTCTGCAAGTGACTGTTGCTTAGCCACCAGGCGGGCTTGAATGTTTTTTTGATAAACATGGTTTATAGAATTTTGTAACAAGAATGGCTGATTGTAATACCATTCATGGACAATCTATTTATCTTGGCGGTTAACGATATGAAAAAACTGGTTATTTACAATCATGGCAAAGACAGCATGCCGTGGGGCGAAAAAACTTTTCAATTTGCCGAGGTTGCCAAACGCCACGGCTATTTATTTGAAAGTCCGGATTATCAAGCGCATTCGGATCCTGATAAACGGGCCGAACAACTGCTGGCAATGGATTTATCCGGCTACGATAAAGTCGTATTAATCGGCTCCAGCATGGGCGCTTATGTCGCAACAGTGGCCTCGGAATCGATTAAGCCGCAAGGGCTTTTTTTGTTGGCGCCTGCGTTTTATCTGCCCGGCTACCGGCAGGCGGAGTTTAAGCCAACGGCTGAAGATATCAGGGTCTTCCATGGTTGGCAGGACGATATTGTACCGCCGGAGAATGCCTGGCGGTTTTGCCAAAAACACCGAATACGGTTGAACCTCTATGACACTGATCACCGGATGCTAAGCGCAATGCCTCAGTTGACAGAAGAATTCAGCCGGTTTTTGCAGGATTAAGCGAACGGATTGATTTAAAAGTTGAGTTTTAGGCGTAATGGCCTCATATCTTTAATAACTAAACTTCAACAATAAGGTCACCCCATGAGTACACTGCATATTGTTTGTCCTCACTGCGATGCGGTAAACCGTATGGCATCCGAGCGTTTGAGCCAACATCCCCGTTGCGGCCAATGCAAAGAGGCTGTGTTTACCGGACATCCACTGGAATTAACCGGTCAGAATTTTCAACAGCACATTACACGAAATGACATTCCTGTGGTTGTCGATTTCTGGGCGTCCTGGTGCGGGCCATGCAAAATGATGGCGCCAGCCTATGCCCAAGCGGCTGTTGCGCTTGAACCGCAGGTGCGCCTGGCTAAACTCAACACTGAACAGGAGCAGGGCATTGCCGCTCAGTTTAATATTCGTAGCATTCCGACGCTGGTAATCTTCAAAGCCGGTCGCGAAACAGCCCGTATGTCCGGCGCTATGAGCACTGCGGATATCGTCCGCTGGATCAACAACAGTATTTGAATGGCCTAGCGAAGCAACTCCGATAACATCTGGAAGTTTACCGGCTTGAGTAAGTGATGGTCGAATCCCGCAACCTGTGACCGGTTGCGGTCTTCGGTCTGCCCGTAACCAGTCAGCGCGATCAACATCGCCCCCTGGGTCTCCGGTAACTCACGTAGCCGGTTCGCAACCTCATAGCCGTTAAGTCCGGGAAGGCCGATGTCGAGCAGGGCGACCTGCGGCTGGAAAACTTGCGCCAATTCTAGCGCTTGCAGGCCGCAGTGGGCAGTTCTGACTTCATGCCCTTCCATTTGCAGCAGTAACGCCAGGCTTTCGGCCGCATCGACATAGTCATCGACGACCATGATGCGAAGGGTCGGCGATAAGGAGGCCCGGGAATCAGGCACTGCATGATCGGGCTCGATGGCAGGTTGAGCGGCCGGCAAGAGCGGCAGTTGTATTGTAAACGAACTGCCTTGGCCGATACCGGCGCTTGAGGCCGTAACCGTGCCGTCGTGCTTATCGACCAGTTGGCGCACCAATGTCAGTCCAAGCCCCAGGCCGCCCTGAGAATGGGCCAGGGAACGGTCGGCCTGGGTAAAAAGATCAAAGACATGCGCCAGCAGGTCCGGGGCGATACCGACGCCGTTATCCTCGACGCGTACCAGCGCATAATTGCCCGCTCGCATCGCACTTAGCGTGATTTTTCCGCCTTCGTCGGTATATTTGGCGGCATTGTTCAGCAGATTGGTAATGATCTGCTCCAGCCGTGTCGCATCGCCTTCCAGCCATCTTGGTTCATCCGGCACCGAAAGGACGAGGCGGTGTTTCCGCGCCTCAATCAGGGGGCGGCAGTTTTCTACGGCGTGAGTGATAATTCGGGTTAAATCGCAACGTTCCATTTTCAAGCGGATCTTGCCCTGTATGATGCGCGCTACATCGAGCAAGTCGTCAAGCAGACGTGCGGTATGATTGACTTGCCGTTCAATCAGAGCATGACCCCATGTCAGCGTAGGGTCGGAAAAATCATGCTTTTTTAATATGTGCAGGGCATGGAGAATGGGGGCGAGCGGATTGCGCAGTTCGTGGGCGAGCATGGCCAAAAATTCGTCCTTATGGCGATCGTTTTCGCGTAGCGCCAATTCCATGCGTTTTCTTTCGGCAATCTCTTTGCTTAATGCCTGGTTAGTATGCGCCAGCTCCGAAGTCCTTTCCCGTACATGACTTTCCAGCTCTTCATGAGATTTCTGAAGCGCTTCTTCCGCCCGCTTGCGCTCGGTAATGTCCGTACAGGTGCCTACCCATTCCCGGACCGTTCCATCCGCTTCCAATACCGGTACCCCGCGAGCAACGATATGGCGATATTTCCCATCATGCCGATGCAGGCGGTATTCTGTTTCATAGATAGAGCCGGCCGTCACGGCCCGCTGCCAATGCGTCATAGCGTTCAGGCGATCTTCGGGATGCACGGCATTACTCCATCCAAGGTCTTTCATCGCCTCCTTGGATTGCCCTGTGAACGCGCGCCAACTGGGTATATCCTCGACGATTTCACCGGACGGGTTGGTGATCCATACGATCTGGGTAGTGGCAATGGTCAAGGATCGGTAACGCTCCTCGCTGAGCCGGAACGCTTTTTCCAGGCTTGTGCGGAACTGGATTTCTTGCTGAAGCTCGGCATTGCGCCGAGCTAACTCGGCCGTACGTTCGGCGACCTCGGATTCGAGTTCCTGCAACACCTGATGAAGTTGATCCTGGACGGTCCGTCTTGTCAGTTCTAACAAGCGCCTCTCCAGTTCCGTTGCAACGATATTGGCAAGATTCGCGATATAGGGCTCGTAAGGCAAAAACTCCTCAGAGCTCAGAACCGAGTAGCTTAGAAAGCCGTATAGCTTTGATGCCGTGCGTAGCGGTAAGCGGTATGAGTTGGCTTGATTCAGCGCGCTGGGGCCGGAAGCGTCGGACGACCCGTCCCGCCTGGCGGTGCAGTCCGAGCAATCGGAGTGAGGATCTGGAGAGGTTGCGCTGATAGCGCCTTCCAAACAGAAAGATACCGAAGCAATGCCGGGCACTGTCTGGTTGATCGCTGTACTCACAAAATCGACAATAGTCTGATGATCAGGAAGAGCACACAAGGTTCCGGGGATAACAAATAATTTGCCTAGAACTTCGGCTTTACACTGAGCGGCCATCAGAGATTAACAAATATGTGCTAAAGGATATTGGCATAACCGGCATGATTATTCTTGTAAAAAAGCTGTTGGTTTATCAGGCATTGAAAAATAAGGATTATGTACAATTTGACCGGCCACAATCATCATCGGATGAACGCTCAGCACATCGAAAAGCATGGCACCATCCAATTTGCTGACGTCATATTGGCACATAACACCGTGGATAGGAACCTCTTCCATCAGACTGTTAATCATCGCTTCGTATTCGATCCAGCGTTCAACACCGGGTATGCTTTTGGATATCCAATTAGTATCTCCTGTCATGCGTGCTCCCGCAAAGCGCTCACTCTGGGCTCGATTATAAAAGGAGCGCAAATAGTCAAGCATGCGTTCCGGGATGAAAGTGCCGTCGGGGCAATAAGCGGCCTCTGCCTGGGTCAGAACCAGCTGCTCTGGCTTAGCTTGGCAGGAGGGAATAATTCCCAGTTGGGAGAGATAGCTATCCATGCCATTCATCGGAGGCATGACATCGGCAAAGTAGCCAACCTTTTCGCTGGCTAACAGCCCGCTTCGCAAAAATTTAGCAGTTGTGCTCTGCCGCTCGTTCTCATTAGTGTACAAATGGCAGATGTGCATCCCGGCTGGGAAACTCCGCTCGGCGAAATCAAATGCAACCTGATGATTAACCTGACACACAGAATCACCCTCGCAGGACCATGAATTTGATATTTGTTCGTTTTTAAAGGACATATTCAAAAATACAGGTAATTAGATGGATCTATTGGTAGATTTTTAATGCTATTGACACCCATGCCGGAGTGCCTGTGCCAAAATTCCAAAAATCCGATTGTAGCAATTTTGAATTTTTTGTATATCGCTATTTTTTAAATAGCGGAAACTTGATCCAAGCTTTTTTATAGTAAGCTGCAAAAGCGAGGTTACCTGTGGTTCCTTCGCCGCTATACGCCGTCGAGGCCCCTGAGAGCCTGAGTCTGGCGGGGTAGTTTAATCCGCAACCGCCAGCATCACCGCGCCGGCTTTAAACACCGCCGTAGCAGGCTGGCCTTCGCTCAGGCCCAACGCATCGACGCTGTCGTTGGTGACGGTCGCGGCAACCTGCTCGCCGCCTTTTAACTCGATATCGACTTCGGCGTTGACCGTGCCCGGTTTTACCTCGGTGACCGTGCCTTGCAACTGGTTGCGCGCCGACAGCCGGTAGCCGCCGAAATCGGTGACGATGATGATTTGCGGAGCCTTGACTAGGGCGATGACCTCAATGCCGTTCTTGATGCCCAACGTTTCGACAGATTCCTTGGTAATCGAAGCGACGATGGTTTCCCCGCCTTTCAAGCCGACATGGACTTCGGCATTGACCGCGCCGATAAGCACCTTGCTGACGGTACCGATAAATTGATTGCGTGCGCTTGCTTTCATGATGAACTCCTGGATTAATTTAATATCGATGTACCCTTGATCTGCGCATAAACCGCCATGCCGATTTGCAAACCCAGCATCATTGCCGATTTGCGGGTGATGTGCGCCAGCAGCGCCTGACCGCCGACTTGCAACCTTACAATGCTCTGGCTGTCGCGGCCATCGGCAATGCCGGTGACGGTTGCGGGCAGCACATTCAGAATGCTGGTGGCGGTTGGGGCTTGAAGGGCGATGCTGACATCACGGGCGTAAATCTGTACCCGCAATGGCGCACCGGCCGGGGCATCGACCGCCGGCAGGCTCAGCGAGCCTCCGGCAAAATCGACGCGAGTCAGATGGTAGTCGGGTTCATGTTCGGCGACCGTCGCTTGCCAAACCGTGGCGGCCTCCCGGTCTTGCGCCAGCGGCACGTCGAGACGGCTTTGCGTTTCCGACAGCGGCCCCGATGCCAGCGCCCGGCCGTCTTCCATAATCACCAGCGTGTCGGCCAGCTGAGTGACCTCCTGCTGGGAGTGGGTGACATACAGCACCGGAATGTCCAGTTGCTGATGCAATCGGCTTAAAAACGGCAGAATTTCCTGTTTGCGCTTGAAATCCAGCGATGCCAGCGGTTCGTCCATCAGCAGGACTTCGGGATTAAGCGCCAAGGATCGAGCGATGGCGACCCGTTGCCGTTCGCCGCCGGACAAGTGGCCGGGCATACGCTCCATCAAGTGGCCGATGCCGAGCAATTCAATAGTTTGCTTCAGCTTGACCGCGCCCGAGTTTTGTTTGATCCGTTTCAGGCCGTAATTCAGGTTGTCCCGCACCGTCAAATGCGGAAACAGGTTGGCTTCCTGAAACACATAGCCGAGCGATCGTTGATGGGTGGATAAAAAGATATTGCGTTCGCTGTCCTGCCAGATATGGCCGTTGATTGTCAGTAAACCTTGCGGCGCATGTTGCAGCCCGGCGATGCAGCGCAGCAGCGTGGTTTTGCCTGAGCCGGAGTGGCCGAACAATACGGTAATGCCGGTGCCGGGCAGTTTTAAATCGACGTCCAGTTTAAAGTCGCCGTAGTCGAGTTGGAAGCGGGCTTGGATTGTTGTCATTTTGGGTTATCTACATATTAATTATTCAGCTACAGATTGGTGCAAGGCACAAGACAAAGGGTAATACTGTTGACTTAAGCGGTACAAAGCCCTCTCCAGAGGGAGAGGGTTGGGTGACGACTGCAAGGATGCAGGAGGTAGAGCAACGCAGGGAGCAGTTGCCGAGGGGAAAGCAAAATAAGGAAAAAAGCTTATTTTATCCCCCTCATCCCAACCTTCTCCCTCAGGGAGAAGGAGCTCGTACTCTTAAGTCAACGGCATTGAGGGCGAAGGGCGGCAGTGTGTCCGACGCTCTTTTTTTCGCCTTTCGTCTTTCGTCTTATCCGTATTGATCCGTGGCTATAAATTGACAAAAAAAATCATTTAAGCGGATGCGCGACGGGCTGTGTTTTCAGCGCGGTGTACAGCACCAGCAGCACGCTGAATGAGAACAACAGCAAGCCACCGGCCAGCCAGTGCGCTTCGGCGTATTCCAGCGCTTCGACATGGTTATAGATTTGCACCGACACCACGCGGGTTTTGTCCGGAATATTGCCGCCGACCATCAGCACCACGCCGAATTCGCCGACCGTATGCGCAAAGCCTAAAATAGCCGCGGTCAAAAAACCGGGCTTCGCCAGCGGCATGACCACGCTAAAAAAAGTATCCAACGGACTCGCGCGCAAAGTCGCGGCGGCTTCCAAAGGCTGTTCGCCGATAGACGTGAATGAGGCTTGCAACGGCTGCACGACAAACGGCAATGAATACAGCACCGATGCGATCACCAAGCCGGCAAAAGTAAATGGCAATGTGCTCAAACCCAGCCAAGTAGTGAATTTACCAACCGCTCCGGCCGGGCCCATCAGCACCAGCAAATAAAAGCCCAAGACAGTCGGCGGCAGCACCAGCGGCAGCGCGACGACGGCATTGATAATGCCTTTCCAGGCGGAGCGCGTCCGGGCCAGCCACCAGGCCAGCGGCGTGCCGAGCAGCAGCATCAACACGGTTGCGATGGTGGCGACTTTGAAGGTTAAAAACAATGCGCCGAGATCGGAAGGGGTTAGCATGGTAATGTCCCGCCTGAGGATTGCCAAATTTCCAGCTGAAAAATCTGGAGTGCAGGCTTCGCCTGCCAGCGCAAGCAAAGCTTGCACTCCTGTTTTATCGTTCCGATGCTCCGGCGTACCCTCTGGGGCATAAATGGGAACGCAGAATGTAGGCCGAAATAAGCCCGCCCGGCGACTGCAAGAGCGGGTGTTTCCGGCATCCCGATGCGCAGAAATGCCGGAAACGCCTGTCCTGCGCTTAAGGCGCGGACCGGCTTATTCCGGCCTGCGTCGAAATGTGCGTCACGACGGAGCGTGGGAACTATTGAGAGAGTGACTATATCGGCGGCGTTTAACATAGTTCTATTCCGCCAAGTCGTAACCGTATTTTTTGATAATCGCGAGCGCTTCCGGCGATTTCAAAAATTTCAACAATGCCGGTGCGGCTGGGTTTTCGGCGCCGGTTTTCATCAGTATTGCATCCTGACGGATCGGCTGATAACGATCCGTAGGAATGATCCAACCTGAGCCCGCGGCTATCTTGCCGTTGTCTATCACTTGCGACAGCGCTAAAAAACCCAGTTCGGCATTGCCAGTGCTGATGAACTGGTGGGTTTGCGCGATGTTCTCCCCTTGTACGAACAACGGTTGCAGTTTGTCGAACACGCCCTGTTTTTTTAATACTTCAATCGCCGCCGCGCCGTAGGGCGCCAGTTTCGGATCGGCCAGCGCGATATGCTTGAAACCGCCTTTATTCAGGATTTGCCCCTGATCATCGACTAAACCCGGCGTGGCCGACCAGAGTACCAATTTGCCCAGCGAGTAAGTGAAACGGGTGCCGGCCACCGCCAAGCCCTCTTGCTCAAGCTTGATCGGGCTTTTGTCATCGGCTGATAAAAACACCTCAAACGGCCCGCCGTTTTCAAATTGTGAAACGAACTTACCGGAGGAACCGAACGCCAAGCTGGCGCTGTGACCGGTGGATTTTTCAAAAGCGGCGGCAATTTCGGCCATCGGCTTGGTGAAGTTGGCCGCGACCGCAACCAGCACCGTTTCGGCCCAGGTTGCAGGAGCGATTAAAAGCAGCCCTGCGGCGAACAGAGAGCGGAAAAAGTGATTATCTAACATAAAATTCTCCAATAATTTAATGGTGGGATGCTATTTCGATTTGATAAATCCTGTCAGTCATCCGATTAGCTACGATAGACCTTCCAGGTTTTAAAAACCTGGAAGGTCTTACTCGCATCGTTCCGGGCGTAACGCAATGTTCCGTCAAAAGCGCAACATGCTTTGCACATAGAAGTAATTGACGTCATCCTTGTCACTCGGCGCATTGGCGGTCTCCCTGGCGAAAGTGTCTTTGAACAGATGGGCCAAGCCGGTTTCGAAATTCAGGCTGCTGTTGACATCCCAGCGCGCCATCAGTTCGAGTTGTTGGCCGATAAAGTTATCGGTTCTGCCCGTGGCATCGCGCAGATTGGCCGAGGTCCAACTATCCTTGTCTTCCACGAGCCAGTAGAGCCGGTGACTGAGGCCAAGCTGCACATCGCTTCGCGGCGCGGCGGTAACCCGTAACCCCGGCGTATTGATATTGCTGCGGGCAAAAGCGCCGTATATGCCGGTCGGACCGAACTCGAAGCGCCGCGCGCCATACAAAGTATCGAAACGCTGGTTTTTCTTATCATTGGGATCGTGATCGCCGCTGGCGTAATCGTATTCCAGCGCCAAACGCGGCGACCAGGGAATATCGAAGGTGTAACCGACGTCCAGGTGTTGATACCAGGCGGAGTGATCCAAATCCGTACCATTGTTGGCGGCGGTCGATGAACGCACCGTGCCGAATTGGCCGATGGTTTCGGTTTGAAAATCGAATGTGCCCTTGGCCGGTTTCATGTAAAAGCGCATGCCGGGCGTAAAATAGCGGCGGTTGGCGGTCTGGTTGCGTTTGCGGTCGCCTTCGTCCAAATGGTACAAATACAGTTCGGCGTTAATGCCCCAGGCGATGTTATAGCTTTCCAAAAATCCGCCGGAAAACCAGGTTTGGTATTCGGGTTCGTCGAAACTGTGGAAGCCGTCGAGCAGTTGCTGCGAGTTATTCGGATAGCGGCCGACCGGCTTGGTCACAAAAGCATTGAATTGCCAGTTGTTATAATCGAGCAAACGCAGCCGCACGCCGTCGAAACTATTAATGGTGTTGCGCATCGCGTTCCGGGCAATCAAGCGGCGGCTGCCGAAATTGAGCGATTGACGACCGACGATAACTTCCGCGCCCAGACCGCTGTAGGCGACGTTCTGATCGGCCCAGGCCAGATAACCCTGGATAAAATCGGCCTCGTCGACGTGGGTGTTATTGATCCCGGATCCGCTATCGGAGCCGAACTGCCGGGCATCCAAAAACTCGGCGCCGGCGCGTAGGTGATTGAAGCGCGCCTCAAGGAACACATCGGTTTGCAACGGAATTTGTTGATCGCCGCCTTTGCCGCCCGCTTTGAAACTGCCGTCCAGGGTTTCGTAGCGCGTGCGCTGTTCTGCCGACAGCGACAGCCATTTCGGCAAGTTCAGGGCATCGTGCAGATTCCAGACTGGTTTTTCGTATTTGTCGGCCCCTAACAGCGCATCGGGCATTTGGCTTTCGAAAGCCGCGAGCGGCGGCCTGGTGTGGGTTTTAGGCGGAGCCGCGCTGGTTTTTTTGTCTTCCGCCGCGGCAGCAGTGGCGATGCCGGTAACAATATTGGCGGCGACAAGCAGACTGAGTGCATGGCTAGCAGTGATGTCGCTAAGCGCTTTTTTCATCATCATTGACCTATAAAATTATGCCGTTCGCATCGACGCCGCTTAAGCGAGGCTACGGAACTTATTCGGGATAACTGAAAGCAAAGAGCGATTCCGGTTTGCCTCGTTATATAGTCAGATACATAAGACTGACTATTTTTTTAACAGCAAATGCCATGCCAGCTATTGACTAGGCGATTGCACGTAGCGATTATATAAATTATTAGCGTTATGTCAAAAGGTAAATAACGTCGTGTTTCGAACATTTTCGATGGATTTTGTAGGCTTGGCGACATTGCGGATATTTAACTGTCGCCTGGAGGCGTCTGTTTTTGGTTTTCGTGGACAACTGCCGTTTTTAGGTTCATGCGGGCAAGGCCCGCACTCCGGCTTTGAAATTTATATTCAGGTATGTTTATCATCAATAGTTATGAATGGCCTATAATCGTGAACATTACCCAGCATATTGATGTTTGTCGGATTTAGGCGCTTTTATTCTGGATGAGAGCGAGTTCATTTTAATTCGTTATGTAGTTGGGTGAATAAAGAAAAATGGAAATAACGCTCAGCTCAATCCCTACAATATCCATAATCACGTATGACTGACAGTTCTGACCGTAACACCACTTCAACAGCATGGGTCGATGGAGAATTACGTTTAGCCGGCCTGGACAGGCGCATGATCGTCTTGCTGAGGGCGATAGACCAGAGTGGTTCGATCAACCAAGCCGCCAAACAGGTGGGGTTGAGCTATAAAGGCGCTTGGCAAGTCATTGAAAGAGCTAATAACAATGCGCCGAAAACATTGGTCAGCACCGCTACCGGCGGTAGCAAAGGCGGCGGTACTTGCTTGACCGAGGCAGGGCGAGCTTTGCTGGCGCTGTTCACTCGCCTGGAGCAACAACATCGACAGTTTCTTGAACAGCTCAACCGTAACTTGGCCGATGATCCCGATACGGTCTTGCTGTTGCAGCAATTGGTGGTGAAAACCAGCGCTCGCAACCAGATTTTTGGCAGCATTACCGAGATTCATGCCGATATGGTGAATGCGGAGGTTGCCGTGAAATTGAAAGGCGGCGAACAGGTCATTACCAACATTACTCAGGCCTCGCTCAGTAATCTTGGTTTGCAGATCGGTGCCGATGCGGTATTGTTAATCAATAGTGCCGACATAACGCTATCAATGGATTCCGATCCAAATCGCTATGCGGCATGCAATCGCTTGTCCTGTAGCGTGATTCGCGTTCAACAGGACGAGGTGAACGCGGAGGTGATCGTCTTATTGCCCGGCGGCGAAACGCTGGTCGCCTTGATTACATCGGAAAGCGCTCAAAGCCTGACGCTTGTGCCCGGTATGAAAGTATGGGCAATATTTAAAAGTAACGCTCCGGTGCTGGGCGTTATGCCGCTACTTTGACAGTTTTCATTCATCTTCAATAAACTCCATCCTTAAACTTGCAAAAATTCCTTTATCTTATGAATTCAACGGCTTCTGATTTTTTATTGTCCGCCAAGTGTAAACGATCAGCCGGATTGATATAATGACTGCTGAATTTGTAGTCCGAGGCTGGAATGCCTGGGCGCCGGGATTGAATAATTATGAGGACTGGCAAAAGTGGCTCGACCATCAGACCTTTGTCCAATCGGAAAAAACGGCCATACCTGTTAAGGTGCCCAAGACACTTCAGCGCAGATTAAGCCCGTTAGCCAGAGCGGTTTTTTATGCCGCGGACGGTTGCATCGATAGTGATAAGCCATTGCCGATTATTTTCAGCTCTGCCCATGGCGAAGTGAACAAGTCCTTGGAAATGCTTACAAGCATGCAGAAAGGTGAGGATGTTTCGCCGACAGCCTTTAGCCTGTCAGTGCATAACGCCATATCGGGATTGTTTTCCATGGCCTATGGCTGTCATCAGGAAATTACCGTGATTGCGCCGGGCCAGGACGGTATTGCCCCGGCATTTATTGAAGCACTGGGGCTTTTGCAGGAACGCCATGCCGACGAGGTGCTGCTGGTTTTGTATGATGAACCGTTATCGGATTTTTATCCGTCGTTACCGTTTGCGCTCAACGCTCCCGCCATTTGTGCATTAGCTTTGAAAATTTCTTTAACCGGGAGCGGTTTGGCGTTGCAATTTAACAGATCATCTGCGCACCGCGACGACGGAGAGCACGCGTTGCAGATATTCTCTTTTATCAAGTTTCTTGTTGCCGACAGAAAAACGTTGGCACTGGGCAATCATAGACATAGCTGGGAATGGCACAAAAAATAACAGCAAAATTAAGCTATGGCTGGCGCCTTCTGGCAACAGGATTAAGTTTTTTTAGTTTTGGTTTCGGCGGTATATTGCTGTGGCTATTGGTATTTCCGGTACTGTCTTTGTGGCCCGGCAATCCGCGGCAAAAAGTCAGCCGCGGCCAAAAAACGGTGCATTACAGTTTTTATGTCTTTATTGGTTTGATGCACAGACTTGGGGTGATGACTTACGACATCACCGGCCTGGACAAACTTAACCGTCCCGGCCAGTTGATCATCGCCAACCATCCGACGCTGGTCGATATTGTGTTTTTGATCAGCCGAATCGAACAGGCCAGTTGTATTGTCAAAGCCCGGCTGTGGCATAACCCGTTCATGCGCGGCCCGATACTCAATGCCGGATACATCAGCAACGGCGACCCTGAGCAGATGATAGCCGAGTGCGTTGCCTGGCTGCGCTCAGGCGGATCGATGATTATTTTTCCGGAAGGGACGCGGTCGATGCCGGGCAAACCGTATCACTTTCAACGCGGCGCGGCGGCCATTGCTTTGCAGGCGAATGCCATAGTGACCCCGGTGACGCTGACCTGCAATCCGAGCACCTTAACCAAAGCCGAGCGCTGGTATCAAATTCCCGAGCGCCGCTTTCATCTGACCATGCACGTTGGCGACGATATTGCGCTCGATCAATTTAATGATATCAGCCCAAAATCGGTAGCCGTACGTCGCTTTACACACTATCAGCAAGATTATTTTACCCAACAGAGAGAGCTTTATAAGCACGATGGAAAACGAATTAAAACAACTCATTATTGATACGCTGGATCTGGAAGATATCAGCGTGGCGGATATAGACAGTCAGGCACCGTTGTTTAACGACGGTTTGGGACTGGATTCCATTGATGCCCTGGAATTGGGCTTGGCGATCCGCAAGAAATACAATGTAAAAATCGATGCCGAAAAAGAAGACGTGGTGAAGATTTTTGCCTCGGTTTCAACGTTGGCCGATTACATTCAATCTGCGCGCGGTTGAGGTGCTTATGATAAAAGAGCGCGAAGAAATCCTGGCGGCCATCAGAGAGATTATGGTCGAAATGTTCGAAATGGATGAGCAGGCTATTACGCTGGAAGCGAAGCTGTACGAAGACCTGGATTTCGACAGTATCGACGCGGTAGACATGATAGTCAGGCTTAAGGAAATGACCGGCAAAGCGATCAAAGCGGAAGATTTTAAAACCGCCCGTACCATTGGCGATGTGGTCGAAGCCGTTTATAAGATGCTTAATGACTGATCTGCCGGTTGCTTGGTTTATGTTCTCCGTTTCTTCTCGTTCCCACGCGCTGCGTGGGAATGCCGTGTAAGGCGCGCTGCGCCGCGAGCCGTAAAAGTGCATCAATACCAGCCTTACAAACACTGGACGCAGCGCGTGGGAGCGAGATAAATATGCGCTTGTTCATAAACGGCGTGATGGGTTTATCAACCTTGTTATACCCGCTGGCGGTTTTTTTCGGCAAAGATTATTTTGAGCCCTGGAAAATAGCCGCGCTATTGATTGTATTATTGCTGGTCAGACTGGCAGCCAGCTATTCCGTTAAGCACTGGAGCACGCCGTTATTGGTTGCCGGCATCGGCTATTGCCTGTTTGCGATGTGGAGCAATCAATTCGGCACATTGCTGGTTTACCCGATTCTGGTCAATGGCTTGATGCTGCTGATTTTCGGCTGGAGCCTGTTTTCGCCGCCCAGTTTGGTCGAGCGTCTGGCGCGCATACAGCACCCCGATTTGCCGCCGGAAGGCGTTATTTATACCCGCCGGGTGACGCAAGTCTGGTGCGGTTTTTTTATTATTAACGGCGTTCTGGCCTGGGTAACGGCCTTTTGGTGCAGCCTGGAAGTCTGGAGTTTATACAATGGCCTGATCGCCTACGTGCTGATGGGCGTATTATTTGCCGCCGAATATCTGGTCAGGATGAGAACCCAAAAGCATGTCCGATAAGCTGCTGCCGCTGTCGCACTGTTTAATGGATGCCAGGCCGACTGATACGCCTGTCGCCTATCATGCCGGGCAGCACTATTCGGCGGGGCAGTTTGCGAGCGCGGTTAAATACTGGGTCGACAAGCTGCAAGCGCAGCCATTTCAGCATTACGCCTTATACACTGAAGACGCCTATCCGTTTGCAGTGCTGCTGTTTGCGTTATTGCATGCCGGTAAACAAATCTGGATACCCGGCAATAATTGCCCCGGCACAGCACGGCAGTTATCGCTAGACTGTCAGTTGCTCGGCGATTGGCAGAAAGGCGAGTGTTTCGATTACAACCTGGATGCGCCGGCGTGTTCCGGCAGGTCTTTATCGCCGCTAAACCCCTTGGACAACCAACTGGTCATTTTTACCTCCGGTTCGACGGGTCAGGCCAAGCCGATAGCCAAATGCCTGAATCAGTTTCAGCTTGAAATCGCCACGTTGGAACAGCGCTGGGGCGAGCAACTCGGCAATGCCGAGGCGTTGGCGACAGTCAGCCACCAGCATATCTATGGCTTGCTGTTTCGCGTGTTATGGCCGTTGTCGGCAGGGCGGCGTTTTCATAGCCAGGCTTATATCAATCCTGAAACGCTGGTTAATGCGGTTCATCAGAAACCTGCTTACTGGATCGCCAGCCCTGCGCATTTAAAGCGTTTGGATCAGCAGTCGCCGTGGGACGGCATTAGCGCTTTAAAAACGATTTTTAGCTCCGGCGGCGCGTTGCCGGAGAGCGCGGCTCAACAGATTTTAAGCAGCGGCGCGCAGGCGGTGATTGAAGTCTATGGCAGCTCCGAGACCGGCGGCATTGCCTGGCGGCAGCAGGAACAGGCTTGGACATTATTTACGGGCATGCGCTTAAGCTGCGTTGACGGAAAGTGGTTGCTGTATTCACCTTATTTGCAAACCGGGGCAGGGGCTTTCCAACTGGACGATCAAATCACCTTATTGGTTGATGGCCGCTTTACGCTGCATGGGCGTTCGGATCGCATCGTCAAGATCGAAGAAAAACGCCTGTCCTTGACCGAACTGGAACAACGCTTGATGACCGAACCGTGGGTCGATGAAGCCCTCGCGCTGGTGATAGCCAGAAGCCGGGATGTCGTCGTAGCGGTTGTGATGCTAAACCAACAGGGTTTTGAGCTGTTGGCGATCCAGGGCAGAAACTGGCTGATCAGGCAACTGCGCATAACGCTCAAGCCATGGTTTGAGCCAGTGGTGTTGCCGAGAAAATGGCTGTTTGTCAACACGATGCCGCTAACGGCTCAGGGTAAAATCGACCAGCAACTGTTAAAAACACTGTTGGATTTTGATAATCGAAAATTGCCGCAAACACTCAGTCTTGAAATGGCTCCCGACCATGTCCGGCTGGGTCTTAGAGTGCCCGAAAATTTGCTGTATTTTCCGGATCATTTTGCCGACTATCCGGTCTTGCCGGGAGTAGTGCAACTGGCTTGGGTGGAGCATTTCAGCAAGCTGTTTTTTGCTATCGATAGACCGTTTTCGCATATGGAAGTCATTAAATTTATGAAAGTCATCCAGCCCGGCGCTGAATTAACGCTCGCTATCGAGTGGAAAGCGGCAACCGATAAGCTGTACTTCAATTTCAGCTCGGAGCGCGGCGCATACAGTTCAGGGCGCATGGTTTATGAAGGTAAAAGCCAATGAAAGTACTCAACATAAGAATGAATAACCACGAAGAGCACGAAGGACACGAAGAGAAATGTGTTAAAAACTTCGTGTTCTCGGCAACTGCTCCTGCGTCGCCTAAAGCGCCTACTGTTGGTGCTCTCGGCAATTGCTCCGTGCATTGCTCTACCTCCTCCATCCGTGGAGTCGTACCTCCTGCATCCATGCAGTCGTCTGTGTTCTTCGTGGTGAACATTGCTTTTGGGGTTTCATAGTCAATGAAACCCTGCATCGTCATCCCGGTTTACAACCACGAAGCCGCAATTCCCCATGTGCTTGCCAGGTTAAAAAGCTTCGCAATCCCGACTTTTCTGATCAACGACGGAAGTTCAATGTTGTGTTCACGGATTTTGGCTGACTGCGCCGAGCGCGAACCGGATTGGCTTATCTTAATCAACCGACCAGAAAACGGCGGCAAAGGCGCTGCCGTACTGGACGGTTTTAAGGCAGCACAAGCCTTGGGATTTAGCCACGCAATCCAGATCGATGCCGACGGACAGCATGGCGTTAATGACATTCCCGCGTTTCTTGAGGCTGGAAAACACCATCCTGAAGCGCTGATTTTGGGCCAGCCTCTGTTTGATAAGACTGCGCCCAAAAGCCGGGTTTACGGCCGAATCATTGCCAATCTGTGGGTATGGATCAACACCTTGTCGCTTGCGATTGCAGACAGCATGTGCGGTTTTCGCTTGTACCCGTTGGCCGCGGTCGAGAAGTTATCCGCTGGCACAGCCATAGCCAGAGGCATGGATTTTGATATCGACATCCTGGTGCGCCTGTACTGGCAGGGCGCTGATGTCGTCAACATACCGACCGGGGTGAATTATCCTTATGACGGCGTGTCGCATTTTAAGTTATGGCGGGACAACCTGATGATCTCGAAAACCCATGCCAAACTGTTTTTCGGCATGCTGATGCGTATTCCGCAACTGCTTAGCAGGCAAAGGCCATGAAGAAAACGTCGCATTGGGCGGATATGGGTGAGTGGAGCATGGTCTGGGGCATGCGTTTTTTGTTGCGCGTTTATCTGCTGCTCGGGCGTACCGTGTTGCAGTGGTTTTTATATCCGGTGGTGAGTTATTACTGGCTGGCGAACAAGCCGGGCAGGGAGGCCAGTCAGGCCTATCTAAAGCGCGTTGCGAAGCTTTCGCCGTCATCGAATTTAAGCGGTAGCCTCCGGGACAGTTACCGGCACTTCATCAGTTTCGCCAACGCCATTATCGACAAACTGGCGGCCTGGTCCGGCGCATTGTCGCTTGCGGAAGTCGACTATCGAGGGCGCGACAGCGTGCTGGCTCATGTCAAGACCGGAAGGGGCGCAATCCTGCTGGGCTCGCATCTGGGCAATCTTGAAGTCTGCCGGGTGATTGCCGATCTGGACGAGACGGCGCGCATTAACGTGCTGGTACACACCAAGCATGCCGAAAAATTCAACCGCCTGCTCAGGCAAACCAACCAGAACAGCGGCTTAAACCTGATCCAGGTGACCGACATCAGCGCCGCCACGGCCATGCTGTTGAGCGATAAAATCGACAACGGCGAGTTGGTCATTATTACCGCGGACAGAACGTCGGTCGGCCATAATCCGCGCGTTTGCCGGGCCAGCTTCATGGGCGCCGACGCTTCGTTTCCGCAAGGCCCGTTTATCCTGGCCTCGCTGCTTAAATGCCCGGTTTACACGCTGTTTTGCCTGAAACAACAGGGCAGGCAGGTGATCTATTTTGACCATTTCAGTGACAGCTTGACGTTTCCCAGGAAAACCCGCGAGCAGGCCATGCAGCAAACAATACAGCGTTATGCCCGGCGATTGGAGCATTACTGCTTAATGGAACCGTTACAATGGTTTAACTTTTTCGATTTTTGGCGAGTGCATGAAGAGTAAAAATACCGTGGTTTTTGATGGTAAGCCGTTGACGATTGAAGCGGTTTGCCAAATAGCCAACCAACAAGCGCAGGTTGAATTGGGCAGGCAGCCGAAATTTATTGAGCGCATTAACAAAGGCGCCCGGTTTATCGATACCTTGTTAAAGGAAGAAGGCTTTGTCTACGGCGTAACCACCGGTTACGGCGAGTCCTGCACAGTCTCGATACCGCTGAATCTGGTCGAACAATTGCCCAAGCAGCTCTATACCTTTCACGGCTGCGGATTGGGCAACCATTTTGATGCCCAGCAAACCCGGGCCATACTGGCCGCGCGCCTGACCAGTCTGGCGCGCGGTTACTCGGGCGTTCGCTACAAGTTGTTGCAACAGCTGACGAAGTTATTAAAGCTGGACATTTTGCCGATGATCCCGCAGGAAGGTTCGGTCGGTGCCAGCGGCGATTTGACGCCGCTGTCCTATGTTGCTGCTGTGCTTGCCGGCGAACGGGACGTGCTTTATCAGGGTCAGCGTCAATCCACGCAAACGGTTTTTGCCGGGCTCAACATCGAAGCGCTGACCTTAAAACCCAAGGAAGGCCTGGCGATTATGAACGGCACGGCGGCCATGACCGGCATCGCCTGCTTGGCCTACCAACGCGCCGAATATTTGTCCCGCTTGGCTACGCGCATCACCAGCCTGGCTTCGGTCGCCTTGAACGGCAACGCCTACCACTTTGACGAGCAGCTGTTTTCGGTCAAGCCGCATCCCGGCCAAAACCGCGTCGCCGAGCGGATACGTGAGGATTTGCAGTTGAAGCACAGCGCGCCGCGCCACGATACCCGCTTGCAGGATCGGTATTCATTGCGGTGTGCGCCGCATATCATCGGCGTGCTGGAAGATTCCTTGCCCTGGCTGCGGCAGTTTATCGAAAATGAATTAAACAGCGCCAACGACAACCCGATCATCGATGCCGAACGCGAACGCGTCCTGCATGGCGGCCATTTTTACGGCGGCCATATCGCCTTTGCGATGGACTCGCTCAAAACCGCCGTCGCCAATCTGGCCGATTTAATGGATAGG
>NZ_JALOCF010000030.1 GCF_023227905.1 Methylobacter sp. | reverse complement strand
TGATTACCCTGCTTTTGGTTGTTGGATTACTGTCTGCTTGCGCCGAGATGAACCCGCATCCGATGGATATGAGTCAAGCCGTACAAAACGCGGAAACCAAAGCCGATCACGAGGCGCTAGCGCAACACTATGAGGAAGCGGCGAAAGAAATGCAGCTTAAAGTCGATGAGCATAAAAAGCTTCTTAGCCAGTACCAGTCAAAAAGCTATCTCTACGGTAGACAGGCACAAAGTTTTAAAGACCATTGCCAGTGGCTAATTAACGCCTATGAGAAAGCCGTCGAGGCGAACTTAAGCATGGCAAAGATGCATCGCCAGATGTAACGCTTCACAACAAGCCAGGGGATGGTAACATCCCCTGGCTATGATATAAAAACCCTTTATATAAAAAAAGAGGCTACCTACCCTGGGTAAGCCATTGCCCGAACCGTCTTCGGATGAGTCCGGATGTTTTCTATCTGCTTCAGTGATGAGATGAGAGTCCCAGAAAAACCTATTTCCAGTTACCCATGGTACCTTCGTCCATTCTTTTGGAATCAAAAAAGAAAATACGGACAACTCCTTAAGCCTGCATTGATTTGGGCCAGAGTCCCTAGGTTATTTGCAGCGATAGCTATACTCTATGCGGTGCTGGATAGAAAAAGTAGCCCTATCGATCCAGTTCTACGATCCTTGATTACGGTGAGAGTCTCGCAAATAAACGAGTGCCGTTTTTGTATTGATATTAACTCCGCCATGTTGGCAAAAAGAACGGGCTCCATGAACAAGGTGGCGGCCCTTGAACAATGGGTAGAAAGCAAGTTGTTTGATAACAAGGAAAGGGTTGTCCTGGAATATGTCGAGGCTGTGACTTATACCGACCGGCAGGTTGGTGACGATTTGTCTCAGCGCCTGCATGAATATTTTAACGAGGATGAAATAGTCGAACTAACCGGGATCATTGCCTTCCAGAATTTATCCAGCAAATTTAATAGTGCCCTGGATTTGCCTGCACAAGGATTTTGCCGTCTGCCAGAAAGTGCAGATCGCAATAATGAAAAATCAAACGTTTAATACAAAAATGGCATTGCCGATTCTCTGTTAATGGGAGGAACACCACTATGAATGCATGGCACAAGCTATCGATTACCGAAGCCGCAAGCCTTCTTGCGACCGATGTGGAGCAGGGGCTTTCTGTCAATAAAACGAAAAAGCGGCTCGCCCGGTATGGGCAAAATAAACTACGCAAGGGCGGGCGATTTTCGGCCTTGGTCATTTTTGCAAGTCAGTTAAAATGAACGCTCAGGAGAAATATCATGAAATCCGCCTTGCTATGGGCTAGCCTGTTGTGGCCTGCTTCGATTCTCGCCGCTGACAACAACGTTGAGCGGGTTTTGCCATTGGCGCAACTGATCCAGGAGGCGTTGGACCAAAACCCTGAAATCAAGGCAGCCGAACAACGCTGGGTATCTGCTCAGGCCAGAATTTCCCAAGTTCAAACACTGCCCGATCCTAAACTTCTCTGGAGTCACAGGGAATTGGAAAAACGGGAAACGATGGTTGGAGTCAGTCAGGCTATTCCGTTTCCCGGCAAACTCGGCCTCAAAGGTGAGATCGCTTCCAGTGAAGCCGAAATGCTGGAACAAAACTATCTGGCGACCCGGCTCGGACTGGTGGCTGCCCTCAAGGAGGCCTATTACGACCTCCATTTTATTTACAAATCGATAGCTATTGTCGAGAAAAACAAGCGCCTGCTGGTTCAGTTCGAGGAAACCGCCAAGGCGTACTATGCTGTAGGAAAGGGAGCACAACAGGACGTCTATCGGGCACAGACGGAAATTTCGCGGTTGATCGCGCGGCTGGCTAGTTTGGAACAACGCAAACAGTCGCTGTCGGCAGACATTAACCGAATATTGAATCGCCATCCCTATAGTGCGTTGGGAATTCCGGAAGAGATTGCGATGATGCCGTTGCAACACAGTCAGGAACAGCTGGAAGTACTGGTTGGCAACTCGGCGCCATTGCTGACCACTCGGATAAAGGGCGTAGAACGCGGCGACAAAACAATAGATCTGGCAAAACGGGAATATTTTCCCAATTTTGAACTTAGCGCCAGCGGCATCCGTGAAGAACCGACCGGACTCAACGGTTATCAGGTCATGCTCAATGTGGAAGTTCCACTCTATTTTGCCACCAAACAACGGCAAGGGGTACGAGAGGCGGTGGCCGGACGGGAAGCCAGCAAGGACGATTTGCAGAATGTCAGACAGGAACTGCTGTTTCGCGTCAAAGACAATATCGCACAGGCACAACGCGCAGAAGAGCTTATCCGCATCCTTCAAGACGCCATCATTCCCCAGGCACATTTTACGCTTGCCGCGGCTCAGGCGAGTTATGGCGTCGGCAAAGTGGATTTCCTCAGTTTGCTGACCAGTTTGCTGACTCTGCTGGACAATGAAATCGAACTGCACAGCGAAATGGTCGAACATGAAAAAGCCCTCGCCCGGCTAGAGGGCATCATTGGAGAACGGCTATGATTCAGAAACCAAGCATGCTCATCAAGCAACTATTCAATAAGTGGGGTGCAGCAGCCATTTATGCCTTGCTGCTGGCGGCTGCACCGCCGGCATACACAGGAGAACCCCCGAATCATGCCGGAACGGATCACTTATCCGCACCCAAAGGGCCTGATACCCAGAATATCATGAACATCGACATCGAACGCCTGCAATCGATTGGTGTCAAGTTCGAGGAAGCCAAATACCGGCTTATGGAACAAAAAATCCGTACAGTGGGTCGAGTGGAAATCAACGAGCGTTTTATCGCCCAGGTGAATATCAAAATAGCAGGCTGGATCGAGCAACTCTATGTGAACACCACGGGTGAACATGTCAAAAAAGGCCAGATACTGTTTACCCTGTATAGCCCGGAACTGGTGGCAACCCAGCAGGAATATTTGCTTGCCTTGCAAAGCGCAAAAGCGTTGGGAAACAGCGAGTTCCCCGAAGTTGCCAGAGGCGCGAATTCGTTGCTTGATGTGGCGCGCCGACGTTTACGCCTGTGGGATATTGAAAACTATCACCTCCGTGATCTGGAACGCACCGGTGAAGTGCTGAAAACCCTGCCGATCCATGCGCCGCTCACCGGCACGGTCATTACTAAGACTGCTTTAGCCGGCATGCGCGTTAATCCCGGCGATCAGCTTTATACCATTGCCGATCTGACCAAGGTGTGGGTGCTGGCCGATATCTACGAATATGAACTGCCGCTGATAAAACTGGGGCAAACTGCATCTGTCAGTCTATCCTACGCACCAAACAATCAGTATCAAAGCCGGATCGATTTTATTTATCCGACGGTAGACCCGCAAACCCGTACCGCCAAGGTTCGCTTCGTACTGGATAACCCGTCAGAAATTTTCAAACCGGGAATGTTTGCCAATGTGGAGCTTGCCGTGCCGCTGGGGAGTCGGTTGGCGGTGCCCAAAAATGCGGTGCTGGAATCCGGGGAGCGGCAGATCATCTTTATTCATCTGGGCGGCGGCAAACTTGAATGGCGCAATGTAAAAATAGGCCAGCGTAGCGGCGACTGGATCGAAATTCTGGAGGGACTGCACGAGGGCGAGCATATCGTCACCTCGGCGAACTTCCTGCTCGATTCCGAAAGCCAGCTCAAGAGTGCAGTAGGCGGCATGAAAGGGATGAAGCATTGAGATCGTCCCTTTTCAACAGATATTTCAAATAGTATACAGGATCGGTCATGGTCGAAAAAATCATAGAATTCAGCGCCAAAAACCGCTTCATCGTTTTTCTGCTGGTCTTCGGCCTGGCCGCTGGCGGCTTGTGGGCCATGAAAAACACCTCCATCGACGCCCTGCCTGATTTATCCGACACCCAGGTCATCATCTATACCCAGTGGCCGGGCCGCTCGCCGGACCTGATGGAAGACCAGATCACCTATCCCATCATCACCGCCCTGCTGTCCGCGCCCAATGTGACGGTGGTGCGGGGGTTTTCGGACTTCGGTTATTCCTACGTCTATGTGCTATTCAAGGACGGCACCGACATCTATTGGGCGCGATCCCGCGTTTTGGAATATATGAACCAGTTATCCGGCAAATTGCCGGAAGGCGTGACGCCGCAGCTCGGGCCGGACGCCACGGCGGTCGGTTGGGTGTTTCAGTACGCTCTGGTGGATACAACCGGGCAGCAGGATTTGGCTTCTCTCCGCTCGTTCCAGGACTGGTATCTGCGCTATTGGCTCCGCGCCGTGGACGGCGTTGCTGAAGTCGCCAGCGTAGGCGGTTTTGTGCGCCAGTATCAGATCAATCTCGATCCCACCAAGGTGCTGGCCTACCGGCTTAATCTGAACGAGATCATCGACAAGGTGCGCCAAAGCAACCTCGACGTAGGCGGACGGGTCGTCGAATTCTCCGGCCTGGAATATATGATCCGGGGGCGAGGTTATATCAAGTCCACCGCCGACATCGAGCAAATCGCGGTGGGCGCCAGTCCGAGCGGCACCCCCATCCTGCTGCGCGATGTCTCGACGGTTAGTTTGGGGCCGGATATGCGGCGCGGAATCACGGAACTGGACGGCCAGGGCGAGGCGGTGGGCGGCGTCGTCATCATGCGCTACGGCGAGGACGTCCCCGCTGTCATCGAGCGGGTCAAGGCCAAGATCAAGGAAATCGAACCGTCCCTACCCGCCGGCGTCAAAATCGTCACCGTCTACGACCGCAGCGACCTGATCCGGGAGTCCATCGCCACGGCCAACGAAAACCTGGCGGAAGAGCTGATCGTCACCGGCGTGCTGATTGTCGCTTTCCTCCTGCATATCCGCTCGGCGCTCATTCCCATCGTCACCTTGCCCATCGCCATCCTGATCGCCTTTATCCCCATGTATTTCTTCGGCGTGGGCATGAACATCATGAGCATCGGCGGCATCATCTTGGCGATAGGGGACATGGTCGACGCGCCCATCGTCATGGTGGACAACGCCCACAAACGCCTGGAGGAATGGGAGCGGGACGGTCGTCCCGGCGACCGGTTGCAGGTGCTTATCGACTCGGCCAAGGAAGTGGGGCCGGCGATGTTCGCCTCGGTGCTAGTCATCGCCGTTTCCTTTATCCCGATTTTCGTCCTTGAAGCACAGGAGGGTCGTTTGTTCAAACCACTGGCCTGGACCACCAACCTGGGGATAGCCGTTACCGCTGCATTGACCATCACACTGGTGCCAGCCTGTTTGCCGGGGTTGATGCGCGGACGGATTTTTCCTGAACAGCGCCATCCCGTCACCCGGCTGTTGCGGCGGTTATACGCGCCGGTTTTGGCCCTGGCTTTACGCCACCGGTTCGGCTTGGTGGCGCTGTCTTTGCTGCTGCTGGCCAGCATCGCTGTGCCGTTACAGCGCATGGGTTCGGAATTCATGCCGCCGCTGTACGAAGGCACCATCCTCTATATGCCGACCACCTTGCCGGGCATTTCCGTGACCGAGGCCGGCAAGCTATTGCAGCAAATGGATCAAAAACTAAAGTCTTTCCCCGAGGTGGAACGGGTATTCGGCAAGGCCGGGCGCGCCGAAACCTCCACCGATCCGGCGCCGTTTTCCATGATGGAAGTGGTGGTGGAACTTAGACCCAAGGAGCAATGGCGGAAAGGCATGACCTACGAGAACCTCGTTGCCGAAATGGATCGCGCTTTGCAATTCCCCGGCGTCACCAATGCCTGGACCATGCCGATCAAGGCGCGCATCGACATGCTCACCACCGGCGTGCGCACGCCGGTGGGGGTCAAGATCTTCGGGCCGGATTTGAAAGCCATCGAGGAGATCGGCAAAGCCATCGAGATGATCGCCAAGGACGTGCCCGGCACCCGTAGCGCTTATGCGGAACGGGTTTCGGGCGGTTATTTCCTGGACTTCGTCATCAAGCGTGAGGAAATCGCCCGTTACGGTTTCACCGTCATGGACGTTAGCAAGATCATCGAATCGGCCATCGGCGGGGAAAGCATTACCACGACCATCGAAGGGCGTGAGCGCTACCCGGTCAACCTGCGCTATCTGCGCGAACTGCGCGACGACCTGGACAAACTGAGACGTGTGACGGTCAGCGCGCCCAACGGCGCCCAGGTGCCGCTGGCGCAACTGGCCGACCTGAAAATGGTGTCGGGACCTGCCATGATCCGCGACGAGGACGGCATGTTGTCCGGCTACGTATACGTGGACATGGCCGGGCGCGATGTGGGCGGCTACGTGGAGGACTTGAAGCGGGCGGTGCAGGAGAAGGTCGAACTGCCCGCCGGCTATACCATCGTCTGGTCGGGTCAGTACGAATTCATGCAGCGGGTCAAGGAGCGGCTGAAGCTGGCGGTGCCGCTGACTGTCGCCATCATCTTCGTGCTGTATTACTTCGTCTTCCCCTCTATCACCGAAACCCTCATCGTCATGCTGGGCCTGCCCATGTCGCTGGTGGGCGCCGTGTGGCTGCTGTTCCTGCTGGACTACAACATCAGCATCGCGGTGTGGGTCGGCATTCTCACGGTGATCGGTACGGCGGCCGAAACCAGCGCCGTGATGCTGGCTTATCTGGACGAAGCCTGCCTCCGACGTCAGGCGGCGGGCGGGTTGCGCACCCTGGACGATCTGATCGAAACCGTCCATAACGGCGCGCTGGAGCGTATCCGCCCCATGGCGATAATCGGCCTAGTGGACGTCATCGGCCTGCTGCCTGTTATGTGGGCGAGCGGCGCCGGCGCGGACGTGATGAAGCGCTTGGCCGCGCCCCAGATAGGCGGTGTCTTTTCGGCCATGATGCTGACCTTGTTCGTGATCCCGGCGGTTTACGTGATCTGGCGCTGGCACAGGGACATCAAGTTTCCGGTAGGCAAGGCGAAGGAATGAGCGGGTCGGAAGCCATGACGAGGAAGGCCGATGACGCCAGGGCAGACTCGCAAGCCGCCCTTGCCACGAGCCGGTTCATCCACCGGAAAATCCTGATCCGGCTGTTTCTGGGATGGCTGTTGCTCAGCGTGGTGATCGGCGGTGTCGTTTTATGGCTGGAAGTCAATCGCATACAGCAGTTCGTGCATGAACTCGCACTCAGGGAATCCGCGACCTTCAGCGGGGAGTCCGCCCACAACCTGGAACGGCTAGATTCCGCAGCTCAACAACATCTGGCAGAGTTGGCACAGCAATTGGTCAACCAGCATTTCCTGGTCGTCGAACTGTACGATCGCAACAAACAACTCCAGCTTGAAACCATTCGGCAAGGGCAGGAGGTCGCCGAACAGGACATCGAACGCTATCGCCATCGCTTTCCACAGGTGGGTGAGTTCTCCCATCAGTTTCACCTCATTCGTGGCGAATTGCTGCTGGTCATCCTGGTTCCCCTGAAAGATATCCAAAATTCTCTTATTGGCTATTTTGAAGGTATCTACCAAGTTGATCGAGAGACCCTCACCTCGGTTAAGGACGACTTGCTTCGTATGCTGCTGTTTGTCGCCCTCGCCATTACGTTTACCACCTTCCTGATGTATCCGATCATCTTGGCGCTCAACCGGGGACTGATCAAATTGTCCGGCGATTTGCTGAAAGGCAACCTGGAGCTGATGAATGTGCTCGGCTGCGCGATTGCCGAACGCGATTCCGATACCAATAGCCATAACTATCGGGTAACATTTTATGCGCTGCGGCTTGGCGAGGCGATCGGGCTTTCCCGTGAAAACATCCACGACCTGATCGCCGGCGCATTTTTGCATGATGTCGGCAAGATCGGTATCCGCGATCCGATCTTGCTTAAACCGGGAAAACTGACGCAGGAAGAGTTCGAGATCATGAAAACTCACGTGTCGTTGGGCGTGGATATTCTGAGTAAATCGAGTTGGCTCGGCGGCGCTAGGGACGTCGTCGAATTTCATCATGAGAAATACGACGGTACGGGTTATCCACAAGGGCTCAAGGGTGAAGTGATTCCCTTGAATGCGCGAATATTCGCCATCGTGGATGTGTTCGACGCCCTGACTTCTAACCGCCCTTATAAAGAGTCATGGGCAGTGGTCGATGCCATCGCTATGCTCAAACGGGAAAGTGGTAGCCACTTCGATCCGCAGTTGGTGAGTGTTTTTGCGATGATCGCACTCCGTCTTCACGAGGAGATGAGCGGCTTTGAGGAGCACAGGATGGAAGAAATGTTGCAGCGCCTCATTGGTCCCTATTTTTTGGCTACTGCCAGCGGTAGTCGACGCCAAGACACATAGCAGTCAATATTAGTGTGATATCGCTGAAAATTGACCAATACAGCAAAAACCAAACCACCTACAGGAAAGTCATCGATGCTGTTGACATAAAGTTTTAAAACACATT
Organism: Methylobacter sp.; assembly: GCF_023227905.1. GTDB lineage: Bacteria > Pseudomonadota > Gammaproteobacteria > Methylococcales > Methylomonadaceae > Methylobacter_A. The sequence goes on along the minus strand of NZ_JALOCF010000030.1, from coordinate 42,982 downwards.
GCTAAAGGGTATTGATGCCCATGAAAAAGCCGCCGAGGAAAACTTGAATATGGCAAATTTGCACGCGTCACTCTCTTGGGCAAAGTTTTATAAGTACTTTACCGAAAAAACATCACATAGCTCGCCTGTAGGGTAATCATCAAGCCATCGAGCAACGCGATAAAGGCGAAAACCTTTTTTGTGGCGCGCGGGGAAATCCATTGCGCAAGAAAGGGTCCCAGCCGTCCGCCCCAGAGTACGCCGAGCATCGTGAATGCCGCCAACTCCCAGGGTACGCCGCCGTAATAGAAGGCATGAATAAAAGCCAGTAGCAGGGAATTTAACGACAACAATACCACGCCCAGTCCGATTGCCCGGTTAGCGTTAAGGCCATAGGCGAGCATACAAAAGGCGGCAATGATTTCGCCCTCGCCGATCGCAACCCAGCCGGTAATCATGCCGCCGGTAAAAGAAACCAGGACGATTGGAATACGGGCATGTGCAGGAAGTTCTGATAGTCCGCCTTTTCGATCCAGCGTGATCAGCGTCAGCAAGCCCGTTATGAACGCAATGGGACCAAACAGCCCTTTGACCAGCATCGGCTGCGGGTGAATCAAGAATGTGGACATCATTGTCCCGATAATAAGCGCAGGCACGGTCCATTTCAAAAGCGGTAACGGTACTTCGCCGCGCCGCAGCCAACCGGATGCGCCGCTGGTCATGCCGACGGCTTGTGTGACGAACGCGAGTTTCAAGGCGCTGACGGGATCGACTTGGTAAGCGAACATCAGCACGGGGATAAAAACAATGCCGCCTCCAATCGCGGTGGCATTGCCGATGAAAGCCCCGAACACACCGACGATGACCAGCGGCCAATGGCTGGCCGCAAGTCCGATGGGGTCTGGAAATACCAACCCGTAAACGGCAAGCCAGATCAGGGTGAAGACAAAAAGCCAAGGCGTGAAATACGTAAAGTTTTTTGCCGATGAAGTGTTATCCGGCTCAATCACGAGAGCGGAATAACGGGAGAACTGCTGTTTTTGATCGCTACTCATAAGTACAACTCGTTAAGTATTTCGATTGTTTTTTAGTAACTATTCGGCGCACGCTAACTATGATTAATTAGAACACGGATGACGCAGATAGGACGGATTTAAACGGATTTTTAAAGACGGAGCCCCAAGTTTGTTTTGTGCTTTTTAATCAGTGTTTATCCGTTTAATCCGTGTCATCTGTGTTCTATTTCTCTATGTGCTGAATAGGTACGTTTTTTTATCTGTTGCAGTCGGATGATGAACAAATTAAAAACAGTTATTGAGCCATGAGCTAATTCGGAGCTTTTCCGCTTGAGCAATTCCCGGATTAATTGATTAATACTGGGCCTGTTTTCAGCAGCGCAAACCGCTTCAGTGCTTGAATAGGTCGAAACGCAATAGGGTACTAAATAGGTCAAAGTAATTTTGATGAGTTCCTTTATCGATAATCCATTGCTCAGTATTACATCACCGTGATTGATTAACATCAGAATTGAACCAACCACCAGCGCAACCTTGATTGCACGCATTAGGATATTTTTTTGCAAGGCAATTTTAAGCCATTCATTTATCATAGTGTGTCATCCTTCCCACGCAGTGGGTAATTGTAAGTTTCGTAGGATGGGTCGAGAGACGCGAAGCCCATTGTTCGCGATTGATGAGCTGCACGTTGTTTAGCCCTACGGTTCTAACATCTGTTTACAATACAGTGACTTAACTCCGTCGAAATGTCTTGACAGTTATTTTGTGTAGCAACTATTTCAATCCGGCTGTTTGCTGAAGGTTTGCACGGAACGATAGTCATTACCCCGTCAACTGCATTAAAAATGAACCAACCTTTATTGGTCGCAAAAACCGCTTTTATTCGTTCCGCCTCAAGATTGTTTAATAACCGTGTTGTGCGTGCATAATCAAAGCAACTGTGTTCCGGAAATACAGTGCCATAACTCTGGTAACCATCCGCTGCATTAGACTTAAGCTGATTCTTATTCTCCAGGGCGGTTTCGGCTGTCCGATGAATTGATCTGGTTTGATGAGCATTAGGAAAAGAGGCTTGCCTTTCCGGGTTTCTCATTAAATCCAGCCAGGCAACATCCAGTTGTCCTTGAACGGTTTGAGCAATCACGGTTTTACGTGGACGACTTCTGTCAGCCCAACGCTCAAACAACTGAGTCGCTGCTTTGTCGGCTAAATCCATTTTATTGGCGACCAGCACATCGGATAAGGCGATTTGATCGACAAAGTTTTCATATGACGTGTAGCGGCTATCGCTTAACTTTCTCGGGTCAACCAGGCAAATATTGGCTCGCACATCCAGTACGGTTCGAAAATACCCTTCGGCGAGCCTATCCAATACCCGCTTTGGGTGCCCTAAACCTGTTGGTTCAATGAGCAAACGATCCGGTTTGACTTCCGTTAACAAGCGATTAACGGCAACCTGGAAAGGCAGTCCTACCGCGCAACACAGACAGCCCCCCGGCACTTCTTTCACTATCGCGTCCGAAGCCGCGAAGATTGCGCCGTCAATGCCGACTTGTCCAAACTCATTGACCAATACCGCCCATTTTTCGTCAGCCGGTTTTTGTTTAAGCAGATTAAGAATGGCCGTGGTTTTACCGGCGCCGAGGAAACCCATCACCATGTTGGTTGGGATATTGGTGAACTTTCGTGGCACTTAGGCTTCAATCCATGTAGGCATTAAGGATTTGGTCAAAATTAACTTCCCGAAATACATTTCAAACCTGCCAGGTTTTTAAAACCTGGCAGGTTTCGAGCCGGGAAGTTATTTGGAGCCAATTCCTAAGCCCTAAGCCTAAAGTGCTAACCGATGCGCCGATGCTGCCGGTCCGGAACGCGAGCATCGCTTCTTCCGATAGTGCTTCATGTTTCCTGGCGGAACGATAAAGCGTCCATATATTTAAAGCGTCGAACCCTATGAACATCGGCAACAAAAAGGCATCGTATATCAGAAAGCCAAGCCCAACGGCAGCCACGGCGCTGAGCACGACAGGGATGCCGAGACAACAGGCCGCGGCAACCGCGGCACCAAACAAACCGCCAAATTGACTTAATTTTTCATTCATTTTAATTCTCCTTAAAACAGGCATTCATCTTTGCCTACAGGGATGTAGGCAAGGGGCGTGAGCACGACTGCATGGGCAGATTTTTGCTCCTTGCAAAATCTGCATTCGCCACATCCTTGTGGCTTATGCAGGAGGTAGAGCAATGCAGGAGCAATTGCCGAGGAGCGGTAGCTTTAGCCCGCACAGCAAGAGAGTTCTTTCACGTCTTTGACAAAGGTTTGCGCGCACAGTTTGAGACCTTCGACCATCGTCAAATACGGAAACAATTGTCCGGCCAGGTCTTCTATCGTCATCCGGTTATGGATGGCCAGTACCGCCGTCTGAATCATCTCGCCTGCTTCCGGCGCCAGGATTTGCGCGCCGATCAAGCGGCGGCTGCCTGCTTCGATGACCAGTTTGACAAAGCCTCGGGTTTCAAAATTAGCCAGGGCGCGCGGCACATTCTCCAACGGCAACAGGCGGCTGTCGGTTTTGATATTGTTCAGCTGTGCATCGCGTTCAGTCAAGCCGACAGTGGCCATTTGCGGTTCGGTAAACATCACGGACGGCATCGCCGACAGATTAATGGCGGCGTCACCTCCGGTCATATTGATGGCGGCGCGGGTTCCCGCGGCTGCCGCGACATAGACGAACTGCGGCTGGTCGGTGCAATCGCCGGCGGCATAGATGTGTTCGACACGGGTGCGCATGTGATTGTCAATGGCGATAGCGCCATCCTTATTGACCTTAACCCCCGCTTTTTCCAGACCCAGATTTTCGGTATTAGGCGGCCTACCGGTGGCAATCAGTAATTGGTCGCTTGAAAGCATTCGGCCTGACCGGGTTTTCAAGGTAAATTTTCCTGGACCGAACAGGCTCTTTTTATAGCTCACGGCTTCCGGCTGGGTATGGGTCAGGATGGTCATGCCTTCGTCTTCCATGACGGCTTGCAATACCGAGCCTATGGCGGGGTCTTCCCGATACATGAGCGTATGGCGAGCCAGCAACGTTACTTTCGACCCCAGCCGTAAAAAGGCTTGCGCCAGCTCCAGAGCGACTATCGCTGAACCAATGACGATTAAATGTTCCGGCAGTTGTTCCGCCACTAAGGCTTCGGCGGATGTCCAATAAGGCGTGCCCGCCAGTCCCGGAATGGGCGGTATACCCGGAGACGATCCGGTGGCGATCAGAAAACGGTCTGCTGTAATTTCGGTGAATTCGCCATGTTCCCGATTGACGATGAGCGTGTTGGCGTTTTTAAACCGTGCCTGTCCTTTGACCAGATTAATCTCCGGATGGGTTGCCAGGATATTTTCATATTTAGCCGCCCTGAGTTCATCGACCCTGGCTTGCTGCTGGGCAAGCAGTTGTTTGCGGTTTATCGCCGGTTGTTGTTTTTTAATGCCGGGGAACCCATGATTTTTTTGTAGATGCGCAATATGCGCCGCGCGAATCATGATTTTGGAAGGCACGCAGCCGATATTGACGCAAGTGCCGCCAATGATCGGGTTGCGTTCAATCATCGTCACTTTGGCGCCCTTTTCCACCGCTTTAAGGGCGCAGGCGAAAGCGCCCGAGCCGCTGCCGATGATCGCCACATGCAGCGGCTTGTCATTGTTTACAGGTGCTGTTTTTTTATCGGCTTTGACAGTCTTATCGGCAATCTCTTTAACCCGATAACCTTTTTGCGCAATGTGCTGAATCAGTGATTCAAGACGGGTTTCACCCGTCACCGTCAGCATGGCACTGCCTTCCGGATACGAAACTTTGATTTCAACACCTTCAAGCGCATTGAGTTTTTTCTCGATACCGTCAGCGCAGCTGGGGCAGGTCATGCCGTCAATTTTCAGTTTTTTGGTCCACATCAGGATTTCCTTTTCTAGCACAGCACAAGAAGCCTTTTATATCAAAAAGATAGCATAAGAACGCAAGCAAAAACGGCCATAACAGAAAGCCCGCTAGCTTGAACACAGTTTCAATATCCACGATTGTTTCCTCATTCTGTTGTTCTGGTTCCCACGCTCCTGAGGCTGTGAAAGTATTACCCAAATCAGGCAAAAAGCATTATTCACCACGAAGACACGAAGGACACGAAGAAAAAATAATTGTTCTTATTCAATATATTGAAAACTTCGTGTCCTTCGTGTCTTCGTGGTTATTCTTTAATTCTTTTCTAAAAATGAATACTTTCACAGTCTCTCCTGCGTGGGAACCAAAGGATTACTTTGGTTGGTGAACAGTCGCTGGGTAACCTGCATTTGTAGTCGCTTTAATCAAGGCTTCTATGCTGGTTTTTTGCGGATCATACGTAACATATGCCATTTTAGTATCCCCATCGACACTCACCTTTTCTACACCCTCGACACCCTGCAAAGCCTTTTTAATGGTGATCTTACACATCGCACAGGTCATGTTCTGCATAGCCAATGTGACGGATTGACTGTTGTTTTGATTTTGCATTTGAACAGGAACAACTGCTTCGGCATGGGCTGTCTGCATTAATAAGGGTGCGGCCAACAAGCTCAACGTTAAACATACGGTTTTAATAGTCATCATTATTCTCCTTATTCCATAAAAAACGGGGCAACCCAGGGAAAGGTCAACAGCAGCAAGATCAATGCCGAGCCAATCCAGAAGATCATCCGCTGTTTGTGCTTGACTTCGGATGTTGCGCAGGCTTTACCTTCTTCACAGCTATCCGGTATCAAATAGAGCTTGCGATAGCCCAAACCAATAAAAACCAAGGTCAGAATAATAAAATAAGGCCTGACCGTTTCCATTGAAGTCAAGGCGCTCATCCACGCGCCGCCAATCCCCAAAGATACAAGCAGCAAGGGGCCAACACAGCAGACCGATGCGCCAATGGCGGCTACTATGGCACCAATGCCTAGCCAGGATGGGTCTTCTGTGGGTGGTATTTCATGTTCTGTAGTCATAAGAATTTTCCTAAATAAAAACTAAACGTCTGAGTGCTGCATTCAGCAAGGGTATGATGAATGCAGGGAATGTCAGGTTTTAATAATTCGAATAGGAGTCTAAACCCTGTTCTACAGAACAGAGTCAAGAGGAATTTGCATTATTTTTGAATGCTCAGGATTTTGAGTCCGAGTTATTTGGTCGAAAGTGCATCGATGAGGGAACAATGTTCCGGGGAAGAATCAGTCTGACAACCTCTAACCAGGCTATCCAATACATTACGCAGAGCCGTTAAGTCCTTTATTTGCGCATCGATTTGCTGACATTTCTGTTCGGCAATTTTTCGCACATCGGCGCAATGACCGGCATCAAGCGATAACAGTTGGGCAATTTCTTTTAAGGTAAAACCCGCTTGTTGAGCGCGTTTGATAAACCGGATTCTGGTGATGGCATGGGCTGGATAGTGCCGAAAACCGCTACCGGGTTTACCGGGTTCATCCAGCATACCGATACGCTGATAATAGCGGATGGTTTCAACAGTCACTTCGGCTTGTTTGGCTAGTTTACCAATTGTCAGTTTCATTTTTGTATTTTGTACCTGTATGTCCGGTTTAGTGTAGCCACTTCATCTTGAATTTATTCATCCTTCATAATACCGACCCTGAAACCGCAGGCCGGTAGGCACGGGAGTTTTCCTGGAAATCCGTCATCATTTTTCAAACCGGAAGCCGAATCTCAAACGTCGTGAAGCCGCCCTCCGAATGCGCCAAAGCCTCGCCGCCATGGGCGTGCACGATAGAACGCGTGATCGCCAAACCGAGTCCCGCGCCCTCACCAAAACGCTGCCGTGATGCATGTACCCGGTAGAAGCGGTCGAACAGCCGCGGCAAATGCTCGGGGGCGATGGTTTCACCAGTGTTTTGCACCGACAAAACGACGGTCGAGATGTCGGAATCGTTAACGCGAACAACTATCTTTCCCCGTTCCGGCGTATGGCGCACCGCATTCGAGAGCAGATTGTTGACGGCTCTGCGCAGCATCAACCTGTCGCCGTAAACAGCGCCCCTTCCTGAATAGGTCAGACTGACTCCCTTTTCCTCGACTAACGCCTCGTAAAATTCGAATAGGCTGCTCACCTCCGCCACCAAATCGACCTTCTCGCGATGGGGGACGATGAGCTTGTTGTCCGATTTAGCCAGGAATAGCATGTCGGCAATCATCCGCGACAGACGCTCGAACTCTTCCGCGTTGGAAGCCAGTACGTCCTGGTATTTGTCGAGTGTCCGGGTCTTGGACAAAGTGACCTGGGTTTGTGTCAGCAGATTGCTGACCGGCGTGCGCAACTCGTGGGCGATATTCGAGGAAAAGTCGGACAGCCGACGGAAGGATTCTTCGAGCCGTGCCAGCATCTCGTTCAGGGTTTCCGCTACCTCGGCCAGTTCGACGGGAATGGAGTCTAAAGGCAACCGTTGGTTAAGGCGGTTCGCGGTAATACCCGCAGCACTACGACTGATGTCCCGAAGGGGCGCCAGTCCCTGGCGTGCTGCTACCCAGCCGAGAAAGCCGGTCAGCAGCGCCGCCAGGCCCATGACCGTCCACAACGCCGTCCGAAACGAGTGCATGAAATGCTCGTGGTGCGACAGGTCGGTGGACACGGCCACGACCACCGGAGTCGCGCCTTCGATACTGGTCGGCACTTCGGCGGAAATCCCGCGATAGCGATGGTTCTCAGGGTCGGTCCAAAGCAATGGGCGGAGGGGATTCTCTCTGACTCCGGCAAGCAGTTCTTCCGGTAACTTCGCACCTTCAGTTGAATATAGGGTCTGACCACCCGGCTTCAAAACGGCCACTACTAAACCGGGGTGTCCCACCATGGAATCTTGAAGTTGTCCCGGTAGCGCCTCCAGTTCCTGGTCGGAGCGAACTTTCTTAAAGGTGTGGTGGAGAAGTTCCAGTTTGCCGCCGAGCAATTCCATGTCCAACTCTTCGAAATGCCGCTCAACGAGCGAGCCGATCAGCAGCCCCAACAGCAGGAGTACAGTCGTTGAGGCTGACGCGAAGAGCAGGGTCAACCGAAGCGTGATGGATTTGCGTCCGATCGGCCTCACTCGGTTGTCTCCAGCACGTAGCCCATACCGCGGACGGTGTGGATCAGTTTCGGCTCGAAGCCGTCGTCCACCTTGGCCCGCAGACGCCGGATGGCGACCTCGATCACGTTGGTGTCGCTGTCGAAGTTCATATCCCACACCTGGGAGGCGATCAGGGAGCGGGGAAGCACCTCGCCCTGGCGTCGTAAAAGGAGTTCCAACAGGGCGAATTCCTTGGATGCTAAATTGATCTTCTTGCCCGACCGCGCTACCCGGCGCCGTATCAGGTCGAGTTCGAGGTCGGCGGCTCGCAGAATCTCGGACTCCTTGGCCTTTCCTCCGCGCCGGAGCAGGGTTCTGACGCGGGCCAGCAGTTCGGAAAAGGCGAAAGGCTTCACTAAGTAGTCGTCCGCCCCGAGTTCCAGTCCCTTGACCCGATCGTCAACGTCATCGCGGGCCGTGAGAAAGAGCACCGGTATTTCCTTACCCGCCCTTCGGATACCTTGCAGCACCTGCCAGCCGTCAATGCCGGGCAGCATCACATCCAAAATTGCTAAGTCGTAGGCTTCTGTCAGCGCCAAATGCAAACCGTCCAGCCCATTCCGCGCTAAATCGACGACGAAGCCTGCCTCCGCCAAGCCCTGTCTCAGGTAATCCCCGATTTTGGGTTCGTCTTCCACGATCAGGATTTTCATGCGTACTCCCCGCGTAACTTGTCTCGTATTAACGCCATTCTATACTGGCAGCGAGACCAAATCTCGAAGATTACGTAAATGTAATCCGCGCGTCACTTTCCCGTTAACTGGGGTATCGTAGAATACACCTACAGACAATTTGCGGGAACTTTCCATGAAAAAAATTCTGCTGGGCGCATTGGCCGTCCTTAGCCTCGGCGCCGTAACGGTGATTGGTCTGCTCCAGGCCGGAGCGATCGATATGGCGGCCGATAAGCCCCACAGCCCCGCCGTTTATCGCCTCATTGAGTGGGCGCGGGAACAGTCCATTGCACGCAGGGCCGCCGACATTGTTCCACCGGACAACTTGTCCGATGCCGGCCGGATTCGCCGGGGCGCCGGCAACTACGACGCCATGTGCGCGAACTGCCACCTCTCACCCGGCATTGAAGATTCCGAAATACGTAAAGGCCTCTATCCGACCCCGCTGAATCTTTCCAAACCTGCAAATGCCGCCGATTCCGACCGGACGGATGCCCGCCGGTTCTGGATCGTCAAACACGGCGTCAAGGCGACCGGCATGCCGGCCTGGTCGAAAGGCGGCATGGAGGACGAGGCGATATGGGATCTGACGGCTTTCCTTAAGATCATGACTAGCCTTTCCCCTGAAGAGTATCGCCGACAAATCGAGGCCAGCAATGGGCATTCCCATATAGGTCTGGAGGGGCACGAAGCCGAAATGGGAAGCAAGTCCGACGTCGAACATCCCCACGACACAAAACCGCATTCCCACAAGCACGGCGCTCATAAGCACTGAGTAAGCCCAGAAAAATTACGTAAATGTAATGTCTTGGTCAGCCTCCCGTAAGGAACAGCTGTTTAAACTGGCCGCACTCAAATCAACCCGGAAACAGTCATGAAATCAGATCTGAAACCACATCTTCGTTCCTTATTGTTAGTCTTTCTCGTCAGCACCGGTAGCGCCTGGGCGCAAGCCGCGACGCAGGTGGAAGTGTTCAAAAATCCCCATTGCGGTTGCTGCGGAAAATGGATTGAGCACCTACAACAGAACGGTTTTCAGGTAAGCACCCGCGAAGTGAACGATGTCCCGGCAGCGCGGAAAAAACTGGGCATGCCAGATCGCCTGGGTTCCTGCCATACCGCCCAGGTCGGCGACTACATCATTGAAGGCCATGTTCCTGCCGCCGACATCCAGCGCCTGCTCAAGGAAAAACCCAATGCTCTCGGCTTGGCCGTTCCCTCCATGCCGCCCGGTTCGCCGGGCATGGAAACCGCCAAGCCAGTTCCTTATGAAACTCTGCTCGTCCAGGCGGACGGCAGCACCCGCATTTTTGCCAGTCACTAAACCCACTAAATCCACTAAACCCTAGGAGAAAACCCATGAAAAGTTTGCTTACCCCCGTCCTCGTCACCCTCGTCGCCACAGTCTTTTCTGCGCACAGCATCGCCGCTACAGACCACGACGCTCATGGTGGTCACGGCGCGATGCCCGCGCCGACTGCCGCCGAAGCCCCGCCAGTCAAGGAACCCGTGCAGAAAATCGACAAGCCGGCTGGCAAAGTCACAGCGTCCCAGGGGGTGGCACCCAACTCGAAAATTAACGCGAGTCGTTCCGGGCCAGCCCCATCTGACGGTCATGCGCACGAACATACTGACGCTAAATAAGAAATCCATACTAAATAATATTACTGAGAATCCTATGAAATATATGAAATTTGCATTAATCACCCTTTTTTTAGTCGCTGTTTCTGCGTGCGCAACAGATTCCAATAGATCTAAAGATGACAGTCGTTCATCTCGCGGCAGCGGCGGCGGACATAGCCATTAAAGTAATGGCAGCCTGAGATCCCTATTATTTCAACTTCAGGCGACCTGGGCCGAATACAATTTCTTGTCTGAGTAAGTATCATAATGAAACATATTTCCAAACCTTCGCTACTATTGCCTAATCCTTCCCGTCGGCGCTTCATTGAAGGGCTGGTCGCTGGCGGTATTCTGTTAGGGCTGCCGCCGTGGCTCAAAACGGCTCAAGCCAAGGGAACAACACAGCTCGCCGAGATACTTACCGGTACGGAATTTAACCTTACGATAGCGGAAACCCCCGTTAACTTTACCGGTGCGCAACGCGTGGCAACCACCGTTAATGGCTCGATTCCTGCGCCGACACTGCACTGGCGAGAAGGGGATACAGTGACGCTTCGCGTCACCAACCGCCTCGCCGAGGAAACGTCGATTCATTGGCACGGCATCCTCCCGCCCTATCAAATGGATGGTGTGCCGGGTATGAGCTTTAAAGGTATTGCGCCGGGGGAAACCTTCACCTATCGCTTCAAGGTGCAACAATCCGGTACCTACTGGTATCACTCCCATTCCGGCATGCAGGAGCAGACCGGATTGTACGGCGCGATTATCGTTGACCCGGTCGGCGCCGACCCGATCCGCGCCGATCGCGACTACGTGGTGCAGCTGTCCGACTGGACTGACGAAGACCCGATGCGGGTTTTCGAGAAGCTCAAAATACAAGGCGACTACTACAACTTCAACCAGCCGACGGCCGTCGATTTCTTTCATGATGCGGCTGGTGAGGGCGTTGTATCGGCTATCCAAAAGCGGCGTATGTGGAACATGATGCGCATGAATATGACCGACCTGTCGGACATTTCTGCCTATACCTATACTTACCTGATGAACGGAACCACCCCGGCCGGTAACTGGACAGGGCTATTCCGTCCGGGCGAGAAGGTGCGGCTGCGCTTCATCAACTCAGGCGCGATGACGTTTTTCGATGTGCGCATACCAGGGCTCAAGATGACAGTGGTCCAGGCCGACGCACAGAACGTCGAGCCGGTCACGGTGGACGAATTCCGCATCGGACCAGCCGAGACCTACGATGTCATCGTTACCCCAGAAGAAGGGGCTTATACCATCTTTGCCCAGTCGATGGACCGTACCGGCTATGCCCGCGGCACGCTGGCAACGCGTGCCGGCATGACGGCGGCGGTGCCTTCTCCGGATAAACCCGAACCGCTGACCATGGAGGATATGATGGGCGACATGGGCAGTGGTGAAATGGAGGGGATGAATCATGGCGGTATGGCTATGGATCACAGCGCCCACGGCATGGGCGGCGGACAGGTGCGCGTGCGCCACGCCAGTACCGAATATGGCGCCGGCGTAGACATGCGTGTGGACACGCCGCGCACCAATCTGGATGATCCCGGTATCGGCCTGCGCAACAATGGCCGCCGGGTGCTTACCTATGCCGATCTGCACACCATCGGAGGGCCGCTGGATACTAGAAAACCGGTTCGGGAAATTGAGCTTCATGTCACCGGCAACATGGAGCGTTACAGCTGGTCACTTGATGGCCTTGAGTTCGGCAAATCCACACCGGTGCATTTTCGCTATGGTGAGCGGCTGCGCGTGATTCTGGTCAATGACACGATGATGACCCATCCCATGCACCTGCATGGCATGTGGAGCGAGCTGGAAAGCCCGGACGGACGCTTCCAGGTACGCAAGCACACCATTATTGTGCAGCCGGCGCAGCGTGTCACTTTCCTCGTCACGCCCGACGGCTTGGGCCGTTGGGCGTGGCATTGCCACCTGTTCCTGCACATGCATGCGGGCATGATGCGTGAAGTGGTTGTGGCCTGAGTATGGCGAAATCAAACAGCAGTAATCGAAAAGTGGAGCAGGGAAAGATGATGAACCGTCGAGTAAATTTGATCGCCGCCTTGATGGTTCTCAAACTGTCTTCCGTCTGGGCGCAAGACCTAACGACCGTGGAAAAAGTGCGAACGAACCCCATGCACGCCGACCACCACGCCAATCGTTCCGCGCAGTCGGAGCGGAAACGGCGTAATATAAAGGCTGGGACAGAATCAAAGCCGGCTGCGGCAAAAGCATCCGAGCAGATAGAGGCTACCCAGGACATGGATCACGGCAAGATGAATCACGGTTCCATGCCGGGCATGAATCACAGCGGGATGAATCACGATGCGATGCCGGGCATGGATCATAGTGGGATGAATCACGATGCCATGCCGGGCATGGAACAAGGTGATAAGTCCGGCACGGGGGAGGGTTCAGGACATGACATGGACCATGGTGGCGCAACTTCCGGGAAAGCCGGTGACATGAGCAGCATGAATCATGGCGGCGGCGAATCCATGTCCATGCAGGGCGGCTCGGCCCCAGCCGACGCCCGCGATCCGCACGCCTATTCGGATGGCTACGACTTCGGCCCGATTCCACGGCCAAAGATGGGCGACGAAGATAACTTTGGCTCTCTGTTGGCCGATCGGCTTGAAAGTGTAACTACTCGCGGCAACACCGCCATGACCTATGACTGGCAGGCCTGGTATGGGCAGACTTATAATCGTGCACTCATCAGAGCCGAAGGCGAGATTGAGAGCGGCAAGTTTAAAGACGCACGCAACGAGTTGCTTTGGGCGCATGCGATTACCGCTTATTTGGACACGCAATTGGGTGTACGTTACGACACCGGCAAGGGCACGGATCGCGGCTGGCTCGCCTTCGGTATCCAGGGGCTATTGCCTTACTGGCTGTATGTGGAAGCGACTGCTTATGCCAACGAGCAAGGGCGCACCGCATTTCGTCTTGAAACAGAATACGACTTATTGCTGACGCAAAAGCTCATCTTGCAACCACGTATTGAGATGAATTTTTATAGCCAGCGAGACGACACGCGAGACGTGAGTAGCGGCTTGTCCAATATTGAAGCGGGTCTGCGCTTGCGTTACGAGGTTCGACGGGAATTTGCCCCCTATGTTGGCATTGAATGGGCCAGTCGATTTGGCTCGGCGGCAAATAATATACGAGCTGCCGGTAAAGATGCCGAGGAAGCGCGGCTCGTTGCCGGGGTGCGTCTCTGGTTCTGAGCCTTCGACGTTTCTCCATACGTTTGGCGATGCGTAAAAGTTAAAGAGGGTAATAAAATGAGCGATAATTCTGAATTCAACAAAATCTTGAATCCAAATAATCAAGAAAATTCAACTAACCCAAAAGGCAATAACGCGCCCATAGCGAAAGTGGACAACCATTCACAAGGACAGCCAACTTCACCAACAGAACAGCTCTTGGGAGAAAGTACACCTCGCCATCAGTGGATTTCAGTAGCGGCTTATTACAGAGCGCAAGCCAGGGGATTTGAACCCGGCAAAGAATTGGATGATTGGCTAGAGGCCGAAAAAGACTATTCAGCGATGCTGGTAACACACTATCTTTCAATGTCCGAAGAAAACGGGGGAATGACAATTTCAGGCCTGCAACAATTAGCAAAATCTATTGGTGTTCAAAACCCGGAACGTATGAGATTGGAGATCGAACTCATACAAGCCATTCAAAATATTAGTCAGCATCGTCCTTGTTTCCGATCTGAAACCCGTATGCTTTGTGGCGGTGAGGGCTGTGAATGGAGAGTTGAGTGCCGAAAACTGATCGCAGTATGGTGTCATAAATAGGGGCATCTCAATGTTTTAAAATGGTAAGCGTCCAGCCCCACCATGTAAAAGTTTTCAGCCTACCCCGTTTCCTCCTATTTTTTAAAGAGGATGAACGATGTCATTACCAACTGAACGATACATTAACAATCTGAAAAACAATGTCATTTTAACTATTGAATTACTTTGGAGAAAATCCATGAAAACACAATTACTGATTACCCTGCTTTTGGTTGTTGGTTTACTGTCCGCATGTAGCGAGATGAACCCGCATCCGATGGATATGAGCTTGGCCGTACAAAATGCGAAAACCTAAGCCGATCATGATACGTTGGCGAAACGCTATGAAGAAGCGGCCAAAGAAATGCAGCTTAAGGTTGAGGAACACAAGAAACTTCTTAGCCAATACGAGTCAAAAAGCCATTTCTACGGTAGACATGAGCAAAGTTTTAAAGACCATTGCCAGACGCTGATTAACGCCTATGAAAAAGCCGCCGAGGCGGGCTTGAGTATGGCAAATATGCATCGCCGGATGCAATGCTTCACACAAGCCAGGGGATGGGAATGTTACCATCCGTTCAGGTTATTTAGTTTTCATTGTTAATGTTAATGGAAGGAGGAACACCACTATGAACGCATGGCACAAGTTATCGGTTACCGAAGCCGCAAGCCGTCTTGCTACCGATGTGGAGCAGGGACTTGCCGATAAGGAAGTGACTGTCAGGCTTGCCCGGTATGGGCAAAATAAACTACGCAAGGGCAAGCGCGTCTCGGCTCTTATTATTTTTGTAAGCCAGTTTAAAAGTCTCGTTATTTGGGTGCTGATTGGCGCGGCGGCAGTTTCCGCAGCACTGGGCGAAACTGTAGACGGTATCGCCATCATTGCTATCGTAATCCTGAACGCGGTGATTGGTTTTATTCAGGAGTATCGTGCCGAAAAGGCAGCAGCAGCGCTGGCCCGTCTGACAGCTCCCCATTGCCGCGTGGTGCGTGGCGGCCATAGCGTGGTGGTCGCCGCAACTGAAATCGTTCCTGGCGATATCCTGCTGCTGGAAGGCGGGGATCTGGTCGCTGCGGACGCTCGCCTGATCCGGACATCAGTTCTTCGCATCAATGAAGCGCCGCTCACCGGCGAATCGCAAGCCGTAGGTAAGTTCACCGACGGCTTGCCTACGGAAACGCCACTGGCGGAGCGGAAAAACATGGTCTTCCTCGGCACCAGCGTAACGGGTGGAACCGGCCGCGCTTTGGTGGTTAATACCGGGATGGAGACGGAACTCGGCCATATTGCCACACTTCTGGAGACCGCCGAAAGCGGAGAAACCCCGCTGCAACGCCAACTTGACCGGGTAGCGCGCCTGCTGTTGTGGGCCTGTTTCGGCATAGTTGCGCTGATTTTCAGTCTCGGATTACTGCGCGGAATGACGCCGTTTGAGCTGTTCTTGAGTTCGGTGAGTCTTGCGGTCGCCGCCATTCCCGAGGGGCTGCCGGCGGTGGTGACGGTCGCTCTCGCTTTGGGTGTGCAGCGCATGGTGCGGCGTCATGCCTTGGTGCGGCACATGGCCTCGGTTGAAACGCTAGGCCGTGTTCAGGTTATCTGTACGGACAAGACCGGCACGCTGACGATGGGTGAAATGACGGCCCGCAAGTTGATTACCTCGGAACGCTTGTATCGCGTTACCGGCGAAGGTTACTCAACCGAAGGTGCATTCTTTTCCGGCAACGTGGAAAGCTTGCCGTCAAAAAGCCCCGAACTTTTTGCCTTGTTGCACGCATCGGCTGCCTGCAACGATGCCGAACTGACTCTAATAGATGACCGGCCTGTAGTAGTGGGCGATCCTACTGAAGGGGCGTTACTGGTGGCCGCTGCCAAAGGCGGTATTATCCGCGCAGCCATCGAGACTGAAATGCCGCGACTGGCTGCTGTGCCTTTCGATTCCGACCGCAAACGCATGACCGTTATCCGTAGTCAGGAGAATCATCCCTGGGCATTCGTCAAGGGTGCGCCAGAAGTTATTCTCAGCCGTTGCACCCTGATTCGTACCGACCAGGGAGTCAGGGAACTGACTGAAAGCGACCGCACCCGGCTACTCGATGCTAACACGTTACTGGCGCACGATGCCCTGCGCGTGCTTGCCGTCGCCGAGCGCCCCCTGGACGGCTTCAGTTTCGAAGAAGGCGTGACTGTAAACGATATGGAGATCGAGCAGGGACTTATCTTGTTAGGACTCATAGGCTTACAGGATCCACCCCGGGGCGAGGCGAAGGAGGCCGTGGTCAAATGCAAACGGGCAGGCATCAAAACCGTGATGATCACCGGCGATCATCCCGATACCGCACGGGCCATAGGCCATGAATTGGGCATTCTGGGCAAGGGCGACGAAGTTCTCGTAGGAGCCGAGCTTGACCGCCTGGACGACGAAGCGCTGAAGGAACGTGTATCACGGGTTTCGGTTTATGCACGGGTTACCGCCGAGCACAAGCTCCGCATTGTCCGCGCCTGGAAGGCGCAGGACGCAGTCGTGGCGATGACCGGGGACGGGGTTAACGATGCGCCTGCGATCAAGGAGGCGTCCATCGGTATCGCCATGGGCATTACCGGCACCGAGGTGACCAAGGAGGCTGCCGACATCATCATCACCGATGACAATTTTGCCTCCATTGTCGCTGCCGTAGAAGAAGGACGGGGTATTTATGACAATATCGCCAAAACCTTGGCCTATTTGTTGAGCGGCAATACCGGCGAATTGATCGTGATGCTGAGCGCGGTTCTTCTGGGCTGGCCGCTGCCGCTACTGCCGCTGCATCTTCTATGGATCAACCTGGTGACAGACGGCTTGCCGGCGCTGGCTCTGGCGACTGATCCGATTGACCCCGGCGTGTTGAATCGCCCGCCGCGACGTTCCCAAGAGGCGCTGTTCAACCGGGATTTTCTTAAGCTAACTCTATTCACCGGCTTGCTGACCGCCAGCGTCACTCTCGGCGTGTTTGCCTATGAACTCTACATCAACAACAGCCTTGAGCAAGCCCGCGATGCTGCCTTTACCGCCCTGGTGATCGACGAGTTGCTGCGCTCCTTCAGCGCACGTAGCGAACAGCGCACCATTTGGCAGATAGGCCTGTTTTCCAACATGCGATTGTTTCTGATTGTGGCAGTGAGCTTCGCCTTGCAGTTGGCGATACACCATGTTCCAATGCTGCAAACGCTGTTCCAGATCGAACCGGTTACGCTAAATCAGTGCGTGGCGTGGATCGGGGTTGGATTTATACCGCTGATTGTCCTTGAACTGAGAAAAGTCATCCGCCGCCGTCCCCGAGCAAAAAAGGATAAGACAATGACAAAATACGCTCACAAAAAAACTTATACCTGCCCCATGCACCCTGAAGTCCGTCTGGAAAATCCCGGCAACTGTCCCAAATGCGGGATGACCCTGGAGACAATGGAACCGGTGGAAAGCAAGGTTTTTGAAAGCCATGCCGAATATGTGTGTCCGATGCATCCTGAAATCATCCGCAATGAACCGGGAAACTGCCCGATTTGCGGCATGGCTCTGGAGCCGCGAACAACTGAAGTGGAAGCCGAAGATCACGAACTCAAGGATATGTCGCGACGCTTTTGGATGAGCGCTGCCTTAACCCTGCCGTTGTTCATGCTGGCCATGGGCCATGACCTGTATCCGACCGCCATACCCGATTTTCTGGATGCACGCAGGCTGCAATGGCTGCAATTAGCGCTGGCTACGCCGGTGGTGCTGTGGGGCGGCTGGACGTTTTTTGTGCGCGGCTGGGCTTCTTTGATCAATCGCAGCCTCAATATGTTCACACTGATCGCTTTGGGTATCAGCGTTGCTTGGGGCTACAGTGTGACAGCAGCATTTGCGCCGGGCATTTTTCCGCCAACCATGCGCACCCCGGACGGCATGGTGGCTGTTTATTTTGAGGCCGCCGCCGTCATTACCGCCTTGGTATTGCTGGGGCAAGTATTGGAATTACAGGCTCGAAGCCGCACCAACCAGGCTATCAAAATGTTATTGGAACTGGCGCCGAAAACAGCGCGTCGGGTGACAGGCGACGGCAAGGAAGAGGATATTCCTCTTGAACAGGTCCAACCGGGCGATCAGTTACGCATCCGGCCCGGCGAAAAAATCCCCGTTGATGGTGTCGTGCAGCAAGGCTATAGCAGTGTCGATGAATCGATGGTGACCGGTGAGCCTATTCCCGTGGAAAAAAATGTAGGGGACAGGCTGATAGGCGCTACCGTCAACAGCACTGGAAGCCTGCTGATGCGCGCCGAGAAGGTCGGCGGCGAAACGCTGTTGGCCCGGATCGTGAGGATGGTCAGCGAAGCACAGCGCAGCCGGGCGCCGATCCAGAAACTGGCGGATCTGGTTGCCGCCTGGTTTGTCCCGGCCGTTGTCATCATTGCGATCATCACGCTGATAGTCTGGTGGCAGTGGGGGCCGGAACCGCGTTTGGCGCATGCCATTGTTAATGCAGTAGCTGTACTTATTATCGCTTGCCCCTGCGCTCTCGGTCTTGCCACGCCGATGTCGATTATGGTCGGTACCGGCAAGGGCGCTCAGCTCGGAGTATTGATTAAAAATGCCGAAGCGCTGGAAATCATGGAAAAAATAGATACCTTAGTGATCGACAAAACCGGCACCCTGACCGAGGGTAAACCCCGTCTGATGTCAGTCATAGCCAGCAAGGATTTTTCCGAAGAAGACGTATTGTCTCTCGGCGCAAGCCTGGAACGAGCTAGCGAACATCCGCTTGCCGCCGCCATTGTTAAAGGCGCTGAAGAAAAGGGCATCAAGCTGACTGCCGGAGAACAATTTGAATCGGTAACCGGTAAAGGAGTTTGCGGCAGGATTTCAGGCCGTCGGGTTGCACTGGGTAATGCCCAATTAATGGTAGCGCAGAATATCGATACAGCGCCTTTACAAAAACAGGCTGACGAGCTACGCCTGGAAGGGCAGACCGTCATGTTTGTCGCCGTGGACGGCAAGCTCGGCGGATTTATCAGTGTCACCGATCCGATCAAATCGTCAACATCGGAAGCGTTGAAAGCCTTGCACGAAGCAGGAATAAAAGTCGTCATGCTGACCGGCGATAATAAAACCACCGCCAATGCAGTGGCAAAAAAACTTGGCATAGACCGGGTTGAAGCTGAAGTATTACCTGACCAGAAAACCGAAATCGTTAAACAATTGCAGGCCGAAGGCCATATCGTGGCAATGGCGGGCGACGGCATCAACGATGCGCCGGCATTGGCGCAGGCACACGTAGGTATTGCGATGGGTACGGGCACCGATGTCGCCATGGAAAGCGCGGGGGTTACGCTGGTCAAAGGCGATCTGCGTGGCATCGCCCGGGCACGGCTGTTAAGTCAAGCGACCATGAGCAATATCCGCCAGAATCTGTTCTTTGCTTTCATTTACAACGCGCTCGGCGTTCCCATTGCCGCCGGTGTGCTGTATCCGTTCTTCGGCATTTTGCTGTCACCGATGATTGCGGCGGCAGCGATGAGTTTTAGTTCGGTTTCAGTCATTATGAACGCTCTGCGACTGCGAAGATTATCGCTTTAAAACATCAGCACTCCAGCCACAATTGCCAGACAAGCTGATTTTTTCAGAAATCGCCGCTTGGCAGCAATCCAATAAATGACATTTTTAACTGGTTTTGCCGATTTTCCGTCCAACCAATTGGCCCATTTGACGGCCTTTACCAGCAAGTCAGTTTTATAGATTACGTTGTAACGATCGATCTTCGAGTGGTTCATGACCCTGTTCATAGATCGAGTATACCTGATCGGTATTAGATCGTGATTTTTAGATAAGAATCGGTGGCCGAATATAAATAAGATTTAGCGGCGGGTTTCGTAACAATATGCACATAAAATTATATTTTATAAAACTTTATGTTAACGTTTATAACTCTTGCTTCAAATTATTTTCGAATGCCCGTAAAATTTTGATTTCTATTTAAACGGTATTTATTGTATATTTTTTATAGTATCACTATGAATCCACCTTTCTATAATGTCATTCCCACTTAAACTAGACCAGCTTATTAAGTCTCCTAAAATATAGTGGCTCGAGAAGTATTCAATTTTTGAACCAGTCATATAGTCTGGAAGCATTTTTTTATAGGGTATTTTATTGTTTTTATCTAAGTAATTAATATATTCTTCAATATATTTGCAATATAATTTATTTTGAATATATGATGGCATCGCTGTATTAGAATAAAGCTTTGCGGCTACATTTTTGGCTTGATAATTTAAAATATTAAAAACAACAGGCATCGGATATTTTTTTACTAAACTAGTTAGTACTATATCCAATTTCATGTTCATGTCTATTGGTATTTTATGCTCTTTTTTAGCTTCGTTAACAAGATAATACGATTGATATAAAAGTATCGAAATTATAAGATCTGATAAAATTTCAACATCTTTTTTGGTTATGAAAGAATTATTTATCTCCTCAAAAAGTTGATCTAAGAAGCCTTCAAAAGAAGGGGAATCAGTAGGTTTTAAAAAATATACTCCAGGTTCATATAAACCACTTAAAAATGAATTAACGAAATTAATATTGTCTGAATTTAAATGCTTTTTGTTTTTGTAAATATATTCTGTCGTTTCTATTAGCAAAGGTAGATTATTATAGTCTTCATCTTTGATAACATAAATTGCTTTCTTATTAAATAATGATGATAATATATCCTTATCAATATCAGTCACACCAGTCAGATTTAGTTCTCCTTCCGAAAAGTTGATAGGTTCATTTTCGCTGGCATTCATTTCCGAAAGCATAACAAACAAAATTATTTTCTCAACATAATTAAGTGCTTGAAGATCTTCATAACTAAATTCAGGGAATATGGGTTGCTGTATTGAGGATTGGAGGATATTTATTTTTTCTAAAGCTATGAGATTTATCTCTTCTTTTTTGCAATTGTTGCAAACTTTTGGAAGTCTTTTGATTAAATTATTGAGCTCAGTTCGGCAATTTGCATTAAATTTTATTTGGCAAGACGTGCAGTTAAAGATTTGTGAATTTGATGAAATGAAACAATTGCCCTTAACGAATTTAGTGACGTGGCTTTCCTTATCAAAGTTAAGAATTCCTATTAAATCTTGCACTTTGTGTCGATAAATATTTTCTGAGCTTTGATCAAGCCGCCAATATTTATGCAGTAGTTCAGCTTCATCTTGTTTAAGAGGGTTTTCGTAACATATATAGTATTTCGTTTCTGTCATCTCGAAATTCTTCCAAATCCTTCAAATATTAATCTTAAAGTTTACTTAAAAAAAGTACATAAAGATAGTATGCATACTGTCAAAATATGATTGTTTTTTCTGTGCTTTTTTAAAAATAGTATGTTAAATGAGGTTATTAGATGTATTCTGCATTTTCCGAGCGATCGCCTTCCGCTGCCGCTGCCGATAAAGCCTGGGTAACCTCTTTGCGCTTGGTCCACAGGTCTTTCAATTCAATTTCCAGAGTTTGATAGCCTTCCGGCGTGATGTAAGGGGATGACTTTGGCCTCGGCGGTCTCCAGCGCGACATGATAGGTTTCCTGTGGATAATTATGATGGGTTAGATAATTTTTCAGACAAAATAGTTGCAACTCTTTATCATAGACGGCTTTTAAATTACGAAAAAGGTTTTATCATGCAAGTAGCTGACAATATGGCTGTCTCAATTCACTATACTTTGACTAATGATGACGGCGAAGTACTGGATAGTTCGAAAGGTGGTGAGGCCTTGGTTTATCTGCACGGTGTTGGCAACATCATTCCGGGTCTGGAAGCGGCATTGGCCGGTAAAGCCGTCGGCGACAAGTTTAATGTGCGCATTGAGGCCAAAGATGCTTATGGCGAACAACATGACGAGATGATTCAGGTAATCCCTCGGTCAATGTTTGAAGGTATTGATGAGCTTGAAGTCGGCATGATGTTCCATGCCGATGTCAGTTCCGGTTCCGGCGAAGTTACCATCGTTAAGATCGATGGCGACGATATTACCATTGACGGCAATCATCCGTTGGCGGGAACCGCCTTAACTTTTGATGTGGAAGTTGTGGACGTTAGACCGGCGACTAAAGAAGAAGCCGAGCATGGACATATCCATGGCGCGGGTTGCCACCACTAAGCCTCAAGCTAACCCACAAAAGCTTTCAGTAATTCAGCGGTATCCGCCATGCCTTTATGGAGGTGCCGCTCAATTTCTTCCATGGTTATTTCCCCTTCCGATTTTCCTGCGGCCCAATTGGCGACTACGTTGAGTGCGGCATAATCCATACCGAGTTCTTTGGCTAAGGCGGCTTCCGGCATGCCGGTCATGCCGACCAGGTCGCAGCCGTCTCTTTCCATACGCTGGATTTCTGCGGCGGTTTCCAGGCGAGGGCCTTGGGTGCAGCCGTAGGTGCCTATCGGGCTGATCTTTATGTTGACTTTAGCGGCGGCGCTGATCAGGCGGGAACGCAGTTTTTGGCTGTACGGACAGGTAAAGTCTATGTGCGTGACTGTCTCATCTTCAAAAAAAGTATGCATGCGGCCATAGCTGTAATCAATAATCTGGTCCGGGATGGCGATATGCGCTGGAACCATTTCGCTGGTAATGCCACCCACTGCGGCGACAGCAATGATCTGCTCAACGCCAAGCTGCTTAAGACCCCAGATATTAGCCTGATAATTTATTTTGTGCGGAGCAATGGTGTGCGGATTGCCGTGTCTAGCCAGGAAGATAATCCGGGTATTGTTCAATTCCCCGGTAACAAACTCGGCAGATGGCGAACCGTAAGGCGTGCTCAGCTGTTCGCGTTTGATGATGGTTAAATCGCTAAGTTGGGTCAGGCCGGTGCCGCCGATAATGGCTAGTTGAGTCATGATGTTTATTCCTTGCAGGCGTAAATGCCCGGTGCGTTGCGTAAATAGCCTTTGTAGTCCATGCCGTAGCCGAACACATAACGGTTTTCCACTTTCAGCCCGATAAAATCGGCGGTGATTGGCTTTTGATGGTCGAGTATTTTATCCACCAGCACGGCGCTGTAAACGGCTGTCGCGCCTTGTTCCCGGCAATATTGATAAATTGCTTGAAGAGTGATGCCTTCATCTAGAATGTCGTCCACGAGCAGTACCGTACGGCCTTTAAGCGATGTTACCGGTTTAACCAGCCATTCGATACTGCCGCCCGAGGTCAGGTTTTGGTAGCGGCTGGCGTTAATTGCATCAATGGTTAGGGGGATGCTTAACCGGGTCAGTAACTTGCCAAAGGTGACGATGCCGCCGTTCATGACGCAGAGTAATAGCGGATTGTGATCGGCAAGCGCAATGTTGATTTGCTGAGCCATTTTATCGATGGCGGTTTCAATTTCCTGTTCGCTGTGCAGCAAATCGGCGGTGGCCTGGACGTGTTTGATTTCTTCAAGCATGGTTATAGGTATTGTTGATGAGAGTGGATAATTGCTGCCATTTTTCAGTATGCGTCAGCTGTTCGCGGTTCATCTGCGGTTTGCCCTGCATACGACTAAGCCGCTGTTCCCTGACGGGGTCTTGGCTTATCGGCAAGGCCTCAAGCACCTGCTCGGCGGCGGCCGGATTATTGCAAACCAGGATCATGTCGCACCCGGCCAATTGCGCCAGTCTAGCGCGTTCCGGGAAGTCGCCGACCGATGCCGCGCCTTCCATGCTCAAGTCGTCGCTGAACACGGTGCCGTTGAAGTTCAATTCCTTGCGTAAAATCTGCTGTATCCAGAACGGCGAAAAGCCGGCCGGATTCGGGTCGATTTTTGGGTAGACTACATGCGCAGGCATGATGCCTTCCAAGCCTTCCTCGATCAGTTGTTTAAAGGGCAGCAAGTCTTTTGCCCTGATGCTGTCCAGGTCTCTTTCGTCAATCGGCAGGGTCAGGTGTGAGTCCAAAGCCACTGCGCCGTGTCCGGGGAAATGCTTTCCGGTTGCGGCCATGCCCGCTTCATTCATGCCTTTTCTAAATGAGCTTGAAAGGCGTGTAGCAAGGGTCGGATCGGTTGAAAACGAACGGTTGCCGATGATTTCGCTAACGCCGCAATCAATATCAAGGACCGGGGCAAAGCTGAAATCAACGCCGACAGCCAGTAATTCAGCGGCCATCAGCCAGCCTGCCGATTCCGCCAGTTCAGGGCTTTGCGTATAGCTGACCGCAGGCGGCAAACGGGTGAAGCCGTGCTGGAAGCGTTGCACTCTGCCGCCTTCCTGATCGACAGCGATCAGTATGTTGCCATTACGCGCCGCGCGAATTTGATTAATCAACTCGGTAACTTGTTCGGGATCTTGATAATTGCGCGAAAAAAGAATGACTGCTCCGGTGTTGGGATGATTGATCTTTTCTTTTTCGTCTTGTGCCAGGGTTAAGCCTGCAACGTCCAGCATTATCGGGCCGATGGGGAGATTAGTTGTCATTACCTTGTCAGTATTGGATTTGGTTTAAAATTGATGGGCTTGGCCTTATACTAGGCCATTATTTTCCAGTTACACGGAGTCTGTTATGCGGTTATTAGTTGTGATATTAAGTCTTCTGTTTATGTCCGCGGCTGTTGCGAATGAAGGGGGCAAAGAATCGGAAGCAGAAGCCGGCGTAAAATATCTGGAAATGACTCCTAAGTTTACCGTTAATTTGGCGGAACCAAAAAAGTTTTTGCTGATAAACGTGCAATTATTGGTTGAAGGTGCCGCCACTATCGCGACGGTAAAAAAGCACATGCCGGCATTAAGGCACGAATTGATCATGCTATACAGCGGCAGACCGTCTGAAGGACTGCAAACCATGGAACAGCGCGAAGCATTACGGCAGGAAACGACCGATATTATTCGTAAGACGCTGGCAAAAATGGAGGAAGGGGATAAAGGCCACGGCGAAGCCGCTGAGGAAGAACATTCCGAAGAGGATAAGGCTGAGCACCCCGGAGGATTTAAAGAGGCTTATTTTACTGAGTTTTTGGTTGATTAAGATTTTAAGGCACAAGGCCAAAGGCCTTGTGCCTGCTTTACATGCCCAACTGGGCTTTAACGCGAGTTAAGTTATCTGCAATCTGCCGGTCTGTGTAAGGCTCGGCAGCGAATTTCCCCCAGGCCGGCGCAGGCCAGGCTTTATCGGTCTGATAGCGGACTATATGATGGATATGCAGTTGCGGGACCATATTGCCTATTGCGGCAATATTCATTTTGTCCGCTTTATAAAGCACTGCCAGATTCTCGGCAAGATAGCTCGATTCTTCCGCCAGTAATTCACGCTCAGCTTTGTTCAGCTGATAAATTTCCTGCAAGTTCGCTCGTTCCGGAACCAGTATAAACCAGGGATATTGGCTGTCATTCATCATTAATAATCGACACAGCTCAAAACTGCCAATGGCTATGCAATCCTGTTTCAGGCGTGGGTGTAGCTGAAATGTCATGAGTAGGGCAATCCTAAAAACTAAAAAGCAAGGCTTGAAGAGGGCTGGATTCGAGCAGTTTAACTTAAATATTCTGACCGAATATTAACTGATGTTTCAAGCATTCCCAAGCAAACCTGAAAATTGGAAGCGAGTGCGGATGGTTTTTTTGATATACCGCGGTCTGAACATTATTTTCCATAACTCGCACAGTAGCTTGACAAAAGTCGTGCTGGGGCGGACACAAACGTTGGCAATTTTGCCAAACAAGTAGGTGGTGATTGCCTATAGGTTTATGCAGGCGAGGTAGAAGAATAGAGAAGTGCTATTTGACTGTTGAATTCCGAAATCAACAAGGTAAAGGCGAGCCTTATCTTAATTTATCAAGGTATGAATGCGGCTCAATGAAGTTGGGCAGTAGGTTAATATTTCGAAAATTACACAACAATCAGTTACTTATTGTTGTGTCGCGTTTTAAGCTATCACGACCATAAAAAAAAGCCTGGATTCACTAATGAATCCAGGCTTTATCCGCCAAGATGTTCTTCTTCTAATTGAACTTGGCGACCATTCCTCCTCAGAAATTGGTGGGTTTATTCTATAGTGCAGATTTATAAGAAAACATAGGTACCATTACTTATAGAAATAATTTCTATTTTTATCGGTCATAATCGCAAGCTCAATTTACTGGTTGATGACCTCGCGCAAAATGGAGTGACTCTTGTTTGGCTCGACTATTACCGGCTGATTTTCAGGCTGATTAATTTAGACGAGAGTAAGTGTGTTTGCTTGTAGGGATTGAAATAGAAAATAAATGATCCTGCAAGTAATTGATAACTAATCGATTAAAGGCTGCGCATTGTCGTGGGATTTGGGCGAATGCTGAGCTGTTGAATAGCAGCAGCCATTTCAGGAGCACTGGTAAGGGTTTGGTAAAAAGAATGCCCTTCTATTTATGAAGGGCATTATCGAATGGCCCTGGAAGGGCCTGTGGCCCGGGGAGGGGCCGATAGGGAGCATTTACGCTTTGGAAAGATTTCAAAACGTGCGATGAAGTATTTCTTATTTGTTAACCATAATAAATCAGTGTCGCTACGTATTTCGGCAATTTCATAAAGCTCGACATAATGCCGAGCGTTAACAAAAGCAAGGATTGCGAGGTTTTGCCTAGCTTTGGATCTATAGCCAGTTAATCTAATCTTCTTGATCGCTTAATCGGCGCTTTCGGATATTTTTTGGCTGATCGTCAACGCACACGCTGGGCGTCTGCATTACATTTTCAAGATCTTCTATCAAGCCGACAAGGCAAATTCCATTGCTTTCTCTGACGTCTTTTAAGAAATTGATGGTTATTTCCAACACTGATTCATTGATTAGCTTCATCTTAACCTCATAAATAAAGTTAATTACTGATTTTTCATTTTATGTGAAAACTCAAGAGAATCAATTGGTAAGATTAACTAGTAGAGGGGTAAGTATTCGTACATATCCCCAAATGCTAAGTTAACGATTAAGCTATATCACCGTCCATTGATGATAGTTAGAACTCCAGAAGGAGCAAAGCAAATTTGCTTCCCTTTCGGGTTTTAAACACTTCATCAGCGTTGTAAAGCCCTTTGTGATTATTTTTGCGAGTAGAATTATTATGACAACACATATTGAATTTACTTCAGAAGCATTAGGAATTTTAAAAAAAGAAAGGAATGTCCACCCCGTCCCGCTAGTTCGTCGACGTCTACAAGCCTTGTGGCTAAAAAGCCGCGGCCTGTCTAATCATAAGATTGCCTTATTGGTGGGCATTTGTGAAACTACCTTACGCGATTATTTTCAGTTATATCAACAAAGTGGAGTGGAAGGTTTAAAAAACCTTTATTTCTGTTTCGGATAAAGCTGAATCAATGTTTGCGCAGGTCGATACGCTCGCGGCGCAAATTTGAGCCTTTGAGTAAGACTTTCAACTGTCGTATTCCTTCAAACGTAAACACAGGCGACTTTTAAGAGTCAGGGTAATACGAAGCAGTTTTTGCTCGTATTACCCTGTGAATGATTAGGGTATCAAACTGTGTAAAACGAAGCTATCAAGGCCGGGTAACACCGGCTTTTTTGTGCACGTATTTTCCCAAACAATCTTGTGGTGTATGATGTACGCGCGCTAAAAACGGGCACTCAATGTGAGTGCCGGACTTTAATTCACTGTTTAGCGTGTCATCTAAAATAATAGCTTATATTAATTCTGACTGAAAAATACAACAATAACAGGAGGATGGTTTTATGTCTGCACAAGCCATTTCAGCTCAAGATATAACTGATGATAACCAGCTGACCGTCTCGTTCCGGCTGTTGTTGGGTTTGTATGCAATCATTCCTTTGTGTTTATTGTTGCAACTGTTTGATGGTTGGTTTTGGCAGGGCTTTTTGCAGCAGAATTTACCGAGCAGTCCGAAGCACTTTTTATTATTTCAAATTATTTTTGGTACGCCGCATATTGTCGCCAGTTCCATCTTACTGGTGAGCAATACCGAATACCTGAAAGTATATAAGCTGAAAATCATTTTGATGACGGCTGCCATTATCACGTTTTTCGGCGTCGGTAGCCTGTTTATTCCCTATAAAGCGCTTTACGTGACGGTAGCGGCCTGGACCGTATATCACGTGCTTAAACAACAACTGGGCGTGGGGCGCAGCTTGTACCGTCTGCCCGATTGGGTTTTTTATTTGCTATTGTGGATGAGTGTAACGGCGGGCATCTTTATTTATATTGGAATATTTATGAAGAACAGCCTGGATGTGCAACAACTGGAGTGGATAAAGCTGGTTGCGGGCGGTTTATGTGTAGGATTGGTGTGCACCGCTCTGCTATGCGAGCGCTACCTGACCACGCAATCCGGCCGGTATTTTTTGTGGTCCAACGTTTTATTGGTATTAAGCAGTTTCTATTTGTTTGTTCAGCACTATTACTTTCTCGCGATCCTGGTGCCAAGGCTGGTGCATGACGCGACGGCCTATATTTTCTACGTGGTGCATGACTACAACAAGCATCGCCAGCAACCGCAGAATTTTATGTACCGCTATGCGGCGCGCTGCCATTTGCCTGTGTTTATCGTGTTGCCCTTGTGTTCCATTGCGTTGACGTTTGTGTTGCAGTCTTACGGGGATAGTGCGGTCAACGCTATAACCGAGTTCTTTTTCGATGTGGAGATTCGTAAAGCGATTACTCTGGGATTGCTGGGTTATCTAGCATTGATGCATTACTACACCGAGGCTTTCACCTGGAAGCAGGGCTCGCCTTATCGGCGCTTTATCGGGTTTTCGAAATAGCAGTAATACACGGCATGTTATGACTTGTATTCGTCAGCCTGAGACATTGGCTTACATAGCTCCCTAACGGCATCTTCGGTATGGAAAAATGCCCTGCCGGGTTGCAGTTGCCTGAGAAAATCGGTTTTTTCAAGCTTATCAAGTACCGGACCTTTCGTTTCCGAGATATGCAAGGTCATTTTTGAGGCCTGCAAAGCACGGTTCAGTTTTTCCAGTTCCTCCAGCGCCGTGGCGTCTATATCGCTGATCGAGGTAAAAATAAGCACAATATGCTTGATACCCGGCTGCTGCCTTAACTTGGCGTTGATAAACTCCTCGATATAATTAATATTGGCAAAGGTAATGCTTTCATCAATGCGCAATAACAGCAGGTGAGGCCAGGTTTCCACATTATGGCGTTTGATATTGCGGTAGTGCTCAGTGCCGGGTATGCGCCCGACCACGGCAATATGCGGATGGCTGGTTTTGCGCAAATGGCTGACCAGAGTCAGGATAATGCCCAGCGTGATGCCTTCTTCAATGCCGTAGACTAAAACGCCCAGCAAAGTGGCAATTTCGGCGATTCCATCGCCACGGTCATAACGCCAGGTGTGCGCAATGTCGTTCAGTTTTACTAAAGGAATGATGGCGACCAGAATGATTGCGGCCAGCGCCGCTTTAGGGATGTTTTCAAACCACGGGCTAAAGAAGACGACCGCCAGCGCAAGAATAGCGGCGGCGACCAGCATCGCCATTTGGGTGCGCGCACCGGCAGAAAAATTTACCATGGTGCGGCTAAATCCACCGGCTACCGGCATGCCGCCGGAAATGGCGGCTGCCAGATTAGCAGTGCCCAGCGCGATCAATTCCTGGTTGGCGATGATTTTTTCGCCTCTGAAATTAGCGGTAACCTTGGCAATGGCGACGCTTTCAACATAGGCGATCAAGGCGATAAAGCCGGAGTAGGGCAATAATACGTACCATTTTTCGGCAGGGGAAAAATCAAGGGTCAATTCGGGGAAACCGGAGGGAACTTTGCCAACCACCGCTATATTCTGTTGGCCTGTTAAATCCAGATAGCCGACGGCCAGAGTCGCCAGCATGATAGTTAATAATGGCCCGCATTTGCTGATCGCAGTAACCACAGAAGGTTTCATGCCGATTTTTTTTAGCATGAAAACCAGCGGCTTGTTGAAAAACACCAGTAAGCCGATCGCGCTCAGGCCGATTAATAAAGTGGCTGGCACGATGCCTGAAAAATAATGGCTGTAGCAGGCAACATCAAAGTCGCAGGAAGGGGCTTTTAAACCAAACAACTGCGGTAATTGGCTACCGATAATCAACAGTGAGGCGCCGCTGGTAAAGCCGGTCAGCACCGGATGGCTGATAAAATTGACCAGCCCGCCCATACGTAACAGAGCCATCAGCAACATGATGAATCCGCTTTCCGCCGACAGAATCAGGGCACTTTGCACAGGATTACCTAACACGCTGACTTCCGGCGCGCTCAGAGCGCTGGCAATCATAATCGCGGCAATCGAAACCGGACCCACCGACAGGGTGCGACTGGTGCCCAGCAGCGCATACAATAACGGCGGCAGGATGCTGGCGTAGAGCCCAAGTTGAGGCGGTAAACCGGCCAAGATCGCGTAGGCAATCCCTTGTGGAACCAGCAAAATAGCAGTGATGACGCCAGCGAATAAATCGCTGTTGAATTCCTGGCGGGTGTAGGATCTTAGCCACTCCACAATCGGAAATAACTGTGTTAAACGTGAATTATTGGGTTTTGAATAGGGCATAAGAGAATACAAAGGACGAAAGACAAAGGATAAAGGGCGAAAGACTCAAGGCAGGCTTTTAGCCTTTTTCCTTGCGCCCTTCGCCTAAAAAATCATTCTTCGTTCAAAAACTTTTTGGCATAGCTTTCCAAATGAGGAATATCGATGCGGTAGCCTTTGAGCATCAAATGCCAGTACAGCCAAGGAAAACCGGTGGTTTTGCCCCACCACCAGATAGATCGGGGTGTTCTTGGGTCCAGCAAAGGGAAAGAGGGCGTCACCTTGCCGTCATAGGCAAACTCAGCCAGCATCACTTTACTTAGGGACGTGGTTAATGGGCATGAGCCGTAACCGTCATAGCCGCCCTGGACATCCTTGCTGTTCTTAAGGTTAAGAATATTGTCAACCACAACCGGAACCTGCTTGCGCACCGCTGCCGCGGTTTTGGCATTAGGTGTCGATCCGGCATCGCCCAGACCGAAAATATTGCCGTATTTAGTATGCTGTAGTGTATTGGGATTAACATCAACCCAACCGGCGGCATTGGCGAGCGGGCTTCTTTTAATAAAATCCGGTGAGCTTTGCGGTGGCGTGACATGAATCATGTCGAACGCTTTGGTAACCCGTTGCTTGTTGCCTTCGCTGTCGGTGGTTTCGAAGGTGGCGATTTTGGCTGGGCCGTCGATAGCCACCAGGTTGTGGTTGAAATTGGTTTTAATCCCGTATTCGGCAACGACTTTGCTTAGTGCCTTGGCGAAAAACGGTACGCCGAATATCGCAGGTCCGGCGTTGAAAAATTCAATATTGAATTTGTCCAGCGTACCTCTTTTACGGAAGCGGTCCGCGGCCAGATACATGATTTTTTGCGGCGCACCTGCGCATTTGATCGGCATCGGCGGCTGGGTGAACAGCGCGGTGCCTTCCTTAATATTCTGGATGCATTCCCAGGTGTATTCCACGGTCTCGGCGGAATAATTGCTGCACACATTGTTTTTGTTCAGCGTTTCTTTCAAGCCTTCAATCTTATCCCAATCCAGTTGCAGGCCGGGGCAGACTACCAGATAGTCGTAACTGATCACGTCGCCGGAACGCAAACTGACGCTGTTGTCATCCGGTTGAAAGGTTTCGGCGTAATCCTTAATCCAGGTAACAGACGGATGGATCAGGTCGGCTTCGTTGCGGACGGTTTCTTTTAAGGTGTACGCACCGCCGCCGACAATGGTGAAGCCCGGTTGGTAATAGTGGACTTCAGACGGTTCAACGATAGCGATATCAATATCGGCGTTTTGGCGGCGCATGTTGTTGGCGATGGAAACGCCGGCGGCGCCTCCCCCGATGATTAGTACGGTATGGTGTTTGTTTGACATAAATTCCTCATAATTGGTAGTTAGTGGAGAATTTCGGTACACGGCAAAAGTGGACGGCAGCACATACTTTGCCATGTACCCATTCTCTCTTTATAGGGTAGTGTCCTATGACGTTTGGCTTTTTTTCCAAGCCTCAAATCCGCCGGCCATAGACAGCACATTAGTGTAACCCAATTGCTGCAGGGTCTGCGCCGCCAATGCCGAGCGGTTGCCCAAGCGGCAATATATGAGCACCGCTTTCGATTTGTCGGCCAGTTCCGGCATGTTGCCGATTTTGAATTCCAGCATGCCGCGCGGTACCAATAATGCTCCGTCAACGTGCCCTGCGGCGTATTCGCTTTCTTCTCGGGTATCGACCAGCACGATATTGCCTTCCGCCAGCAGCTGTTTCGCTTTGGCGACATCGACTTCAATAATTTGTTGCTTAGCGGCGGCGACCAAATCTTCGGTTTTGGTTGTGGCGCGAAGCGGCGGCGTTGCGTCTCTGAGCGCTACGGCATCCTGACGCTCGTTTTCATCCAGGCCGCAATAACGGTTAGCGGGCACTGCCTCGTCAATTAAGCGGGGTTTGGGTAAGTTCAGGTTGTTCATGATCTCGATAAATTGCTCGCGGGTCTTGCCTGCCAGTCGAGGATTGGTGGTGCGTTCCTGCATGACGCAGCTCACCCAGCGCTGCTGATAATCATGGCCTGGATAGACCAGCGTTTCACCCGGCAGGGTAAACAAGCGTTGGGTAATGCAGTCGTAAAGCGCTCCGGCATCGCCGCCTTGAAAATCTGTACGTCCGCAGCCGCCGATCAATAAAGAGTCGCCGGTAAACAAGCGGTCGCGCCATAAAAAAGAAACACTGCCGCGAGTATGCCCCGGTGTGGCGATGACCTTGATTTGCTCGTCGCCGGCAAATTTAAAAATATCGCCGTCCTGCATCTGAATGTCGGCGTTTTCCGCGCCGCACAGTCCGCTGACCGCTGTCTGGGCTCCCAAACGTTGGCGCAGCAAGCCGCTGGCAGTGATATGGTCGGCATGAACATGGGTTTCCAGAGAATATTTCAGTTGCAGTCCGTGCGCTGCCAGCAGCTCAATATACTCGTCGATATGGGTATTGACCGGATCAATAAGAACGGCGTCTTTACTAACTGGATCGGCAATTAAATAGGTGTAAGTCCAGGTTTCCTGGTCGAATAATTGTTTGAATAGCATGATGTTGCTCCGGTTGGGGTTATGGGATAACTATGCTTAAAGCAAATCCTGTGCCAAAAGGTTAAGGCGAAGGACAAAGGGCTAAAGGCAAAGGACGCAGCGCTAAAGTGGGCAGCTTTCGCCTTTTGTCTTGCGCCTTTCGCCTGTTTCATATAATGTTTCATTGAAACGCATATTTGATTCAACGAGACGCTTGTGAAACAAACAAAACAACTTTCCGAACCCTTATCCGCCTGGCTGGAACAGCAGTCGTTGCAGCCGTTATTTTTAAAGCTGCTAACCCTATGCGATGTTGCAGCTCTGTATATCGTTGACCGTAACCAACGGGTTATTCACTGGAGTCAGGGCGCAGAGCAGTTATCCGGATTGTACGCCAAAGATGTCACAGGCAAACCCTGTAAGCAAGAATATGCCATTACTGATAGCGACGACCATAAAAAACAACTCATAACGCTATTCCAAACTGATGGCAGTAAATTTGAGCTGGAAAAAATTATCCAGGTTTTACATGATCAGCAGGGGGCTTTTGCTGGCGGTTTGGGGCTGCTGCTTCCTGTTTCGGAGCGGCCCGCAAACATAGCTTTGCCAAAAGCCTCAAGAGAGACTTCCGAATCTGTAAAGCAGGGGTTTCATGGCCTGTTAAGCCGCTCGCCAGCCATGCAGGCGGTTTTTCAGATTATTCAAAATGCCGCAGAGACAGATGTTACGGTCTTGGTAAGAGGCGAGAGCGGTTCCGGCAAAGAGTTGGTGGCCAAGGCCATTCACGATTTGAGCGCCCGGCGCAAGGCGCCTTTTCTGGCGATCAATTGCGCGGCCTTATCCAGCAGTCTACTGGACAGCGAGTTGTTCGGGCACGTGCGCGGCGCGTTTACCGGTGCCATCAAGGATCATAGCGGCCTGTTTCAGCGCGCGCACGGCGGAACGCTGTTTCTTGATGAAGTGGCCGAATTGCCGCTTGAGTTGCAGGCCAAACTGCTCCGGGTTTTACAGGAAAGAAATTATATTCCGGTGGGCGGCGACCGGTAGATTGACGTCGATGTGCGCATTGTCGCTGCGACCCATCGTTCGTTAAGGGAGGAAGTAAAAATGGGGCGGTTCCGCGAGGATCTGATGTACCGGCTCAGGGTCGTGCCCATTTTTATTCCGCCGTTACGGGAGCGTCGGGAAGATATAGGGTTGCTTATCTGGCATTTTATTCAAGAGCATAATGCCGCCCATTTCAGGAAAATTGAAAAAATCGATCCGCAGGCTATGAGGGCTTTGTTGGACTATGCGTGGCCGGGTAATATCCGGGAACTGCAAAATGTTGTGGAATATGCTTTTGCGGTAGGCAGAGGGACAACCTTGCGCTGCTCTGAACTGCCCCCTGAGTTTCGGGAGCAACGTAATGCCGAGCCGCAGCCTGTGCAGAATCAACCGTTATCGGCTGCGGAAGAATCCACGGCAATCCGTCAAGCGCTGGAGCAGAGCAATGGCATGGTTACCCTGGCTGCCCGCTCGCTGGGCATGAGCAGGGCGACCTTCTGGCGTAAGCGCAAGATTTACGGGATTTAAACGTGAGTGTTAAATATGAATTAGGCCATCCATAGCCTATGCAGGAATTAAGGCGTCAAAATAATTAGCCTTTAGCAATCGACCGGTTTTTATTCCTGATCCACTCGCTCCACGATCCTGCATAAAGCTTGGAACCGGTTAATCCGGCATATTCCATTGCCAGTAAATTATGACAGGCGGTTACGCCGGAGCCGCAGTAATGAACCACCTGTTCGGGTGCGGTTGTGCCGATTAGCTGTTTGAATTGCTCACGCAATTGTTCCGCCGATAAAAATAAACCATTGCTGTTCAGGTTTAACTGGAAAGCCCGGTTTAACGCGCCGGGGATATGGCCCGCAACCGGGTCGATCGGTTCTTGTTCGCCGCGATAGCGTTCGGGGGTTCTGGCATCGATCAGGCAAATGGCTTTTTGAGCCAGGCTGTTTTGCACTTGTACGGCATTAAGCCATGCTGACTCATCCAGGTATGCCCTGAATGTGGTTGGCTTGACGGTGGGCAAGGTTGTGGTGACAGGTAGGCCTTGTTTCTGCCATTGCTTGATGCCGCCATTCAATACGGCGACCTTGTCGTGCCCCATGCACTTCAATAACCACCATAGACGTCCTGCAAAAGCACCGCCTGCATCGTCATAAGCCACTACTTGGCTAATGTTGGTTATGCCCCAATCGCCGAGTTTTTTCGCCAATAAGGAAAAGTTGGGCAAAGGGTGGCGTCCGGTAAAATCGGTGATTGCTGAGGACAAGTCTTTATCCAGATGAGCATAGCGGGCATTGGGGATATGTCCGTGCCGATAGGCTTTGGCACCGGCTTCGGTATCCGCGAGTGAAAAGCGGCAGTCAACGATGATCCAGTTGGAGTTGTTAAGTTGTTGGTTAAGTGTGTCTGTAGAAACGAGCGTGGTGTAGGTCATGTTTTATACCGTTAAGATGATTTTGCCGATGTGTTGGCTGCTTTCCATAAGTTGATGGGCTAAGGCGGCATCGGTAAGCGCCAAAGTTGAGTTTATAATCGGTTTAATTTGGCCTGATTCTAATAAAGGCCAGACTTTTTCAAGCAGTTTGTCTGCGATGTCTTTTTTAAAGACATCGTCCCTGGCTCTTAAGGTCGAACCGGTGATGGTGAGTCGTTTAAGCATGATTGACAGCAAGTTTATTTCGGCTTTCGGGCCGTTTTGAACGGCGATTTGCACCAGCCGGGCATCGTCAGCCATGCATTTTAGGTTACGCGGAAAATAGTCGCCGCCGATCATATCCAGAATAACGTCGACGCCTTTATTGCCGGTAAAGCGCATTACTTCCTCAAAAAAATCCTGCTCTTTATAGTTGATGGTCGCATCGGCGCCCAGTTGCAGGCAGAATTCGCATTTAGTTTTCGAGCCGGCGGTGACGATAACCTTGGCGTTAAAAGCTTTGGCCAGTTGTATTGCCGTCGTGCCTATGCCGCTGGTACCGCCGTGTACCAGTAGCGTCTCTCCGGGCTGCAAATGGGCGCGGTCGAAAACATTGCTCCACACGGTAAAGAAAGTTTCCGGTAATGCAGCGGCTTGGATAAAAGATAAGCCTTCCGGTATGGGTAGGCATAAGGTGTCCGAGGCAAGGCAATATTCGGCGTAGCCGCCGCCAGTCACCAGCGCGCAGGCTCTGTCACCTATATTTAAATGGTTGATATGATCGCCCAGTGCCTGAATGGTTCCTGCGACTTCAAGCCCCGGAATGTCGGATGCGCCGGGCGGGGGCGGATACAGGCCTTGGCGTTGCATCACATCGGGCCGGCTAACGCCTGCGGCAACGACTTTAATTAATACCTGGTCAGCGGATGGCGTTGGCATGTCGCGCCTGACCGGTTTTAACGCTCCGTTTTCTACTTCAATAGCAATCATTTGTTCGGGAAACGGCATAGGTACAACATCGTCAATCATTTAAGTTGCGGTTATTATATGCCCCAGTTATTTTCATAAACAATGTGTGGGTAGGATAAAACAGATGATTCGTGCAGGTATTGTGGGCGGAACCGGATACACCGGTGTTGAGCTATTGCGGATTTTAGCGTTACATACGGACGCTGAAGTGTCGGTCGTCACTTCGCGCGCCGATGCGGGAGTTAGGGTGGATGCGCTTTATCCCAGCTTGAGAGGCGCTATCGATGCGGTATTCAGCCTGCCTGAAGTCGAAACCTTGGCCGAGTGCGATGTGGTGTTTTTTGCGACCCCGAACGGCACTGCAATGCTGATGGCGGAACAGTTATTGGCGCGCGGCGTTAAGGTGATCGATCTTTCGGCGGATTTCAGGTTGAAAGATGCCAAGGATTGGAGCAAGTGGTACGGCATGGAGCACGCGTGCCCCGATTTAATCGCCGAGGCGGTTTATGGCTTGCCGGAAGTGAATCGCGAGGCGATTAAAAAAGCTAATTTAATCGCCTGTCCCGGCTGCTACCCAACAGCCGTGCAGCTGGGTTTTTTACCGTTGCTTGAGAACGACCTGGTCGATGCCAATCATTTGATTGCCGATGTTAAATCCGGTGTTAGCGGGGCAGGGCGCAAAGCGGAGCTGGCGACGTTAATGAGTGAAACCGGCGAGAGTTTTAAAGCTTATGCAGTCGGCGGCCATCGGCATTTGCCGGAAATCAGGCAAGGGCTTGAGCTTGTCGCCGGCAAATCGGTCGGGTTAACCTTCGTGCCGCATCTAACGCCGATGATTCGTGGTATACACGCCACGTTATACGGCCAGGGGCATGGAAGCTTGAGCGATGTGCAAGCTTTGTATGAAAAAAGATATGCTGATGAGGCGTTTGTCGATGTATTGCCGCAAGGTTCGCATCCGGATACCCGAAATGTCCGGGGCAGCAATAATTGCCAGATTTCGATTCACCGGCCGCAGGGTGGCCAAACCATCGTAGTGCTGTCGGTGATTGATAACCTGGTGAAGGGCGCGGCGGGGCAAGCGGTGCAAAACATGAATCTGATATTCGGGCTGAAGGAAGACTCGGGATTAAGGACGATTGCGCTTTATCCGTAAGTGTCAAAGGAGCAGTTGTATATCCATTCATAATTGTTGACTAAAAAGCTAGGTATAGTCATAATTTCTTCCAACTTTATTTTTATAGTGTTACGTATATGTCAAATCCAATCGTTTTTACCGACAGCGCTGCCTCCAAGGTAGGTGAATTAATAGCCGAGGAAGGCAATGATAATCTGAAGCTGAGGGTTTATGTTTCAGGTGGTGGCTGTTCAGGGTTTCAATACGGCTTTACGTTTGATGAAGAAGTCAATGAAGATGATACTTGCGTTGAAAACGGCGGTGTCACCGTATTGATTGATTCGATGAGTATTCAATATTTAACCGGCGCTGAAATCGATTATAAGGAAGATTTGTCGGGCGCTCAGTTCGTTATTCGTAATCCTAACGCGACCACTACCTGCGGTTGCGGATCGTCTTTTTCCGCGTAGTTATTTTATAGTTCTCTCCCTTTATTCGGGCAATACGATGTCACCTACAGGGATGTAGGTGCTTAGCGTCAGCAGGAGCGGAAGCTGCGCCCTTTTTGTTTCCCTGATAAATTCCTCCAAGAATAACAGAGTCAATCGCTCCTGTGACTTCTTTAAGATTGCCCGGCAGATTGTTTAGCGTTTGCCTGGCTAACCATGCGAAAGCTACAGCCTCAACATGATCGGGATGAAGGCCATACTGCTCAGTTGATTCAACCGGACAGCCTATGTTTTGCTGGATGAGCTCCAATAAATATTCATTATGAATGCCGCCGCCGCAGATCAATATGCGCTCAGTAGTCGGCGCATGCTCTTTGATGGCATCGCAAATCGTTATTGCCGTTAAAAAACACAAGCTGGCCTGTATGTCTTCGGCTTTATAGCTGAAGGCGTCGAAATACTGATAAATCCAGGGAAGCGAAAAATATTCTTTGCCGGTGCTTTTGGGCGGGGCGGAGTTGAAATAAGCGTCTTGTTTTAAAAGTTCCACCAAGTCATGGTCGATGTTGCCAGTTTTAGCCCAGGCGCCGTTTTTATCATATGGTAGGTTCCGGTGCAGTTTAATCCAGAGATCCATTAAGGTATTACCGGGGCCGGTATCAAAGCCGATGACAGCAGAGGACTGATGTTTAGGCAAAACGGTAATATTGGCTATGCCGCCGATATTTACGATACAACGATGCTCATCCGGATGCTGGAATACGGCTTGATGGAACGCCGGAACTAGCGGTGCGCCTTGGCCTTTGGCGGCAATATCTCGTCGCCTGAAATCGGCCACAGTGGTAATGCCGGTAAGTTCGGCAATCACGTTGGGGTCGCCAATTTGCAGGGAAAAAGGAAATTTGATTTCGGGCGCGTGGTAAACGGTTAGTCCGTGGCTGCCGATGGCCTTGATCGATGACGCGGGCATGTCGGCTTTAGCAAGCAAGGTATTAACAATATCGGCAAATAAATGGCCAAGGCGGGCATCCATAGCGCCGTATTCTTTGAGAGAGATTAGCGCGTCAGGCTTGCTGAGCCGTTGGATGGCGCTTTGTATGTCTTCAGGAAAAGGCAGGTATTCAAAACCGACAAGTTGGGCTTGGTTGGCGCTAAAATCAACAAGAGCCGCGTCAATGCCGTCCAAGCTGGTTCCGGACATGAGTCCAATATAAAACTCTTGCATTGTCTTAATTAGTCGTAATTAGACGGTGATGTCGATGACGAAGGTAGGGCAACATCGGGAGCAATTGCCGGAGGGGTTTTAGCCAGTAGACTTTTGGCTTTGGCTTGGTTCAGCTGTGCAACGTAGGTTTGGGTTTGAGTTTTAAAGTCAGCTAGCCGCTCGCCACCGATAGGCAATGAGTGCGGTATTTTGACAGTCTCCGGGTTGCGATACTGTCCATCG
This sequence comes from Methylobacter sp., assembly GCF_023227905.1. GTDB lineage: Bacteria > Pseudomonadota > Gammaproteobacteria > Methylococcales > Methylomonadaceae > Methylobacter_A. The sequence continues at coordinate 3,255 of NZ_JALOCF010000030.1, read as the reverse complement.
ACGTGAAACTCGTAATGCAAATGTGGGCCGGTAGCCAGACCGCTTTGGCCGACATAGCCGATAACATCACCTTGTTTGACATGACTGCCAACCGTTAAGCCTTTCATAAAGCCGGACATGTGAGCATAAAGCGTTTCATAGTGGTCGTTATGTTCAATAATGACCACTTGTCCGTAAGCACCATTACGACCGCAAAAAGTCACAGTGCCATCCCCGGTTGTTTTTACAGGAGTTCCGGTTCGTGCGGCATAGTCGATACCTTTATGAGCACGAATCCTGTTCAGGATAGGGTGTTTGCGGTGAGGGTCAAAAGGCGAGCTTATCTTTATAAAATCGACCGGCGCACTTAAAAAAGCTCTTTGCATGGATTGTCCGTCAGGCGTGTAATAACTGGCATTGCCGGAGTCATCGATATACCGGACTGCTGCGTATGAGACGCCCTGGTTAATAAACTCGGCGGCAATGATTTCGTCGGTTTCCATTTCTTTGCCATTAACCACTTTTTTTCCATAAACAACTGTGAATTGGTCGCCAGGGCGTAAATTGGTAGCAAAATCAATATCCCATGCAAAAACGTCGGTAAGCTGCAAGAGAAGTTCTTTAGATAGGTCGGCTTCGAGTCCATCCAAAAATAATGAGGTTTCTATCGATACATGCGCAGTGTTAATTGTTGTCGGTTGTGGGCGAGCAATTGAAATTGGATGAAATTGACTGGCATCATTTGTGGGAACAATTGGATTTAAGCCAATGTTGTCCAGGTTCAACTTAGTTCGAGTATTTCTATCGGACTCCCCATAATTAACAGGCTTTATAGATGTTGATTCGATCGACTTGGAAGAAATAACGGTACGTTTTCTGGCAGACGGATCAACGGGTGCGGTAGTGTGCGTTATGTGATTCGATTTGGATGAGGCAATGGACTGTTTGTTGTGTTTTTGCTTGGCAGAAACATTGGCTTTTTCTTTCTCAACAAGCTTGGCGGCTTTAATAGATTGCTTATTGTTTTTTAGCTTAGTGGAAACGGTAGGTTGATTTCTAGTAACCGCTTTAGATATTACAACGGTTTTTTGGGCGGCAGTTTTCTTGGCCGTAGCAATGGCGCTATTTTTGCTGGCGTTTTTTGATGAAACGGGCTCTTTTTTATTGTTCGACGTGGTCTTAACCGCGACAGCAAGTTTTTTATCACCAGGCTTTGCGAGTTTTGAATGAGAAATTGAGGCAGAAATAGTCTTGGTTGTTGTGTGTTTGCTTTCTACTTTTGTCTGCGTGTGGCCGGTTATTGAAAAAGCTATGCTAATTCCAAAGAGCAAAGAGGTATAGATTCTATTTTTCACTAGGCTACGCTAAGTAATTGAAGTTAGATAAATCAGAAAATACTTAATAGATTTAGGGTTTCATTTTAAGTGCTTTTACGTACTTTTACCAATTTTAGGCTGCATAAAAGTTTTATTCAACGCAGCCGGTTATTAATTCTATAATGAATAATTTGTAGATATTTTGGAGAAAGAAATTGCAAGAGGACGTATTGGAGCACCTTCTAAGAGGAACTGATGAGGTTTTAATCAAGCAGGAGTTAATTAAAAAGCTGGAAGAGGGGCGGCCTCTACGGATTAAGGCGGGTTTTGATCCGACAGCCCCTGATCTACATTTGGGGCATACCGTGTTGATCAATAAGCTAAAGCAATTTCAGGAGTTGGGGCACGAGGTGCTATTTCTGATTGGTGATTTTACCGGAATGATTGGTGATCCAACAGGTAAAAATGTTACGCGTAAGCCATTAACTCGGGATGAGGTAATTGATAATGCAAGAACTTATGAAGAGCAGATATTTAAAATCCTGGATCCGGCTAAAACGTTAGTGATGTTTAATTCCAGCTGGATGAATGCAATGTCACCGGCTGATTTAATTCAGTTGGCTGCAAAGCATACTGTCGCCAGAATGCTGGAGCGAGATGATTTTAGCAAGCGCTTTAAAGGCGGACAGCCCATTGCGATACATGAATTTTTATATCCTTTAATCCAAGGCTACGATTCGGTGGCGATGAAGGCCGATGTGGAATTGGGCGGAACAGATCAAAAGTTTAACTTGCTGGTTGGGCGGCAGTTGCAAGAGGCTTTTGGGCAAAAGCCGCAAGTCGTGATGACGATGCCGATTCTGGAAGGGTTGGACGGTGTGCAAAAAATGTCCAAGTCACTGAATAATTATGTAGGCATAGCTGATTCTGCGGATGACATGTTTGGTAAATTAATGTCCATATCTGATGAATTGATGTGGCGTTATTTTGAATTACTCAGCTTTCGACCCATGACTGAAATAAGGTTATGGGTAGAGGAGTGCAAACAAGGGGCAAATCCTAGAAACTATAAAGTAAAGTTAGCGCAGGAAATTATAGAAAGATTTCATGATGCGTTCGCGGCCGCCAAGGCGCTGGAAAACTTCGAGGCCAGATTTCAGCGGGGCGCGATCCCTGATGAAATGGAAGAGCTGGAGTTAAAGGTTGACGATACGGGTTACGGAATAGCAAATTTACTAAAAGATGCCGGATTAACGGAGAGTACATCTGAGGCGATCCGTATGATAAAACAAGGAGCTGTAAAAATTGATGGAGAAAAAATTTCTGATCCAAAGCTGGATATCCCGGTAGGGAGTCAACATGTTTATCAGGTAGGAAAACGAAAGTTTGCCCGAGTAAGAATAATTTCTTGACGCCGGCTGTAAAGGCTGTAAAATGCGCAGTTCTTTCGGGGCAGGCAGCCCTGGCAGTCTTGACCGGATGTCGAGAGCGGGAAATAAAGTTGGCAGGGAGCTTGACAAACGGGTTGGACCGGTTATAATGGTCGGCTCATCGGGACCTGGGTATCGGTTCCGGCACGGACGGAAACAAATAAATAAAGTCGACAGGGTGTTGACAAATTGAATTGGATCGGTATAATGGTCCAGCTCAACCGGGGCTTAGCTCCACGCTCTTTAAAAATCAGATCAAAATAATTTGTGTGGGAGCTTGTGATGGATTGTTTAGGCTTGTAATAAATAATCGACACAAGATCTTGCGTAAAAAGTAATTTATACGTTGAATTTGTAGTCGAGCCAAGATTGGCTACTCATCTTATTGAGTGGCAAACTGATTTAAACTGAAGAGTTTGATCATGGCTCAGATTGAACGCTGGCGGTATGCTTAACACATGCAAGTCGAACGGTAACAGGCCTTCGGGCGCTGACGAGTGGCGGACGGGTGAGTAACGCGTAGGAATCTG
>NZ_JALOCF010000029.1 GCF_023227905.1 Methylobacter sp. | reverse complement strand
ACAGCTCCTATCTTGAAACAAGGCGGATTGCCTCATTCCATAACATAGGAAACAGTTACGCTCTTTCAACCAGCCACAGGCTTATGATCGCAGCGTCAATACCGCGTGAGCGGTTTAGTCCTTTGGCAGAATTTCGTCATTCAGACGACAGGCAAGAACCGACCTAAAAGAGCCTGTCGCTAATTCCAAATGAACGACAGGACAACCTTGAAAAGCGGTCATAGGAGAGCCTGCCAGAAGTCGGTTACAAGGAACGATTTATCATTAAACTATTTGTTTCTATAACGACAAAATGCAAATCAACAAATCGCCACCTCGCCGTAAGCGAGGCGCTCGATCTTAGCCGCGGCTTGCGGGAAAGCCAGCGGGGAAGTAAAGGCGGGACACGGCGCGAGAATTTTTGCGGCGTTCTTTTGGTAATAACGCAATAAAACCAGCAAAGGATAGATTTCGCCGAGCATCCTTCGGTTTTTACCTTCCCGGTTGCGGCCATGATGACTTCGGTAATGCTGTCCAGCTCAGCCATAATGACGCTTTGAGCGGCAGTTATTCAAACCTTGCTCGGCACGGCCAAACTCAACGGTCTCGATCCGGCTACCTGGTTGAAAGACACCTTGGAAAAGCTCCCCGCCTGGCCCAACAGCCGCATCGACGAACTGCTTACTTTGGGTGTCATGGATTAAATCATAACCAGCAACATCTGACGATAGTGGATCGGCTAGCCGCTTACAATATACCGACGATCACATGCGGATTGTACGAGTGAATCAATTATCGATTGAGCTATCTGAATTGACTTTAAATGTCCGTGCAGCGGTATGGGGATAAACGCCTTTTTCTCCTATCTCTCTCTTCGGGAATAGCCTCTTTTGCTCAAGACTGAATTTGGCATATATCTGAACGAGTTCGCGCGGCTCGGTAATCAGCGTCAGATACGAGATCGTTTGTTCGACACCGGGTTCGATGTAGTAAAAGGAAGTATCTTCAACGTTTTTACCTTCCACCTCAAATACGGGCACAAGGTTGCCGCTGGAGAATATTCGGGTCAGGCGCAGGTGCCCATCCCCCTGGTCAAACTGAGCTTCATTGTGAGGCCGCATCGTGTTTATGCCAACCTTTATATTGAATAGGCGCATGCGAGTAAAGCCTTTGTTAGTGAACTTGAGTAATATCTCAACCGCATGGGTGCGCAGCTTTGCAGAATCTGGCTTACAATTGCCTTGAGGATCCCAAGTAAAAGCTTCAGCTTCTTCAGGCAAGGTGAGCTTGTACAGCTTAGCGTCTACCTCTAGCTGTATACGTTGTTTGAGTTCACGATATTGCACGAATTTGTAGACACCCCACCCGCCCCCCAAGAGAGCGGCGATCTTCACAAAAATATCAATGTACTTGTCGATAGTGGTTACGTCCATTTTTTCTCCTCGTTGCTTAATTGATCGGCTATGGCAGATTCCTGATTAATTTATAGGGTCTGCTCCTTTTATACGTGATTAATCACGAACACCACATGATCATTTGAACGTAAATCGATTCCACAGTAATGTGACATGTCAGTTTCCTCTCGTTTTGCTGAGCAATCAGTTTACCAACTGCTCGCGAGGAGGTTGGCTAGAAGATTATCAGACCTCATTTACCCATTCTTTTAGGAGAACCCTCTCCCATCAAACGAGAGCATACGGGACCATCGAAGGCTTTTATTTATATAGGTTTTGACGCCTTAACTCCTAACACATCAATCCTTTATTTATGTGTTAGCCCGATATTCAGTAAACCTTGAAACCGAGGCCGGAGATAGACGAGTCCTTCGCTGTTCTCAACTTGAGCCAGGCATTGATGAATAATGATGTGTTCAGAAGTAATCCACCTTTAGAGTCACTCTTGTCAATTTCGGTCACTGCGGCGTTATCTGAGCTAACTGGATTTGTCTTGTACACGTTATAGACGCCAACTGGCATCTCACCAATTAAGAACCCGTGACCAGCCCCGGATGACTTGAAGAGATCCTCGACTTCCTTCAAGTTGTAACCAGTACCGACAAAATCCCACGTAGACACGCGCTCACCGGTTGTTCCCCAACCAGCGTCTACTTCGGCGAGAAATCTTCCGGGGGGAGCGAGGTTCTGAAAAGGGAGAGAGTAGCTCTGAGACTGAAGTATCCGTACGCCGGTCCAACCCAAGGTCGTATTGGTTTGGCCTGGATCTGTAACGATGTTCGTTTTTCCCGCGGCCGCCACCTGATTGAGATTAGTGCGGATTTCTTCGAGTGAATTCGCTTCGAGGTGCAGAGCGGGCGAAACTCCTTGGTCAGATAGGAACCACATTCCGAGCTTCCCCCGGCCAATGAGGAAGGCATGGGGTCCGACTGAGGATCGGCCATCGGTAGATTGTTGTTGCACAATAGAGAGCCAATTGATTTGAGCAGACTCCCCCGGTTTTAGCCCCTTCAGATCGGAGTCGGTGAAGATATCGGCAAGCGTATTGCCACCTTTATTCTTCGGCCCCGTTAAGCCCAACTTTCGCAGGACGTCGCTGGCATCGTGGCCGAAAGTGTACAGTATGGTACTGAGCATCTGGTATTCGCCTTCGCTGGCGGATGTTCCGGCGGTGCGAAGACGGTCGCGGGTCGCGCTCAGATACTGAACGTTATAATCAAAGAGCGTCTCACCATTTCCCGTGCGGCTATAGAGGCCAATCAGTGTGGGCTTATTTTTGCTCATATACAGCAATGCAGCGTTGCAGATGCCAACAATATTGGCGTTCGAAGATCCTACGCTAGAGTTCTCTTTGTCCCATAGGATAAGAGCAGTCATCAGTGATGCCGGGTCGCATGTATCTCCTTTTTGACTGTAGTCCGGTAGCGGGACACGCCTGATCCATTCGCGGGCCCCGTAACGGCGGGAATTCTGTACGACGTGAGCCAGTTCGTGGGCCAGCAACTGTTTTCCTGTGCTCGACTCAACGTTGTTCGTGCCTTCGCCGAGATAAATATCATGTCCATGCGTGAACGCCCGCGCGCTGACGGCGCGATTTAATTGTGCGGCCTCGCTGTTCGTATGCAATCGTACCCCACTGAAGTCAGCCCCAAAGCGCGGCTCCATAAAAGCGCGAGTAGTGGGGGGCAAAGGGCTGCCGCCACCTCGCAACGGGGCAATCTTTGAATATACGGCAGGAGTAGCTTGAGAGTAGTGATCAGGCTTTTCCTTGGGCTGAACTTTCACCTCTTCCTCGCATTTCGGGCATGTCGTCCCTTTGGCACATGTTGCACATTTTCGCTGGATGGTCCCCGTGGTTGCTGACGACATGATCTGATCGGCGACCTGATCCGCCTCCTGCTCTTCAGGATCGCCGGGCTGGCTGATGGCAAGCTTGGCCTGAACGGTGCTGGAACGGAACAGTTGCTGCACCGCAAGGTTTCCCGCGGTCTGGGGTATTTCCGGAATATCGCGTGCTCCTGTGTGTGCGGTTTCGCTCGGTTCGGGAGCTTTACGTCGATTTCGTAACCCCGTGTCCTGCTCAGAAAAGGGTTGAAGGAAAGCGAAGTAATTATTCATGGATTTCTACCTCTTAGTTAGGTGATCTCTCGGTATGGACAGTATTTATAGCCCCCCTTTCTTTTGCTTTTCGGTGAGCATCGGCGTCTAGCTACTTCTTGGCAGGCCTCCCACGCTTAAGAATCTCTTTTGCGAGCTTACCGATTTCATCTGTGCTGAGATCGACTTTCGTGACGTCGGCCGCCAGCCCTTCCGTGTCGCGCGCGTTGGCAGCGATCTTTGCCGCGTCCGCGTCGTTCGTGACATAGCCCTGCATTTTCACTGAGCCGCGATTTCCCGCAAACTGTGTCGGTTTCCAGGTTCCCGCTGGTACATCGCCCTTCTTTCCCGATGGCCACTGAGAGGATACTTTTCCGTCACTCATGACTTTCGGTAGCTCATGCGGGTTGAGCATCGCGCCTCCCATTTCACCCGTACGCTCCAGGTCTTTGGTGAACTGGCCGGCCTCTGGCAAGGGCAGCAAGGAATCGACGTGCGCCTGTTCCATCGGTGTCAACGTCGCGCCAAACTCGGACGTGCCGAGCTTGGAAATCCGGTCGGCTTCCTGGACACTGCCCTTGGCACGCAACTCCTGAACGACACGAGCGTGATAGTCCTCCATCGCGACCTTGCGCCAATCCGAGTCGCTCTCCGCCAGCTTGACGGCCTCGTCGATCTTGGCCTGGTTCGCCTTCACAAAATCCTCGAATGGCTGCTCTCGAATGTCCTGAGCCCCTTTCAGATCCTTGACCTTGTACCGTTCGCGGATGAGTCTGAACCGCACGCGCGAGACCGCCGCCAGTTCCTCGGTGCTGTACTTCAGCCCTTCGGACGCCCATTTCCCGGCCTTCGACTCGATGATGGTCACGATTTGAAACGTCTCACCCTTCCAAAATCCAACCATGCCATCGGTCAGTTGCCGCCCCTTGGAATCCCGTACCATGTAGCTCGGCACAAATATCAGCTCCTCACCGGCGAATTGCCCAGCGAACTGCTGCCGGCCCTGGACGGTGCCCAAGCGCTCGAGCACATCGGCACCTCCAAGTTCCTCGAGCAGTTGACCCTTCGCCGGGTTCTCGGTCTTCTTTTCTAGAATCCGAACGACCGATCCAGCATTGATCTTCTTACCCTTCAGCGCAGGATAGGTCGCCGCAGCGTCACCTTGAAGCCACGTAACAACTCCTTCCGCTCGCGCCCACATCTCGCATTCCCCTTTGAACGACTTCTCGAGCGCCGCGAGCCGCGCCTTAACCGCCTTCGCCTGCGCTCCCTCCAGTGTCTTCAGAGACGTCTCCGTCTCCTGCTCTGCCATGCGCACGGCTACCGCGCGCCGGGCCAATTCAGGATTACGTGCGATGACATCAGCGAAGCGCTCCGTCAGAATCGAGCAGGGCGACGCACAGACGAATACCTGTCCATTCTTGGTGACCACGATCTTCCCGCCGCCTTCGAGGGGAACACTGAATTCGGCGACGAGCTCCGCCTCTGGAACGCCTTTGGCTGCCTTCTGCGCTGTTTCGGTTGCGCGCGCCAAATCCTCGACACGCTTTGCGCCTTCTTCGGCTCGTGTCGCCGCCTTGTCAGCCATCCGTGCCCGTCCCGCCAACACGCCGTCACCAGGGTGGCCCTTTGACAGGGTCTTGGCCTCATCGGCCAGCTTTCGTGCCTCAGCCGCCAACGCCTTCGCTTTCTCGGCCGTCTCGAGGGCGTCTTTGGCCACTATCTGACCCAGAAGCTTCTTCTCGTAGCCGAGCACATCCTGGGACATCTGAATGGCGCGAACCGCCTGCTCGCCCGGCACGAGCGCCGCCTTCGCCGCACCAACGACGCCGCGAACCTCAGCGCCCAACCCGAGCACGTCGAGCGCCGCGAACGCGATGGCCATGGCAGTTTCGACTTCCGCTTCTTCCACCTGCTTCCCGCTGACGAGCATCGTCTTTGACGATACGTTCGAGCCAGCGGCCGCCTGCAGCGCCTGTTTCTTTCCCTCGGCGGCGGCGGCATCAGCAATGCCCTTCGCCGCCATGGCCGCGGCGAACACCACTCCTCCTGTCGCAATGCCGGCGATGATGTAGACGCCCATCTCAAGGGCCGAGAGACCAAGACTCTGCCACCACACGCGCGGAGCAGTTTGTTTCACGTACCCGTCGGCGGCGGGCTTCCACAGAGGATCGGTGGCCCAGTTCCTGCCCGGCTGTCTCGGGCTGCTCGTCGTACCTGTGAGGAGCTGTTGCTGAATTGGCTTGAGCTCCTGGGCGAGGACCTTACTCATCAAGGGACGGGTCTTATTGATGTTCGCGACGGTATCGGCAAGTTCTTTGGCGATGATCTTCGTGGCGTCTGGTTTCAATTCCCCGTCAGCGACAATCTGGGAGGTCTTCGATTTGTCGTCAACGTTGTCTCTGACCAGGAGATACAGCTTCGGGTGCAGCGCGAGGAGACCGTGGATGGCGTCGACGCCCTTCTCGTAAGCCGGCTTCACCTGATCCCACGTCTTCGTCACGACCTTGTCGTCACGACGCGGACCGAATGGCGGCGCCTTGGCCGGGTCGAAGTACGCCAGATTTTCCTTCTTCGGTTTCCATGTCGTGCCCCCGGGCGGCGACCCCTTCTCCGGCTCCACCTCCTCGTTGTCGTGCGCCTTGGCTTCTTTCTTTTCCTGGGCCTCCTGCTCTTCGGAGATCAAGTACCCCACCGCCGTATTGCGGGCGGCGTTCAACTGGTACTGCATGTCCAGTAGCTCTTGCGCCTTCTCTGCGTTCACCGGAGACTTACGGGCTTGTTCCTGCTGAGGGGTTGGCGGGCCAGTCATGGGCTGGCCGGTCATGTCGTAGAACATCTCGCCCAGGGTTTTCTTGCAGTACTCCTCGTTCATGTCCAGGTAGCCGCGCGCGACTTCCTCGGTGTCGAACAAGAACGTATCCATCAAGTTCTTGAAGAACGGACCAGGAAGACTGTCGTTCATCATGGCCGTGAGACTGCGCTGCCACAGACTCAGGTTGGAACGGGCAACCGCCTGCCAGTTGGCACAGTGAAACCAGCACAAATCGATCGCCTGACCCGCCAAGTTCGATTCCCCAATCAGACAGGCGCTGATCAGATCGAGCCGCTCGGCATCGGTCGCTTTACTAAGCCAGGCACCATGATCGCCGATAATCTTGTTCGGAACGTCACCGCGCGGAGTGTCTGCGAGCAGCGTTTTGACGGTCGGACTCGAATAGGTCTTCCTGGCTGATGCGCCCGCCCCCCCCGCGGGCGGCGTGCTCGGCGCGCGCGCCAGGACTCTCAGTGAGCCGGTAGACGACTGAGATACTCCTACGCGAGCCGTACCCGAGTCCTGCTGAACGACGTGCGTGAGCTCGTGCGCGAGAAGGCGACGACCACTATCCGTCGCCGGCGAGTACTGCCCCGAGGCAAAGACCACGTCCGAACCGAGCGTATAGGCTCGGGCGTTCACTGACCCCGCAGCCTCTGCCGACGATGAGTCGGTATGAACCCGGACTTGACTGAAGTCGAACCCGAACCGCGACTCCATAAACGCGCGCGTGCCAGCGTCGAGGGGCTGCCCTCCCGATCGCGCCACCGACGTCACGTGTGGCAACTCGTTCACCATCGAAGGATCATTCATTGGCTTTCGCTGCAGGCGCTCCTTCTTCGTCTCGTTCGGATGTTCCTCTTCGCGCTTCTTGTCCTCCGCCTCGCACTCCGCACACTTGCGGCGAACTCTCACACTGCCTTCAGCCTGCGCCGACGTCCTCCACTTCTCCTCTTCTGCTTCGCACGCTGCACAGCGCTTCACGACCTTCGCACCAACGAACACGCCGATGGAGGGAGACTCACCAGGCTCGGCCATCCGCATCACCTGCTCGGCGACACGGTCCGCTTCCTCCTCGTCCGGATCGCCGGGTCGACTGATCGCGAGCTTGGCCTGGATATGCCCGGAGCGGAACAATCGCTGAACTGCCAGGTTGCCTGCCATCTGTGGAACCGAAGTGGCATCGAATCCACCTGGAGACATGCCAACGCTCGACTGTCGGGCGAATGCATGGGTCGGCGATGAGGGGTCGGAGGATTTCTGGGTCTTCTCGATAGCTTTGACTTTGCCCGCAGTCATAATCTTCCCCTCACTCACCTTCGCCGATCAAGCCATGGTACTGCTTGAAATCCGTCGGTGACGGAATCCGCCCCTGTTTCATCATCTGCCGCGCCATGGCATTGATGAGTTGCTTCATGGTGATGACTCGGCCATCCTGGGCAGCTAGAAAAGCCGCATCCAGCGCTACGTTCCTGATGTCGCCGCCGGCGATGGAAAACTGCTTGGCAAGAAACTGCCAGTCCAGGTCTTTCGCCAGCGGTGCTTCCGGCGGAAGCATGCCGCGCCAGAGCCGTTCGCGATGGGTTTCATCGGGCAAAGGAAAATCGATCACATAGTGCAGGCGGCGCGAAAAGGCTTCGTCGATGTTCTTGCTCAGGTTGCTGGCCAGAATCACTACACCCTCGTGGTCTTCGACCTTTTGCAGGAGGTAGGACACTTCGATGTTGGCGTAACGGTCGTGGGCGTCTTTTACTTCCGAACGCTTGCCGAACAGAGCGTCGGCTTCGTCGAAAAACAGGATAGCGTTGCTGGACTGCGCGGCCTGGAAGATGCGGTCGAGGTTTTTTTCAGTCTCGCCAATGTATTTGCTGACAATGCTGGAGAGATCGATCTTATAAAGGTCGAGTCCGAGGTCTTGGGCAATCACGCTAGCGGTCATGGTCTTGCCGGTACCCGAACCGCCGGCGAACAGCGCCTTTACGCCACGGCCCGAGGCAATGCGCCGTTCGAATCCCCATTCCGCGTAAACGACATGCCGGAAGCGGATTGCGGATGCGAGTTCTCGAATGCGCGTCTGTGTGGCGGTCGGCAGTATGAGATCGTCCCAGCAATGGATAGGCTTCACTTTGACCGCAAGCGCGCCGAGGCTGCGGTCAGACTGCGCCCGCGCCGCCTCGAACAGGGTCATACTATCAAGCGTTCCAGTCAGTTCACGCGTCTCGGCAGCGGTCTCGGCAGCGGCCTGGATCTGGCCCGGATTCAGGATAAAACGGCCTGCCAGTAGATGGATCTCGTCAGCCGGCAGCGCGGTGTCTTGTTCGGTCAGGGCATCCTGCCAGAGCCAGACGCGCGCGGAAAAATCCGGTTCCGGAAAGTGGAAACCAAGAACACTCTGGCGTTTGAGCCATCCGCTTGCCTGCGTTCCTGGCGTACAGGCCAGAAACACCGGGCGTGGATGACCCGTTAACGTAGTGGCAAGCGCATGGGCTTCGGGCAACGGTTTGCCAACGTTATCGAACAAGGTTGCGATGCCTTCCAGATACAACCCGGCGGGTTCCAGACGGCTTTGCAGGAGTGCGGCGGCGATGAGCGTGGACAGCGGTTCCGGCGAGGCGCGAGCGGCTTCCAGGTCGAACTTGAGCAGCGTTAGATCCAGTTCACCGCACAGCGCTCTTGCCGCGAGCGACCTTCCAGCGCCGGGCCGTCCCTCCAGCAGGAGTAACGGTAAAGCCCCGTGAGATGCTTTAAAGCGTTTCGCAACCTGCCGGAACCGGGTCACTGCATCGGCTACCAAAGGAACCTTGTTCCAGGCTACTAAACTATTGACCGTTTCCGTGAAGGCTGTGAGACGGGCATCTTCGTAACGGTAGCCGAGCAGATAATCGACCAAGGCTGGCATCAGAGTGAACCCATGAGCCAAGGACGAAGCGCGAAAGGTCGGATCTATTGTGTGCAGGAAATTGCCAGCGAACAGCGCGGCGTGGGGTGACAGATAAGGGCGAAGTTCCGACCGCTCTGCCGGAGACGCAGATAAGACGCGTAAAGCGAGATCATGGGTCGGCCATTTACGGGTGATGTCATTGTTCAGGTAGGCGTACAGCGTCTCGTACTTGAGGTCGATTTCGGGGGCAATGGCCAGCAGCAGGATATCTTGCTCGATCGGTGCCAAGCTAAACTCATTAGCCAAGCGCTGCCAGGGTAAATCACTGTGCAAGCGTGCAGCATTGGCTTCGCGTAATGCTTCGGCCCGTTGGGTCAGTTCCTCAATGATAGATTGCTCGCCTTCGTAGCCCAGGCTCTGATCGATCAGGCTGTTGACTTGCTCATCGCTGATATACAGGCCGCGAAACTCGTCCAGCGACAGTTGATAGGTGGCACGCAGGCGCAAAATCTCCCGGTGCAGCAATAGATCCAGTCTCTGCAATTCGGCGGTGATATGTTCGAGCGGACTGGTGAACATCGCCGTCATCCTTCCGGGAACAGCGCGAATGGACGTTCGTCCAGCCAGCTGAGTGTATACATTTTACGCTCCATACCCGTCATGTTCAGTATCAGATGCAGAGGGGGACGCCCAAGCCGCACTACCCGCCGCGCCGGCTCTTCTTCCATACTACCCGCAAAGTCGAGAAAATTACTGTAGAGGTAAGGCAGATTCGAGCCGGCAAAACCCGGCAAGCGCCAGGCAAATGCCCGCATGAGGTTTTGGGCGGCAATGCTTAACACCTGATCGAACGAACGCGTGAGACCCAATGACTTCGGCATAGACAAGTGAGAGAGATCATCAGGGAGTTTGTCCAGCCGTGTCAGTATTTCGGCAAGCTGTTGATCTTCCTCGGCTATCATGTTTGCAGTATCGTCAACGAGGCTCACGATTTTTCGCTCAGGGAATGCCGAATGCAGCGTATCCATGAACACCGGATCGCTCAAAAGAACCGCATCTTCCTGCTTGTATTGAGCAAAGCAGCCTCGCAAAGGTTCAAGGATCTGTTCTGGCCTACATGGATTATAACTAGCGACAAACAGCCAGACACCACGTGAGCCATCTATCAGGACTGCAACCGGGCTGCCAGGAGCGGGGATGCGAGCAAACACCCATGTCTGCCCCTGTACTACCCCGCGTTCGCGATGCCAGAGGGTCAACGTCTTCAGGAACGTTTCGAGATTCTCGGGAGAGATGCGGGCCTGCCAATCGGCCAGGACTGCCGGGGATATGGAAGGGTCTATCCCCATGAGATCGCGCATCAAAGGATCGTAAAATGCTCTGGTGACACGCGACTGTCCGCAACATTTAGCGAGCAGCAAAAAGCGGACCAGCACGACTGCGGCGATATCATCCGCGTCCGGCCAACCGGAAGTTGCTTCCTCAAGCGGAAATTCATCCAGCAGGGGAAGCAGCAGAAACATGCCGCCGAAAGGCGTATAGCGAGGCCCTTCCTTTACGGCCTCATCCGCTATCTGCCCGGCATTACGGCCAAGAAGCGTCTGCCCCACTTCCTGCAGCCATGCGGGCGGACAACGAGACAATGGAAGCAGCATTTCAGCATTCGCTGTTCCAGCTATTTTATATAGCGCTACCCTATTACTACTGATCAGGGCAGCAAGTAATTTTTCTCCATCCGAAGGAGAGCCGTCAACAAGGCAGCGCGCCAGACGAAGCAACGCCAAGGCCGCGACTCTTAAATGAGAACCACCGACATCTTCTCGATCGCGGCTGGCGGCGAGATAAAGTCTCAGTGTATTGCGCCATTCATCCGCCGTATCGGGCTGTTCATTTTGCATCGCGTCCCATGCAGCTTGGAAACAACCGAACTCCTCTCCCACAGTTGTGCCCTCGGTAAAGCTATCAAGTATCCGGCGCGCATCCTGTATGGTCAGAGAATTTAAGATTTTAGAGAGTTCATCGTTGGTAAGCTGATAGAGAGCCGCCTTTCCAAGGACTGCTCGCTCGCAGATAGCAGTACGCAGGGTTGCCGAAAGCGGCAATAGCTTTAGTCCACTGAAAAATTCGTAATACCACTTGCTCCAGGCGCGGCCTTCCGCTACATCCAACAGGAACCGGGCCAGATAAGCAGCTCGGTTGGGAAACCGTAGGACATTCTCTTCGTCACTTTCGCCTTGAACGTTAACCGCCAATGAATGAGCAATCTTGAACGCGAAAGTTCTTACTAACTGTTCCTGCTCCCAGGCAATATTGATGTCAAACTCCACGTCCAGACTACGGATTAACCAAAGACTTGAATCAATGTTGGAAAACAAAGGAGCCAAAGCCATAGTAAGGTTTTGTGCAAGACCGTGGGTTACTGTTTCATCCATCCGTGACTGGATGCGTTCCGGCGCGGGATGCTCGCGCGATACCAGATACTGCACCTGAAACTGGCGAATAAGTAGTCGATTGTTCATCGTAACGTTTGCATCCATCCTCGTAACCCTATTCTGTTGCCACTGCTCTTATTTTTCGTGCTCAACAATAGTTTACGGCTGATCTTCAGGTGGTGACTGACCTAGAAATTCTTCCAGCACCTGGATCGCGCCGCTGATACGCAATAAAGAACTCTTCATGTGAATCTGTTGCGTCTCCAGTCCAGCAAGCATTTTCTGGCCGGCTTCGAATTCCGATCTGAGTTCATCAAGTCGTTGCAATAGTTGTTCTTTCATCATTTTTCCCGTTTCTGGCGCAAATTCTCAATGTCTTTTTTGAGTTCGCGTAACGCTTCGATGGTAAGCGCCTCGAACCCTCGAATTGTAAGTTCTTTGTATCCTTCCGGCCCGGTACTAATCCATTCAGGGAAGACCTTCTCCACTTCCTGTGCGATTAGCCCAAGCTGTGGCCCTACTAGATTTCCCATCTTTTCCGGCTCTTGCCATTCAAAACGAACGCCTCGGAGTTGTAACAGTTTGTTCAAGGCATTGGCTAAGGGCTCGATATTTTTCTTTAGTCGCTCGTCAGAGGGGGCAGTCCACGTGCCCCCGCCCGGCATATAAGCTTTCTCTGAGATGAGCAAATTTCCTATCAGGTGCAGCTTTTCGGTTGGCGCCTCGGTGCCAATGCCAACATTGCCGTCTGTAGCGAAAGGATTAATAATGACGTTGTTGTTGCCGCCGGGTCCACTACTGCGGACGTAGAGATGATTCGTCTCCGAGTGTAAATCCACGGATGAGCCATCGGCTCTAATATCAACATGCTTGTTGGAATTCTCAAGACGAATTCGGTTGCCGAGGATGTGGAGCTTTGTGGCCGGAACCGTCGTACCAATACCTACGTTGCCTGTAATCCAGACGTTTCCTGCCCCTGGATCGCCCCAATTTCCAGCACCGCCCACGTTCAGTGAGCCGGATGCGAACAATCCGGGTGTATGGACTCCTAAGATAGGTTTCGAAAAATCGAGATTCTGGTTCAGTCGCAGCCAGGTGCCGTCGTTCCACAGCAAGGTGGCTCCTTGCGGAAGCGCGCGAGCAGCACCTACAGCAATTTTTTCCAGTGCGACATCTCCAGCAACCTCTAGCTTCGCGGCCGGTGCTGCCGTCCCGATGCCAACCTTACTTTCAAAATAGCTCAAATTTGTTCCGACCACCGCAATGTTTCTTTGTGAACCAGTCGTCTCAACCCTCAGAAAGCGAAATTCTTGACCCGCACCATCATCCGCATTCATATGTAGATTGACGCCTGCTTTCGTACTATCAATGCGTTTCCATGCACTATCATAGTAAGCATTAGAGCCAAAGTTTGCCCAGGCTCCTTGCGCTGTCTTACCCTCATCAATTGTCGTTAGATTCTTAATCTGAAGTCTGCTTCGTGGAACAGTGGTGCCGATTCCAACATTCCCACCGCTTAGCACGACGAACTTCTCATCCACAGTGCCATCGCCTGCTTTCAATGGTCCCACTGCAAAGCGGTTATTGGTTTGCGTATCGGGACCAATAATGACTTGCAGCGCACGATTGCCAAGCCCTGGATCACCTGCGCGCTGAACTCTCAACGGGACATTAAAATCCTGCCCGTCCTTATGTAGAAAATCCAGTTTGCTTCCGAACAGCCTGGCATCACCGTCTACACGTAATTTGCCCTCGACCCAAACGAGATCGTCAGACTGCACGTCAGAATAATCTTTGGTACGATCGCGCATTCGCAAAATGCCATCAGCAGCTTGAATAGACTCCGCCACCACACCAATATATCGTCTAATTTTGCGGCTTGCTTTCAGGTCATCATCGCTTCGTTTAACGAAATTGCCAGACTGGTTCAAATTTGGATTCGGCTTCCAGCGGACACATCCCAGAGGAATCAGCCAACGCACCTTGGCATCACTTTCAGGCAGATCTTGATAGGGAACGGATTCGTCAAAGAGGGAGACAGGTGGAGCTAGGCCTGGGGAATCAAACTTCTGTATCACTTCCTGGGCATCAATAGAATTGCCCGCTACCATGATGTGATCGTGCTGATCTATATGGTTACTCCGTTCTCCTACTTCCACCCGAAAGGCTTCCTGAACGCGGGAGTTCTGGCCTTCTATATCGCACACTTCAAAGCCTGGCCGGGCGTTCTGGGTGAGTGATTCATCATAGCGCAACCAGACCTTGATAAGACGCCCTTCAGGTGTGCCATTATCAGTCGCGGCGTCAAAGACGTAGGATTTAAAAAGCTCTGTAGGTATTTTATACGGCGCAAGTAAAGTGATTGGACGTCCGAAGCCGTCCCAGGCATAGCCGGGCATTACATAAATTTCAATCTGGTCTCCTGCCAGTTTTTTCTCCTTGATTTGAAGACCAGTAGCAATACCCCAGCTATGGGCTCCAAGCGTATGCCGGGCCATTTGGATACGGCTGTAATCAACCGCTGCCGAAAGATCTTCAGCGCCGAGATATTGGCCTTGAAAAAATCGGGGACGTTGGTTCTGGCTGGATGACATAAAGCCTCCTGTTACTTGTTTTTTTGCAGTTTTGCTATCTCCGCTTCATGAATTTCCACTTTACTATTCAATTTCTCTACCATCTCTCGAAGAACGGCAAGTTCATTTTCATCTTTGTTAACCACCGGTTCTGTACAACTCTTGGCTTTTCGATCAGCCAATACCTTCATCAGTTCGGTCCATTCGGTCGGCAGAATGCCTTCGAGCGTTGGTCTTACGACTTGATTCATCAACAGGAACGGCAACGCATTGTCGAATTCGAATTTGTTGGCCAACGGTTGATTGTCCGCGCCTGTGAAACCTAGTACGGCAAGCATTAGGGTTTGGGCATCTATGGTCCTGTCTTTGTTCAACCACGTCTGTGAAAGGAACGTGGCGAATGGGTTTTTAGGGATTTCGTTGAGAGCAACACGCCTTGGAATATTGTGGGTTAAATCGGCCACCCTGGACTCCGGTATCTTTATACGCCTTTCTGGGAACGGAGCGCAGCACAGTTTCACAATGGCGGCACTCAAAGTTTCCTGAGAGCCTAAAGGAGATAGCCAATACTGTAAATTCGGAAAAGTAAGCACCAAGCGACGAGGCCCCCAATTACAGACTTCCAGAATATGGCAACCGGGTCTGCGCACCTTGACTGTCGCTAGGGGGACACAATTGCACTCCACTGGCGGCGGGCATGGTGGAAGCAACGTGGAGCAGAAACAATGAACCCAATATTCAGCGGCGAGAGCTGTTATGCGTAACGCGGAGAAACTAAAAGCTTGTCCCCAGTTATTCTGCCTACTTTGGACAGGCGGTTCTAGGGTAATTTGATTGAGCTTCTCCAGATAACTACAGTCGTAAGTTGGGTATTCCGCGAAAAAATCCAGCAGCGCAGCTTTGAACTCCTGAAACCAAGCATACTTTTCCTGGTTGTTTGCCTCCTGCTTAATTGATGAAAGGATTGCCGTCAAAGTCGACCTGCACTTATTGTAGCGTCTAGTCCATTCACCTTTAGATTGATCATCTCTGTCATTGATGGGATTTGCCGGCGATGCTTTATAAGCGACAAACGAGTAACCCTCACAGATGACCGTCGGCTCGCACTGCGGTGGCGGATTGCGCTGGGTTGAGTGGCATCCAGTGCTGTTTTTCTTGCCGACGTTCCCTTGGCTATGACAACTGCAACCACATGCGGAGGAACCACCGCAGTTACAGCGTGAGCAACAGGCGGCCCCACTGCTACCGCGAAGCGCCGTAATGCCGCGTGAAGGCTTTTCGTCGTAACAGATCGCAAGAATCCAGTCCTCTACTAAATCTTGACAATCCTCATCACCAGTATTATGGAAAGGACCACACTCTTGGGTATGGGCTGTGGGCCTACATTTTTGTATAAGCTCGCAGACATTCACGACGGTATCCTGGCATACCGCAATATCTTCCCCGCAGGGGCTCAATGCGTAACCGGTACGTACGGTGACGCGATCCGGACAAGGGTGGCAGACCACCTCCAGCCCGCAGACGACGCCTGTTCCGTGCAGGTAACGGTTGTGCAGCTTGTTCTTCTCGACGATATAGTGTTCCAGACGGTTCAGATCTTCCTCGGTCAGTAACTGTCCAGCAAAGAAACGGGGCCGGCACAAACATTCGAGACCGCCGCATTCGGGGCACTCGGGCACGGACTTGCATGTGCATGGATCATCGCTCGCCCCAGCAGTTTTTACTGCTTTGGCGTATTCATGACTAAAAGGTCGACGTTCACTCATGAGTTATCTCCAGTTACTAATTCATTGCCGTTCTAGATCTATGGACGATGCTATATCCTGAATGGTTGCGTTTTATCGGTCTTGCCTAACCTTGCCCTGCGGACTGCCATATCTGCGAGGCTCCTACCTAACGTCTCGCCAAGGAGAACCAGCTTTCGAACGTGCCTCCCTGGATGCCATGCTTGCTACCTTGGGGTCGATCTCCAGTCGGAAGCTCAGCTCTAACGAATTCTGCGTCAATGGCTCGACCATCTTTGGACGACAATACGAAATCTCCTCGTAGAATAACCCAAAATTTGGGGCTTATAAGGTCATTTCCGCTCCTATCTATAACAGCTCCCCAAGTCTCACTATCAAGAACAAAAGCAATGCCCTTCGCAATGGTCTCACCAGTGGGAAGCTGCTTGGAATAATCTTCTTCAGCAAAATTAATGAGACCAGATCCATTATCGGTATAATCCACGGGGATGACTTTTCCTCGAACCGGGCAGCGACACCGCAAGAATTTTCCAATGCCGCTTTCTTGAACCGTTTCCACAAGGAGCTGAAATACGTGATCCGCATCTATGCCTCGTACCTTAACGAAATCCGTAAATCCAATAACGATTCCCCTGCCCCTGCGCTCCTGATTCCCTAGCTGTACAGGCAAAAACTCATTGTCCATGTTGTGCATCCAACTGAGCGCATTGATGCGTACCAGATTCTCCTCCAAGCCCGGTCCAGGTGGGCCGGCCTCTCCTTTTTCACCCGTTTCTCCTTTAGGTCCTCGATCCCCCTGTGCCCCCGTTGGGCCTGACGTTCCTGTCCCGCCCAGCCCTTGCTGCATTAGGCACTTGATCAGTTCTAGTAAAACCTGGGTATTCGGCAACAGTTGCCGCCCTTTGCGATTGTCTATAAAGGCAAATCCAGCAAGCGCTGATGGCGGAACAGTCTTATCCTCGATCTTGTCGCTCACATGGTAATTTTCGATAGTCGCCAGTACGACGCAATGCGACGTGTCACATTGCGGACATCCGTCCAGATGAAACCAGAGAATCTCTTCGCAAGCCTGTTTATGCTCTTTGTCATCAGTTTCGACGGCATCATTCTGGTCGTTCGTATTATCAGAGGGCGTATCCGATGCTGGGGAGATTACAATCACATCGACATCATAGGACTCCAGAATGCGATTCGGTGCGCATCTTGTGTCATTGCAACCGCATTCGTCATATAAAACCGGTATCTCTTCAGTTGGACATTCCCGATAACGCAGGCAAACCTGAAGGGTATGAGGATTATTATCTCTCTTATCAATAAGTGCTTTGATAGAAGGCAATTGGGTGATATCGATACATTCTTTCTCACGTACCACGATCTCGTGTCCACAACAGTCGATGGCCGTTCCCGGCTCGATGCAGATAAAGCGATCTCGACATGCCGGATTTGTATGTTGTTTGACTTTTAGGCCGCAGACCACTCCCCAGCCATGCAGTCGCTGGTGATGATGACGCATCTTCTCGATGAAATAGCGCTGCTCATCGGTAAAGTCCCGCTCCAGCATCAGCTTTCCGGTAAAGTAGTTGTTACGGATAAACGGCCCGATCTCGCACGCTGGGCAGAGTCCCTGGGCGTCATCATTATGTTTGTGGTGCGTCATTCCGGCCTCTCCTTCTCCAAATATTTCTAAGTCAAAATAGTCGTAGTGCCAATGCGGGCTTCTTTACCGATCTCTAGAGATGGTCCACCCTGTTTATGGGGAGGTAAACCCAGCACTGACGCTGGTCCCAAAGGTGTTTCATTCAATGTGACGCCTTGTGGCAACCGGCCGATAACGGCATCGAATCCGATCATGGATTGGAAACCGATACGAAAGCGCGGCTCCACAAATTCCAGCTGGTAATGAGTATGGGCCGGACTCTCCGCTTTAAGCAGATTCTCCAGGGCCTTGCGCTGCTGCTCCGACTGACCATAGCAGGCAGGAACAAACACCGTAAACTTATGGGCGTAGACGTGAAACGGATCGCGATAGGGATCTTGGGTCGTTGTCAGTTGCGAATGCCCTACCTGCGCCCCTTCATTCAGTTGCGAACGGTTGACAACACGTTTGCCCCATAGCACGGCTTGATCACCCAGTCGCCCAGCCCCTAAGAACAGCCAGCGGCGCAATTGGTAGTGTTCCAATATCAGTGGCGGCGGCTGCCAGGCGCAAAGGGGCTTTATATCCGGTGGACAATTAGTGGGTGCTGGACGACAGCGGAGTTTCGGCTGATCGCCAGGACAACAATTCTGGTCGGGTTCCATATCCAGCAATAACAGCAGTTGTCGCCAAAGCCCCAGGCGCGTCCCGCGCAGATCGTAGAGTTTTCCCGCTCGTTTCAGGAACTGGCGACGTTTGGCTTCCGGCCAATTTCGGTCAAGGGAGAAACCGATCCATGACGCCAGCCAAGAGAGAAAATCCGTTCCGGTCTTCGGATCTCGCTCGATGGGTGCCGAGAGCGGGTCGAAATAGCGTGCCTGATTGTCGACTGTTTCTTCGATGCTTCGGAAGCTGGTATCGAAAAGGCTAAGAAACCGATCCGTGAAATCGGCACTAACGGGCTCCATACCGAACACGGCAGGGAGATAACGGCGCAGACTGATGCGCGGAAACTCGATCACAATGCTTTCTAGGATGGGCGTAACTTTCCCGTTGCCTCTGAATTCCAGCCGTAGCCATAAGTAGCGCCCACCACCGTTACGAATCAGGCAGTCCCACTCGCCGTCTGGCATCTCGTTAGCGATTCGCTTTGTTTCCCATGCGTCCTCGGGCAGGTTTTGCACCTGATCGTCGTTTGGGAATAAGGCCTCCGCCGTATAGGTCGAAATCTCGATATGAGTTCCTGGAGGAACCTCACCTCGGAGGAGAATGCGGTGCCACTGACATCGGTACAGCTCGCTGTCCAATGCTTGACTGTAGTAAAAACCCTGTTTGTAATAAGCTGGAAGTGCGGGAACTGTTAAGGATGTCACCAAGTCGCCGTGCAAATCAAAGATGCCGTGCTCAGGCATGGGGTGTGACATCCCCGATTCACAGCTTTCCTTTTGGATTTCCTTATTGACGCAGAGTGAGCCAAGGTGCAGGTTCCCTGCCGGGTCCACTACAAAGGTTAGAGGCGGAAACAGAAGCATAAGCGCCTCTAGACGATCCGTTGTTTCTATCGCCTTACCATCCGTATCCACTATGTGGAGGTTGTGCTCTACACCCTCGGCTATGACATACAACCGGTCTCGGCAATCGATGGTGAGATAGATCAATTGTGTATAACCTGTGATTGACGTCGCATCTCCGATGATTTTTTGCTTATCTTTCTTTGATAAGCCTGATTCGTCAGGGACGGAATTTAACCGCTTCTTGAGAGCTGTCAGCGTTTCACCATTAACTAGTTCATTTTCTGCCTTATCAACAACTTTTTTGCCGCTGGCGTCGAAGATACGAATATGCAAGTTAGCATCGATGAGGGCAACTATTACCAAATTACTGCCCTCGCTTACTAGACCATCAACCGCAGCAACAGACATCAAGCGGAGGTCATACCCGATAACTTTACCGAAACCGGACAGATAGGTTTCCCATCGTCCTGTCGGGCTAAACCGATGGATGCAGCCGTTAGCGCCATCGCTTACAAAGACTCTACCCCGACTATCGAATGCAATACCGCAAGGTTCCCAAAGATTAGCGAGGTTTGAATCGGGCGAAGGATCCCAATGACCTCTCAGCACCAATCCATGCAGTGAAAAGACGCTTAAGCGGTGGTTGCCGGTATCACAAATGAAGAGATTACCGGAACAGATACCGATGCCATGCGGGTTACGAAGCTGGCGAACTCCGCTACCTTCTCCTCCGAAGCAGGGAACGGTTTTGAACACGCACTCGCAGGGATCGAATCGTTTCAACGCCAGTGTTTCTGTATCCAGCAGATAGATGCTGCCATCAGGTCCCAAGGCTACATTAGCCGGAACTGTCAGTCCGCCAAAGCTACCGCTAGATTCTGTCAGCGAACGGCTATTGTCCGGGAGCAGTTCGAGCGCCAGCGACTGACCAATGACTATATTCTCTTTATGAGTCAGTTTGGCTTCGTGCCAGCCCGCCCGTGCATTCAACAACCATGATGTGGGATCATGTGGAGGTTGCGGTATTGGCGGTAAAAAATTCTGTGCGCTCATTTTCTGCCTCACTCGTCAAAGCTGTACTGCACTTGTATATTGTGCTGCGTGGAATACACCAGCGCATCTTCCTGAATAGGTATATCCCGGCATTCCTCCTGCTGTTCGCCATCGAGTACGATTACGAGTCGCTGGATGCTTTGAACACCGGCCACAGTGAATACGCGCTGGTATACACGCGAATAAAAGATCGTGCCGCCAAACGGCCAGCCTAGGCCATCTTCGCCGCCTTTCAGCGGATGGAAGTAATCCAGCAACGTTTTTTCAATAAGCTCATCGACTTCTGCGAGATCGGCGTTTCCATTCACGATAACTTCGCCCTGGACCTCTACCTGCTGATAAGTTGGCTTGATGACATAAAGTTCGGTCGTCAGCAGACGGCGTTGCTCGAGGTAAGCGCAGACGGTATGCAATGTGCCTTCGCTTGGCATTGGGTTGGGTACATCGGCATCCGGCACGACAATGACAGTCACAACACCCGGCACTTTGACTCCTGGAAAATTAGGATGAAACAGAGGCAGCGCTTTGGCTCGCTTGATATTCGCGGCCTGCATCGCGAGGTATTCGTAATCTTCGGCAGTCACTGCACGACAGCGGCTCTTGATCATCCGCGGAGCGCGCTTTTTCGCTTCGGTTAAAGTTTCCTCGTCACGCCCGCAGTGAGCTGCCAGCAAATTACCAACGCCGTTATCGTCAAGGCCATCGATCGAGGTAACGAGTGTATTGATGGCCTGCGCCGGTACGTTGCCGCGCTTACCGCCGCCGATCCGGTAAATGCGGGCAACAATGTTGGCATCCGGATTGTTGGGGTTTGCTACTGGGATACGCCCGTTCAGCCCATCGCCGTAGCGGACTTCGCCGGTAGCCCTGTTGAGGATGAAATGTGGTTCATCCGGAGATGAAGCAAAAAAATCGTCGACCTGGTCCCAGACTTGGTAATCATCACCCTCATCTACCTCCAGATGCAGACTGTCAGCCAGAACTGGAGCACTAGCAAGACGGAAAACCTGGTTTCGCCGCCCACTGCTGCCACCCAACACCTCATCAAGGATAGTCTCCGCCTGGCGTGCAGCCACGGTATTGGTTCTAATCGCCAATAGCTTAGGAGGTCGCTCATACTGGCTATGCTCAATAAGAGCCCGAACCCAGTATCGTTCCTCCTTGACCTCGCCGATCACGGCCCTTTTCATGGCATCTTTGGCTGGCGTTTTAAGCAAGATATGACCTGAACGGGTGAAAGCGTTGGTCTCATCCTTCAGAAACTTGAGGCATAGCCATTCAGTGCCATTCCAGTATTGCCAACGGAGACGAGCCGGACCGTAAACCGGAGTATCCGGCAGACCGCATTTCAACGGTGCGGCCTGCCCTTCTTGTTGGGAGATCCACAAAGTCAGATCAAGCTCAACCTGAGGAAAAGCTTCCGTCTTTTCTTTAAGAAAAAAGCCCAGGTAAAACGCTGCGCCATCTTTGGCCAAGGAACCGAACGGTTGATAGGAGTTAACTGCTTTATCGTTTTCCTCGCTCAAATCAGTGAAGGTATAGCCGTCGAACGCTTGTACCGAAGTCAGCTTTGCTCTCAGTGCAAACAGCGCCCGATCCGTTTCAAAAATCAATGGTGGGCCATCGTCCGGGGATTCTGCACTGGCTTGAGTGCGAGAAGGGACAATAACATACGGGGCAGGATGGTCTTCTTTGACCATGAAAGTGATTTCGGTCAGTGCAGGTTCAGCGGACTTTAACTCGATGCCGAGTAATTGCAGAAACTTCAGATAATTCAGCTCCGGAACCTTACCCATGCGATAAAGCAGCATGTCAGTCTGCCAAGCGAAAAGCTGGGCCAGGGTGATGCCAGGATCGCTGTCGTTGAGGTCGGTCCAGACAGGCGTCCACTCCGGGGTATAGCGGGCAATGCGCGTACGTACCTCGGCGATGATATCGTCATAACGGCGATCGTCTATTTTCGGGATATGATCGTCCAACGACATAGTCAGGTCCCCTCGCGGATATAAAATGGATATACCAGATTGCCCAGCGCATTGTTGGAGCGAATCTGATAGTTGATCCGGATCAGCAGAAGATTGAGCTGTTCTGGCGCTATCTCTGCATTAATGTCCAGCACGTCGATGCGAGGTTCGTAGGCGACTAGAGCCTTACGTACGGTTTGCGTCACCATCGCGACCGTTCCCGCATTGTTAGGTGCAAAAACCAGATCGTGAATTCCGCATCCAAAGTCTGGCAACATCACCCGCTCGCCCTTGGCTGTACTCAAGATCAGGTATATGGATTCCTCGATACGCTGCTCGTATTTGGCCTGTGCGATCTTTCCGCCTGGCGTCACTTGCAGTGGAAACTTCCAACCTATTCCGAGGAAGTCGCGTTGATTTGTCATCATACATTCTCCTGTTGAATCAGCTAGGCAAGTTGTTGATAACCTTTTTCAGATCATCGACTGCACGCTTAAGATCAGCGATGACCTGTAACTGGTCTTTCCCTGTTGAAAAAGAGGACATATCCGGCAGCTCCAGTGTTATCCCGGCAATGCCGCCGACCATTGTGACAGTTTTAAAAATCGGATCGAGCGGCTGCAGTGACAACATCAAGTTATCCATCGAGTTTTTCGCGTTCCTCTGGGCACAGATAAGTTCGTCAAGCAATACCGGGTTGCCCTCGGCTGCCTTGAGGTCGATTCTCGCCTGAAATTCGATGAGGCCCTCAAGCTGTCCTAGGAAACAGCTTAGGAAGTTGATCACCAACTGTAATATCCCTTTGATCATGATGACGAGCTGTGGGATTTGAAGCGGAGGAATGCAGCCCTTGAGATCAGCAATCGCACCTAAAACCCCGGGTATAGTGTCGGGCAATTTGGTGAACGGCGGCTTTGCGGCGGTAACAAACTCCTCGAGTTTCATAATGACGTTTAGTATCTTGAACAAACAAGTCATGCTTGCCAGAAGGGGGGCAAGCTGCAATAAGAGATTGAATGTAATCCTGCAGTCATTGGGCGGACCCAGTGAGAAATCCAAAAAACCTTTTAGTTCAGCACCGCCCAGAAGCTGGATACTGGGTATTTCTGGAATCTTTGGTAATTCAACGCAAGCCATGACTGCTCCTCTTAAATTGGTGGTCCGACGGGCGCTACTGGCCGTCCGTTGATAATGACGCTAGGCGCCTGAATGTTGATCATCGCAACGCTCTGGATCGTAATCCTGGCATTGGCTAATTCGATCAGATTGCCGTGGGCGTCCTTAAGTCGGATATATCCCTTATCTCCTCCACTGATATCCGGATCATAGATTTCCACCTCATGCCCGTTCACTGAGTGAATCACTCGTCTATGAGGATCAGTCGTTGGGGGATCGTCCACTCCATTCCAAAGAAAACCCACCACATAGGGATGATCGAAATCCCCTTGTTCAAAGGCAAGCAACGCCTCATCATCAATTTCTGGCATAAAAAAAGCACCACGTTTCTTGCCACCCATCAAAGAGGCGATAGGAGCCCAGTGGCTGCGCTGGGGAGGAATCATCCATGGAAAATCAACTTTGATGCACCCAAGCGTTGGGTCTATTTCCTTTACAATACCTATGACTACACCGTTGCACTGTTTCATACGATTCCTTCCAATAGTCCTATCTGTTCACGACGGGCGTCAAATTTGGTGATATAGCCGCTGTCGTTAATGCTGTGAGTCGATCCGGTAATGAAATAGGTTCCGCTAAAGCGGGAACCCAGACCTTCAATAATCACTTTTCGGCCTGCCCTCAAATCGGGAAGGCCGACACAAGTACCACTAGCCTTGACCATCTCCTTGTGCCGGTCTTTCAATATGGCCTGAGCCACCGCCTTCGCCTCTTTTTCCGAATACACCGGTTTATCGACGACGATTTCCTCGCGTGGATCGCATGTCTTCAACAATTCGTGCAAGTCATGATTCAAGTTAAACTCTTTGTCGTCAAGGGAGGCCCTAACCGAAATCTCCTTTTTTTTGACGCGATCCCAGCCTCTAACAGTTACAGACCTGACTTGATTCGCCGTCGTCAAGGTCGGTTTGAAGTCGATCAGTGAAATGCCCCATTTCAGTTTGAAAGTTACGTCGCGCTGCTCAGGAATAGCTCCATCAGAAGGGCCGAAATAAAGATGCCGTTTACGCTCATCGGGGGTGCCTGCATTCGGATTTCCTTCCCGGACAAAGATTACATAACCCAGACGGAGGGCGCGGGTGAGCAAAAAGTCAATGTCATACTGGTTTTTTTGGGACACATAAGGCAACTGTGGCTCTTTGGCCAGCGCGTTTGTATTGATCACAATGGGTAACGGATTGCGTTGCTTATCGAGGAAGCGCTTGCCCCCAAGCTCTTTATCTACCAAAGTAGCGATGTTCTTGGCAATCTCACTATCGCGTTTGTCACTCCAGGTTGTGCTGTATTGTTTGCGCCGCAATTGATGCAGCACGTTGAGACCACCCACCGTAAGTGTAGGAGCACCGCTGGCTAGAAAATTGGGTGCCATGGTTGTAAAAGTCCCTTTCAACATCAAACGTAGATTACCCAAGTACCCCATCCAGACTTCGACCTCTTTATTGCACGGTTCAAAAAGTCGCAGTCGTCGATCGTCACCGGATTTCCGAGCCAGACGTTCGGCAGTTTCGGAGCCTATATATTTGAAATCCTCGGTGGCTGAGTCCCAGTTGTTGACCGTCAGTTGAAAACTATCAATCTCTTTGATGTTGTCTGTGTAAGTCAACTGCGTCACATCACGCAGGATGTTGCGTGGGAGATTGGCCCCTTCGATCTTGACCTCAAACTGCGGGACATAGAAACCCGATTGTCGAATGGATTCTTCGCTGAGGGTGATGGCGGGCATTTCATATCTCCTACACAATTGGCGGTATGGTGAGAAAAGTCCCCGTGGCAAGCCGACGTGGATCCTCGATATTATTGGCTTCGGCGATGGGACGCCACGCTTCCGGCTTGCGGTAGTACCTTCCGGCGAGGGCGGAGAGTGTTTCGCCCTGCTGCATGACATGGCTGTGGCTGCGATCTGGGGAGCTGAGATTCAACTGACGCAGCTGTTCGTCCAAAGTCTTGTATTCCCGCAGGGTGAGTGACAAGGTCGCCCGCAGCGGCACCCCCTCGGGACTGAACAGAGTGAATTTCTGCTTGATGCTCTCGACCACGCATTGAAATTCAGTGCGCCGCTGGTTTCCTGCGCGGGGAAAGATGTCCGCACCGGGAAAACTTCTGTTCCACAGAAAGCTGCATATGGGTGGTGCATGTCGGGCCGGTTCTATTTTGACCAGCCTATATACGCGATCGGTTAGGGTCGTCACACTGGTCGCCCCAGGCCCCATCCCGGATTCAGTGGTATCGAAAAAAAGGTCCACGGTCATCTTTTCATTTTGGCCGCGTACGAATTGGAGCAGCGGTGAGTCGAGACCGGGAATCGCGATTTCTGCAATTTGCACGCCTTTATCCAGTGAAAACTCGGTCGGGTTAAACTGAACCTCGAAGAATTCCATTGGAGCATCGTGATAAATAGCCACCAGAGTCGCTTTTTGCAATTGTTCCACTATCGATCCTCCTCGTCTCGTTCATGACTTACGCCGCCGGTAATGCGTCGTTCCGCCTTGGCCCGCTTATGGTGTTCTTCCTGCTCGTTGACCGCCTGAAGAACAGCGCGCACGATTTTCTCCAGGGTTTGGGGTGCTAGCAGTGAATCGCCATCCACTGTGCGTATCGTACTGACAACGTTGCTGATCTCGACTTCCATATCAAGTCACCAATCCTGAGACAGCACTGGCTGTTGCCGCACTCAAGCCCACGGCGGAGAGCTGATAGATTCCCTCATGAACAATCTCGATGGATTCTATCGCCACGTTGTTCTGAGTGGAATTGAGGGAGGGTCCTGTGTATTTAGCCGGTAGCCCGCGCCGGAAGTACCAGATGTTGTTCGGCACCCGTAGGTCGGTCAGCAGTGCGATAATGCCGTCACGTCGCCTCCCTCTGCCTTCTACAAAGCCGTAGTGCCAGTCCCAGAGTTCGGTTCCCGAGCCGATGCCTTTCTTCAATGTGATATTTGACCATTCCACGCGTGTAGGAAACTTCAGAACTGTGCTATTGCGGCCGCCTTCCCGATAATCCTCAACCTTCAACGACATCTCCAACCCGCTGCATTCGCTGAAACCACCCGCCGCGACATCAAGAATGGCTGACAGTGCGGCGGAACCAGTGGTTGCCAGAGCGCTGCTGCTGTCGATGAGGCTGATGACGAAATTGTGGTTCAGTACGGGATCGGCACGGACTGCGGTTTTGCTGAGGATAGCCATCAGAACATTCCTCCTGATATGTTGCGTGTTACTTCAGTAATTTCAAATTCGTTATGGGTTCGTCCGACCCTTATAATGACAAACTCAAATGGCTGAGAAGGCGCCACACCGACCTCAGCCAGGAGCCTACCATTGCTGCGTTCGGTTTCTGGATTGTTTGCCTCATCGCATTTGACGTAGAACGCATCATTCGCCACGTCACCCATGAGCGCGCCTTTCTGCCATAAAGACAGCAGAAAGCTTGTGAGGGAGAGATGCAGCTTGGCGCGGGTAAAGGTATTGTTGGGTTCAAACACAGCCCACTGTGTCGAAACGTAAATAGCTTTTTCAATCATCATCAATAGACGACGGACATTGACGAAACGCCAGTCTTGATCGCTGCTCATAGTACGTGCTCCAAAGATACGAATGCCACGACCTGCCAATGGACGAATAACGTTGATACCTGCTGGGTTGAGGATACCGTGGACTGCATCTCCAACCACGACAGTCACATCCTGTGTCCATACCAGCGGGGCATTAGCTGGAGCCTTATGAACACCAAACTGGAAGTCAGTTTGCGCATACTGTCCAGCCACATGTCCGCTGGGAGGAATATCGCGCATTAGCGCTGCGCTGGAGCGCAAAGGATCCACTACCCGCAGCCAGGGATAATAAAAAGCGGCGTACTTTGAATCGAATCGACTGCGCCAGGCGCGCACTGCCCCGACCCCCAGCACATCGTCATGCGCCGCGGCAAAAGGTGGATCCAATAAGGCAATGCGATCTCGGCGTTTTTCACATTGCTGGATCAAGGCCGATTGCACCCAAAATATCTCTTGTTCAGTAAATACGGGTGGCAGGTCGCCTACCGAGGGTTTTCTGGGAATCGCTGGCGGAAGAGGGCCTGATGGCAGACAGGAATCGGGGACACAGGGAGGCAGAGGTGATTTCGGCGGAATCGCCAAGGGTTGTATATGAATGTCCGGCGCCGCGACAATCGCTACTTCATCAATATCTTCCAGAGTTCGTAATCCTCGCTGTTTCTGTTGTTTCAGCACATCGCTGTCCCGCGGAGAAACTTCCTCGCCAATGAAGTCATAAATGCTTAACAGCGCCAGACCATCGGTTCCACCTTCAAGTGGTATTGTCAAATCCGGAGTTACTGCCAAGGGAGCCAGCCAATCCAATGGCTTCTCCTCCGGATCGCGCATCTCCTTGATGACAATGGGCTCAGGCGCGATCGGAAGCGTCTTCATAATATCCATTTCCTTTGGCACTTCAAGCTTTTCGAGCACTCGGGGGCCGTATCGTTCATGGTCCGGGACGAGAGAAAGATCCTCATAAACTCGAATAAGACGGCCTCGCTCCCGCACCAGCAATGTGTACTCTACACTTTCGACAAGAATGGGCAGATTCGCAACGAAACCAGTCAGAGGCGTATCGTCATAATATCCCTGCATCTTTGAGTTTTTATCATCCCAGTAGTGGCGCCGCATCTCCGGCTTCTTATGAATCCAGATTAGGCGTTTTTCACCCGCCAAGTTTTTCTCTCCGGCATCGACATCGGAAACAATTTTCCAGGATGTTTTCGTGCCCTGTGTCAGGCGAACGTGGGTTCCTCGTACAAACCCGGTAGTCGAAGCAACAATGGAGTATTCCGGCACACTGGTTCCTGGATCTGTCAGTGTTTGTGCGCGATGAGTCTCTCGAACCAGAACCTCCAGGTCATTTCCCCAAACACCAGGACTGAAAGCTTCAATACGCCAGATATCCTGATGGTTAAAGTCTTGCAACGTCATCGTCGCGGTTGCAGCGATATCGGAGGCTATGCGGACTACCCAACAACGCTTACCACCATTTTCAAAAAAGCCTCGCACCGCATAAGACAAATAGCCTGCCCCAGTGAAACTTCCGAAATAGGATTGAAACTGACGCCAGGATTTTACAGGCACAGGTATATGCAGTGGCCCACGCTGAGCTATTCCGACAAAGCCGGTGATATCCGTGCGGATCGCGGCGATGCCTAGGGCATTTGCATCGACTCGCTCATAGTAGACACCGGGTGTTTGATATGTTGGCACAGTTTGTCCCTCTTGTTAGGAAGTCTCTATCGTTAGCCCTTCATGGACAAGTTCCACTGACTCCATCGCTACTTCATTGCCGCTCGCCTTGAAACTTGGACCTTCAATCTTGTTGACCCAAGCGTTTTCTGCATGCCAGCGCAGCACCGGCTGGCGTTGCTCGTTCATAAGCACAATGGTGACGTTGCGTCGGTCGGGTATGCCATTGAAGATATTGGTATACCACGCCCACAACGACTTATCTTGAGTATAGCCGCGCTTTAGGGTGATATTCGTATACTTTCGCAACCCGACTAACTTGCGCACATTGGGCTGGCGATCAGTTCCTTCGCGGTAGTCGACAGCATCCCCTTCGGCAGTCAGTCCGCTGCATTCGCTGAAGGCGCCGAGCGGAACATTATCTATCTCGAGTTGAAAGTTAAATGCGCGGTAAGGATCTCTACGTTCACCCGTTGCCATGTTCTTTACCTCCAATAACCTTATCCATCAATCATCCGCATGCGCGGTCCAAAGGCCAATGCGGACGATGACATATTCCGCGGGTTTTACCGGAGCCACCCCAATCACTACGATCAACCTGCCGCTATCGATATCCGTCTGCGTCATCGTAGTGCGATCACACTTCACAAAATATGCTTCCTCCACCTTTGTGCCTTCAAGTCCGCCGTTACGCCAAACCAAAGTCAAGAAATTGGAGATGGAACGGCGCACTCGAGCCCACAAAGGTTCTGCATTGGGTTCGAAGACAACCCACTGCAATCCCTTATCAATGGAGCTTTCAATAAAGATCAGCAGACGGCGGACATTGACATACTTCCAATCCGAGTCGCTGGTGATGACGCGCCCACCATAGACCCGTATTCCCCGGTTGTTGTTACGGAAGTCGCGAATAACGTTGATATTGACAGGATATGGGTTAAGGATATCGTGCTGCTCTTTATTCAGCAGACGCTGTAACCCCAAAATCCCTCGCACCACTTCATTAGCCGGCGCCTTGTGAACGCCGCGTTCGATGTCGGTACGGGCGTAGATGCCAAGCATATGGCCGCTCGGCGGAATCGGATAATCCGCGATATGGGCCAAGTTGGTCGGATAAGGGTCGGGAATCAGTAGCCAGGGATGATACAAGGCAGCGTACTTGGTATCGAACTGTTGCCGCTGATTCTGCACATCGGCAAGTGTATCGTTTGGAGGCCGTTGAGCATCTAGTACTGCGAAACGGTAGCGCATCAGTTCGCAATGGTTAATCAGCCCATTCTGAATTTGCAGGCTTGTTTGGCCCGGACAGGCAACGATACTGATCTCTTCAATATTCCGTAGGCTGTGTAGACCAGTGCGGTTTTCCGGGTTGGGATCATCCTGCCCGATATAGTCATTCTCGATGAGTGTGCCAATCTGATCGTCGCCATCGATTAGCACGCGTCGGGCAGATTCCTGCCGTCCGTTCACCAAATCCACCAGAAACTCCGGCCCGAGACGGATGCTGTGCAAGATATTGGTGCGGTTCGGTTCTACCAGATCTTGGGCACGGTCCCTAACTCGAACATAAACTGACTCTCCCTCGGAGCGGCGGTCAGACAGCCGCAGCGGACGACCATCCTTGTCGTCTGATGCGCCGGATACCCATGTTGTGCCGATCACGTGATGGACGTAACGGCTGTGCCGGTCATCCAGTGATAGATTACGGAAGGTCTCGGCGTCTAGAATCTGGTTGTTACGACTGGGTTGGGCGGGATCGAGCTGGCGCAACAGGAACACGCTCAGGGAAAACTCGATTGAGACGACGGCCATACCTAAGGCTGCTACTGCGGGAAGTGCAGTATTCAGAGTCAATAAATACCCATTCTGCCGGTCAATCGAATCCACCTTAAAAGGCATGTCGATGGGAGTGCCCTGGCCGTCCGTGAGACTCAGAATGGTGCCAATTTCAACGCCAGCGGCCGAGTCCAGGCGGATATGGATCGGGTCTTGAATGCCCGATGGATCATTACGGATCCGGCTGCGTACCAAAGGCGTTGTTTCGCGGCGTGTGGCTATGCGTAAGCGGTTGCCCCAAACGCCCGGATCGAGGGCGAACACCATCATGAGTTCATGCCGCTCGACGACGGGCTGGGGCGCGGCGTGCGGTTGCAGTAGTGGGGCAGTCAGTTTCAACTGCTGTACAGTGAGTGCTTTATGTGCAACTAAGCGTAGATAGACTGGCACAGTTCCCGGCACAATGATGCGAATCAAGTCGTTGATTGTCGGTGCTACCGTCAATAACGACGCAGTGATCAAACCACTCGTCGCCGATGTGTTCAACTCGTGGATGATAGTAGCGGCTTCAGCCTGCGTGGTAATAACCTGAACGGCAATGATTTGGCGCGAGGCGATCGATGCACCACCATGAGCGTGGGCGAGGGGCGTTTCCAATACAATGCGTCCCGGATCGGGACTGGTGCCCGATCTGTTGGGCAGATCGCGAATGACGACGTATTCCACATCGGGATCATTAGGTGCGCCGACCCGCAGCACTTGACCGATTGATAGTCCTTGGCGATTGTCGACTAGCAGCGCCATAGCACCTGCATTGACCAATGCATCGAGGATCTTGACACTAATGACGCCGCTATCAGCTCGCGTCACATGCTCGACGTAGGCGCCGCCGCGTGCTTCATAAACGAGAGATACTCCGAAGGCGATGGCATGGACAGCGCCGACTCGGCGGAATTCGCCCCGCGTACCCTCGACGACTCTGACGAATTCCTTAGGGGCGAAGGTGGAGTTGGCAGTGACTACCAGAGTTGTATCGCCACCGACTGCGTCTCTCGTCAGTTGCGTAACGCTTGAAGGCGGTGATGGAAGCGCATTAAGCACACGAACCTCTTCGCCGTCGGCATGATCGAGTTGCAAAGATGTGTCGAGTTCCACTCGCCAGTTTCCATCACCTAAGTCGACAGCACTACGGATGTAAATTAGCTCCTCGTTAGTAAATGATAGTCCGGCTTTGCCAATTTGAATCAAGCGATCAGGAACGACGACAGCACCGCTAGCTCCCGTGATAGTCAAGGAAGTCGCGCTGGCATTATGTCCGCCAACTAACGTACGTGTCACGGCGACGGTAGGCAGAGTATTGTAGTTCTCGACGTTATTCGCCACCACCTGATGGGAGCGCCACAAGGGAAGGCCGGTCACTATGCTGGTAGTTGAAACAGTGGGCGGCGCCACTGCTTGGCTATACTCGGCGTCCGAACCAGTGCCGATGCGCACCCAATCTTTCGCAACGATCGTCCCCACTGCGCCAGCCCAAACAAACAGCACATCGTTCGCGAAACTGGGGGCTCGGGTCAGCAGAGTGGCGGTAGGCACGCCTTCCTCCTGCATGAATAGCAATGTGCGAGCCAAGGACGCTGCATTTGTAGAGAGTACGCGCGTGATATACGATCGCTTGCCGCCGTTGGTGAAAAAACCTTCGACGGCGTACGGCAGAAAACGGTGCTCTCCATATAGATCTTTGTTGAGCCTTTCACCGAACCAGCGTCGGTACTCGCCGTAACTGGTAATGAGGATTGGAACATTAACTGGCCCTCTTTCCGTAACACCAATCATCCCTGCCGTGCTGGTGCTTACTCCCTCAATCGGTTTGCTACCGGTATCGATTTCCTCGACGTAAACTCCTGGGGCTAGATACTCAGGCATAGCGGCTCTCCATTGTAGATTTTAAGCAACTCGTGATTCATCGTAATATAAAATCCAGTCGATTTTCATGAAGGGTATAATCGGGACGAAACTCCATCTGAACTGGCGTCAACGATCCGTGTTGTGCACGGATCTTCAACTGAGCGACACGACTCAGCGGTGGTAGCCGATAATATCCCTCTGCATCGCTAATCGTCGAAAATAGGCTCACCCGATGATATTCAGCGGTGTTAGGCCCACCTAAAATCTTGACTTGATTCCCCGTTGTAAGGCCGGTCACATTGTTCAAAAATACGCAGGTATCGTCCGCAAGGGCTTCTTGAGTGAACTGTTTTTGAGGCCCTAAGGATTGTGGATTGACTTTCTGAATCCGTGCATTTTTTCGGTGCGCATGCAGCAAAGGGTGATCCAGCATAATAACGGCCGGCTGAGTCAACGTGCCGGCTCCAGCGATCGTTTTGATCGCTATGTATTCCGCGATATCCGGTTTATCGGAATCGATCAATAAGATGTTGCCAAGGTTCAAGTTCTGTCGATTCGACAGTCGAATGGGATTGGCGTCCTCGGACACATCATCCAACAGGAACTTATCGTCGCCCAAGATTGGCTGCAAGTTTCGAAGTTCAAGCTGCCCCGCAATAGCGCCGCCTCGGCCGGAGTAAAGCCGTGGATGCAGGGAAACTAAATTAGGCGGGCTAGATGCAATAACCAGATTGGCAGGTGGAGGCTTTCTCCAGATTCCGGTAACTCTAACGACCGCCCCGGAAAGCGGTTTTGTAGTATTCCCACTTGCCCTAACCACTCTCCCCGCAATTACGGTGGGTTCCCTATGAAGGGCCACATCTGCTGGCTGAGGCGGCGTAAAATTGCCTGGGAAATTGGTATCTTGCAATATAGAAAACGATGTTTTACCGGGTATGTAGCCTTGTGCCTTCACCTTCAACATTAAGTCGTATTTTTGCGAAACCAGAGCTGGGAAAACCTGTTGAGGGATGCCGACCAGTCCTACTAAACCATCACTTGCCACGCGCGGAACCAAATGGAGGGCATCGGATTCGATAGTGATTGCGCTGAGAGGCGGTTGGCCTGTCAGTTCATCGATAACCTTTGCGCGGACAACTGCCCAGAAACGTTGACCTAGAGGTTGAGGATCGTCAGGGGAAAAGACAGATACTTTACTATTTACTGTTTCGACTCGGCGTGTCATCTTCTCTATCCCAATTATGGTGTTGATGAAACAATGACTCCAGACTCCGGCATGACAACGATCACCGGACTGACCCTTTCCGGCTCCATTGCCGAATCTACATTAACAACGCCTACCTCGTAAGAAACGGATAATTGATAAGAGCCTTCCAGGGCATCCCAAACTCTTGTAATCTCTTCCAGGTTCAATGACTCCAGACAAACGTTTAATTCGACTTCAGTTCCTTCGAAATCGTCTTGAAGATCTGAGCCTCGGAGAGTGGGATGGTCATGAAATATCTGCAGGATCTTTCCAAGAATCACTTGTTCTGTTCCAGGATCCACCACTGCGTTTGTCGTGTTAACAATGGGTGTTATCAGATAATGAAGACACACTGGCAATGGTGTACTCTCAATTTGGTTAAAATCGCGCCGCATAGGGGGTGTATTTAAACGTTCTGCATCTCTGATAACTCTGTATAACCATACAGAGACGCCTTCTATATTTCTTTCTGTCAACTCCTTAGGTGTATTCAACGAGACAACCATGTTTCCGGCACTTGCTGGATTGAATAAAAGCGCCAAGATTGGATCGGACGCCAGTCGAACGCGGATACTATTGGCTAGTGTTAGGCTAGTTGCACGTAATGCAGTAAACATGAGCGTTTATTCCCTCTTCAAATAGTTCGACATGCTAGGTTTCATCACCACTTACTAGATCGATAACCCTTTCTAACGGAACAATGACAAAATTCTTTACTCCTTCCACCTTCACTACAGCAAAAGCATTTTTCTGCAATCCACTGTCGGTAAGATCAACGACTTTTCCTTCTAAAATGTCATTTCCATGCAGCACGTTCAGTATTTCTTGAATAGCCGGAAGGTAGATATCATGTACCCTGAAATGCACTACCTGGTTTTTCATATCTGTTAAGGTTCTCATTGTTCTTGAACAGTGCTTTCCACTTTCTTCATTATCTTAATGAGCACGATATGTGCCATGTTCAGAACAGAACGATCCACGTCAGGAAGCTACTGATAAACAATGCTTTTTAGGGTAGTTTTCTTCTTAGGCGCCACGCCAGAATCGAACGTAAAATGAAAGGTCTTTCCGGGAGGGAAGTCATTTTCCGGAAAACTTTTTCTGAGAAGCTGTTTGGAAATTATTGCGTCAAGCCTAACCATTCAACATGATGCGAGTCATGGTGATGTAAATCCAAGCTTCGTCGATGCGAATCAGTCGTTTGTAGGTCTTACTGAGACAACGCGACTGGTTTAATCAAGCGAATGTTCTTTCGACGATCCAGCGCCTAGGGCAGCAAAGCAAAGCCACGCGTTTGTTTTGGACGTAATACGACAGCCAGGCAAAACTTGAAACAGTCAGCGCCACATTACACTAATCGCCTGCTATAGCAGTCATCCACCCAAATCTTCCGCAGCCTCTTATCACTACCAGGCAGGTTTCATAGCAACAAGCGGGACTCCATCGCGGTCTTGAACACTGGCAACGGTTACCCTGACGACTAACAGTAGACCCAGCGTATCGACCAACAGGTGGCGCTTGCGTCAATTGCCATTTTTTCCTTGCATCGTAGTCACTTACGCTCAGTGTTGCCGCCCCTTTAACGCTCTGATCATCCAACCGAACTGGAGGTCGGCTGTGTGCGCCGGCCCAATTTTTGCTGCAACC
Organism: Methylobacter sp.; assembly: GCF_023227905.1. Lineage (GTDB taxonomy): Bacteria > Pseudomonadota > Gammaproteobacteria > Methylococcales > Methylomonadaceae > Methylobacter_A. Next base: position 18,150 of record NZ_JALOCF010000029.1, on the reverse strand, counting down.
TTGATCGCAGCAAGTCGTGGAGACATCTCCAGGTACCGTTACACGACCAATGGTAAAAATGATAAACACGGCTGTCCAGTGGGGAAACTCACTCAAAACAGCTTCTGAGTAAAAATTGGATCAGTGGCCGAGATGATGCTTTCTAAGCTTGTTGTAGACACTACGTGGCGTAATTCCGAGAAGACAACCGGTCTCTGTCTGATTGCCATGCGCTTGATGCAATGCGGCTTCGAGTATCAAACGCTCACAGTAATCCAGAGCATGGGCAAGATCCCATCCGTTCGAGTCCAACCACTGGATAAGAGAATTAAGTTCTAGAGGCGATGGCTGGCCGGATTTCAATGCCTTCTGGATCTCGTAGCATAGCGCAGGCTTCGCTTGGCATTCATGCCGCTCACACAACTGTTGCAAAATCTCGGCAGGCAAATCGGATAGCCCAAGTGGATTACCATCCAGTTTGTTTACTAATGCTCGTCGTACCAGATTTTCTAATTCTCTTGCGTTTCCTGGAAGTTCCAACCGGGCCATAGCCTCTAAAAAGTCTCGATCCGCCGAAAGAATGTCTGCGGTTGTAATAGTCCGGTATTTGGTCAGAAAGTACTCGACTAACGGCTTTATATCGGCGGTCCTTTCCCTTAGCGGACATAAATAAATAGATAGCACATTAAGTCTATGAAATAAATCTAAACGGAACTCTCCTTGTTCCACTTCATATGCCAAATCACGATTGGTAGCGGCGATAATTCGAAAGTCAACAGAAGTTTCCTGATCATCGCCTACACCCAGAACACTTTTTTCTTGAAGCACTCGCAATAGCTTCGCCTGCAGATCTACTTTTAACTCGCCGATCTCATCGAGAAAAAGTACCCCACCATGCGCAGAACGAATGAGTCCGCTCCGATCCCGATCGGCGCCTGTGAAAGCTCCTCGCTTGTGACCGAACAATTCACTCTCAGCCACGCTAGGACTAATTGCTCCGCAGTTGATAGCAACGAAGGGTCCCTTACTACGTTTCGGATCTAGCCGATGAACGGCACGAGCAATGAGTTCTTTTCCTGTTCCCGATTCGCCTGTAATTAGAACGGGCAAATCGCTGAGTGGACTGATCTTAATAACTTGCCGGAAGATGGACAACATAACCTCGCTTTCCCCGGCAATGCTGAAAGTATTCATGAGATTCCTGATTTTATTTTCTTCCTTCTGCTCGCGCTCTTTTCGCTCCAACATCCCCATGAGTGTGCGTTGCAAATCCTCAGTAAATTCAGTTTTGCCGCTGTCGAGCACACAAGCGGCCCCAACTAATAATGCTCGGCAACGCTCACTTAAGATCCAAGAATCAGCATCCTGCTCATGAGAGATCACAAAAAAACCGTGTTCTTTGAGGCGGCGAATAATATTCAAGCCAAGGGTATCTTCTATTGGACATGTTTCTAGTGCAACGATAGCCAAACAACAAGAGGGAGAAAATTGCAGGTTATCAATAGATGTAATGCCTTCCAACAAAAGAGGCCTTGCCCTACATTTTGATACAATACGTTCGATAAGCTTCAATCGGGAACTTTGATGTTCCCATATAAGTACAGTCCATTCAGCAGTTACTGAAGGCAAGATTGTTTCAGTTGCCATAGAACATGAAAGTGGTGTCAATCATGCTGCCAACGTAACTGCAGGAGCCAGTTATGCTGCTTTGTTGATTTGAAGATGCCTGGGATCTGTATTTTCTCATTGCTTCTCACATAATTTTTATCAACCGAAAAAAAACATTCAGGGACTTGAATATATACTACAGAGTCGAAGCAGTTAGCTCTGTGGGAGTTTTTTTCACGCTAAACTCTTTAATGTCTTAATGTGGAAAATGGCTTTCAATATTTGTCATCAAACAGCGTTGAATTTCCCAGTTAAAAAATTAGCATATGCAATACTATCAATATGATAGCGGGAGTTGATGGAAAATTTAAGAGCTCTTTTGTTATAAAAGTGGAAAAATTTAGGTGCCGTTTTCCACTATAAGAAGACTGCTTAAGAAAGTGTCCAGTTTTTGTTGACCATTACAACTCAGTCTGGTCGACTATTCCAATGCTGTAGAGTACGCTATACAGATTCTCCCTGGTCAATTTTCAATCGGTGCCAACATTTAAGGTGTTTAAGATGCGTTTGATAGTTTTGCTTGAACTCTGTTTCGGATGATGTCATTGTTGGGTAACCTCATTATTTAATGCTAAACGATCCCTCTGGTTGAGAGGCTTGAGGTTAAATTTTAATTGTTTTATCGGGTGGCTGTTCGGCGGGGTGTTCTCCGCGATAGCGGCTTCGTCCAACAACATTAACCACATTACACTTTGCATTGCTTATTCTCCTTTTTCTTTTCCGAAGAAAATCTAACGTTACGGTAAGGGACGCACCGCCTCAGTGGGCTTAAGCGAAGCCGCCTGGCCTTGATAAAAAACGAAACTCCAAAACCGCCACTGGGCGGCGCGTCCCTTTGACTGGCTTGTTGGGCTAGATATGTTCACCCAAACTTAAACAATCGCCCACAAAAAAGGCAGATAAATTTGATTAATCATCCTGCAACAATTTTAATCCACCGCCCATAAACCCAACCTGATTTGCACTGGCCCGAATAGACTTGAGCAGGATTTATCGGGCTATTGACTCCGCAATCAGCATTTTTATTATGACTGTAAACCACACCTAACCATTTACCATCTGCTGACGTTTGACAAATAAATACTTGCTGACCTTCATACAGTTTATCAATCAAGGCATATCGGCTATTTGTCCCCGAACGCACTGCAAGAAAATTATCGCTTTGAGGATTAAGTCCAAAAACAATACCCAATCCCGTACAAGCATCTAAGTTCTTTTCACCGCCCACCATGACAGGTATGCCAATAACATCTGCCGTCGCCGCACTACTTAACAAACTGCTGAGAAGGAGCAGCGCAAGTAAAAAGGGATACATAATGCACATCCAATCAAATTAGTTAGGAATGCGATAACTAAGTAATCTATCGGCAGGATATGCAGTGATACTTACTGAATCACTTTGATTACCACCAAGCACTTTAACGTGAGTATTAGTTTGTGAAACAAAAAAGGCAACGTGCCCAGAAGAAGGATTAGGCGGCCGTTTAAAAACAGCGATACAACCTTTAATAGGCATTTCCGTTTCTTTACCCCATGTCAACCAAGAACGCGCCCACGCTGAATTCGTTCCTTGTTTATCTGATTGCTCAACACACCAATTCACAAATGCTGAACACCAAGGAGTTTCATCATTTTTTGCAGAAACACTACCAAGATCGGTTGAGCGCAAATACTCAACGATACGGGAATTATCACCACTACCTGCTATTTCTTTAATATGTTTGTTATATTCTTCAATGGCTTTTTCAAACCATGGAAAGTATTGTTTAGTAGTTTCATCCGTTACTTGCAGATACGCATTTGATGCCCAGCCTGTTTTACCATCTGCCGTCTTAACATTTTCCCAATTTCCACTATTAGGCCCTACTGATGTAACAATATCATTTTTGTGCAATACACCAATTATTTCACTTCCATCCTTTTTAGGCGCATCACGTAAATAAAGACTGTCTACGGTAACTATAAAATTTGTCATAATGTTCTCCTAAATTATAAGCCCTCTAATTTTGGAATATCAGCATATGTACGAGGACGGTTTACATATCTAACGAAACCTTATTAGTTCTAGCATTTCAAGCTATTAACTTGCAATTTCGAAGTTACCGTCATAATTGCTTCGGAAATTACCCTCATCCATTCTGGTTGTTGTGAGAACAACCTAAGTAATTCGACAGTCTAACGTTCAAGGTAACCGGTGCGCCGCTTCTGCGGGGCGTCCGGTTGACTGCAGTGTTGGGCGTCACGGTGGGGTATGTCCTGGACGATTTTCAGCGCTTGATATAAGTTCGCTTTGAACCCGATTCCGCACAAACCTACTTAGCGCTTGAGTGTTGCTGATGAGTGCCTTTGCGAGTAGGGCATCTTCTGACGGTCGCAGCGGCGGTCTATTGAATTTCTTATCAACGCTAGAAACGATTAATTCAGCTCGAAGCCATGCGGGAGGATGGCTCCGCAGACGGCATCCAAGTCTCTTGACGTCTGCGTCATCGTGAGAAGGGGCTTCATTGCTTTCTCGTGCAGCCTGAGCCTTTGCGACCAATCTCTCAACTACATCTTTGGGAAGCATGTCTCTCGTTCCCTGCCCGCTGCCGTTGCAGAAGGTCGCGTCCTCTAGTGCGTCGGCAATAGTCAAGAAGAGTATCGGTGCATAGGCTGAGATTACTTCGAACAATGGAACTTGAGCACTTACTGATCCTGACTCATCACGCGTCCTTGCTAAAGCGCCAAGTTCTATCCCAATTGCATCGGCTTTCAGTTCTTGCGACCAATCTAGAGCGCTGGATTCAACCTGTCTCCAACCCCCTCCCGTTGCTTCTGGCAGGCTAAGCATCCTTAACCCACGCTGAGTGTCGCCAGATAGTACGTGTCCAAACTCGTGTGCAACGATGAAACGTTCCACTGAATTAAGCTGCCTTATTACTAAAGGCGCCTCGTGGTTCGTGGCAAACACAATGTCCGGAACATCGGACCGATTTGCGAAGGCAACTAATATTCTGGTGAAGTCGTTGGTTAGCGACGAATTTTCAGAAACTGCGCGATGGAACTCACTCTCTGAAAAATTCAGAGATACGTTGCCCTCTACTTCTGTGATAGAGATTGTTCTATCAGAGGTTAAGAGCGTGCCATAGAGAAACGTGAACAGACCGCGATTGAGGATTACAAGATTCTCAGCGCCAATTTTCTGTGCCGCGGCATTGACCTCGCCAGTGGGGAGCGTGCCCCATACAATCATAGGGACTTTTTCAGCCTGTGTTTTGCGCCTTATGGCATCGCGGACGCTCTGGGAAATGTTCTGTGTCAGGAAGTAGGCACCAATCTCCTCGTAACGGGTTGGAAGTGTCACCTCTTCCAACTTTGCGGCACTTAGAATATCGCTAGCTGATTCCCATTCTTCGCGCCTAGGCAGTGCTTTTATTATGCGCTGTAGATCGGAAAGAGACGGAGGTTTTTGCGACTTCCCATAAGCACGTCGTTGCTGTTCTTCCAACCACTCATACGCGGATCCAGCTATGTCAGACTGGTACTTATATCCCGAAGTAAGTGAAACGTGATTGGACTGTTGTACCGCGTCAGGACTGGCTGTGACATAGGCGGATACGCTGAGTATAAAAGAAGATAGCAGAACTGTTAACCATCGGTCAGTCATAGCGCTTTATTTATCGAAGTCAAGTTCATACTCAGCAATGGGCTTCTTTGCTCCGAAGTCCGCCGGTGGTGGAACACATTTCCCCTCCTTCCACAGCCGCTCTGCGATCGGCGAACTGACAGCGAGGTGCATGGAGAATAATGTCGCCTTGTCAACTGCGACAAGCTTGGTCTCCATCATCGATTTCATGACTTCCGCCATGACATCGGCTGCATCACGATGTGAGAAAGCCTCGTACCCAGGCAGCTTGCAGTGCTTCATATCGAAGAGCCAATCGTGAACAATGAACGCAGGTGCGTAACCCCAAGGGGAGTAGTTCCTCAGTATCCAAATCGGGCGAGGGATAGACCCTCCATCGGTTAACATTCGACCGGGCTGAATGACGCTGCCGTTGCTACGAGTAAATTTGAGTGGCTTCTGTCTGTCAGGAATGAAAAGAAACTGATCAGGTCCGATCCACTGAACAATAAGCTTACCTTCTAGTTTACCGAGCTGAAACTCGTCGTAATCTTTCGCTGTTGCGAAAGCGCTCGAGAGTAAGCAAAACAGGATGACGACTCTCTCAATGAGTAGCCGAGTTCTGATGATCATCTTAATTCTCCTGTTGACAGGTCATTCATTTATGCCGGTTCGTCTACCGTTCACGAATAATGCTGAACTTGACGCCTAACAAATTATTATCTAGGTGTGAACATTTAAACTCGAACTGATGCAGTTGCAAATTAAAATAGAGTGAAAATAGAGTGAAAAAGACGAAGAACTTGACTTACTAGGTGTGATTAAAACTATATTAGTACATACTTGACCTGACACCGCTCTTGAAAAGAGTGTAATGGCCTAATAAAACCGGACACTTTCTTAAGCAGTCTTCTTGTAGAATTCCCGCTCAAATTCCAGCGGGATTGATAGCCTAATTTTGAGTGTGCGCGCTGACCATTATAGAAAGCCAAATAATCAATAATACTCAGCTTTCCGAGGGTGTAAGAATTTTTGTGTAAACGGTCATTTGGCGGGAAACTGCCAGTACTTTAGCAAGGAGTTAGAAATGACCGTAAGCAATGAATTAATCGACAGCCTGCTGGCTAATTACAAGAAACCCGAAGACCTGATGGGTGAACACGGAATTTTAAAGCAGTAGACCAAGCGGTTGGTGGAACGAGTCCTTGAAGTTGAGCTGGCCGATCACCTCGGTCACGCCCGGCATGAACCGGTTGCCAATCCGGCTGGCAACACCCGCAACGGTAAATCCAAGAAAACCCTCAAGGGGGAATTCGGTGAGCTACCGCTTGAAATCCCTCGTGATCGCCAAGGCAGTTTCGAGCCTCAGATTATCCCCAAGCACCAGACCCGCTGGAACGGTTTCGACGACAAGATCCTGTCGCTGTATGCCCGAGGCATGACGGTCCGGGAGATTCAGGCGCATCTGGCAGAAATGTACGGTACCGAGGTCTCGCCTACGCTGATTTCCTCGGTAACCGATGCCGTGGCCTGTTAAAGAGCGTGGAATATTTACTAATTTTACAACAAAAGAGCGTTTAAATTTTCCAGCAGCTAACCACTATCGGGTTGATCATATTTGTAAAAATATGAACTTGATCTGACAGCTTCAAAACCTTCGTTTGAATTGGCACTGACGGTCTCAGTTCGGCCAAAAATGGACGATCAATAAATCTCAGTAAAAGTCGGGTAAAGGCTCAAGAGCAGACATTTAACGCTAGAATTAAGCTGCCGATAACAGAGGCGCGAAGCGACGCTGCTGGACGGTCAGCTCAAAGACGGGTTGGGCGTTTTCGCTTCCAGGTATTCCGGCGGACACAGGCTCGCTGCATCCAGCCGAGGCTTTTCCTCGGCGTTTATACCGATATAGGCAAAAGTGCTAATGCATAGTCCCCGTTATTGCAGGCAGGCGATGCTTCGCTTCAATTCGTAAATGGGGTTTTCGCGCCGTTGAAACTCGCAAAAGTAGCGATACTCGATTACTCGAAAAGGAGGCTGGGTATCCCGGCTCTGTTCATCATCTCTGACGAAGGTGAAGGTTGAAGCAGGATAAGTCAACTGCAATTCGGCAAGAAAGTCATTACAAAAAGCACCTCTATTGTAGCCTCCGCTCCGCCAATCGCCCCACTTGCTTTTGAAATCGTCAACGGTGTACCCCTGAATCTCATGACTGGCGTGCCGGCATTCCGGAAAAACCGCGCATCGCCCCCCTGCCTGCGCCGAAGCCACAGCGGCGGCGTCGATGAGATGCTGAGCCCGGGAGATTGGGATTATATAGGTCACTAACTGCGCGCCGTCGTTCTTTGCGACAGCAACACCGACTACCGTCCCAAGCTGTCCGAAAATTGGGCCGCCGCTGTTTCCCGGATTGAGCGCCAAGTTTGTCTGCCACCACGGCTTCAACTGGCCATCGATGATGGTGTTGTTCGCAGTCTTCTCACCCGCCGGTACAACGGCGAGGTCTCCGGTAGACCCGAAGCCTAAGCCGATTAGGCCTGCGCCGATCGGGAGGGTGACTTGGTTTCCGATATCAACGGTCGGCCAGGTGTTTGTACCGGGCCGTGTAGGTAATTGCAGAAGCGCCAAGTCGACCGAAGAGTCGCGGACAGGAACTGTTGCCTCAACCGCCGGGTTCAACCGACCGCCTACGCGAACGGAAACCTTAGAGGACTGTACCGAGACGTCCTTGATGCGGGGACTCACGACATGAGCAGCAGTAATGACATGTCCGGCAGGCGAGATGATGAACCCACTGCCCGTTTCGAGTCCTTCACCTTCACTCGTGACATATCTGTACTCGATGTACACGGTCGCAGGCCCATTAGCTGCGAAGATGCAAGAGGAGTCAGGCGTTTGCGCCTGCCCCTTAATGGCCATACCGAGCAGGAGCCACAACAATAGTACGACTCTCAGCATGTCAGTTCCCATCAGTTCGTCAGGTTGCGACGCCGCAGTGGTTTGTATCCCCTCTGCCGCAAATCGCTCTCGAGATAGGATCTACGGCAGACACCGCCGCAGGACTCATTCGCCGCCGACTCGATCACTGTTACGACGCGCCCGTTAGCCCCCGGGGAGATCGACTCCACAAGACGCACGTGGCTCCCCGCCTTGTTGACAATGTCGCCCGGTGCAAGGTCGGACCAACTCACCGAAGTGCTAATTTCGAGGCGTGGCAAACTCACCGTTGTGTAATAGTTGCCGGTCTGCCATGCGTACGAGATGAAGCCGGAGCAGTCCATCCCAGTTGCTTTTGGATGAACACAGTTCGCATTCCGGCAGGTACAGTCATCGCCTGCAAGTCGGCCGCTGGCCAGATGAGTATTGAAATCCTCAAGCTTGCTAAAATAGCCCCCCCATCTATAAGGGATTGCTGTCACTTCATGGTCAAGCATTGCATTAAGACGTGGGGGGCGGTGCCAGATATCTGTGAGCGGACGGCAGCGGTTGTTGATATTGGAATGACTGAAGTTCGCTACCTTGAGTGGCCATTTGATCGTTAAAGGTGCATGACCTCGTAGCAGAATGCTTGTGCGACTAATCGGGTTTAGGGCAATCGGACTCACGCTCGGGGTCCCGTTCAGGCTCTCCAGTCTTTTAAACACATCCTCGTCATTAGAGATCAGGGTCGCATCTGAGTGCTGATCCAACTCCTTTGGTGTCGACTTTCCCATGGGTTCGAACGAGAGCACATCTAGCGCCAGTTCATTTTTTCCGCGAAATGCGAGGCTAACGACTCTCCCATCGATAAGTCGGGCGAATGGGCGCCGGGTCTCGCAAGCAAAGACCTCCCATCCAAGATATGTCTCGGACATAGGGCGCCCGCTGGCATCAAGAGAGATAAGGCGCACGAAGGTAGCCTCCTTAGGTAATTGACGGCTCTCTTGTAAAGAGACCAATGCTCCTTCGCCCTCCTTGGCCCACATGACGCGGACATTGACAATTCGCATGGAGGACGTGAGGGTAATCGATGCGAGCGGGCCGGATATCACATTGCTTGTAATGGTGGCCTGATTAGGGGTGAGTTCGGTTCGAGTGTATGCCCCGGCGGTAGCCAAGCCCGGTTCGATGAGATCTCCAATCTGTGCCGGATCCAGGCTGACCTGTATACGATTGCCACTAAGGTCTTCTAGAGCCAGGCCGCCCGCCGCTAGGGCAACCAGACGAACCGCGCCGGCCTCAGGGTTGTGCGCCTCTTTCTTCCGGGCGAGGACGCTTCCCTTTTCATCGATCAGAACGACATCGCCGAGCGTTCCCACTACTACGTATCCACGAGTGGTTGCAACGAGGTCGGCAGGCTCGACGAGGTCTTCGGGGAGTGGAATATCCTCAGGGGCGAGCCCACCGACGACGACTATCTTTCGGTTCACCTTATCAAGAACCGCCAGTCTGCCCGCGCTTGCTGGTGTGACAGTCGCCGGACCACGGCATTCCTCGTTGGGACTCATGATGAGTCCGATCTGGCCCGATCCGGAGCCGACTGGCAACGCCGTCGAGCGCACATCCTGTGCCTGAACGGAGAGAGAGGCCGCAACCAGAGAAAACCACACGATGACGCAATAGGAACAGACACGCATTATTATCACCCCCGGTTTGATTAGTCCAAAAAAGGTTTATTCAACTCTGTTATAAGATCCAGTGCTGCGCTGTCTACACAGCTTCTGATCCGTGTCAAGTACATGTAAGGACGTGTCCATAGTGGCTTCGAAACACGCGCAGTCGCGGAGCCACGCAAATGGGACCGCATTCCTGCTATTGTCTAGAAATACCAAGTTAACTAACCCGAGCGCATACGAGTCCGTGAAAATGTCGTTCTATTGTGAGGATTGCCCCCCAGCTTCCTTGCTCATTCGAAGATGATCAACAAGTTATTATCCAAGTCGGTATATTTACGCCGACACTCAGTCTATTGCAAATGCAATTTCAAAAAATATCCTGAAACGCTAAGATATTTAGCGGGATAACGCTCATTTTTGGCATAATAAACAAATCGGGATAATTCCAAAGCCAAATTTTGAATGACCCAATTATCCCCCAGAAACTACATTTTAAAAACATAATCCTTTGATTGCTAAGGATCCAGAGATTGCTAAAGGGGTCCAGACCGTGTAAAAACGCAAAATCGGATATATAGGCGATTTCGGTCGATTCCGGCTTATGTTATCCAGGAATTGACCGAAATTAAACCTACTGGGACTTTAAAGCCATGCAGCTTTCAATTAACAGTTGCTGGTTCGAATGCCTTTATTTTTCGGCGCAATCCGTCCTTTAAGTATTTTTGGAGCTATGAATTGTTGTCTGGATAAATTGTTGGTTATTGCATTCCACAGATTTCTTTGTTTGCTAAAATGTAGTCTTTAAGTTCAGAGAACATCTCTACACACGAGGGCATAATCTCGGCGACTTTTGAATTGATTGGCCCGTAGTGAGCGCGGTCCACTCGCAGCATGATTGAGTGATATTTTGCTGAAAAACCTTGGCATGATTTTGTCAGTGCTTGAAAATTAACGCCCTCACCTTCACCCCAGTTTTTTAATCTAGGTAATTTGGATACTACGTCTATGCCGGTGCAGGGAAGATATAGATCGCTAAAGCACTCAATCTTATTTGCTTTAGCATCTTCGTAAAGTTTTCCAAGCTCATTACTTTTTCCAATTGAGTCGTAGCTCGTTTGAAATGTTCCTGCTTCGGCTTTCGGTCCAGTTCTGTTTTTACGAGCATTAAAGCTAGAGTCTTGGCCACAATTATAGCCGCCAGAGGATTCTTGCATACCAGAGCCGATCATCAACGCATAGAGATTTTCAATTTTTGCTGGCGATCTGTAGTAGGCAAGAGCATCTTTTGTAGGGGAGCCTAAAGTACCAGCAGAAGCTCCAGAAGGGGAGCAAACCTCTTCAGTGAAGTTCGCAATTAGCCCCTGCAAAAATTTCTTAGGGGCTCTACCTTGTTTTTTTTTGTACGATTCTAAATAGCATTTGTGTCCTGAACTTTTAGCGATTACCTTTTGGTAATCGACCTTAGTTTGATTTGATTCGGTTGGCGCTGACCTTGATGGTGTTGGAGTTGGTGTGGTTGGTTCAGTAGCGCAGCCTACCAGTAACAAAAATACGATCAGTGTTTTCTTCATTGAAGAATTCCAGTCCTGTTTGAAAGTGATGTTTTTAGTCTAACATGATAATTAAGGAACTGCAGTCTACAGAGCCTTAGCTATGCCCAAACTCCCAATTCCAACTATAAATTTTGTTTTTACGCTTTTACTTTTCGAAGCGAAGCTGTCCTTGTAACTTTTGAACGCTTCGCGTGATCTCAAGTAAAGAATTGCTTGTTTTGATATCCGCTGGTGCAGCCTCGGCTTGCGCTACAAGCTGGTCGATATCAAAGGCGTCAAATCCTAATATAGTACTGCGATTTGAGTTTTCATCTTTCCGATAAACACCTACCTTAACTCCTGTTACCTCCCCAACCTGACCACTTGCATTTGCATCGATTTTGACGAAATTTGTGAGTTTTTGACGAGTAAGCACAACACTCTTTACCCACAATCTTGAGGTGTTACTGTTTGGTTTAGGGTGTTTTTTAACCCACTCAGTAAGTTTGGTGATTACTTCATCCGTGTAGTCTGTTGAAGCTCGTGAAATGTCATCGAGTTCGAAGTCAACCATTGCATCCGCAGACAAGTTAGCCGCAAAGGCGAGGTACTGTCCGCCGCCCGATACACCTTGTTGAATTCTTGAGTGGTAGTAGTTTAGAGATTCGGTTATAGGAAGGGCGGTTGGCGCCTGGTTTAAGGAGCGCAAGATGCCTACCCTTAGGGGGTCCTTTCCTGATTCAACAGATAGTATGGTTCCAGCAAGCTCTTGAAATTCATATACAGCAATAGCAGAAGGATAAATAGATCGTTTAGTGAACGATTCAGGCATCACCGCATTTACAGGAGCTTCGGCAAACTTTACGCCAGCGCATCCAGAGAGCGCAATACAGAAGAGAATTGATGGTAGCACTAAATTCTTCATAGTCTTATTTTTCCGTAAGATTGGTGAGTTATATATAAGTTGGTAATTTGAATTTGTTCTTAAACTAGTGCGATACGATTAACGTCAAGACTCCTTCTGTATATTATCCAAGATTGCCTAAGTCTAGACAAAAACCAAATCAAGTTCTTCGTGGTTCCGCCTGTATGTCTAACTTTGACGGTTGTTATAGGCTGTTTTTTATCTTGACGACCGCTATGTGGAAGTAACCTGTCGAGCACAAGCAGGTGACATAAAAGAAGGTAGCTTGAGCCGGTTTTGCTCATACAATTGCGACAGAGCGCTACCGACCGAGGCTGTGTAAAAACGCACGGCCAAATCCATCAGATTTAGAAATTGCTCCACTGAGCAGCCAGAAATGAATAATTTATCAATGGCCGACTTTACAACGACTGATACTTCACTCAAATTTAGCATAATAACTCCACCGCTTTCGCTGTTTTTGCGTTTTTACACGGTCTGAACTATAACCGGTCAATCATAGATGGCATATGAATGGCTCGTAAATCTTGAGTTTATTTTGTACACGTGCTTAGCAGTATAATTACCACGAAAAAACCTGCTTCGTCTTAATAAATTAAGACGTTAGAAAGAATTATTAGTCAGTTTGCGAACGTGCCTCAGATCAACTGTAGAATTCACACAGGGATTGCTCAGAATATCCGGTAAAATTTTATTGAAAAACTCTCGATCCTCCGATGTCCAATCGGTCCGGTCGCCATTATTTCTGGCAATCATGATGACGTAACCCATTCGCCGTAGTACTTCTGCTCGTTGGTTAGGTTCACATCCTGCTCCCTGTTTTGTATTTAGAACAAACTGTAAGATGTCACTGACTGAGATTGAAGGGCCGCGTATTTTTATTTGATGCCCCATCATTGTTGCTTCTCCTGTCATCAAGAATGGCTTCAATTTGTTATTAATGCTTCCGAAGAGGTTATGGAAATCCATAATCAGGAGCTTTGCTGCGAGGGAGTTAGCTAATAGTTTGCTTCCGCCGACAGAGCTTGTATCTAAGTCTTTTTGAACTCTGGCGATGAAATCAACTTCGTTCTTGACATGCTCTACGTGGAGCGCATCTATGATACTACGTGATGAACTACTTTTTAGTGCATCGTTGGCGCGTATGAGCAGAGCTTCAATACTTGGATTATCTTTTTTCAAAAGATCTTTCGCAGTTGGCGCGCCCTTACCGACCAATAGCGTCCTCATTAGCTTGATATCTGCCTCTTCAAATGCGAGTGACTTTTGTTCGCCCCCCGTTTTTTGCAATATTTTTTCGAAGACAGGCCAGGCCTTATCGTTAGTGCGCAAATCCATCTGAGACACCCCAAAACTCAAGCCGCTCTCACTCATACCTGAGCGAGTCAGGCAATACGCGACGCGACCGTTATCAGATTCATTGACCATCATTGTCAAGTGGTAGGCAAAAGCTACATTGCTACCGATATTCTTGATTGACTCTTGCCCAGCGTAGAATGGAGCGTCGCACTTCGGAAGGGTTACTGCTATAGCCTCACTAGCAAAGATAATTAAAGCGATCAGGTACATCATACTTACCTTTATCGCTCTCTTCATAGCGAATTCATACTGTAGATTTCTCATTTTTTCAGTTCCTAACTAGCGGACAGATGGGCCAATCATATCCTCTACGATCAACTTAGACAATAAATTTAGCAATTTCATTCAAACTCTAGCTGCATATTTCTTCATGCAGGGTAATATACAGTTCTTAGGATCGTCCGTTATCTGGCAATAAGCAGACGATCAAGAAAACACCTTGAACGGCAACTCAGGGTCGCTATGTTAAGCTTAACATAGCGACCCCTATGTGTAGTCCCCAACTATGTGTAGTTTGCTAATACCTCCTACCTGAAAGCCAGGACTAGACCGGATTACGGCCAGTACGAACGATGGTTGGCTTGACATAGTTTTGCCGTCGTCCTGAAGTGAAAACTTATTCACCTCAGGAGATTGTCATGAATACTGATCACCACACCTGTAGTTGGCTGCTTGAAAGCCAATTGGCCCTTTTCGTTGATGCTTTCATGCTGCACTTGTTCGACTGCCGCTATGCATTCAATACCATTAATAACTACCTTGCCGGCCTGACTCATTTCGCTCACTGGCTTACCGAGAATAGCATTGATGTTAAACACATTGATGAAGCGCTAACTCAGCGATTTCTTGATGACCATCTGCCGAACTGTCGATGCGCAAAACCTGCATTCAGTAACGCCAAAGATTTGCATGCGGCATTGGGGCATTTGTTAGCACTGCTACGCCCCCACACCATCATTGCCGATCCTTCACAGGCTCTACCCCCCGTAGATGAAGAGCTACAGCGATTCGATGACTACATGAACCACGTCCGGGGGCTCGCAACCAGAACGCGTAAGCACTATCTCGCTATCATTCGTTGCTTGCTTTTAGAGCAGTTTGCCGGGCGATCCGTGGTGATTGCGGCTATAAAGCCCGATCAGATTCGCCAATTTATTGCCAGCCAAAGCGCGCGATGCACTGTGTCGGCGAGTATCGGGATGCCCGTTTCGGCATTGCGCTGTTATTTTCGTTATCGCGCTACTCTGGGCGATGCAATACATCATTTGATAGGCGTCACCAGCTTCCCGGCCAACTGGCAACAAGCCACCCTGCCAAAGACACTCACCAACAGCGAAGTCGAACGCTTGTTAGGTGCGCTGAAGCATGACGGGCCGGCGCCACTCAGAACAGCGGCCATCGTCCATTGTGCGCTGGACCTTGGCTTACGCAGCAGCGAAGTTGCTTACCTTCGCCTTGATGATATTAACTGGTCGGCTGCGACTATCACACTACGCGGCACTAAGGGGCGACGCGAGGACACCATGCCTCTGCCAGCAGCAACCGGCCAAGCGATTGCCGATTATCTGAAGTACGAACGGCCAACCACCATTAACCGGGCTGTGTTTGTGCGGAATGTCGCGCCCCGTGATCAGCCTGTTGGTCCCGATCTGATCCGAAAATCGATACGCCAAGCCTATGCGCGAGCGGGTTTGCCTTACACGCGATCACACCTTCTACGGCATACCATGGCAAGCAGACTTCTGGATTCGGGCAGTTCCCTCAAAGAAGTCGCGGATGTCTTACGGCATCGCTCACTGAACACCACATTGGTTTACGCCAAACTCGATAGCAAAAACCTGACCGCGGTTGCCTTGCCATGGCCCGGTGGTGCGTCATGAACACAGCCATCACCATGGAAACCCATGCCGAAAATTACTTGCGTGAACGGCGTCGTCTGGGCTTTGGTTTACGCACGCCGGGATATTCGATCCTCAGTTTTGCGCGCTACATCGATAGACTGAACCTTCAGGAGCCGCTGACGGTTGAGATGATGGCAGGCTGGGCCAGACAAGATCAAGGTCACGCCAACAATCCATCCACCTGGGCAAGGCGTTTGAAGCATCTGCGCTCGTTTTGCCGTTATCTGCAACAGTTTGACCCTCGGACAGAGATACCAGACGACGGCATTTTTGGTCGAACTGGACAACGATTGACACCGCATATTTATAGCGAACAAGAAATCATCGATTTACTGGCGGCCGCCCATCATCTGACGTCATTTATTCCTGGATTACGTGGCGCTACCTACGAGACGCTATTCGGGTTAATCGCGTCCACGGGGCTTCGAATATCCGAAGCCCTGCATTTACTAGACGGGGATGTCGATTTGAAGGCGGGCACGCTGACCATAAGGCAAACCAAGTTTGCTAAATCCCGCTGTGTACCACTCCACCCAAGCACCGTAGAGGCGCTTAAGCAATATCGGTTACTCAGAAACGGCATTATCGAAGTGACGTCGGATACGCCGTTTTTTGTCGGTTCACGTGGCCGGCGTCTTGGACAGGCGCTGAATTTGCGCCAAGTGCATCGCGTCTTCAACAGCCTACGGGACCAGTTGGGCTGGGTCAATCGCGGCGCACATCAAGGTCCACGCATCCATGATTTAAGACACACCTTTGTTGTGCGTCGCCTATTGCTATGGCAGGCACAAGGCCTGGATGTCGATCAACAGATGCTGGCTTTGTCTACGTATGTAGGACATGCCATGATCACCAACACGTATTGGTATCTCACGGGCATCCCGGAACTCATGACGGTGGCCGCCGATAAGTTTGAAGCCTTTACCCAGGCAGCGGAGGTGCGCCATGACTGAAGTAGCAACGCCACAACCGGTGTCCTTCGCCGCATTGGTTCAACAGTTTTTTACCGAATATCTGGTCACCCAGCGCGCCTTAAGTCCACGGACGATTGCATCGTATCGGGATGCCATGCTGTTGTTTCTGGATTTTACACAGCATCGCTTGGGCAAAGTGCCGACCTCACTGAATCTCAGCGACATTACGCCCGATTTGATACTGGCTTTTCTGGATCATCTGGAGCAACAGCGCCACAATGCAGTGCGTAGCCGGAACTTGAGGCTGACCGCATTGCGCGCTTTCTTGAAATTCGTCGCACGCCGCGATGTGTCTTCGTTTTGCGTGATTGAGCAGGCATTGGGCATACCGATGAAACGCTTCGAACGTCCCATGCTGGGTTTCCTAAGCCGTGAGGAAATGCTGGCGATATTAGGTCAACCTGGTGAAACCTGGACTTCTCAACGAGATCATCTATTGCTCACTATGCTTTATAACACCGGTGCCCGCGTCTCCGAAGTCATTGGCATCAAGGTAGGCGATATCGTCATGAGCGAGTCCGCCTGCGTCCATCTGCGCGGCAAAGGGCGCAAACAGCGCGCAACGCCTTTATGGAAAACAACAGTTCAGGAAATCCGGGCTTGGCTGAAGCGTAATCCAGGATTAGGTGCAGATGCCGCTTTATTGCCTAACCGGGAGGGCAACGCAATGACGCGATTTAATGTCACGCAGCGACTCAATATCGCAGTCGCCCGTGCAGCCCGGACGGTTAGCAGCCTCTCCAAACGAAAGATATCTCCGCATACGATTCGGCACACGACAGCGATGCACCTGCTACAGTCTGGCGTGGCTTTTAGCGTGATTGCTTTATGGTTAGGACATGAAAGTACGACCACTACCCATCGATATGTGGAGGCCGACTTGGCGATGAAAAACAAGGCACTGGCACGACTTCAAGAGCCAGAAACAACCATGTACCGTTATCATCCGACCGATGATGCGTTGATGCAATTTCTTCAATCATTATAAATATGTGTAGTTGCGATTGGCCCTAAACGGCTTCGTTCAAGGCCAATCCATTACATATACACATAGTTGGGGACTACACATAGGGGTCGATAGCAGCTATTCACTTTTTTATCTTTGGATGATACCGGTATCAGTCTGAATTGAAGGTATTTGAACAGCAAAGTAACAGAACGTGATAGTAGTACCGATGCCGTTAGAGCAACAGATGTAACATACTTATATCAGGGGCGCTACTTGTTACTTACACTGATATTCATAACGAACGAGCTCATCCAAAGGAAATGGAGGCTTACATTTCCTTTGGATAAGCTAAATCATTATTAGGTCATCATGGGGCAGAAACTTATGTCGTGCGGTGTGTAGAAATGGCAACTTCGCCCGCTAATCATCACTGTTTTTTTCAACATCCACTAGAAAACGACCACGCAGCCAATTCCTACCTAACAATATAGGATATGCCATAGTCAGACGGTCATTAAGCGTGAAGAGAATGGTTTTTTCTGAGTCATGCCATTTCACCGTTAATGGCACCGTGTATCGCCGCTCTTTTCCTTCGGCTGTCTTCACCATCACTGCTGAAGCTACTCGCGTGTTAATCTGTCTAGACTGGCCATTCTTGTTCACTATA
>NZ_JALOCF010000028.1 GCF_023227905.1 Methylobacter sp. | reverse complement strand
GCGGGTCGCGGTGTAATTACAGCGATTAACTTCCTTGAAGAAGAAGGTGCTTATGACGATGAACTTGACTTCGTTTTTTATGATGTACTTGGGGATGTTGTGTGTGGTGGTTTTGCCATGCCAATCCGTGAAAACAAGGCGCAAGAAATTTACATCGTCTGCTCGGGCGAAATGATGGCAATGTATGCCGCTAATAACATTGCTAAAGGTATCGTGAAATACGCTAACTCAGGCAGTGTACGTTTAGCTGGTTTGATTTGTAACTCACGTGAAACGGCTCGTGAAGACGAATTGATCTCTGCTTTGGCTGCAAAAATCGGCACCACCATGATTCACTTCGTACCACGCGACAACGTCGTGCAACGCGCTGAAATTCGTCGTATGACTGTTATCGAATACGAACCACAAGCCAAACAAGCTGACGAATACCGTCAATTGGCTATGAAAATTCGCGATAACAAAAACTTCATTATCCCTACTCCAATCACGATGGATGAACTGGAAGAATTGATGATGGAATTCGGTATTATCGATCAGGAAGACGAATCGATTATCGGTATCACTGCGGCCGCTGAAGCAACCGCTTAATACTGAACAACCGTAGGGTACGCACCGCGTACCTTTTGGCAAGTCCAAAAATGGTACGCGATACCCTCTGGGGCATAAATGCGTACCCTACGATTTCCATCCTAAAACCTGTCTGTTGGGGGATTACCCACGGCACAAGTAGGAGAATACTCATGGCAGCTCTAACAAAAGAAGAGACCGAAGCGCTTATTCAAGAAGTGCTTGAAGTCTATCCCGAACAAGCAAGGAAAGATCGCGCCAAGCACTTGGCGGTTAACGATCAGTCTTTGGAAAAATCCAATAAATGCATTACTTCAAACCGTAAATCTCAGCCCGGCGTAATGACCATTCGCGGTTGTGCCTACGCAGGTTCCAAGGGCGTGGTTTGGGGGCCTATTAAAGATATGATCCATATCTCGCACGGCCCGGTCGGCTGCGGACAATATTCGCGCGCCGGTCGCCGTAACTATTATGTCGGTACTACCGGCGTTAATACTTTCGGCACCATGAACTTTACTTCCGATTTTACCGAAAAGGACATTGTTTTCGGCGGCGATAAAAAGCTGGCCAAAATCATGACTGAAATCGAAGAACTGTTTCCATTAAACAAAGGCATCAGTATTCAATCGGAATGCCCGATCGGCTTGATCGGCGACGATATTGAAGCGGTCGCCAAAAAAGCCAACAAAGACATCGGCAAACCTGTGGTGCCGGTTCGCTGCGAAGGTTTTCGCGGCGTTTCCCAATCGTTAGGCCATCACATTGCTAACGATGCGATTCGTGACTGGGTCCTGGAAAACCGTGATGGCGATGATACTTGGCCAACTACGCCTTATGACGTTGCTGTGATCGGTGACTACAACATCGGCGGCGATGCTTGGGCTTCACGTACTTTGCTGGAAGAAATGGGTTTGCGCGTCGTGGCCCAATGGTCCGGTGACGGCACGATTGCGGAAATGGAAAAAACGCCAAAGGTTAAATTGAATCTGATCCATTGCTACCGTTCAATGAACTACATTGCGCGGCATATGGAAGAAAAATACAAGATCCCTTGGATTGAGTACAACTTCTTCGGCCCTACCAAAATTGCCGAATCATTACGCAAAATTGCTGCGTTATTCGATGAAACGATTCAAGCCGGCGCTGAAAAAGTTATCGCTAAATATCAAGCTGAATACGATGCGGTTATCGCCAAATACAAACCGCGCCTGCAAGGCAAGCGCGTGATGCTGTATGTCGGCGGCTTGCGTCCGCGTCATGTTATCGGTGCGTATGAAGACTTGGGCATGGAAGTTGTCGGTACCGGTTATGAATTCGGCCACAACGACGACTACGACCGTACTATCAAGGAAATGGGCAATGCGACGTTGATTTATGACGACGTAACCGGCTATGAGTTTGAAGAGTTCGTTAAGAAAGTCCAACCTGACTTGATCGGTTCCGGCATCAAGGAAAAGTATATTTTCCAAAAGATGGGTATTCCGTTCCGTCAAATGCACTCTTGGGATTATTCCGGCCCTTATCACGGTTATGACGGCTTTGCCATCTTCGCCCGCGATATGGACATGACATTGAACAACCCTTGCTGGAAACAAGTGAAAGCACCTTGGAAAACAGCTGAGAGTTCAAACGTAGCAGTCGCTGCAAGCGCTTAAACCGATCGGTAAATGTTGGGTTGCAAAAAGCCTGCAACCCAACGCGGTTCAACGATGTAGGGTACGCATCGCGTACCTTCTCACGGAGCGCCGCATGATTTGCAAAAGGTACGCAATGCGTACCCTACCGTTCCTTCAACCGTCGTCCACAGATTAGTGGCGCGTAGGAGATTATCATGAGTCAAGAAGTCGAAAACATACAACCGAGTTATCCTTTATTCCGCAACGACGAATACAAGGAAAGCCTCGCCAATAAACGTGAAGCTTATGAAGAGCGTCATCCTCAGGAAAAAATTGACGAAGTATTCCAATGGACAACCACCAAGGAATACCAAGAAATCAATTTTAACCGCGAAGCATTAACGGTAAACCCGGCTAAAGCCTGTCAACCGCTAGGCGCTGTACTTTGTGCGCTAGGTTTTGAAAAGACCATGCCTTATGTTCATGGTTCGCAAGGTTGCGTCGCTTATTTCCGTACTTATTTCAACCGTCATTTTAAAGAGCCTGTCGCTTGCGTTTCCGACTCCATGACTGAAGACGCAGCGGTTTTCGGCGGACAAAAAAACATGATGGCCGGCTTGGAAAATGCCAAGGCTTTGTACAAACCCGACATCATTGCAGTCTCAACCACTTGTATGGCTGAAGTTATCGGTGACGACTTAAACGCGTTCATCAATAACGCTAAAAAAGCCGGACATGTCGAACAGGACTACCCAACGCCTTTTGCCCATACCCCAAGCTTTGTCGGCAGCCATACTACGGGTTGGGACAACATGTTTGAAGGCATGATCAAGTATTTCACCTTGAACCATATGGACGACAAAAAAGTCGGTTCCAACGGCAAGATCAACCTGGTTCCGGGCTTTGAAACTTATCTGGGCAACTTCCGCGTCATGCACCGCATGATGAAAGAAATGGGTGTTGATTACAGTTTAATGAGCGATCCTTCCGAAGTCTTGGATACGCCCGCTGACGGAACTTTCCGCATGTATGCCGGCGGTACGACCCAAGCCGAACTGAAAGACTCGCCTAATGCGATCGATACTTTATTGCTGCAACCTTGGCAGTTGGAAAAAACCAAAAAGTTTGTGCAAAACATTTGGCATCAACCCGCTACTGCAATCAACATTCCGATGGGCCTGGAATGGACCGATGAATTCCTGATGAAAGTCTCCGAATTAACCGGCAAACCAATTGCTGCGTCTTTGGAACTGGAGCGCGGCCGTCTGGTTGACATGATGACCGACTCTCACGCTTGGCTGCACGGCAAAAAGTTCTCTCTATACGGCGATGCGGATTTCGTCATGGGCATGACTAAATTCCTATTGGAAGTGGGCGCTGAACCGACTGACGTCTTATGCAACCATGCCAACAAACGTTGGAAAAAAGCCATGGACAAAATGCTGCAAGATTCGCCTTATGGACAAAAAACCGAAGTCCATATCGGCAAAGATTTATGGCATTTCCGCTCATTGGTCTTCACCAACAAACCGGACTTCATGATCGGCAATTCTTACGGCAAGTTCATCCAACGCGATACTTTCTACAAAGGCGAAGAGTTTGAAGTACCGTTAATTCGCATCGGTTTCCCAATCTTTGACAGACACCACCTGCACAGAATGACAACACTGGGTTATGAAGGCGCTATTTATATGCTGACAACCCTGGTTAATGCCGTACTGGAACAGTTGGATAAAGAAACCAAAGGTATGGGGACAACTGACTATAACTACGATTTGATTCGTTAAGTTAGAAAAGACTTCACCACGAAAGACACGAACGACTGCATGGACGCAGGAGGTAGAGCAACGCAGGAGCAGTTGCCGAGGACACGAAGGTTTTAAGTCACGAGGGACGGGTTTTGTAATCCCCGTTCCTCGTTCCCACGCGCACGTCACTGCCATTAAGTTAAACGGATTAGACAGAATAATTGCTGATGTGGGGGCGACTTCCGATGTAGGCCGGAATAAGTCCGCCCGGCGACAGCAAGGGCGGATGTTTCCGGCAATCGAAGCGCCGGAAACACCAGTCCTGCGCTTAACGCGCGGACAGGCTTATTCCGGCCTACGTCGAGATGTGTATAACGACGAGCGCAGCGCGTGGGAACGAGAACTTACCTTGTTTTCTTCGTGAACTTCGTGTCTTCGTGGTGAATCAATCAGTGTACTTAAATAAGTGTGTATGAGGGCGACCGTAATCGCCCACAACCTTAAATGCGTGTAAACGGAGAAACTCAATGCCTAGTGTCATGTTAAAGAAAAATGCAGAGGGCAAATTAGTCTTCTACGTACCCAAGAAAGATTTGGAAGAAGTGGCGGAATCCGTTGAATTCGACAGCTCCGATAAATGGGGCGGCGAAGTTTTGCTCAGCGACGGCTCGAAATATTATTTCGAACCGCTGGACGCACAACCGGATTTCCCTGTCACCTTGCGCGCGAAACGTTTAGATTAGGAGAATAATCATGGCCTTATATATTGTTGCAGCGGATTGTATTTCATGTGGCGACTGCGAACCGGTCTGCCCGACTAACTCCATCACCGAGGGCAAAATTGTCTTTGAAATCGACAAAAAAACCTGCACCGAATGCGAAGGGGATTTTGACATTCCTCAATGCGTCAAAGTATGTCCTATCGATAACTGCATATTGCCTTTAGAGGCCTAAGCAGATGAACAGCCAGGCTGAACTCTCGCGAGAACTGGCTTTACGTATCGGGCTGGCCGCTCGCGCCTTGCCCGATACCGATGCCAAACGCCTGCTTTCAGTATTGACTGATTGCATCGGCCTTCCTATCACTGAAGAAAAAATTGTCGGCATTGATCTTAATACGCTAAAAACCGCTAAAGCCGGTGAGTTTATCGATGTTGACGAACCTTTGTTGACTCATGCTTTAAGCGTCCTTAAATCCGGTCTGAATATCCCCAAGCAACAAGCCTATATTGACGGCGACATGCCCGGTTCGGTTCGCATCGCTTGCGCCAGCAACGACGGCATCAACGTTGACGGTCATTTCGGTTCTTGCAGCCAATTTATGATTTACCAGGTTTCAGCAGATGAAGCCCGATTGGTCGACATTCGCGATACCGACATCCCCGACGGCCTGGACGTGGAGGATAAAAACGTATTCAGGGCGGAACTGATTAAGGATTGCCAAGTGCTTTATATCGCCTCGGTTGGCGGCCCTGCGGCAGCCAAAATCGTCAAACTGGGCATTCATCCAATGAAGCTGCCCGGCATTGAATCGATTGCTGAAATCATTGACCAACTGCAAACCGTGATCGCTGGAACTCCGCCCCCTTGGTTGGCTAAAGTCATGGGTATTGAAGCAAACGACCGGTTCAGGTTTGAAAGAGAGGCGACAGGATGATTACTACTGAACAAATCAACGCCATCACGGCAAAAATTGAAACGATGGGGCTTGATGACGCTACGGTTTCCGAGCTGAGACAGCAATATCAACCCATCCATTTCACTTACTGCATGGACGACGATCTGCCCAACAATAAGCCGGTTATTGAGCATAAAGATTTCAATCTTTATTTAATCGACGGACGGGATCACTGTCTGTGCCTGACCAACGATTATGATGTTGCTACCGGCATTGTCGTTGCAGAAATCATCCCTGACTAAACGGAAATTCCCATGTCCGGCCATGAAAGCCCTGTCAGCGTTCCTTTTGCCGATTGCAGTCTTTGTCCATTTCGCGGCAAAACCCTGCTGATGGGGCGTTGCATGCCCGGCGACACCTGCGTATTCGTCGAAAGCGGCCGTCAAATCGACCGCTTTTTTCGCGTTAACCCGGGATTTGCCGAGCAATACCTGCACGACCGATTTTGGGAACGACGCGCGATTGCGGTCCGTTACGCGCCGCAAAAAGCGCTTGCCGAGCTGATCGACGATGAAGATGAAGTGGTCAGGCGCGCGGTCGCTTATCGGATACCGCCGTCTCAGCTGCATCTGTTAATCGACGATGCCGACCGGGAAGTTCGCATGACTGTCGCCGACCGCCTTGCGCCTGAAGACCTGGAAAAGATGGCCGGCGATAAAGACTATATCGTCAGATTAACGATAGCCAAAAGACTGCCGAAAGGCCGGCTGTTCCGGTTCATTCGCGACGAAGACCTGCAAGTACGGAAAATCGTGGCCGAACGTTTGCCCGAAGTCAGCCTTGGCTTGATGGCTGATGACAGTGCGCCTGAAGTCCGGCGCATCGTCGCTGAACGCATGAACCCGGTTGATGCCGTCATCATGCTAAATGATACCGACTGGGTAGTGCGTTATACCGCTGCCCAGCGTGTTGCGCCCGAAGCATTGGCCTGCTTGCTTGATGATCCCGAACCCGATGTCAGGGCCGTGGTGCAGGATCGATTAAATTTACATTCTCATAACACCGAGAAACCGGGAACAGCCTATGACTGACCAACCTTTTCAACTTGACGGGCAACAGCTTGCAAAAATCTGTAAGCACACCCTGCCAGACCATGAAGACGAACTACTACTTTCCAAGCTTCAAGCGTTGAATCCCGGCTACCCCATTCGCTTGGCCAAAACCGGCGAAGAATGGTATCGGCTGGGCGGCATTGTCGATATGAGCGGAAAACGCATTGCCAACAATTTGATCGAATGGACCGAGCGTACTTACATCGAGTGCGGCAAAGATCTGCAAACCCTGATCGATCATGCACGGGAACAAAAGTTCATCGCCACCCGGCAGACCGGCAACACCCTTTATTTTGTGATCCAAACCGGCGCTAAAGCGGAACAATTCATCCAGATCGACATTGATAAAACCCATGAGATGTCGGATCGGCTGCTTGTTAATGGCGACTATCCGCCGGAGGATCTGGAAGAATTTATTGATCCACTGGACCCGGAATGCATAGAAACATTCTGCATTGGAACCTCGGCAATTGCTCCCGGCATGGCTCTACCTCCTGCATCCATGCAGTCGTCACGTTATTCTTATCGACGTAAAACTGACGTGTCGGTTTTCATGGATGAAATCAATAAATACCATGTCAGCGAGCATCCGGCACAGCGCTTTATGGACGACTGGAACCGCAGCAGCGCCCAGCAAAAAGCCGTGCTTTCCGATGACTGGATTGTCCGACCTTTCCGGCATACCG
Organism: Methylobacter sp.; assembly: GCF_023227905.1. Lineage (GTDB taxonomy): Bacteria > Pseudomonadota > Gammaproteobacteria > Methylococcales > Methylomonadaceae > Methylobacter_A. The sequence goes on along the minus strand of NZ_JALOCF010000028.1, from coordinate 46,948 downwards.
GGCGTTTCGGCGAGCAAATAATCAACGTCGAACTGATCAACACCCAGCAAAAAAACGTCCCGCAACTGGAAGACATTAACGGTAGAAAAGGCACCGCATTGCATAGTCTGCTAGCCCGTTTTGATCGCCAAGCCGGTTACCCGTTTGCCTGGTTCTTTTACATGGTCAAAGGCAAGCTGGTTTCCCCGAACTGCGGCGTGGCGGTTTATAAAGACATTAGCGGGGATTTTTCTTACCTGCCCGAACGCGACGTCGCAGTACTTAAAGACTGGATTGACACGCCTTACAGCGTGTAGCGAACACTGAGTTTTTCATCAACTGCATTGCAGTAATTTTCAACAAAAGGAGTCAACACCATGTCAATTGCACAAATAAAAGCCTTCTCTGAGATGGCGAAAACAGATGCTGAACTAAAAGAGAAACTGTTAGCCGTACAAAAAATCCGAGAACTGATCACATTGGGCAAAGAATATAACTTTGAACTGGATGAAGTGGAGCTTTATCCGCCCAACGAACCGCAATTCGTCGAAGAGCAACTTTCTGAAAGAATGGCTAAGGCGTTGTTGCGGGTTTAATCCATACGCATGGCAGACCTTCCAGGTTTTCAAAACCTGGAAGGTCTAACTGGCAACGTTCCGAACGAAACGACACGATCTTTTAGATACGACTACTTGTCCTCAAGCGCACAATCTCGGCAAATTTGCCGCCAAGACGGATGATTCTGCAAAATCGTCAATGCCGATTCCAGCAGCGCAAGACCCGCTTCAGTTCTATGCCACGTCGACGCGCCGGACGGATGCGGCAGAGGGATCGCCTCTGTGCGGTGACCATGAAAAGTGACAGGATGAAGCTTACCGATCACATCATTCAGCTTTTTGACTGGCATTAGCTGGCCGATCGCCAGTTTGCCGACCGGCAGAATCAAATCGGGCTTAAGCAAATCGACTTCCGCTTGCAGCCAGCCTGCGCAATGACCGATTTCAGCCGGGCTAGGCACACGATCGCCGCCCTTCGGATTTTTACCCGGAAAGCAGCGGCACACCGCAGCCATATAAACACGCTGCCGAAAAGTCTCCTCATCCAGCCCGATACGCTCAAACCATTTGAACATCGTTTTACCGGCCGTCCAGGCAAACGGTTTGCCGAAACCGCCTTCCTTATCGCCGGGCGCCTGACCGATCAGTAAAATCTTCGATAATACCGGGCTGCCGCTCACGACCGGCCCGATCATTTCGGGGCATTTGCTGCAATTGAATAATGCGGTTCGATGAGCCCGCATCAGTTGTTCGCGTTTAGGCATAATTTAAAGATCTATCTCGATGCCGACCGGGCAATGATCCGAGCCGAGAATCTCCGGCAGAATAAAGGCCTGTTTGACTTTGTCGACAATCGTTTCACTGGTCAGCACGTAATCGATCCGCCACCCGACGTTTTTTGCCCTGGCCCCGGCGCGGAAACTCCACCAACTGTAAGCAACGGTATCGGGATGGAAATGCCGAAAAGTATCGACCAGTCCGGCGTCGAGAAAACGGCTGAAACCGTCGATTTCAACTTGGGTATAGCCGGACGATTTATTGTAATTCGGCTTCGGGCGGGCAATATCGATTTCCCGGTGCGCGACATTAAAATCGCCGCAAGCGATCAGCGGTTTCTTGCTTTGCAGTTGCTGACAATAGGCCAAAAATTCGCGATCCCAAGTTTGGCGGTAATCCAGCCGGGCCAAGGCCTCGCCGGAATTAGGCACATACACGTCGAGCAGATAAAAATTTTCGAATTCGGCAACGATCACGCGGCCTTCCAGATCATGCTCGGCAATGCCGATATTGCTGATAACTTGCAGCGGCTCTTTCCGGGACAAGATGGTGACGCCTGAATAACCCTTGCGTTCGGCACAGCAGGAATAAATCTTGTAGCCGTCGATGCCCTGCAGCGCCTTATCGATCTGATCGGCCTGGGCCTTGGTTTCCTGCAACAGAATGCAGTCGGCATCAAGCAGCTTAAGCGTTTCGGCAAAGCCTTTGCTTTGCACAGCGCGAACGCCGTTGACATTCCAGGAGATTATTTTCATGAGAGGGTTCCGTCTGATGGGTTAGAGGTTGGGGCTTTAATGGTGAATTTGTGTTTTATGGGTTTGATTTTCTGCAAAAATAAAAGACCTGTTCCTATTTGTTTCTGCGTTTCATCCGAGCTTATGCTAATTGTCTATCAATTTATTAACTTGCTCTTTTATATATTCTCTCATTTCATATTCGGAACCAAGTTCAGACTGGAAGCTTGGGATGTTTTTGCAACACAATAATTCATACATATATTCTCTCCATAAGCTACTCACTCTGCTGCCTAATCCCGCTAATGCAAGTAAATGCTCAGGGGATTTGGCTTTTACGAAAGCCCACTTGGGTAACCAAAACTTGCCGTCCATTGTGTCGATTATTTCGTATTTGAGATCATTAATTTTGGATGGAGAAATTTTTTTCGGTTGAATTAAATTTTCAAGAAAGAGGTGAAGTACTAAGAAGTCGCAGTAGAAGTAGCTGATTTCCAATGATTCGCGATGATATTCCTCCTTAATGTTAACGAGCAAAATTCCACCGCCCCGCCCCGCGCCATAAGATGGTGAATGAAGGCGAAAACCTTCCAAGTTAGAAAATAGTGGACGAATCAATTTCCGGTGGATTTCCCATCTATCTTTGGGTCTTTTTCGGCGTTTTTTTATATTATTGGTATCGACGAAGACGGATTTAAGCTGGATGGGTACAAGTGTGCGTCGATCATCGAAAATTAAATCAAATCCATCACAATCAACTGTTGGCGTATAGATTAGTAAAATCGTAACCGTGAAGTGCCGCTGCCAGCAGCAGGTCGTATTTTATTCTACTCGTTAACAATAATTCTCTCGCATTGCTGTATCGAGAAGTTGTGATGAAACTAGACAATTGCGATTTCATTTTAAATTTAAGGAGAGTGTAAAAGCGTAACGTATTACGTCATATAAATACTAGGATTGAACTTCGAGGTTGAATTTACATCCCTCTCAAAGCCTCTTCGAGTAAAACAATTCTACAGGGTATCTACATGCACTCTTTTTCAATCATGCCATAAATTCAAATTAGGTACACCAAACGCTCGGGACTGAGTTTTATCGGTCTATGGGTAATCACAATAAGCCTTAAGCCGCCAAATCCCGTAATGCCTCTGGATGCTGCTCGGCAATTCGCAGCAATGTTTTAGCCGCGCCGGAAGGTTCGCGGCGGCCTTGCTCCCAATCTTGCAAAGTACGGACTGAAACGCCTAGCAGTTTGGCAAATTGCACTTGCGATAAGCCGGTTTTGCTTCTCGCCGCGAGTACCCGTGACACTGGAACCGCCGTTTCTTTAGCACGCTGGTTTCCTTTCATTTCACGAACGGACTGCAACAGGTCTTCATAAAATTGTTCGGTTTCTTTATCCATTGTTGATTTCCTCTTTTAGCGCATTCAAAACTGCAACAGGAAGATTATCGAATTTAGCTTTGGCGTAAATAATCAGCAACCAAATCACCCCCTCTTCCAATCGATTGAAATAAATCACCCGCACACCGCCTCGCTTGCCCATACCCTGACGCGACCAACGTACTTTTCTCAACCCGGCCGTACCTGGAATAACATCGCCGGCTTCGGGATTGATGGCCAACCAATTAATAAACGCCTCACGCTCGGCATCCGACCATATATCGGCAGCATATTTTTGAAAAATGGGAGTTTCTATTACGGTGAACATAAAAACAAATCATACGGCAATGCCGTATTTTTGCAATATCATTCTGACTGCCTGTCATACCCCTCCAGCAGCTTTGTAAGCTTTCCTACAAAACCATACTCAACAAACCCCAATAATTTCAACATTATACAAAATGGCACAACGCTTGCTTTAGCTTAATCAAACAAAGCCATTTGGTCATAGTCATGAAATCAACTAAAGACATTGCCGCGCTGCTGGACGAACCTGCCTGTGAGCATAACAAGAAGGAAAAATCCGGTTGCGCCAAACCCAAGCCCGGCGCTTCGGCGGGCGGTTGCGCGTTTGACGGAGCGCAGATTGCGCTGTTGCCTATCGCCGATGTCGCCCATATTGTCCACGGCCCTATCGCTTGTGCGGGCAGTTCCTGGGATAACCGGGGCACGCGCTCTTCCGGCGCGGCTTTATACCGCATCGGTATGACCACCGATTTGACCGAGCAGGACATTGTGATGGGACGTTCGGAAAAACGTTTGTTTCATGCGATCAAGCAGGCGATCGACAGCTATCATCCGCCCGCCGTATTTATTTACAACACCTGCGTTCCGGCCTTGGTCGGCGACGATATTAACGCGGTCTGCAAATCCGCCGAAGAGCGCTGGGGCGTTCCGGTGGTGCCGATTGATTCAGCCGGATTTTACGGCACCAAGAATCTCGGTAACCGCATCGCCGGTGACGCGATGGTCAATCATGTGATCGGCACCCGCGCTCCCGATCCGTTACCGTTAACCGTACAACGCGCTGAAATCATCATCCATGACGTTAACCTGATCGGCGAATACAACATCGCCGGTGAATTCTGGCATGTGCTGCCGCTGTTCGATGAACTGGGTTTGCGCATCTTATGCACCTTGTCCGGCGATGCAAGGTTCCGCGAAGTGCAAACCATGCACAAAGCCGAAGTCAATATGATGGTGTGCTCCAAAGCGATGGTCAATGTCGCCCGCAAGTTACAGCAAAAGTACGGCACGCCCTGGTTTGAAGGCAGTTACTACGGCATTACCGACACCAGCCAATCGTTACGGGATTTTGCCAGAGTGCTTAACGATCCGGATTTAACGGAGCGTACCGAAGCACTGATCCTGCGCGAAGAAACCCGGATCAGGAAAGAGCTGGAGCCGTGGAAAGCGCGCCTGAAAGGCAAACGGGTATTGCTGTTTACCGGCGGCGTAAAAAGCTGGTCGGTGATTTCCGCGTTGCAGGATTTGGGCATGGTGGTCGTTGCGACCGGCACCAAGAAATCCACTGAAGAAGACAAAGCCAGAATCCGCGAATTGATGGGCGAAGATACGGTGATGATCGACGATGGCAGCCCCAGAGCCTTGCTGAAAATCGTCCATGATTACAAGGCCGACATCCTGATCGCCGGCGGCCGCAACATGTACACCGCGTTAAAAGCCAAGGTTCCGTTTTTGGATATTAACCAGGAACGCGAATTCGGTTATGAAGGCTACCAAGGCATGTTGGAACTAGTGCGCCAGCTGGCATTGACGATTGAAAGCCCGGTCTGGGAGGCGGTTAGAGCGCCTGCACCGTGGAAAGTCAAAAATAAGGAAAAAAGCTTATTTGAATCCCCTCATCCCAACCTTCTCCCTCAGGGAGAAGGAGCGCCCACTCTTAATTCAGCAGTATCAAATATTGACGAGGAGGCGAGCAATGGTTGACATCCTGAAAAGAAACAAAGCGCTATCGGTCAATCCGCTGAAAGCCAGCCAGCCGATTGGCGGCTCGCTGGCGACATTGGGCTTTAACCGTGCGATGCCGATGCTGCACGGCTCGCAAGGCTGCACCGCGTTTGCCAAAGTGTTTTTCGTGCGCCATTTCAGAGAGCCCATTCCATTGCAAAGCACGGCAATGGATCAAGGCAGTTCAGTGATGGGCGCGGACGAAAACGTTGTCGAAGGCATTAAGACCATTGCCGAAAAATCCCGCCCTGCCCTGATTACGATTTTGACGACCGGCCTGGCGGAAACGCAAGGCGCCGATGTGCACCGGAATGTCCGGGAATTCAGGGAAGCCAACCCGGAATTTGCCGATGTCGCCGTCGTCGCGGTCAATACGCCCGATTTTACCGGCAGTGTCGAGACCGGTTTTGCCGCGACGCTGACCGAAATCATTCGCGCCTTGTTGCCGGATGCCAAGGAAGCCGGAACTTACCCCGGAAAAAGAAAACGCCAGGTCAATGTTCTGGTTAATTACATGCTGACGCCCGGCGACCTGGAAGCGCTTCGGGATATTTTCGAACAATTCCAGCTCAGGCCGGTTTTCGTACCGGACATCTCCGATTCGTTGGATGGCTGTTTGACCGATGAAGATTTCAGCCCGGTGACTATCGGCGGCACCTTGATATCGGAAATGGCGACATTGGGAGATGCACTGGCAACCATCGTTATCGGCCCATCGCTAGCCAAAGCCGCGGAATTACTGGAACAAAAAACCGGCGTGCCGACCTATGCGCTTGATCATCTTTACGGCTTAAAAGCCAATGATGCGCTGATTTCCGCATTAGCCGAAATCAGCGGTCATGACGTGCCCGAGCGTATTGAACGGCAACGCTCGCAGTTGCAGGATGCGATGCTGGACACGCATTTTATGCTCGGCCAATTGCGTATCGCGATTGCGGCCGATGCGGATTTACTGAATGCGTTTGTCGATCAGGTTCAGGAAATGGGCGCGGAAGTCGTGGCCGCCGTCACATCCTGCAATGTTCCGTTGTTGTCGCGTATTTCCGTCGCCAGCATCAAAATCGGCGATCTTGAAGATATGGAACTGATCGGCAAAGCCAACAAGGTGCAACTGGTGATCGGCAATTCTCACGCCGTCGATACCGCCGAAAGGCTGGGTACGCCGATTTTAAGAGCCGGGTTTCCCTTGTACGACATCATCGGCGGCTATCAAAAAACCTGGATCGGCTATCGGGGTTCCCGGCAAACGCTGTTCGATTTAGCCAATTTGGTCATCAATTATTCGCATGAAGAAATCCCGGTCTACCGCTCGATATACGGCCAAAAACCGGCCAGTGAAATAACAGAGCTAAATTCAAGTAAAGCGCTGTCATGTCATTAACAAGACGTATGCATATAGTGCAAAGCACTGATGAGAGGAAGTTTATGGAAACCGCATTAAAAATAGCGTTTGCCACGACCGATATGGAAACGGTCAACCAACATTTCGGCTCGGCCAAGTCTTTCGCGATTTATGCGGTGAATATGGACGATGCGCAATTGCTGGAAGCCGCCCAGTTTGGCGAACTCCAGCAGGACGGTAATGAAGATAAATTGTCGGTCAAGATTGAATTGCTGAACGGCTGCGCGGCGGTGTATTGCCAAGCTGTCGGCGGCTCGGCCATTAACCAGCTGATCACCAAAGGCATACAGCCGGTCAAGGTGCATGAAGGCGGCAAGATTACTGATCTGATCGTTGACCTGCAAAATGAGATGAAAGCCGGTCCGTCCAGCTGGTTAGCAAAAGCGATTAATCAACACAAGAGTCCCGACCCCGAGCGCTTTAACCAGATGGAAGATGAAGGTTGGGATGAATGATATTGCCTCTTGTTTGTAGGAGCGGGCCATGCCCGCGATATTAACTTAATAAATGTCGTCAGCATCTCGCGGGCATGGCCCGCTCCTACGACACCATAGCGCTCGTTCTCAAGCTCTTGCTTGGGAACGAGCAAGTGTAGGGTACGCATCGCGTACCTTTCTATGACTATGACTTTGAAAATGGTACGCGATGCGTACCCTACTGCTTACTTTATATAACGGAGAAAAACATGGCCACCGCTGCATTAGTCGTACAAGAAGACGACGCCAACCTGAGTTCCGACATCGTCAAAGACATGATCAAGCAATTACGTGCAATCGATACTTACGATACCTATGAAGGCTGGTCGGAAGCCAAAATCATCGACCCGATTGTATTAACCAAGGATCGTAAAAAGAACATTCCGGTCATCGGCGACCCTGATGAAATCACCATTGCCCGGTTAAAAGCCTATTACAACTCACTCGCCACACTGATTGAGAAGAAATCCGGCCTGATGGCGGCGCCGATGGTTCATCTCAGCCACGAAGGTTTCGGCCGGGCGTTGATCATGGTCGGCAAACTGATTGTGGTCGATAAAATCCTGCGCGATACGCATCGTTTCGGTTTCTCAAGCTTGGAAGACCTACGCGAAAAAAGCGACCAAACCGTCGAAAAAGCGCTCGGCTTAATCGAAAAATACAATGCGGCGGCAACCGATTAAGGAGGCTGGATCATGTCCGAAGAACTAAAAAAACTGGAAAAACAAGTTAAAAAAACCAAGCGTCTGGCCAGCGAGCAGGCGATGGAATTGCATGACCTGATCGAAGACCGCCTGCCTGACGCTTATGGCGAACTGTTGGGCATTGCCCAGGCGACTTACGATGCCTGTAAAGCCTGGGATGAAGCCAACCAAAAACTAATCGCCGCTCAAAGCGATGCGGCCTGAGCAGGAGAATCACCATGTCTGATTTTGTAACCGGCGTGACCTTTGGCGGCACGGAGTGGACGCCCGCTTACGTCACCGACATCAATCAAAAAACCTGCATCGGTTGCGGACGCTGCTTTAAAGTCTGCCCGCGCGATGTGTTCGATTTGGTCGAAAAAGCCGATGTGCTTGATGCTGATTATTTTGATGATGATTACGGCGATTTCGAGGACGACGATGACAACAGCATGGTTATGAGCTTAAAGAACAAACTCGATTGTATCGGCTGCGAAGCGTGCTCCAAAGTATGTCCGAAAAGCTGTTTTACCCATGAACATAAACAAGCTGCGTAACAGGCGATTTGTCCACGAAAAGCACGAAAGACACGAAATAATTCACCACGAAGACACGAAGGACACGAAGAAAAACAATCGTTTTAATTCAATGCATTGAAAGCTTCGTGCTCTCGGCAACTGCTCCTGCGTTGCCTACATGGATGTAGGTACTTAGCGTGAGCAGGAGCGGAAGCTGCGCCTAAAGCGCCTACTGTTGGTGCTCTCGGCAATTGCTCCCTGCATTGCTCTACCTCCTCCATCCGTGGAGTCGTACCTCCTGCATGACCCACAGGGACGTGGGAAATGCAGATATTGCAGGAGCAAATATCTGTCCATGCAGTCGTTCGTGTCTTCGTGGTGAAAAATGTTTTTAGCGTAATTCGGATAATACTTTCACAGTCTCCGGAGCGTGGGAACTACCAAGAACTTCGTGTCCTTCGTGCCTTCGTGGTGAATCAAAAACTTTTGAATATTTTCGTAGATTGAACAATCTCTCTAGAATTAAGGAACAAAACCATGCCAAGACCCGAAAAACACGTATTCGTATGCACCCAAAACCGTCCGCAGGGTCATCCTCGCGGCTCCTGCGCCAGCAGCGGTTGCGCTGAAATCATGAATGAGTTCATGAATGAAATCCAAGCCCGCAACCTGTTCGAAAAAATCGCCCTGACCAACACCGGCTGCATGGGGCCTTGCATGATGGGGCCCAGCGTTCTGGTTTATCCCGACGGGGTTATGTACGGTAAGCTGAAGAAAGACGATGTTCTTACCATCATCGAGCAACATCTGCTCGGCGGCGAGCCGGTTGCCGAGCTAATGGTTCCTGCCGAAATTTGGTAGCGAGAGGAACTCTTATGGATTTGTCTGAGCACATCAAAACCAACCGCAACCTGGGTACGTCCATTTGCCAGAGGCTGACTGAAGAAATCAACGAGTTGGGCTTTACCTCGGCGGAACTTCAACGCTACCCGCATTACGATGAGGCCGTCTTTGTACTGGTCAAAGACCCTTATACAGGCGGACATAACTTGTCCGGCTACTGGTATGACGTCGCTCAAAAACAGCGTATCGGCAGGCTTCAGTTTAATAGCGACGGCACTTTTTATGCGGAATACGATGTCGTCAAGCCGCATCCGAGCAAGTCCAGCCGCTTTGTTGAAAGCGTTACAGCCTGGGGCAAAGCCGAACAGATTAAATCTGAAGCCAAGCTGCTGGAAATGCCTGCATAGCCGATATGGAAAATCCGGCGCGAATTTATGAGCTGTTGCTGGACTATACCGCCAGCGATACCCAAGTCACCGACTTAAACATCGGCCTGGTCTGGACGGTCTGTAAAGCGCAACATATCGGTTTGGCGATGAGCCCCGTCATACCCACCCGCACCCTGCCGTGGCCGGGCACTCTGGCCGGTAAAACATTATCGGAATTGGCCGGTGGAATTACCGATTGGGAGCCTTACAAAGCCACAGTAGCTATGGCGGCGATTAATTGCAGCTTGAATCGCTATGAACTGCCCTCCGGCATAACCCTGCTGCCTGCTGCCGACAGCGCCAATCTGGCGGTTTTCGAGCATTTCCTGCCCCGGCTGCAAGGCAAGAAAGTCGTCGTTGTCGGGCATTATCCGGGCATTGAACGCTATGTAGAACAATTCAATCTCAGCATCATCGAGCGGCAGCCCATGCCGGGCGACTATCCCGATCCCGCCTGCGAATTTTTACTGCCCGATGCCGACTGGGTATTTTTAACGGCCAGTTCGATTACCAATAAAACCTTCCCGCGCCTGGCCGAGCTTGCCCAGCACGCCACCACCGTCTTGATGGGGCCGACCGTGCCGTGGCTGCCTGAACTGCACGAGTTCGCAATCGATTATTTGGCCGGAATTGAAGTTGTCGATCCGGTAAAACTGTACCAAACGGCGGCAGAAGGCGGCGGCGTGCGCATCTTTGACCACGCGGTGCGTTACCGGATAGTCGACCTGACGCCCGGCAACAGCATGATGTGGCTGAAGAACCAGATAGCCCAGGATTACTCGGACAGGCAACAACTCACCCTGGCCATGGAGCAATGGTACAGCACAGGTCCCAAAGGCAGGTTTCCTGAATTGGTCCGGCTCAACCAGATAACGGCCAAACTTTCGCGCATGGACAGCAGTTATAAGCGGCTGTGGGATATGCATAGCGACGCGCTCCCCGAATCGAGTTAATGCAATTTTTCACCACGAAGACACGAACGACTGCACGGATGCAGGAGGTAGAGCACCAACAGTAGGCGCTTTAGGCGACGCAGGAGCAGTTGCCGAGGACACGAAGAAAATAATCTCATTCATTCAATAATTAAAAACTCCGTGTTCTCAGTGTCCTCCGTGGTCAATCTCTTAAACAAATACTTTCACAGTCTCTCCAGCTTGGGAATTCAGTGCGGGAAGCTCCAGCTTCCTATATTGCGAAGCTGCCACTGCATGGATGCAGAAGGTAGGGCAACGCAGGAGCGATTGCCGGGAGCTTCGCCTTCCTATTCCCAATCCAGGGATTGAGAACCAGCGATCTTCCTTTCAATAAAATGTAGGGTTCCCGACAATTTCTTACAAAATAAATTGGCGTTGTTGTCCTAACCATCAACAGCCACCCTGCCTAAACATCTCTATCCCACTGTTTTAAAAGAAAGATATAGCAACATTCCAATATGGCATAAACCCTGCTTTATTAGGGTTAATACGCAAACTTGCACTTTACCCATCTGGAGAAAAAACAATGCTACTCGAAACCTACCAAGCTAAAGGATTATTAACTGTCACGTTGGTCAACGGTCAAACCGGCACTGCGGGTGTTTATGCTTATCGCGGCGACCTGGTTATAAAAGAAGGATCGCTACGCGAAGGCTCGGCAACCGACCGCAAACCGCCCGAAGCTCTGCTGATCCATTCCGCCCTGATCGTTGAAAACGACAAGATTAAATTCATCAACGGCCTGTTGCCTACGCTCGATTTGCTCCCGGTCTTTGTTGAAAAATATAAAGCCGATATTGCAACGGACTGTATCGCTTTAATCTATGTGGAAAATATCGGTAAAGGCATGCAGGTTGAGCTGGAAGGCATTACCTATAAATTGATACCTTTCAAAGATGGCCTGGTTTGGAATGAACTGCTTGAAGAGCTGTATATTGAAAAAAGCGAACTAAAGAACCAATCTGCCGAAGATAAAGTCGCCATCGCCTATGCCGCTTCCCAATCATATAACCCCAAAACCCCGCTCGTTACATTGGCGGAAGCGGAAGAAAATACCATTGAGGTGATTAAAGATGCCGCAGTGGGCGCAATCTAGGATTCCTGTAACGCACCAAGTCAAAACACGCATGAGAATTAACAGCCGATTTTGGTGCAAATATCATGCAAATTGTTATTTAAACAGAGCCGGATCATAGCTATAACTGAGCATTAAATATTGGCATCATTAATGCTAGATAATGTATGTACTTAATAGTTTTATCGTCGTAGCCTCCTACCTAAGCGTTGTACCTTCTGCGCCCTATTTTCTCGACTAGGGCGCTTTTTTTTGCCTGATAATCTCGAAACTTCAGAAAACATGAGCCTTTTCAGGATTATGGCAAACAACTTGCTGGATTAATTTATATGGCATCTATATAGGCTTTAACGCCAAGAAACTAGGGTCGTTAACAGTCTGGTGATGCATCCATAGCAACAAAATGTTGGCTTTACTACAACCCTAATCATCAACACGACCATGAAATATAAAATTATCTCTGTTGCCGATTCTAAAACCCTGATTCAAGAATCCAAGCCTATGATCCTGGACTGTAGGGCTATCAAAGATTATAAGGCCGGTCATTTGCAAGACGCCCTGCATGTGCATGAAAGCCTGAAAGAGTCATTAGTCAAACGCGGCGACAAACAGCGCAGTTTATTGATTTATTGTTATTACGGTCATGCCAGCGAGCATCTTGCCGAATTTTTCCATGATTTCGGCTTTAAGGATGTCTACAGCCTGGAAGGCGGTTACTCAAGCTGGAAAGAACAGCATCAGGAAGCCTGATGAAGCCTGAAATACGGGATTGGTTACAAAATAACTATTTCTCTGTAGCCCGACCGGTTTTAAAGAACAGTGACGGCATTGAACCTTTGATTCTGGCAAGCCAACAGGGCCGTAGCGATGTGCTCCGCTTTTTGCTCGAACAGAATGCGGCGCTGGATGTGACTGATCAATACGGCAATAACGCATTGTGGGCCGCCTGTTATGCCGACAGCAGCGATTGCATTGCTGCACTGGTTGATGCCGGCATTGATATGAATCATCAAAACACCGCCTCCGGCGCGACTGCCCTGATTTTCGCGGCATCCAGCGGCAGGGAGAAAGTTGTCGAACAATTGTTGGCGGCCGGCGCTGATCCAGGCCTTAAAACGCACGACGATTTCACTGCGCTGGATTTAGCCTCCACCCGAAAAATACTCAAACTCATCCAAGCTTGTTAAATCAGGAGATTAAAATGGAAGCCTTGCCCCGTGAACTAGCCTTACGCATTGCCTTAGCATCACGCATCCTGCCCGGTATCGATATACCGAGGCTGCTGGAAATATTACACGAGCGCGTCGGCTCGCCGCTGGATGATGAAAAATTAAAATCCATCACCGTTACCAACCTTAAAACCGGCTTGGGCAGCCTGGATGGCGAAGAAGACGGCGAAGACATCGGCATCGGCCTTGCCAATATCAAACTGGCGGTGCGTTACCTGTGGGGCGACGAAGCCGAAGATGAAGACCTGCCGGAAATCATGCCTTATAAGGACGGCGACATGCCCGATTCGATCCGCGTTGCGATAGGTTCAAACAGCGGCGCGCTGATTAACGGCCATTTCGGCTCCTGCATCCGTTTTCTGGTTTACCAGTTGTCTCAGCACGATTACCGGCTGGTCGATATACGCTCAACCATTGAAGCCGACAGTGCCGAGGATAGAAACCTGTTCCGCGCCAATTTGATTAAAGACTGTCACGTCATGTTCGTGCAATCGATCGGCGGACCGGCTGCGGCCAAGGTGATACGCGCCGATATTTACCCGATCAAGATTCCTGATGTGACCGAAGCGGTTGATCAGTTAAAGGAATTTCAGAAAGTATTCGATGCGCCGCCGCCCTGGTTCGCCAAAGCCCTGGGGCGCTCGGCTGAGGAACGGGTCAGGTTTACTCATGACGCGGTTTGTTAAGGTAATGTCCCGTAAAGAATATAGCCTGTGTATCAAGTCTTTTATTCACCACGAAGACACGAAGAACACGAAGTTTATGTTTTTTCTTCGTGTCTCGGCAACTGCTCCTGCGTCGCCTAAAGCGCCTACTGTTGGTGCTCTACCTCCTGCATCCTTACAGTCGTTCGTGGTGAGAAAAATGCGTAATTGTCAGATGGACTTTCATGGAAATCACCTAAGGTCTTTAAAATGACAGATTGGACTAAAGACCGGGAAGCACAACTTGCCTATTCCTACGAACGTTTCGCACAAGCCAAGATCTTTGTGTTCCGTAAATGGTGCGAACAAGCCGCCGAGCGGGGCGCACTCGTTCCAACCGATCTTTCCGGATCGTGCAAATATGGCAGCCTGTTCATGAACCAGGTCTTCGGCGGGACAATCTGCGGCCACTATGAACATCAATACAACGTCATCGGCGGGCGAATCGTCGATCTCAGTCACGATGCCTTCGATGTCGGCAGACTCGCATCCCCCTATCTTCATGAACCCGACTTCTTCGCCATCCCGGAAAAGCAGGCCTCGCTGAACGGCTGCCTGCCCCGCGTCGAACACTGGGTCGCTCAATTCATGGCGGAGATTGCAGCCGCCAAAATCGATGCCTTTTAAAAACGGCGTGGCATTTTAATTGCTTATTAAAAACCTGAGTTCCCCATCCATCTGCTGTGGGTACTCGACATTTTCCAAATAATCGCGAGGTATTGATATGTTCGAAGTTACTCTGTTGTTTCTGGCAATGCTTTTAATCGCAGTATGCGCTTTTTTACCGTTCGGTAGCAGCACGTCGCCTTCTACCCAATCTCTCCAACAATCCGTCGCTCCCGGTGATTCCGGCTCGCACTCAGAACTGGGAATCCCCGAGGATTCGTCGCTCAAGCCGCATTTTCTGACGCATCTGCGCGCTGAAATCGAATCCGCGCTGTGGCCGCGCCCGACCGACTCCATCCTGCAGCGCCATTACGATGCTTTGGTCAGCGCAGAACTGGAGAACCGTCTGGCGGCAATGCCGGATTCATAACAATGGCTACCAAGCAGCAGACTAAGTCGCTAATGGTTTCGATGCTTGCATTTGGCTTATGCGGGCTTTCAGGCAATCGGTCGCTGTTTTTGTTGCATTTGTCGCCTAACCAACATTAGTTGATTTTTCTAATCCCCTTTTGTAATTATTGTTCCCTCAATTACAAAGGTTTCTTGGCCGACCTAATCCGGCGTAGTCTTGTACGTCGGGCAACCGCTGTAATCGTTGCCCGACATTACGGTATTGGATGAAGGAGCGGGATGACTAAACCGAAACTCCGTTGCGCTGTTTAATCAAAGGAGTATCAAGTATAAATAACGGTTCGACAATGCCACCCCGACTGGTAACAACCGGCCAAAAGCGGTCGGCCAATATATCAGGTCAATGACAGGTGAGAGCCAGAAAGCTGCCGCTCAACGTAGAGCTAACTGGGCACGGCACGGGAAACTGAAAAATAAAACCGGATTATAACCGCGCTCCGGTTGAGCATAATGTTAAACAGGTGACATGTTGGCTACATTGAATGAAGACCAATCATATTGCCCTCAGTGTCGTACACCAGCGAAATAAAGCCGTGTTCGCCGATGGACATTTTTTCTTTGAAAATACTGCCACCATTTTCGGTAGCACGGGCGGCTTCTACAGCACAGTCTTCACAGGCAAAATAAACTAACGTGCCACCACATCCAGAGGCAACACCTTCCATTTTCACCAACATTCCGCACGCGCCATAAGTGGTTTTAGCAGCGTCGTTGTCCGCAGGAAAGCTCCACATCTCCATATTCATGTCCTCAGTCGGAGCAGGCATTTTTTCCAGTTTAACTGCGAGTACGGCTTCATAGAATGCTTTGGCACGTTCCATGTTTTGTACGTAAATTTCAAACCAGACGACGGGATTACTTTGATTGCATTTCATGATGTTTCTCCTTTGGGTTGGTTGCGATAAAGCTTAACGTAAGGCCGATCAGCGGCCGGTCCGCTGCATTGGCGGGTTATGTCGTACCGCGCCGCCACGGAACGACTTCGATAGAAGGGCATGCACGCCTCCAAAATGCTTCAACTGCGGCGCGTCGCCTCGATTGCAGCGATGTCGATCTTTTTCATCTGCATCATCGCATCGAACGCGCGCTTGGCAGCAGCGGTATCGGGATCGGTAATTGCTTTCGTCAGAGCTAGCGGCGTAATCTGCCAGGACAGGCCCCATTTGTCCTTGCACCAGCCGCACGCACTCTCTTCGCCGCCGTTGCCGACGATGGCGTTCCAATAACGATCCGTTTCGGCCTGGTCAGCGGTGGCGACCTGAAACGAGAATGCCCAGTTGTGTTTGACCTCGGGTCCGCCATTGAGCCCGAGGCAGGGAATTCCCATCACGGTAAACTCGACTGTCAACACATCCCCTTTCTTCCCTGACGGAAAGTCCCCCGGTGCGAGGTGCACCGCACCAACGGATGAATCGGGAAAGGTCTTGGCGTAAAATCGCGCCGCGTCCTCGGCGTCGCGGTCGTACCAAAGGCAAATCGTGTTCTTTGCTTGCTTCACCATATCTATTCTCCATTGTGATAAGTCGTCTTGCGACATAACGTAAAGCTCAGCGGTGGAGTATTAGCGGAGTCCGCTGGAGCGCTGGGTTAAGCTTGATTTAAATTTTGCTGGGGTTCGCAAGTTCACACTACCTACGCCCTATTTCTTGTTACGGGGATCATCGGTAGGATTCGTATAAGTAATACCCCATGGCCCTGTGGCGATTAGCTCAATAACTGTTTCCTCATCAGTTGTCCAGACATAATGAGTGTGACCTGCGGGTAGCACAAAACTGGAACCTGCTTTAAGCATCTCACCCTTCTTCGTGTTGAATGTTTCACCGATGCCATTTCCTAATTTGCCGCTCAGGACTGTAATGACTTCTGTAAATGGGTGTATGTGGGGTGGAATCGGATAATTGGACGGAAATTTCAGCCAAGCGATAAAAACACCTGCCTTGTTTGGGTCACCGACTAGAACTACACTTTGGGCACCTTTAGGTAGTATCGGTTCGTCATTCCACTTAACCGTATCCGGCGTAAATGATTCCATGGTAACAGCGCCCATGCGATCGATTTTATCCTGAGCTAATGCAGAACCTGCGAAAGAAATAATAATTACAGCTATCAAAAAAATTCTCACCTAGTCTCTCCTTTTCTGTACAGCTCAGTGTATAGGGTTTTAGCTGAATCACCGCGTTGCGGTGAGGCTATATGTTGCACTATTCACAAACTAAACCGCAACCATCAACACTCATGCAAGCAAATCGAACTGACTGCTTTCACACCGAACGCTTAACAAGGAATTAAATAGTTAAGCGTATATCTACCGGCAAATGCTCTTCTACACGATAATTTCTTGATCAACATATGATTTTTCTTTCCGTATATCATCGGCGATAAGTAATGATGGCCAGTAATGATCAAATTGCTGCCATTGAATCAGCTGGAGCGATAGACCGCAATGGGGCGGACTCTGTCTTTCGCGGATGACGTAGCTCGGCCAAAACCAGGCAGTCAGTGAAAGATCGGTAAAACTTTACGAATTGTTTACATGCGCATAAAAGCCGCCGATTTTTGAGTTAGTAACTATTAGGTATCATTACATATTGTGTATTTAGCTCTGAATATGTAATGTTGAGCTGTGGGCGGGGTGATAGGTGAGCAATTTTTGACCTGATAATGTATGAACATTTTCGGCCGATTGCAGACCTGTATATCACTTTGTCCAGTCAAGCCCCCTTTGAGGAAAGGGAACAAAATATAATTAAATAAACTGCGAGGATTTTAAAATGGCTGAAGAACAAGAAAAAGACTACACATGGTATATCGCTGGCGTTGCTATTGTTGCTGTGATTGTTTTAGTTGTACTGCTTAAAAAGGACGAAACCAAGCATTTGCAAAGTGGTGCGGTAGAGCAGTTGCAATCTGAAACTTTTCAAAATTTAGAAAAGAGAAAAACCAGCAACGTTACTGGTACCGAAGGTAATTAAAATAACACCCCGTTATTTTCATAACGGGGGCGTTACTTTATGTTAATTTCCCTGCCGGTAAGTGCCCAGCGAGAAGTTCGTTTGCATTGTTAGCACAGCACAAGCTATTGATTTATTGTGTAGCTATAATCAACGAACTTCATGCGGATCACTGGGCGTCCAGCGCCGGCTTATCGTTCAATGGTGCTAACTCGGCTACCGTCTTTGCCCTTTCAAGTTATCCTCTGCCATTTTTGCCATTGCTCATTTTTTCGCTCGTTTGTTTTTACCTCATTGTCTCTCGTCTTTATACACATATATCTCCCGCAGGCAGGAGAATAAGCCTGCCCCCGCGTTAATCGCAGGACGCACGTGTCCAGCCTACATCCGAGGCTGTCATTCCAGCGCCTATACTAAAATAACGACGAGTGCGCTACTTGGGAACGCCATAGCGCAGCAGGATAGGTTTCACTGCGTGCTCTAACGAGTCGCTATCGCCCTATCCATCCTACCCGGCTTACTGCCTGAGCTTTATGCTGGTTCCCAATCTGGAGCGCAAACCAGCGTAACCGACCAAAACAGACGCTCTCTCAAAATAAGCATTAAAAACCCAATTAGTAAGAAGACCTTGCTGTTGATAGTGGGTGGGTTAAAATTAAGCAACCGCCAACCCTCTTAATGCTAATAGGCTGTTGAAAAAGCGCATCAGCAATGCCCCTGAAGTAAACAGCTCTTATGATTGAACTTACATATAAATGGCCTTTTTCAATACCCAGTTAAACCTTCCCGCCTGGTACCCGCATGGGAAGAGACGGTCATGAACAACGATAGGCGAACTCTCGAAGCCTTAAGTCTTATAACGTTTTTCGACGACCAATTAGATCACATGCAAAACCTTGTCAGCAGCCTGAGCAGCCATATTCACGACGTGGTGCCACTGGCGGCGGAAGACCGGCAGATCGTCGAAAGTTTCGTTGATGCGTCAAACAGTAAGATGCGAGCCGTACAAGGTTACGCCCATAAGTTAAGGGAACATGTGCGGGGACTGTACAACCATGTCCTTCAGGTCGCTAATGAGATTCCGCCACCCGTCGACTTGAACCTGAACGCATTTGGGACTGATCCACTCGTCAACGCCCTGTTCGTCAACAGCAACGACATCGACAAGCTGTTTAACACCACCCCCAGTCTGAATGTCTTTTTGCGCGCCCACAGTAAATATCAAGTCCCGGTATTGTATGCGTTGTTAACTGCCACCAAGAGTGAAAAGGAAACGCTGGGCATAGGTATGCAAGGCAATATGCTCATTCGTGAAGTTCCGCAACAGGCGGTCAATTTCGCTTCGCACAAAATCCATACTCCTTGCGCCAGCAGTGCAGAGCTAAGCACGGCACTAAAAAAGTATCTGTTTGATTACGCAGTGGCCCAGGTTAAGCAAGAGCTGACGCTGCGCATGAACGATCAAGCTTTCAAGACTGACGATGATTCATACGAGTCTAGAGTAAAGAGTCTGGCCAACCCGGATGTTTATCTGGACACCCTGATCGGATGCATCGAAAACCCGGCCAAGTTGTTGAGCATTAATAAAACCCATTTTAAGCTCAGCAAATTGGGCATCAAATTAGATGACGGCGACAGGCAGAACGCTAATGAGTTTGACCTCCATGAGCTCACCTGGAGCAACAATACCCGAAATGTGCTGTTACAAGTTACCCTCGCCCGCTAAGCCAAGTGTGTCGAAAGCGCCTGAGAAAATAGCTTGCCGTAGCCATAGTCGATAATCGCCGTCGTGGGGCATCCGGTGCTTATGATTGTTGCCCAACATGCGGATTGGCGTGGTTGCCAAATGCGGCCCACGTATCATGCCTTATTGGGCTCATGCTCCTCTAGCAAACAAAGCGGTTTTTAATCAGATTTATTTAATCTGCCACCCCATTCTCTATCGAGCATAAAAAATCCCCGTAGGGGAATCCAAGTGAGGGTCAGATTAGATCACAGCGAGTCATGGGTAGGGTAGAGGGCGCAGGCATGGCCTCTGCGGAAGTCTGATTAATTTGACCCGTTTGGGTCATGACTCTGACACATGGATTCTTTATCTTACAGGCTGTTATTATTACTAGATCTAGCGCTTACTATGCCAGTAGTTAAGGCTTAATTGATGTGGTTCTGACATTCACCACATCTTAAGGGCTTTACACTGCCGTGACCGAGAATCTACCACAATCTCTGAGCTTGAAATAATAAGTGTAAAGCGAGGAACTCGAGCAGTCGAGTAACTTGGAAGAAGGTGCATTGGAAATTTCTATTCACTGTTCTCGGGACGGCTGGTAGCCGCCGGCAGCCATACGAACAATCCGACTCCACTAATTTTAGAGGTAACAACTATGAAAAAAATGATTGCCAGACAACCGATTTTCCTGCTCGTACAGAGCGTCCTAGCCCTGGGCTTGATCAGCACAGCGGGGGCGGCTAATCCGGTGGTCCCACCCGCGGCCGGAGGGTTGCCGCGGTGTCAAGCGGATTTAAACCAGTGCAAAGCCGACTTGGCGAGCGCGGAAAAGTTCCCAGCGACCGGCCAAACGGAGTGCTGGAGCGCAGGTGGCTCCGGTCAGAGAATCAACTGCGCAGGCACGGGTCAGGACGGCGAAATTCAAGCCGGTGGCCTCCTGCACTACACCGATAATGGCGATACCATCACTGATGACAATACTAAGCTGGAGTGGGAAAAGAAGCTTAACTGGGATATGCTGGAAGATCCGACCAATGCACACGATGCGGACAACGCTTACACATGGGGCGATGCCTTTGATGTTTTCATCAAGGGCTTGAATACCGAGCCTTGCTATGCAGGACACTGTGACTGGCGGGTGCCGAATGTAAAGGAGTTGCAGAGTATTGTGGATTATGGCCGACTCAGCCCCGCAATCGATCCAATATTCGTGGTTCCGCCTCAACCTTTCGGGGTAATTTCTGGCGGGAATTGGTGGTCGTCTACGTCCGACTCCGAACGTAACTACTTGGCATGGCACGTCTCTTTTGACTTTGGAGCCGTAAACACCTCCCCTAAGACCAGCGAAGCCTTAGTACGGGCAGTGCGTGGCGGCTTGACGCATTGATCATTAAGTGATTGAGTCCCCGGCCTTTGATCTGGAAGGCCGAACATCCAGACTCGTTTACGCTTGAGGGCTTAAACAACCTCAATACCACGTGCACACCAGGCTCTTAATGACTGTAAACAGTACACTTTTCGGCACGTTCTTTTTAATGTTCAGATCGACTACCCCTTTAAATGTTATCTTTTTTAAACAAATTTGACTGTCTATAATGAGTCGAACCCTGTCGGTCAGTGTCTGACAGGGTAGTGACCACTTTTTCAATCTGTCGGAGTCGATGGTTTGAAGCGACTGCATCGGCTACCCAACGCTCACATTTTTGAACTAACGCTTATTATTGCACGGCGAATTGGCGAGCCTTTGCCATCAACTGATCCGCCGTGACCGGACGGAAAACGCCCATCGAATAGCCAGCCGCCTCCAGAGCGCGCGCCACCCAGCCATTGCAGGTGTTGTAAAGGTGAAATTCTCCTCGGGCGGGATAAAAACGGCTGCCCAGGCCGTACCCCGGCCCTATTGGTCTTGCTTTCGCTTCTCCGTTTCTGGCAAAGCTTTGGTGGATATAAGCCACAAGCCTGGCGAAGTTGTCTGGCGCCAGCTCAAGCCGGATGACTTCATAACCGGCAAACCGGTCTGCGACGGAGCCTTTAACGCCAACCACATGAAGTACGCTGGCAGTGGACCAGAAGGCGGCTTTCAGGGCCAGCCAAAGGCCGGGATCATCCGTCTGATAATAATCCCAGTCGCCCCAGCCCAGTTCCAGATAGTCTGCATCGGGAAAATCGCTGCTTTCCGGCCAAAGTCCGGTGGGGATGTCTGCCTTCCTGACGACTATACCGGCGTGCTTGCCGTGGTTGATCAAATAGATCGAGGTAAGAGGCTCATCCTCAGCGGAAAAAGAAGGAGCTTTCGCGCCCCCCGTACAAGAGGAGCATAGCAGCAAGCCAATCAGAAGCGCTGCGAAGGGGTTCATCGCACCAGAAAATCCGCGACAGACTGTAAGCGCCGTCGGCGGATGATCGGGTCGAGGTCCATCAACGGATGAGCGAACTCGGGCGATTTCAGCACCCGGCCGCCCCGCTGTTCCAGGATCTGGGACAGCTCCTCGATGTCTCCCGGCGGCACCACCCGATCTTTCAAGCCGATGATGAGCATCAGCCTGGCGCCGTCTTGCGGCAAGTTGCGTACCGGGTCGTAGTCTTCGGGACAGCCCAGACCGGAAATCCGGCTAGGGGGCGAGTCCAATACCAGCGCGTCATAGTCCTCGCTTGGGCCGATAGCATTAGTCAGGATAACGCCGCCCATGGACATGCCGTAGAGATAGCGCCGGCCATAGCCTTGGGCATTCAGGGCGGCAACGATTTCCCGGTAATCGGATACCATGGCCTTGAGCCGGCTCTTGCCTTCGGAAAGTCCGTAGCCGCGGTAATCGTACACGTAGACATCGAGCCCGTAATCCCGGAAGAAGCTCAGCACGCCCATGATCTGGTCGGCCAGCATGGCATTGCCTTGAGCCACCAGCAGATAACCTTGAGGATGGTCGGCGCGAAGCTTATAGCCGCCCAGTTCGCGGCCATCGCGGGTGGTAAACGACAGCCGCTCGATGTTGGGTATCGACCGGATGCGGCTTGCATCGGGCGCTCCGGCGGCCTGCCGGAATTGCCAGAAAGCCAACGGTTCACGCACGATACCGCAGACACTGTCTTCCAGATCGGATGTGGGGTTATTCGCATGGGCCATAGCGCAAGCCTCGATAGAAAGAATGATCATCACCCGTGCAAACCGGCGCAGGGCTGAAAGGCCGGTAATAACGGGACGATCCATGGTGGGATATGATTTTCGCTTCTGTGACCTCGCCGTTGAAATCTCAATGTACATGGTCACTCTCCAACAAGAAAGCGGTGCCGCATGAGTGTTGCTCAAGCCGTGCTGATCGGGCCCAGAGTCCAAGCGCTTCTAGAAATATGGGCTCCGGTCTTGCCATTACGCATTCGACACTGTAATGAGGTCAATGTGGAGCGTGGTTATACTACGGTTTTTCTTTTCAGCTTTCGGGGCCTACGCCGGGTTATCTTTTTGCTTTATTTTGGCTGAGTATATAGCTGAGAATCGGGTAAATTTGGAGCGGGAATGAAAAAGCCAAAACCTCCTTAAGCGACACTCAAAGCCGCGCATTCAATGAGCTGCCGTTGAACGATGCAGATCAGCCGACGCTTGGAGCACAAAGTTAGGCCGATGTTGGACTGTGAGAACTGACTTCATTTTCCACGTGATGCGTAGCCTCGAATTATGGAGCAAAGGCAGTGATGATCGGATCGTTTATGCAAGTGCCGCAGGCATAGATAATGATTCCATCACCCATACCCGGAACATGGACAGGACACGCGCACATAAGAGTCGAGCCAACACACCACGTTTCACATTGATTCGCGCGTTCGGCACTCAAAACGCCAGTGCTAGGCCGCTGAAGCCCGACCGACCGTAGGAGCCCGAGGCCAGCAGACGCTTCTGAGCAGCCGCAGTCTTTCGGTGCTTGAAGGTTGGATTTACAGTGCTTGCATAGAACAGCTTCAGGATTAATCGCCTCCTTGCAAAATGGGCATATGCCGCCGTGTTCCGGTCGCGCTGCTGCGATCCGTGACCCGCAATGCTTGCATTTGGTTGCTTCAGCCTTAACGTCCTCCTTGCAAAAAGGACACTGGTGGGTGCTGTTTTCATTCATAAGGTTTCTCCTTCCACATTGTTATTGGGCAGCATGCTAACCTGGCGGTCGTCAACACTGTGTGGGCATCTGCCTGCACCTAATTCACCTGCAAGTGAGCATGGGTATTTCACCGCTACAGCACCCGTATATCAAGGCGCTATCAGGAACATACATGACAGCCAGTACGGGATGAATCCAAGATCCGCCGCTCGATGGCGGATGAGTATCCTGACGACGTGCCATCAAACCAAATCAGGGCGAAGCCGAACGTTTGGGGCTGCGGCCACAATAACAACAGCCCTGCAGCAGGCATAGGCATTGTTCAAAGGGCACCGATATTCGTAATCATAGCCCCCGTAAATCCCGTTCCCACCGAGTAAGATGTGCAAGCGGCAGTTCCGACAAATTGTGTCTTGCACGGGATTGATTTGAATAATAGCTGCTCGCTTGAGCGAGAACGCAGCTCTTACAAGCTCTTCGCCATGCTCCTCGATGCCTTGTTGTATAAACTCGTACGTACTGTAGACGTGTCCGCATCGAGGACAATCCAAACTGTTAGCGTATCCATCGACCTCTATGTTGAAATCCGATTTAACCCTCGCAGCTTGTTCCGGCGAAATAGGCTTGAATCCAACGAGCTTGACGCGTTCCGGTGTCCAGTACCATCTTCTGATCGCCTCAAACACGGTCGGTTTACAGTAGAGTGTTGCCGTTCTGCCTTCCGTAATTGTCTTAATTGCCCATTCAATTATTGCAGAATCTTCTGAAGAAACGACAGTCTTGCCCTGATGGACAAGTGTTTGGATAGTGTCGAAATTAATGGGCGCCGCTTTCGATGAATTGTACGTTTCCATTTGGTGCACCTTTTTGGGTCTTGATGTAATTGACGCTATTTATGACGCTCTCACGGACTGTCCCTTCACCCCTCATCCGGCTGAAAGGGCAGCCTGAGTTGTAATGATCAGGCATAGCAGCGGTCAACTTGGCTCGTAACAACCAGACGTTAATCGGCACTGTAAGGATTTAAGGGGTAAATGTTAAAGATAAAATATAAGCAAAATATTGCTTGCGTCTGTACGCTGACACACAAATTGATTTTTGGTTCTTTGTCCGCTTGTGAGCTAAAGCAGCCTGTAAAAGCTGATTAGCAAATCTTGTCAGATCACATCATCTCGCCCGACTCATTAAAACGAATCTCCCTGATTTCATCATCCTCAGTTATCTGCGCCGATTTTAAAACGCCGCTCTCGTAATATTGGTATTGATGTTCCGATTCAACCTCGCCATAGACAATTTTCTGGCAAAGCTGCATTCTGTTCTGGGCATCAAAGCGGCTACGGTAATACGTGTTTCGGTTGTTTAAACTGTCTTCCGTGATTTCGTTGACCAGCTTTAGCGGAAGTTTGACTCCGCTGTAACTGACGAAATAGAGAAATCCGGCTGGTTGTTGTTGATTCATGGCTGCGGGTTTAAGAAAAAAGATGAATGGAGAGTATCTCTATGATTTGATCCAGGGTCAGGTTTTCATTTTCGCCGACGATATTGTGTGCAAAAATCGGATATTTCAGGTCTATGCCGTAACGCCCTGCGTTCTGTCCGAACGTGTAGATATAGGCGGAAATGTCCGGTTCGTTCACCGTGCATAAATCAATGGCCTGGAAATGCTGTACCTGATTGTTCAGCGCCAAGGTATTTTCGCCGTAACGGTGCACCAGTTCCAGCAACAGGAGCTTAAGCGGAATATCCTTATCAATAGCCCAAACATTCATACCGGCACTACAGGTTAAACCTTCCTGACTACGACAGGCCGGGCGTAACTCAGTATCAAAAAGCCTTGCGTCTTATTGATTAGCCACAGTGAAATCAAGAAACTCAGCATGGCGCTGCCGGCAATCCATAAATCCGCATGTTGCATGCTATCCAGCAGCCAATCGGCAACGCCCGCACCGGTAAACAGGGCGATTAACGGCACCAGATACAACAACAGGGATGCGCGAAGCAGCAGATTTTCATCAATTGCGACCATGACTTGATCCCCGGTTTTCAGTTGGATATCGCTATCCACCGGCACTGCTTTTTTCTTGAGAACGCTGCCGACTGCATTGGTGGAGCACGATGCTTTTTGCAGGCAACCGCCGCACGCGCTACTTTGTCCGCTTTCGACCCAGACTTGATGGTTTTCTATTTTTACCACTATCGCTGATTCTTCTATCATGCTGTAACCATTCAACTGATGAAACCGGAGTGCAGGCTTTGCCTGCAAGCGCAAGCACCAACAGTAGGCGCTTTACGACTGCAAGGATGCAGGAGGTAGGCAGAAAACCGCTCCTTGCGTAAGCTGCATTGACCTCCAGGGATGGAGGAAATGCCGCAAGATTGCCTGGAGCAATCGCGGCCGCCACATCCCTGTGGTTTAGCACCAACAGTAGGCGCTTTAGGCGATGCAGGAGCAGTTGCCGAGGAGCGAAAGCTGCGCCTGCAAGCGCAAGCGAAGCTTGCACTCCTAAAATATCAATCCCAAGCCTCTGCCAGCATTTTTAACCAGGCATCCAGTCTTGCCGGGGTAAGGTCTTTCTGGTTTTCCTGGTCCAAGGCCAAACCGACAAAGCGGCTATCGACGACTGCCCAGGAACTTTGAAAGTTGTAACCTTCGGTATCCCATGCGCCAATTTGGGTGGCGCCGCATTGCTTGAACTGCTCATACAGAAAAAACATGGCATCAACAAATTCTGTAGGATAGCTTTTTTGATTCCCCAACCCATAAACCGCTACCTTTTTACCGCTGAAATCCTGCCCTGCCAACTTCGGCAAGAATTCCTCCCAACTTGTCGTCGCGTTGCCGGTCGATAAGCCGGGCAATTGACCTTCGCCATAAGTGGGCGTACCTAAAATCAAGGTGTCATACGCCTGCAAATCCGCGACCTCGGCATTGCGAATATTCACCGGCTTGGCGGCAATAACTGAACCCAATGCCGTGGTAATATCTTTGGCAATACGCCGGGTATTGCCTGTGTCCGTGCCGAAAAAAACGCCTACTTTAGCCATGATGTCCTCGCTTAGCGGGTAAGCTTTTCTTTAATTAAGTAAAAAACTTTTCACCACGAACGACTGCATGGATGCAGGAGGTAGAGCAATGCAGGAGCAATTGCCGAGACACGAAGGACACGAAGTTTTATTTGTCCTTCGTGCCCTTCGTGTCGCCTAGAGGCGCCTACTTTTGGCTTCGTGGTGAAGATTTCCTATTCATTGCATAACATCAGTAATTTAATGCTGAATTTGCAACAGCCCGCCAGCCTTTTGTTTCTCCTGCCATTCATCCGGGGTGAACGCTTTAACGCTGACCGCATGAAGCTTGCCCGAAGCCAAAGGCTCTTTTAACGTTGCCAGAACCAACTGCTGTTTTTTTACTATCGATAAATCGTTAAACTGCGAGCTGACCACGGTGATTGTTAAATCGCAACCCTCCCCTTCGACCATCACTTTGGCATCGTCGATTCCCTGCTGCACCAGTTGCATAACCTCGCTAACGCTTAATGCGTCGTTTGCAGTTTCCGTTTTTTTCGGCGCGGCGCTTTTTAACAAGGGTAATAAACTGCCGTTGTTGGACATTTCTTCAATGATGTCGCAACCGCCCACCAGTTCTGCGTTAACAAACAGCTGGGGATAGGTCGGCCAGTGGGAAATGCTCGGCAACTTTTCACGGATAAATGGCGCTTCCAGTACGTTCACGTAAGCGTAAGGGATATGGGTCGCATTGAGCAAACCTACCGCTTTGGCTGAAAAGCCGCATTGCGGATTGGCCGGTACGCCTTTCATGTAAATGATGATCGGCTGGGCTGCCAGTTGAGCGTGGATTTTGTCTTCGGTTTTCATAAGGTTCTCGGTTTTGTTAATTAATTCACCACGAAGGCACGAAGGGCACGAAGAAAACAAGATAAAAACTTCGTGTCCTTCGTGTCTTCGTGGTGTTATTTCTTAAATTAGGGGCACTCTACCCTGCCTGCTGCCTGAGCTTGGTTTCGGCCTTTTTAATCAACCTGATCTCGCCTTCGCCTTTAACCACATCGGCATCGACAATGCATTGCTCAATGTCATCAACAGATGGAATATCGAACATGGTTTTGCGTAATATCTGTTCCATAATGCTGCGTAAGCCGCGCGCCCCGGTTTCGCGTTCTATGGCCTTTTTGGCGATTTCGACCAGGGCGTCCTGTTCGAATGTCAACTCCACGCCTTCGTAAGCAAACAGCTGCTGATACTGACGCACCAAAGCATTTTTAGGTTCGGTCAACACCTGGATCAAAGCGTCTACATCCAGCGGTTCCAACGGCGCCAGCACCGGAAAGCGGCCGATAAACTCGGGGATTAAGCCGAACTTGCGCAAATCGCTGGGCTGCGTCGCATTAAGCATGGCTTCCAATGCCGGTTTTTCAGCCGTTTTGTTCACTTCGGCATGAAAACCGATGGCGGAATTGGTCGGCACCAGGCGTTTTTCGACATATTTTTCCAAGCCCGGAAACGAGCCCCCGGCGATAAACAGGATATTGCGCGTATCCATCGTGGTTTCGCCCTCTTTGTTGCGTCCCTTTCCCGGAATCTTGACGTGAGAGCCTTCGACCAGCCTTAGCAATGCCTGCTGCACGCCCTCGCCGGACACATCGCGGGTTCCGGTTTGCTGTTCGGAGCTGCGGGCGATTTTGTCGATTTCATCAAGGTAAACGATGCCCCATTCCGCATTAGTCATATTGCCTTCCGCGACATCCAGCAACCGAACCAGAATATTTTCCACATCATCGCCGACATAGCCCGCCTGCGTCAGTGTAGTCGCATCGGCAACGACAAACGGTACGCCGACAACTTTCGCCAAGGTGCCGGCTAATAGCGTCTTCCCGGTACCGGACGGCCCGATCAGCAGGATGTTGGATTTACCGATTTCCACATCCTTGTCAAACTCGCCCAAACCGACATCGCCGCTTTCGTGCTTGAGGCGTTTGTAATGGTTATAAACAGCCACGGACAATATCTCTTTAGCCAGATGCTGTCCGATAATGTATTGATCGAGATGTTCTTTGATTTTTGCAGGGATGGGCAATGTACCCTGCATTTCGGAAAGCTCTTTCTTCCGGCTCCAGTTACTGACGACTTGATTGGCCAGTGACACGCAAGCCCCGCAGATATAACCCTCGCTACCCGCAATCAACGGCACCGAAGCGGATTGGTTAACGCCGCAAAAAGAACAGTGTTTGGTTTCTTTATCGCTCATGATCTGCTCTCCCCGGATTCATGATTGGCTAAACCAGCTAACCAGGCGCGCTGGCAGGTACGGCGGGCGCGATCCTTCATTAACTGGCGTATTTTGGGTGTTGCTTTTGCAAGGGACAGAGTCTCGGACTTTTGTATGCTCTTGCACAACAGCACATGAAAGCCGATTTCCGATTTGACCGCCTCGCTGACTTCGCCTGCCTTCATGTCAAACAGCACCGCATCCAATTCAGGATACAGCGTGCCGCGCGGCACCGTACCCAGCACGCCGCCTTGCAAAGCGGTCGGGCATTCGGAATGCCGTAAGGCCAGATCGGCAAATTTATGCGGCTTTTTACGCAGTTTTTCGGCGATTTCCTGAGCGCGCGTTAAAGCCGTCTCAAGGGTATTTTCAGGATAATCCGGATTAATGCTGATGAAGATATGGCAGGCTTCGCGCCGTTCAGGAAGATGAAACTGCTCGGCATGCAGGTGATAATAGATGCCGATTTCGATATCGCTGATAGCGGGCGCACGGCTGGCGACCAACTCCAGCACCGTATTGACCTTGCACTGGCGATGCAATGCCGCCAGCAGGCTGTCTTTGTCGAGCCGGTTTTTCTCCAGATCGCTGAAAAAAGCAGCCTCGTCCTGATAACGGCCCTGAATTTCCTGATAAGCTTGCTGCAATTCCTGATCAGTGATGATCACTGCCGACGCTTCAGGCGTATTCAGCACACGGCTTTCAATCCTGAACTCATTTAAGGCTTGAGTTTTGGCCTGCTGCAACTCAGCCTCCGTCAAATCACCGGGCGATTTCTTGAATAGGGCTAAAGCCGCCCTCAGTAAATTGTAAGTTGCCGGCTGGGCAGTTTTTTCAATTGCAGCCATATCAAACCTCGGGTTCGTTGAATGACTCGGGGTGCGCCGGGGCAAGCGCTGATTCGGGCACTTGCAGGACTCTACCCTGAAAAGCGACATGGTATTGAATCAACTCGTTATCCCTGATCACCTTAAAAACTTCGCCTTCCGTGCCTTTGGCGAACAGGATATTACCCTGTATGCCTAAATCCATCGTGCAAACCACCTTGTCCCTGAACTCAAAGCGGCTGGGATTCCAAGGTTCGTCAGCGCCGATCAATTCTTCCAGGCGGCAACCGACCATCCGGTCAACAGACAAAAAATGGACGGTATAAATAACCTGGTCTTGTAAAAAAGTGCCCACATTAAGGATATTGCCCACACTACCCCGGCGAACTAACAGAGTCCCTACATCCATGCCGGGATAAGTGCCGTCATTGCGGACATTTCGGGTCACCCGGACCGATTCGCCGAATTCAAACCGGCCTTCGTCGAAGCGCTCGGGTTTCATGTTTTTATATCGCTTAAAGAGACAAACGCCGTTTGCGAGGCCTCGCCCATCGCAAACACTTTAAAGACCTTTTCGGTTTGTGCATCGGATTCGACAAAATCCTGATAAGCCCGTTGCAATAGTTTGCTGTAAACCGCCCTTTTCGGGGCTTCGTCTTCCGGCATATCGTCGGCGGCTTTTTGTAAATAATCATGAAAACGCTGCAAAATATGCAGGCGATTGACATGCACTACGCTGGGCTCATAGTCCAGTTGAAAATATTGCAGGAAGTCTTCAGCCGATTCCAGCTCTTCCATTTCTTCTTCAAAACTCATGGGTTTTCTCCGGTAATTAAAGGGGCCCGACTGAAGCGACGTCCTGAAATAACAGGTACAACGCCAGAATAATAAACACCACCAGAGGCATAATGGTCATCAATGAATCGATTAACTCTTTTTTCAACATGATCTTGCTCCATTTAGCTTTTGAGCCAGCGCAGCACAACTCAAACAATCGTGGTTCAAAAATATTGGGTTATGCTGCGCTTCCAACAGTAGGCGCTTTAGGCGACCCACCCTACATCTGCTTTACGCTTGATCACCAATTCCAATAATCCTTACGCTCTAATCCGGTTCTTGATAATTCATGTAGGGTACGCATCGCGTACCTTATTAAGCTAGGAAGTTGCTTTGAAATTGGTACGCAATGCGTACCCTACGCGGCTACACCGCGACATCCGTTTTCCGCTTGACTACCAATTCCAATAACCCTTGCGCGCCGATCCTGTCCTTGCTATCCAGCTCGACCAGTTTTTCAAAAATAGCCTGGCTCAAATCCAGATTTTCCAAACGCATATTCAAAAAGCCGATAGCTTTGAGAGTGAACAAATACAGCCTGACCTGAGTTAATAAGTCGGCCGGCGCATCGTTAATATGGCTTAGTTGCAGGTCAGACCACTCTTCCGGAAAAGCTATCATCAACCTGATCACAGCCAAGGCTTTGGTGGTTGCCGCTAAAGCCTCTTCCAGGCGATACTGGTA
Organism: Methylobacter sp.; assembly: GCF_023227905.1. Lineage (GTDB taxonomy): Bacteria > Pseudomonadota > Gammaproteobacteria > Methylococcales > Methylomonadaceae > Methylobacter_A. Next base: position 15,678 of record NZ_JALOCF010000028.1, on the reverse strand, counting down.
ATAGTAAAAACGGTTTAAGGCCACCAATACATTCAACGACTCGGGAGCCAAAAAATAAGCTTGCAGCAACGACAGTTCGGCATTGCCACTGGCATAATTTTCCGCCGCTGTCGCTATCAGCTCTTTAACGCCCACGGCATCGGGCTGTTCAAAATACAAACCTTGCGCTTCAAAATCCAACAGATCCATCTACAACCTCGCCGCCTGTTTTACCGGGCTGTCTTTCTTGGGAACGCAAATGCTTTCCGCGTCGCACACATCACAACTGTCTTCAGCCAATACTTTATGCGCCTGCTTTTGCCCGGCCTCCAGTTCATCTATCCGTTCGATCAAACAGGCAATCGCTTTGCCGACCGGATCGGGAATCAAATGATGATCCAGATCAATGCCGTGCCGGTTTTGTATCTGTGTGCCTTTACTTTGGATAATGCGGCCGGGAATGCCCACCACCGTACAGCAAGGCGGCACATCCTTGATCACGACTGAGTTGGCGCCGACACGGACATTGTTGCCCAGGGTAATCGCCCCGAGAATCTTGGCTCCGGAACCCACCATCACGTTATTGCCCAAGGTAGGATGGCGTTTTTCCTTGTTCCAGGTGGTGCCGCCCAGAGTGACGCCGTGATACAGCGTGACATCGTTGCCGATTTCAGCCGTCTCGCCTATCACCACCCCCAGCGCGTGATCGATAAATAGCCGCCTGCCGATGGTTGCCGCCGGGTGAATGTCGACGCTGGTAATCATTTTGCTGAATGCGGCCAGGATTCTGGCGACCAGCTTCCAGTTTGCTTTCCATAAACGGTGGCTGATCCGATGCACCAGCACCGCATGGACGCCCGAATAGGTCAGCAATATTTCCCAGACGCTATGTGCAGCGGGGTCGCGGCCAAAAACACAATGGACATCCTCATGCCATTGGGCCAGGAATCCCTGCTGCGCTTGTGCTTGGCTTTTAATGTTATCTGATATGGCCATGACCATTTTTAGCTCCTAATTGAGTACGGAGGTAATTTCGCTAGCTTTCATCGTTCCCAAGCCCCTGCTTCATCATCGTTCCCACACGCTGCGTCACTGTCATTAAGCTAAGTTCAAATGGAGTACAAGGCTTGCCTTGTACTAACCGCGCCATACTGCAAGGCCAGCCTTGCACTCCAGCCGCTGGAAATACGCAGCCATTAACTTAATGGCAGTGACGCTGCGTGGGAACGAGGAATAACTAATTTAAACTCCAACCTGTTTTACCCAATCTAGGCGGCCCCGGTATTCTGAAAAAAGAACCGGGATAAAGATCATCCTGATCCGGTATTTCAAAAGTCTCTTTAACTTCTGGTTCATTTGACGGCAGTTCTTTATGTTCGTTCATGACGATCGCCCTCTAAAGATTTTGATGAAAAAGATTAAGCTCTTCGGTTTTCGGTGATCTTTTGGTATCACTGACAAAGCGCCTAACCTGGGTTAATAAGGCTTGCGCCTGTATCCGGCTTACTGCGATGCCTATTTGTTGATAGGCGTGAATCACGCCTTGAGTGCCCGAATGTTTGCCGAGCACCAGTTGATGGCTGCGCCCGACAATGGCCGGATCGACGCCTTGATAATTATTCGGGTCCTTTAACAAGCCATCGACATGAATGCCGGCTTCATGACTGAATACGCTTTTGCCGATCAGGCTTTTCCGGCTGCCGATTGCATCGCCCGACGCGCTGGCAACCTGCTCGGAAAGGGCTGGGAAATTGTGCAGATTAATCCCGGTTTCAATGCCGTAGAGTTGCTTTAAACCTACCACCACTTCTTCCAATGCCGCATTGCCTGCGCGTTCGCCCAAGCCGTTCACTGTGGTATTAACATGAGTCGCGCCCGCCAACGCCGCAGCCAGCGTATTGGCGGTAGCCAACCCTAAATCGTCATGGGCATGCATTTCAATTTCCAAATCGGTTGCCGCTCTTAGTTTTTTGATCGTCTCAAACACGCCGAACGGTTCCATAATACCGACCGTATCGGCGAAACGAATCCGGCTTGCTCCTGCCAGTTGTGCGGTTTCGGCCATTTTGATCAAAAAATCCACATCAGCCCGCGAGGCATCTTCCATACCGACGCAGACGTCCATATTCAAACTTCGCGCTTCCTGAACGCAGTTGGTAATCGTATTTAGTACCCATTGCCGGCTTTGTTTAAGCTTATGCTGAATATGCTGATCCGAAGCCGATATCGATAAATCGACTTTGTGCACATTCAAGCCTAAACAGGCATGTAAATCATCGCGGCGCATTCTCGACCAGACCAGCAGCTTTGAGGACAAACCTAAAGCAGCAATCGCCTTGATCTCGTCCCGTTCCGCCTGCCCCATTGCCGGAATGCCGATTTCCAGTTCCGGTACGCCCAAATCCGCCAGCTGCGTTGCAATCGCCAGCTTTTCATTCAGCGAAAAGGCGACTCCGGCCGATTGCTCACCGTCGCGGAGTGTGGTGTCGTCTATGATAATAGTGCGGGGTGATGTGTTCATGGCTAAACTCAAGCTACTTGGCGTAATGCCTTTAATCTTCATAGAGCAAAATACTTGCCAACTGTGTATTCAGCGGAAATAGCGGTGTGTAAACCTTGATTGGCGCAATACCGACAGAACAATGCAACGCCAAAACAAAGAAATTGTCGTAAAGCCGACAAAGTAGTGTTGATTTTTAGCTGGGGTTAATTTGATTAAAGCTACTTTCTTTTTTCTTTACAACTTAGCCTTCAGAGAATAAAAAGTACCGTTTAGTTATGAAAATACAGTACCGTGCCTGAATAATCGCGTGGATAATATTTGTCAGTACATATCCAATACGACCTGATTAACGTGGAGACAATCAATGATTATTAAGCCCATCCTTAACGATGAGGGATTAAAAACAGCATTCCAACGTTTAGAAATGGTTTTTCAAGCGGAACCGAACACACCCGAAGCCGACGAAATGGAAGACCTGGTTACGTTAATTGAAGACTACGAAAACAAGTACTATGCAATGGCTTTTATCGACAATACAGAAGACTAAGTGTTTCGTGATTTATCTGAAATTTGCGCTGATCCCTAATATCTATAGAGAAAATCCGGCCTTTAACATTCTAGCCCCTCATACTGACCACTTTGCTATATGATTTTTAGCAATCCAGAACTTGTTCTCTTGAACAGATCCCGGAATGAATATAAAAACTTTTATAGAAGTCAAAATCAAGTCTTCTTATAACGACCAAGACCTGATTGCCAATATTCGCCGCTTTGCGCAGGAAGAGGAAGGCTGGCAGTATCTGGCTGAACAATCATTAACCTATGCCTCGGCAGTTGGAGAAGCATCATGCGCTGTACTGAAAGAAAACGATCCCTACCACCCAGCCATCGCCATCACCATCACCAAAAAGGATAACAAAACATTCTATATCGCCAATATCGTTCCTCGTGACACCCCGCAAATTCAGTTAGCCGATTACAATGTTCTTTCAAGGGAGTTTGCCAACGGGTTAAGAAAATATGCCAAAAAGAACGGACTGGAAATAACCGTAACAACCACATCGGACGAAGTGAGATTGCAAGACATAATATCTGGAAAAACTTCAAGAATCTTGTTTGAGCAATATCTAAACCTATTTCCAACAAGCTACCATCCCTGTGATGTAAATAGGCTAGATCGGTTTATTTGTAGTATTTCAAAATATTCCAGAAAGCAGATTAATTTGGATTTACTAAAGGCATGGCTAATTGATGAGAAGTCGTGGTCAGAAAAAGATGCCGATTGGTGCGTGCAAAGGATAGAAATAGGATTAGCAGTATTAAAAACATACAGAGGTATTAGATTTGGCATTGCACTTCGGAGTTGAATCCGCCGTTCATATTGCGTTCTGCAATACTGGAATTAAAGACGCAACAAAAATACCTATATCACCTGAAACGCCGGTTTGCTTGGCTCTGTCATCAGTGCTAATGTCCAACCATCGTTGTTTTTTAGTAAAAATCAAAAAAACCGGAGCAATTATGAAATTACAAGTTGTAGTCCACCCTGCTGAAGAAGGCGGATTTTGGGCGGAAATTCCTGCTTTTGCGGGCTGTGTTTCGGAAGGCGAAACAGTTGAAGAAACACTGTCCAATATTAAAGAAGCGGCAGAAGGTTGGTTAGAAGTTGCCTCTATGCGAATCAAAAACAACAATCAAACACAAATTGCCGAAATTGAACTATGAAGTCCATTTCGGGCAAGGCTTTTTGTAAGTTACTGCATTTGCATGGTTGGCAGTTACAACGAATTCGAGGTAGCCATCATATTTATACGCATCCTAGCAGGACGGAAATTTTGACCCGTGCCTGTCCATAGTAATCAAGATTTAAAAACTGGCACGTTAAGTAAATTACTTAAAGATGCCGGCTTAACAGAATGTGATTTTTAATGATGGCCGAGCTAACCGCGTAGGCCGGAATAAGCCGGTTCGAGCGATAGCAAGAATCGGTGTTTCCGGCAAACATTGCCCAAACTCGCCGGAAAAGCTTCCGCTCCTGCTCATGCTCCTTACCTACGTCCATGTAGGCAACGCCACCTCGCGCTACGCGCTTGGATGGTCTTATTCCGGCCTACGTTTGATTGCTACGAATACGTCGGAGCAAAAGCCTGCTCAGGATTCGCCACCGGTCCATCGCCTGACCAATACGGCGACAACTTACGCAAGGTCGCGACAATACCGGGCATCACTTTCAGCACTTCATCCACTTCCGCCATGGTGTTATAGCGCGAGAACGAAAAGCGGATCGTGCCGTGCGCGGCGGTATAAGGAATATCCATAGCCCGCATCACATGAGAAGGTTCCAACGACCCGGACGTACACGCCGATCCGCTCGATGCCGCGATACCGGCTTTATTCAACAACATCAAAATCGATTCGCCTTCGATGTATTCAAAAGCAATATCCGTTGTGTTCGGCAAACGGTTATACATATCGCCGGTTACGAAACAATGGCCGATCTGCTCGGTAATGCCTTGTTCCAAACGGTCGCGCATGGCCTTGACTTTGGTGTTTTCATACTCGATATACTCCAGCGCCAATTCGCAAGCTTTGCCGAGGCCGACAATAGACGCGCTGTTTTCAGTCCCTGCCCTTCTGCCGCGCTCCTGATGACCGCCGCGCAATAAAGGACGATAACGGGTGCCGCGACGCAGGTACAAAACGCCGATGCCTTTGGGTGCATGCAGCTTATGTCCCGATAATGACAGCATATCGATTTTGGTATCCTGCAACATCATCGGAATCTTGCCGACCGCCTGCACCGCATCGGTATGAAACATTACGCCTGCGGCATTGGCCATTTCCGCCATCTCCGCGACAGGGAAAATCGTGCCGGTTTCATTATTGGCCCACATCACCGACACAATCGCGACTTGATCGGATAACAAGCGTTGATAAGTATCCAGTTTTAATCGCCCGGCTTTATCGACCGGCAATCGATGGATGGTGTAGCCTTCTTTTTCAAGATAATCGCACAAGCTTAAAATCGCCGGATGCTCTACTGTAGTGGTAATGATTTCTTTCTTGTTCGGTTGCGCCTTGATTGCGGAAAGAATCGCCGTGGAGTTGGATTCGGTGCCGCACGAGGTAAAAATGATTTCGGAATCGTGTTCGGCACCGATCAAAGCCTGAACCTGTTGGCGGGCCTGTTTAAGCCCACGCGCCACGCCGTCGGCGAATTTATGGATCGATGACGGGTTGCCGTATTGCTCAAGAAAATACGGAATCATCACGTCGACCACCGCCGGATCGACCTTGGTGGTCGCATTGTTATCCAGATAAATGTCGGTCATCACGCCACCTCGATATTGACTAATTTTTTCATTTCCGAGGCCGGCACCACTTTAATGAATTCGCCCATCACTTCCATCAAGCGTTGTTGAATGCCGGCAATGGTCATCGCGGCCATTTGGCAACCGTTGCAGGCGCCGGTCATGTTCACGTAAGCGGTGTTGCCGATCACTTCGACCAATTCCACGTCGCCGCCATCGGCCATCAATGCCGGTCTTAACGACTCCAACACCTCCTCAATCCTTTTAATGCGTTGCAAATTGGTCAACGGTGCTTTAACGGCGGCGACTTTTGCAGGCGCTTCAACCGGCGCCGCAGTCGGATCGAATTTCTCGCCTTTCTCGGCCAAGACTTTTTCCAGGATCGCTTCAATATCTTCATGGCAAGCCGCGCAACCGCCGCCCGCTTTGGTAAAGTTGGTCACATCCTCAACAGTGCGCAATTTATTAGCCCAGATCATTTCTTCGATCATCACTGCATCAATCGCGAAACATTTGCAGATCAGCGCCCCTTCTTCATGATCGTCTTTCCACTCTTCCCCGCGGTAATTCGCTATCGCCGCTTGCAGAGCTTCACGACCCATAACCGAACAGTGCATTTTTTCCGGAGGCAAGCCTTCCAGATGGTCGGCAATATCCTGGTTAGTCACTTTTAACGCTTCATCCAGCGTCATGCCTTTAATGATTTCGGTCAGCACCGATGACGATGCAATTGCAGAACCGCAACCGAAAGTTTGAAAACCTGCTTCAAGGATAACTTCGCTGTCGTCATCGACTTTTAAGGTCAGCCGTAAGGCATCGCCGCAGCTGATTGAACCCACTTCGCCGGTCGCATTGGCATCAACGACCGCGCCCGCATTTTTGGGGTTAAAAAAATGTTCTTTAACTTTATCTGAATAGTCCCACATGGCTTTATCCTCGGGAATAGGTTGTAGGATGGGTAGAGGCATAGCCGAAACCCATCATAATCAAAGACCGGTGCGATGGGTTTCACTTCGTGCTTTTGTGCTACCCATCCTACGGATTAATTGGTTATGAGCAGGTTTTAGTTCCGGTGCCGTCGGCACTGGTATTAAACGAAGTGCCGCAAGCGCAGCTTTTAGCTGCATTGGGATTGGTAAACTTAAATCCCGAACCGTCGATGCTGTCGAGAAAATCGACCGACATGCCATCCAGCATCGGCAAACTGGCCGGATCGATAAACACTTTCACCTCGCCGCAATCAATGACAGTATCTTCCGGCGTGTGGCTGCCTTCGAGTTTCAAACCGTATTGATAACCTGAGCAACCGCCGTCGGTGACTTCTATGCGTAAACCGGCCGTAGGTGTTCCCGAGCTGGCAATAAAGCGGCCGACAGCGGTGACGGCCTTTTCTGTTAATGTAATCATGTAGAGTCTCCTGAATGGATTGGCATCGTTCTTGTAAATACCTAAAGCAACCTGTATGCCATATCATTATTTATTCAGTAATGACTTGTTTAATAAGACTTTAATAAATCAGCCATACCATAACCAATGTATGATCAAACGGGTTTCAATCACACAATCGACTGACAATGTAAGGTTTACGACAAAATGAAGGAGATATGAAATGAACGTACAAGATTTAGATGTAGGCGATGTCGTTTATGCTGCAAAAACGCTTACCGATGATGGCTCAATACCCGATGGTGCCGAAGGCGAAATATTGGCCGAAGCCGGAACTCGCGGGGTAATCACCCTGATCGGGCATGTGGAGGAAGAGCCGGATCGGAGCGTTTTTCTGGTACGCTTTGAAGATAAGGATATGAATCTGGGCAATCCGATCGGCTGCTGGGTTGATGATTTGGCTATGGAGCCTAAGCGGATTAATTAACTGATATTCATGGCGAAAAAGCTTTCACCACGAAGGCACGAACAGCTATAGGAATACAGGAGGCACGACCCCACGAATGAGGAAATGCAGGCGCTGAATCGGTGAAACGTTAGGAGCGTTGCGAGTTAGACCTTCCAGGTTTTAAAAACCTGGAAGGTCTGTCTACCGGCATTTATTAGGTGAGGGTCTGCCGGAATGACGATGTTCTGTAGATACTTTCCTCGCTCCGGCGCTCATCGTTATACACAAGTCTGTTCAAGACCTTCATTTGGTATAAATGCTGGAATGGCTCGGATGTAGGTCGGAATAAAACCGCCCGGCGACAGCAAGGGTGGGCGTTGCCTACATGGATGTAGGTAAGGGGCGTGAGCACGACTGCAAGGACAGGAAATGATCCTGTCATTTCTCTGCATTCCCCACATCCCTGTGGGTCATGCAGGAGGTACGACCCCACGGATGGGGGAGGTAAAGCAATGCACGGAGCAGTTGCCGAGGAGCGGAAGCTTTGCCTGTTCGCAAGCAGAGCTTGCACTCCATTATTCCGACTTAAATTGGCGATTCCTTGGATTTACCCATCATGAACAAACAAACCGAAACCGTTCTAAGCTACCACAATCGCACTAAACACAGTCTGGAGCGCTACGCCAAAGGCCCGGAATCCATCGACTGGGAAGACCAACCCGACCAATTCCGGCGTTTTTCCGGTTGCGAGATTGTCACGCTACCCTTACCCGGCGCAGAACTTGAACCGTCATTCGCCGACCTGGATAAGCCGGAAACAATACCGGCAAGACCGTTAAACCTGATGAATGCCGGTTTATTGCTGGAATTAGCCTTCGGCCTGTCGGCATGGAAACAATATGGCCCGAGCCGCTGGGCATTGCGCTGCAATCCTTCCAGCGGCAACCTGCACCCGACCGAAGTTTATCTGATCAGCCCCAGAGATAGCTTTATCAAATCAGGCGTTTATCACTACGTCAGCCATGACCACAGCCTTGAACAGCGTTGTCGGTTTGAAGGCATATTGCCCGATTCCGACATATTGATCGGCCTTTCCTCTATCCATTGGCGGGAAGCCTGGAAATACGGCGAGCGAGCTTATCGCTATTGCCAACATGATCTGGGCCATGCCTTGGGCGCGTTGCGGTACGCGGCGGCGACGCTGGGCTGGTCGGTTGAATTGCTGGCCGAATGGTCGGATGACGACATCGCCAAGCTATTGGGGCTTGATCGGGATGATTTTAAAAAACAGGAACATGAATCCCCCGATATTATTTGCCGGATTAACACGCAGTCCGAGACTATGCCATTAGACATCAAGGCCCTGCTGGAAAACGCGCAATCGGGAACTTGGTTCGGTAAAGCCGACAGCCTTCGCGCCTATCATATGTATAAGTGGCCGGTCATTGATGAAGTTTCCATTGCCGCAAGTAAACCACAAACAGAAGAACCTGAGTGGCAAACCGTCCAACAGCAAGTTATCCAATCATCCTGCACAAAATCAGCAACTCAAATCATCCGTCAGCGCCGCAGCGCGCAACAGTTTGACGGCAAAATGTCGCCGATGCAGCAGACTGACTTTTACCGGATGCTGGCCGCCGTTATGCCGGCCACAGCCGCATTCGAACTGTGGCGCTGGCCACCGAAAATCCACCTGTTTATTTTCGTCCATCGTGTTGAAGGTTTAGCCCCCGGTATCTATGCGCTGCCGAGAGATCATGATGCCCTGGCAAAATTGCAGGCCGCAACCCTGGCTGATTTCGATTGGCAGAAAGTATCCAAAGCAATACCGCTTTATCATCTGTATTCAGGAGATTGCCGGCAGATCGCCAAAACGCTGTCCTGCCATCAACCCATAGCCAGCGACAGCGCCTTCAGCCTGGGAATGGTTGCTGAATTTGGCGAAACCATCGAAGCCGCGCCGTGGCAATACCGCCGCTTGTTCTGGGAATGCGGTTTGATAGGCCAAACGCTTTATCTGGAAGCAGAAGCCGCAGGCCTTCGCGGCACCGGTATCGGCTGTTATTTTGATGACAGCGTGCATGAGCTTTTGGGGATCAAGGACGATAAATTGCAAAGTCTTTATCATTTTACGGTGGGTAAGCCGCTGGAAGATAAACGACTGGAAACGTTACCGGCTTATGGGCATTTGGGCGGTGTAGTGTAGGGTTGGAACAGACATCACAAACAAGTTGAAGCGGCAATGAGCGCCGTATCTATTATCAAATATAAACAATAAATTAAGCGAGCTTATAAAAGACATACGACAAGTTATGTTTTTTATAAGACAATTGATGTCATATATCTCATGTTACTTTCTGTTGTGGCAATTTGGCGGATTGAATCACCTTAATCAAATAACACTTAAAACCATCATATGTGCAAAATTGCAATAATTACAAAGTTCATCTATCGTAAATTTCTAAATTTAATTGGGCGGACGGAGGATAAAACATCTAGAAACCTTTTTGAGCTAGTTCAGCTGGCTAGTGGCGCTACATTAGTTGTATTCCTAATAAGTTTAATGTCTCTCTTTGGCGAATCAAGCTACGGGACGTTTGGTGATTTCTTTGGAGGGATACTTAACCCAATTCTGACCTTCCTAACATTTCTGGGATTATTGATAACAATAGTCTTACAGAAAAAGGAGCTTGCGCTTACAAGACAAGAACTACACACGTCTGCTCTGGCGCTCTCACAACAAGTCGAAACACAAGAAAAACAACGTTTTGAAGATACATTCTTTGCATTGTTGGAGCAGCATAATCGGTTGCTCGATAAGATCGTTGAAAATAGCGTCAGTTATGACTCAGAGGGAACTCCTGGAAACACAGCGAGCATTGTAGAACACTCGATGAATTTTCTTATTGGTAATAGAGATTATTATCCTCTATTTGAGAATAATCTAAATCTGCAAGAGTCCAAAGCTAAATTGCTTACTTTCAAGCCAATATTAAATCAATATTTCCGTGTCCTTTATCAGATTTTGAAGTTTGTAGCATCTAACTGTCCAGCTAGTACAGTGAAAGGCAAATTCCATAGAGAACTTTTGAGTGAAACAGAATGCTCACAAGAAGAAAAACTATACGCAAATATTGTCCGATCATTTCTATCTGAGGATATTTACTATTTGCTCGCAATCAATTGTTTTTGTGAGGATCAGAGTGACCATTTTATTGAATATAAAATATTGGTAGAAAGATATTCATTTTTTGAGCACATGCCTATTAATGTGCCTAAGACTTATAATGCCAACATTATTCAAGAAATTGTGGATCATTATTCTGATAAAGCATTTGGAAAGAATGTTGGAGTTCAGTAGTCCGGTAAGTCGTGCATGCTGCTTGCACTGGTTCCCAATCTCCAGGTTGGGAACCCAGAAGGCGAAGCTCCAGCTTCGCGAGACGGGAAGCTAGAGCTTCCAAAACTGAATTCCCAAGCTGGAGCTTGGAAACTAGCGAACAATATTTATACGGAGACTGATATGACTGAATTATTATCCGAACGGATTACGATGGACGCTAACATTTGTCATGGCAAGCCGACTATCCGGGGCTTGCGTTATCCGGTTGAAAATATCCTGGAATGGCTGAGTTCCGGCATGAGCGTCGATGAGATTCTCGCTGATTACGAGGATCTGGAAAGGGAAGACATTCTGGCTGCGTTGGAGTTTGCCTCTCGCCTTGCCAAAGTTAAACGGATTGAAATGCTGGCGGCATGAAATTTCTTGTCGATGCGCAACTGCCGCGGCATCTTGCGGCCAGTCTGACGTGGTCGGGACACGACGTTTTGCATACCTTAGATTTGCCGTCTGGAAACCGCACACCGGATTGGCGGATTAACGAGATTTCGGTGGAGGAGCAACGTATTGTCGTTACTAAGGATGCTGATTTCGTTAACTCGTTTTTGCTTTCGGGAGTGCCTTACAAATTGCTGTTGGTGTCGACGGGAAATATTAGTAACCGGGAGCTTGACGGCATATTCGCGAAAAATTTATCCGCGATTGTTGGGGCGCTGGAAATCTATGAGTTTGTGGAAATTACCCGTACATCGTTGATTGAACATAGATAGCCCGGTCAGGCATGCTGTTTATGCCCGACATCAACATGCGTAAAATGTTGGGCAACGAAAAGATGTTGCCTAAAGCGCTTACTGTTGGTGCCCAACCCACTTAACTCAAGGGAGAAAAGCTGTAAGGCGGATTCGCGCCAGCAATCCGCCATAATCGGGATAATCTAATCTGACTATCGCCCGGACTTTTTCAAGCGGTTTTTATGATCAAATGTTTTGGATATTGTGTGTCAAATGGCGGTTTGCTGGCGCGAAACCGCCCTACAACTACTTTAGGAGCAAATCCGTAAGAGAAGTTATACAGCAATTGTGGAGCGATGCCCGGATACGGGTTTTTATGTTGGCTTTATTCCTGGGTTCCCAGGAGCGCATACGCAAGCAGAAACCTTGGATGAGCTAAATCAAAATCTTCGGGAAGTTGTTGAAATGTTGCTTGAGGATGGTGAACCCATATTGGAAGCCGAATTTATCGGCACCCAAAATGTTGTTGTGGCTTAAACATGGGACACTTGCCTGTTCTTAAGCCTCGCGAAGTCGTTGCATTGCTTGAAGTGTTGGGATTTAGCGAACTTCGGCAGCGGGGCTCGCACAAGCAGTTTCGCTACCCTGATGGCAGGTGCACAACAGTCCCATTTCATACAGGCCGTGATGTGTCATCGATTTTACTCCGGTAAATTGCAAAAGATATTGGCTTAACCGTCGAGGAACTTCTTAAAATGCGGTGAGGCGCAATCTGCTACGTATTGAAAATAGCTATATATTTGTACATGTCCTCTTGCGCTGCTTCCCAATATCCAGCTTGGAAACCAGCAAAAAACCATAACAAAAACAAAGAATGCATGACTGCAAAACAAGAACTTAACATTTCTTCCATGGAGGTCGGCGAGTTGGGCGTGCTTCACTTGCGGCGCTATTGGCTCAAACGGCGGCTGGAAGTCGAGGGCCGGCTGGATCTGGACAGTGTGCGAGACGAACATGGACTTGATTCCACTTTGATGCAGGGCCTGGGACTGGGCATTGTCGAACCATCGGAATACCTGTTCCATCAGCGTCCTACCTATGCCGAATTCGAACAGTGGATCATGCAAAAACTCGGCGGCAGCCCTGATCGCGCCTTGGTAGAACGCCTCAATAAAATGGTCAGTTGCTACTTGGAACAACCGCATCGTACCTATCCCGTTACGGGAGCGGCCATTCAGGAACCGGTCTTGTCGGCAGCGAATTTAGAGTTTTGGCAGGAAAACGGCTATGTGGTGCTACGCAACGCGGTCTCCGCAGAGGATTGCCGGGAAGCCGAATTGGCTATATGGGACTTTCTCGGCATGGACCCGCAAAAACCCGAGAGTTGGTACAACGGACAGCATATGTTTTGGGTACCGCTTTTCCAACATCCAGCGCTGAATAAAAACCGCGCGGCATCGCGTATCCGCAAGGCGTTCGAGCAGTTGTGGGGAACCGATGACTTATGGGCTACTGTGGATCGCTCCAGTTTGAACCGGCCCGAATATGGCAGCATCGACATATCCGGCCCCAGCCGTCTGCACTGGGATGTCAGTCTTGCCTGGCCTATCCCCTTCGGCGTTCAGGGCTTGCTGTACTTAAGCGATACCAGCGCCGAACAGGGAGCCTTCCGCTGTGTACCAGGGTTTCATAGCCGCATAGGTCAATGGCTAGAGGAACTCGCACCGGAGCAAAATCCGCGCGAACAGGATTTGGAAAGCCTGGGCCCGATACCTATCACCGGCTCTGCCGGAGATTTCGTGCTCTGGCACCATGCCTTGCCGCACGGCAGCGGCCGCAACTTGGCGCATTATCCGCGGGTGGTGCAATATATTAAGCTGCTTCCCCACGACCACGGCATCCATCCGGTTTGGAAATAACCGGCTGCTGAGCAAATAGCGCATAGGACGGCCCATCTATCGCTAATGCTGCAAGACGGATTGACGCCAGCAAGCTTTACAAAACCAATCTAACGTCTTCGCCGTTGCACCATTTGCGGATCGGCGGTGATTTGACGATAAATTTCCACCCTGTCGCCGTCCTTTACCGCAGTATCCAGCGGGGCGATTTTGCCGAAGATGCCCACTTTTTGGCTGCTCAGGTTTATCTCGGGATAAAGTTTTAATACACCGGACAAGTTAATGGTTTCTTCGATGGTGCTGTTATCCGGCACTTCGAGGCGCATCCATAGTTGTCTATCGACTTGCGCATAACAAACTCCGACGTTCATGATTCCTCCTCGGCAATAACTGGGGTTAATACGGTTACCGATACTTTTCTTGCTTTTCTTTCTGCGATTTTTTGGTCGATCAGGCGCTTACCGACGATCAAAAAAGCCAGCATGATGAATCCGCCGGGCGGCAGCGCCATTAATAAAAAGCCTTTGTAATTGGGAATAACAGTGACTTCCAGGAACCTGAACGATTCGCCCAGCAACACCGAGGCATTGGCGAACAGCGTGCCCGACGCGCTGATTTCTCTTGCCGCACCGAGAGCGACCAGTACGATCAGAAAACCCAAGCCCATCATCAATCCGTCCCACAGCGCATGCCTGACCGGCTGCTTGGACGCGAATGCTTCGGCACGGCCTAATAAAGCGCAATTGGTCACGATCAACGCAATGAACAAGCCCAACACTTTATAGAGTTCGTGCGCCCAGGCATTCATTAAAATATCGACTAAGGTTACCAGCGCGGCGATCAGCAATACAAAAATCGGGATACGGATTTCGCTGGGGATTAAATGCCGGGTTACTGAGATAAGTCCGTTGGACGCTATGATCACCACCAGTGTGGCGAGCCCCATGCCCAAGCCGTTGGTGGCGGTTCCGGTCACTGCCAGTAGCGGGCAAAGCGCCAGGTTTTGCCCGAACACGATATTGTTGTTCCAAATGCCGTCGGCGGCGATTTTGCGATAGGTTTCCGATAAAAACATGGCGATGCCCTCAAGGATTAATCAGTTGTTCTTGATGCGCTTTGAATAACTGCAAGCCGCGATATATGGCCTGTACCGACTTGCGCGGGGTGATGGTCGCACCGGCGAACTGGTCGAACTCGCCGCCGTCTTTTTTAACCGCCCATTTTGCCGGGGCCAAGTTGTCCAGGGAGCGTCCGGTAAATTTCAATATCCAATCCGACTTCGCGACTTCGATTTTATCGCCCAAGCCGGGGGTTTCTTTGTGGCTGAGCACGCGCACGCCCAGAATATTGCCGTCGCGGTCTATGCCCATGATCATATTGATCGCGCCGGAATAGCCGTCGGGGGCGGTCAACTTAAAACACACGGCGCTGACATTGCCGGATTTCTTGGCGATGTAAACGGTGGTTTCGTTGGCGCCGATGTTGTATTCGGCTGATGGAAGAGTCATCGTGTCTTGCAGCATGTCGTTATCGTAAAGAGTGGAAGGCACGACTTCTTCAAGGGATTTTTTTAAGTCTTCATCGAGTCGGCGTTGGATCGTGCCTTCGGTGCTGCAATTGGTCACCCCCAGCAATACGCTGGCGATTAAAGCGAATCCTGCTAAGACGCCGGTTTGAAATTCCAGCTTGGGCCTGAGCTGGGCCAAGTTCGATGGTTCCAGCCAGTTTTTCAGGAATTCACGGTAAACCGCTATTTTTGCTTTCAGGCGTTCGATGGTTGCTGGGTCAAGTTTCATGGTGTATTCCTATATTTTGTCTCGTTCCCACGCGCTGCGTGGGAATGCCCGTCAAAGGCGCGCTGCGCCGCGAACGGTGAGTGCCGAACAATGCGTCAAACATAAACCTTCCAATTACAGGACGCAGCGCGTCCTGTACTGCATTCCCACGCAGCGCGTGGGAACGAGCTCATCAAACGTATCTTGCGTAGATACTCTCTTAAACCACAAGCCCAATTTTGCAAGAAATCATAAAATTTTATGATTTTGCTTCAACAGGAAACGTGTAAAAACGAGTCCCGTCAAA
>NZ_JALOCF010000027.1 GCF_023227905.1 Methylobacter sp. | reverse complement strand
CGGCGAACACGCAATCCGTGCTCATATGCACCAGACGGGCGCCTGATAATTCACATAATCTGGCCAGCCTGTGCGGCAATAACGCATTGATCGGTATCGCCTGTAACGGATCGTCCGCATCGGCCAGTTGCTTGATTAACCCCACACAATTGATCACCAGCTCCGGGCGGGTTCGGATGAAGGCTTGCAACAGGGAGTCGTGCTGCTCGACATCGATACCTGGCAGCAGGCGCTCGGCGATGTCGGCAGAAAAAAATCGCTTGGCGCTTTCCGAACGGAGCGTCCCATAAACCTGCCAACCGGCTTTTTCGCTTAGCACCCGGATCATTGCATTCCCGAGCATGCCGCTGGCGCCTAATACTAATATTCTCATTCGGATTTCTCTTTAGGTGCGCACACAGAGCGCAGGTGTTCTATCAATTGATCAACCAGCATGTCATGCGCGAAATGCTGTTCGTAGTATAAGCGGCCGCGCATACCCATGGCTTCTCTCTCTTGCGACGGCATGTGATACAGCTGCAAGACTGTTTCTGCCAAGGCGCGCCCGTCTTCAGCCGGTACCGTTAAGCCAGCGCCGGCCTCGGCGACCAGATTCGCGCCCTCGCCGTTGAGACACGCCAGAATGGGCCGTCCGGCAGCCAGATAGGCCTGTACTTTACTGGGAATGGTGGCCCGGAATATTTCTCGATCCGCCAGCGTCACCAGTAGTGCGGATGCCTGCTGCATGAATCCGGGCATAGTTTCTACCGGAAACATACCGGGTAAATGTAAGTTGCTTAGCGCTCGCCTTTGAGCTTCCTGGCGCATCCACTCCCATCGACTTCCCTCTCCAAGCACGACAAAATGGATATCCGCATATTTCTTCAGCAACGAAGCCGCCTCCACAATCACCTCGACCGCCTGCGCGGTGCCGATGTTGCCCGCGAACATGACAGAAAATCCATCACCGAGCCCAGCAACAGCGGGAAGTTCGCCTTTGGCCGGAACGGCGAAGGTGTCGTCCACGGAATTCGGATAATACGCGATTGGCGTGTCGGATGCCAGCTCACGGACCGGCGCTTCAAAAGCTCTCGACTGCACCAACAACAAATCGGTACGCCTGTAGATGAGGCGCACCACCTGCTCGACCAGTTTGAGCACCGTGCGGTTTTGCAGATGCCCTGTCGCCGACAGACTTTCCGGCCATAAATCCTGCACCGACAATACCACCGGGCAGCTCTTCAACCATCCAATGAAAATTGCAGGAATGGCCTGAAGTATCGGCGAGGGTGCATAAACGAAAATTATGTCATATTTTTTCTTGCGCAACATCCAAGGGGCAAACATCATCCCTGATACAACGAAAGATAAGTAGTTCAGCGCCAGGCGCCATCCGCCTCCGCCTCTCGCCAACAATGGAAGGCGGTTTATGTTAATGCCTTGATAGATTTCTCGCTGGCCCCCCCAGGCACGGTACCCGGCAAATATCTCCCCGCGCGGATAATTCGGTTTACCGGTCAAAACTTCGACCTCGATCCCCTTCTCCGACAAGGTTTTGGCAATCTCGTTGATGCGAAAGCTCTCCGGCCAAAAGTATTGACTGACGATCAAAATTTTTTTCATTTTGATTTCACCAGGTTTTCATAAAGTTGTCTGTATTTCTCGGAGACAGCACCCCATGAAAAATTAAAAGCGACGTAATCACGAGCCTTGATCCCTGTTGGCTTGATTTCATCGGGTGATGTCAATGCCAATTCCAGCCCCTTTTTCAAGCCTTCAACGGTAGCTGGTACCGACCATCCGCATCCGGCTTCTGCCATAGTATTCAAGCCGCATTGGTCGGTAAACAATGCAGGCACCCCACACACCCCTGCCTCAAGCACAACGATGGACATTGCTTCCTGCCTGGATGAAATGGTGAGAATCCTTGCGGCATGAAACGCGCTGGACTTATCAGCTCCCCCCAGATAACCCAAAAAATGCACTCGCTTGCAGGCTCCATTTTTAGTGACGATCGCTTTCAGTTGCGAAAGCATGCCATTGTCAGGCCCAGCGAAAACGAGATCGTAATCGGGGAATGCCTCCATGATCTGGAGAAATGCGCTCAAAAGCAAGTCCGGCCCCTTGATCAGATTCAATCTGCCAAAGAAAAGAATAATTTGTCTATTGGTGAGTCTATATTTGCTTCTGAAGCCTATTTCATCCGCCATGGCAAAATCGGCTTCGTCGACTGCATTGGGGATAACATCAATTTTTTCCTGAATCACTCCGTATTCGAGAAATTGTTTTTTTTCAGCTTCGGTGATTGCAATACACCTATCTGCGTTTTGCGCGATTTTTCGACCAATAATCCAATTGTAGATTTTCTTCAGCATCAATGACCGGCCAAAAATTGGGAGTGCGCCTGCAGGACAAAATACGTAAGGTTTATTGAGACTTACGGCTGCAAGATAGACCGCTGCATTCAAAATCGTCCAGTGCCCCATCAGGTGAATGACGTCATGCTCCGCGACAATCTGCTTGATTCTACCGAAAGCACATCGCGGGAATGGGAAACGCCTGGATAGACTCGGAATCGTTACAATTTTCCCATTTATAAGTCTTCTGGCAGAAGACCCTGCTGTTTCCATCGTCAATATCGAACACTCAATACCGTTCCTGATAAGATGCTGACTCATCTGGAATGTCCTTTCAGCCGTTCCACCTCCGGTTACTTGATCGATTGTATGATTGACGTTCAGAATTTTCATTTGTTTTTGTACCACCTTGAAAAAGCATCTATCCCTGTTTCAAGTTTCATCGGTTTTTTAAAGCCAAGCTTGGTAAGCTTTTGGTCGCTATATTTTACTACCGGATTGGACTGAGGCTTCTTTGCCATTCTCAGAACTGTTGCCAACAGCAGCATAGGCAGTCGAACCACAGGAAATTGAAAAGGCTCGATCTCCAAGTTTTTTATCAGTCGTTTTTCGATGTCCCGGTAATTGTTGATTGACGCATCATCATCCGAAATAATAAAGACTTCACGGTCGATTTTACTGTTTGCGTCCAGAAGAAATATCAATGCAGCAACAACATTTTCTACGCAGACGAGGTTCATACTGCGACGTCCAAAAAGACAGGACTTTGCATAGGATTTCAGCTTATTACCTGCACAGAGCTCATCGGCGAGCTTGATCAGATTTTTCCCCTCTGAGCCAAAGACCGCTGAAGGCCGTAGAATTGAAAGTTCAAACCTGCCCTGTGCTCTTGCTAGCAGAACTGTCTCAATCGCGAGCTTGGACCTCTGGTATTCCGATGCAGGACTGCATAGGGTTGTCTCGACAATAACCTTTTCCGGGATGTTTCCGGCCACGACTGCGGTACTGCAGTGGATCAGCCTTTTGACTTTCCGTGCTGCGCACGCTTCTGCCAGGTTGACCATCGCATCAATGTTATCCTGAAAACGATGAGTGGCGAGGTAAGCCAGATTGATTACAGTGCACCCGGACTCGAATAATGGAATAAGTGTCTCTGGCTTGAGTAGGTTTCCTTCAATGAAAACGATGTTTGGCTTATCTCCAGCCCTTAATTTTCTATGATGAACAAGAACCCTAATCTCAACGTTTTTCCTGGCCGACAGAAACGCAACTAAATGCTTGCCAACAAAGCCTGATGCACCAATAACGGCAATTACTTCCACGTCAGGAAGGCCAAGATTCTTATTCATTCAATTTCTAGCTATACGACACAAAAGCCATGGCTTCCAAGATCCTCGTCTGGTTCATTTTTCTTTCCATTCGCTACCAATCCAAGGTTATCAATTACCATAATTCAAACGATTTTTAATCGTTCTCAACACTTTATGACCCCATCTGTTAAAAAGTCCATTGGCAAGCATCCTTTGCACTCTCAGTGAGAAGAAAGTCCCGGGCGATATGAGCATCGCTTTACATATCTCAAAAAACGCCGCCTTATACCTACCAGCCCGAAGATGCAACTGTGCTACTACGAATCTCGCATTAGCCATCGCTCGACCATTAACTGAAATGATTTCAGCGGGTATACATGGCAACTGAAAATACTTTTCCATTACCCTTAACGCTTCCTCTGCGCGCTCGGTTGGGGCCTGTGCAAATGTCTGTGAATCTTCATGTACTCGAAATGCAGCCAGCTGTTCATGAATGTGAACGAAGCTGCCTAATAAACCTAACCGCAGCCAATAGTCATAGTCGGGATATTGCCGAAAAGAAGCGTCCCACCCATCCGTGTGAACGAAAGCACTGCGCCAGAAATAGGCCCCAGGGCCTGGAGCACAGATAAACCTTACAACCATTTCTCGATAACTATATTCAGGAGCCACTACGCTTCGGATTACCCTTGATTCCGAGTCAATCAGCCGAAAATCGCCATAACATAGAACGGCATCAGGATTACCCAGCAAACATTTTACAGACTTGCTCGTGGCTTGAGGCAATAGCACATCATCAGCCGAGAGATAAGCCAGGATTTCTCCTTTCGCCATGCTCCAACCTTTATTCAAAGTACTTGCCTGCCCCATATTCTTCTGAGACTCCCAATAGAACTGATTTCCGAAGCTGTCTAGCACCTCGCGTGTATTATCAGTCGATCCATCGTCTAAAACGATCAATTCAATATTCGAGTAATCTTGGTTTAAGACACTGTCTATTGCCTGTTTAAGGTACTTACCGTGGTTATAAGCTGGAATCACTATCGTGACTAATGGAGTAAGCATTACTTGCATAGACACTGCCTCACCTTATTAAATGACTCATATCCAACTTAGAATTGCTGTACTGAACTTTGAAAGAGATCATAGTAAAATGGTCCCCAACAACTTTCGCGTTAATCGAACAAAGACGAAGTATATTCGAGCCAATGTAATAGGTAATGAAATCAATGGCTCAAGAAACAAACGGTATCTCCAATTGCCATTAAACACTCGCCCCATGTCAATTGCGACATCCTCCTTCAGATAACCAGATTCGCCTTTTCGAAGGTTCATGATGTAAGTAGGAAACCATGTCACTATGACCCCGTTCTGAATAGCTTGCGCTAACTCCGGTTGAAGTTTAAATATACTGTTCGTAATATTAATCAAATTATTACCGAATACATTTATTGCTCCGTATCCTCCAGAGTTTCCAATTTTGGCCGCGTAAATCCTGTCTTCAAGTATTGCAAATTTTTTGCCGTCACGAACTAAGGGCAAAATCCAACCCAGTTGAGGGAGATTGCTGCCATCAACCAATTGGCTAACAGATTCGGTTTTCACTCCACTGCGTACAATCAAGGCGGTAATAAAGGTGAGCATTACATGAGTGCTCTTAACAAAATCTAAGGCTCTTGAGCATTCTACAAACCCACTTTTACCTCGCCCCCGCTTAGGCTCGTCCAGATAACTTTCGAAGTAACCGTAGCCACCCAGATACAGGATATCTATTTCCTGCTTAACCAAAATATCCAACACCAGCTTGAGCTTTCCGGGAAGTATGACATCGTCGTCTCCAAATAACCAAACATAGGGTGTGGTAGCAGAGGCATAGCATTGGGCAACATTACGTTCAGCTCCAATATTTTCGGTGTTATGCACAACCTCAAATACTTCTGTATCTATGAGTTGATATTGGAAAATGACCTCGGCTGTATTATCAGTGGAGGCGTTGTTCGCAATATACACTTTCACCCAGCTACGCTGATCTTCACTTAGGCTGTCGAGCTCTTCGCCAATACGCTTGAGGCACAGCTCAAGAAAAGCGGATCTGTTATAAGTGGGTATCGCAATTGTTAGCAGTGGTTGTTTGCCCTTCATTGAATCGATAACTTGCATTTATAACATTCCGTTTTTAGACGTTTCGAGTACGCACTGCTTTTGCCACTCATGTCGCTTAGACAAAAAAATCTTACTACCCCAGCCTAATCCGATAACCGTGCATACGGATAAATAGCCGGACATTACTCCCACAGCACCATATTCTTTTCCAAGAACCAATGTTAGGGCAGCGATCAATCCGGCACTCACCAGACTAATCAGCAAAAAAGGCTCTTGCTTATGCGCTCGCAAATAAGCTGATTGCGCATAAGTCACATAATTTAGCGTTGTAGCCAACATAAGAAGTGTGAAAGGCAATGGGTCGAGGAAACGCGATGCAAATTGAACGTGTTCTACATGCAGAAAATAGTTCGCGAGACATAACACAGCCCCAAGCACAACCATTACAAAAAGCGAACGCGACAATGTCAAATTGAATATCTGATCCAAGTTAATGTAATCTTTCCTCGCTATCAGTGTTCCGAATTGAGGCGCTTTTGTACTCATCCAAGCCATCGCAATACTCATTAGCGCATTGGCTATTGAAAAACTCATTCCCATTTGCCCTGCCTGTACCGCACCACGGTAAGCGAAGAGTACTGGGGTAAATAACTGAAAGATGAAATAACCGCTTAACCAACTGAGCGCAATCTTCCATTGGAACGGCCAAATTTCAGTTTTCCACTGTATACCGGCGGTCGCATCGATCTTGCAATCCAATAAGTTTTTAAAAAATACCCTTTTGGTGCGCCACAGCCACACCAAAGCCGTAAATGCCAAGCCTGTGTTCATGGCGGGCATAGCCAATAAACCGCCACCGCTGATTAGCATCCCCCATGCGGCCAAGCTACCTATGATGTTTTGATACATCCTTAGCCGTGCAATTTCGGTTATATGCCCGCACCCTTCCAACAACGCTAATAATGGCAAGAAAAAAATGTTTATTGCGGCCGAGGACACCAACCAGACCCAAGCCACTTGCCAACTCACACTCGATTGCGGATAGCTAACAGAAAAGAATACCCACCCGATTGGCAGTATTAGCGCAATGATAAACGTTGCAATGACGCCATACCACTTGGCCATCAGTACCAATAATGAGCGTAGGCGATTTTTTGACTGGGCGTTCCCCTCGATGGTACCGTTATCCGACCATGACAAATGCACCATTTCATGGCTGGAAAATTGCATAATCACGTAACTCATCCCCAATTCAAAAAAAATCTGCATCGCTAGCAGGCTGGCAAATGTGTAGTAGTAGCCTTGTTCATCAGGCGTTAGAAAGCGCACAACCAGCAATAAAGTAACGGCGCTGGAAAGCAAGCCCCAGCCTCGTCCCGCCAAGGTGTAAACAATCGCGCGATCAACACCCATATAGCCAAGCAGTTTTTTCATTAGCTGCAAACTACTGCGTAAATCTGATAATCATCATGAGTTGGACAACTCATCAATGAGCTGTTGGTGTTTTTTAGCATGCAGGAAAAAGAAATTGGTCTCTACCGTCTTGTCCGTCATTTCAACCAACTCTTTTAAAGCGGCTCCGTCTGCATAAAAACAGCGATACTCAAAGGATGCAAAGAGGCTGATGATTTCATTCGGATGGTAATTAAACTTCGCCGCCCATTTCCGCAACATTTCAGTAAACACAATGGGTTTATCTCTTTGCAACGTTTCTATTGCTCCTTGAAATGCAAACAACTCCGCTCCCTCAACATCGCACTTAATGAAATCGACATGAAGCTTATTGGCCGAAACAAAGTCATCCAGCCGTTCGACATGGCATGTTATTAACTCGGCATCCATACGTTCGCTAACGTTTGCAGCTGATGCATTGACACTTCCTTCAGGATAAAAGTAGAACGTCAAATCCTTACACTCGTCGGACAATCCAAAGTGGTGTGCGACCACATTCGAAACCTGGTTTAGTTTGATGTTTTTCTCAAGAAAATCATAAGTCTTCGGGATAGGTTCGAATGCATGCACAGTACTTGCGGGATATGTTTTGGCAATATTAACGGCATACCATCCCGCATTGGCCCCGATGTCTATAACACAGTCCTCTGGCGATACCAGTCGCATAATCATGGTTGAGTCGGTTGTTTCATAATCCAAAAAATTGAGCGCTTCAATGGGGGCCACACGATGATCTCCCAATGGGCAAATCATCTTTACACCCTTGTCTCGCGATGTCATGACCACTGAGCCGTCAGATATTTCAATGGAAGCTATATTGGTCTGCTTAATATAATTTGCATACTCAAAAAGCTTGGCATGATGCAATTGATACATCGTCCGGATAAATTCAGGCTTAGTAAGGTCGCCTTTCAAGAAATCGCTACGTGTATCGGAAATATTCATGATAAATAACCTTTTATTGTTTTGAGAAAACCATTTTCAAGCGAAGTAATAGGGCTCCAGCCCAATCCTCTTGCAAGCGTTATATCAGGACATGTCACTGAAATTTGACTGGCGAGATAACTCTCCGATACTTTTCGTTGTTCCATCCTGACTGATAAATGCTTGTCCGAACAGATTCTTGCAACCAGATGCGCCAAGTCATGAATGCTAATCTCAGCATCAGGATTTCCGATGTTATAGGCTTTGGCATTTGTTCCATTCAATAGCACCGTCCAAAATCCGGCGGTTGCGTCTGCCAAGTAACAAAATGAGCGTCTGGTTAAGCCGTCGGTTTTCAATACTATATCTCGGCCATTCACTGCATCAGCCACAAAATCGGCATAAACACGGCCATCATCCAGACGCATACCGGGACCGTATGTATGAAAGGGCCGAACAATTTTGGCCGGGACTCCAAATTGATGATGCCACGAAACACACATATTTTCGCCCATGCGTTTACTTTCCGCATAGCATGAACGAACCGCCAAGGGATCAAGATACCCATAATCCGACTCGGACGTTGGCACACGGGCAGCTTCGCCATAAACCTCCGCACTGCTAAAATAGAGAAAGCCTTTCACATTATGATTTCGAGCCAATTCAAGCAGATGTGCCGTACCTAATGTGTTTGCACTCAAAGTCCCTACCGGATCAGTCGCATAATATTTTGGGCTCGCTTGACTTGCTGCATGAATAATGAAATCAAGCGGCTGATTCACTTGCATCGGTAAACTAATATTCTGCTCGATGCAGATTAAATCCGGCCTTTTTTGATGATGACTAAACCTTTGCGCAAATCCATTACGGTCCCTAACAACAGCGATAACCGTCACGTTGAGCTGTTGCGTTTCGTTAAGAAACAATAATGTTTCTATCATGTATGCGGCCAGGAAACCCGCTGCACCGGTTACCATCACTGTTTTTCCGCTCAACGCCTGCCATGGAATCGCATAGTGAGTGGTTAGTAACTTCATGTCTGCGGTCACTACGGAGTGGCGGCCGACGCTTAGAGCTTTATTCATCAACAGGAGAGTAATATGGGCGGCACATTGGCTACTTGGTTATCGCAGGAAACTGTTCGTCGAGCTTTGATCCAAAAGCCAAGCGAGGCCTGCATTCGGTCGCGCCCTCCAGCATAATTTCAATGAGTAACGGTCCTTTGCGACCGGCCATTAAACTGAAAGCGTCATCAAGATCCGTAATATTGGTAACACAGCGGGATTCGATGCCATAGGCTGACGCAATATTTGTAAAGGAAGGACTGCTATAGCCTTTTCGGGTTGATTGATCGCGCCCGTTAAAATACATGTCCTGAAAGTTTTTGACCATTCCTAATGCGGCGTTATTCATTACGATAATGGTGATGTCCAATGCCAAACGGTTAAGTGTATCCAGCTCCTGAATGTTAATTTGAAGGCTGCCATCACCGGTAATCACAACTACCCTGCCTTGAGATTGCAGGGCAACCCCTATTGCCGTCGGCAAAGCAAAACCCATCGCCCCCATGCCGCCGCTGTAGTGAACGGCATTGTTTTGAGACAAGCGCAGATTTTGCGCCGCCCACATTTGATGATTACCAACATCGCAAACATAATCCACAGGCTGGCAGGACAAACGATTATTCAGTTTTTTGAAAATCTCACTAGGGCTGATTTCCCACTCCGGATATTCATTGATTTGCGCATCACTACGCTGCATTGACAGCTCGTGTAACCACGCATGATCCAAGTCGGGAAATGTGTCGACGTGTAGAGGAAATTCTCTAAAGAAACTTTCAGTCGCTGCGCAAATATTAAGATCGGCGTGAACCCGATTACCTAGTTGAAACGGATCAATATCAACCTGGACGATGTGCGCTTTACGGGCAAAGTCTTTAGTGTCGGCACCAGTCTGACGCACATCGAGACGGGCGCCCAAAACAATCAGCAAATCGCAGTTCTGAACGGCCCAGTTAGCTTCACGATTGCCATAACTACCGATCATGTTCATGTACTGGCCGCGCGCAATCACCCGTTCATGCCCCATCAGCGTCGAAACATAAGGAATGCCCAGAGCATCCGCTGTTAACAGCCATGCATCCATTGAGTCGGCCCAACGCGCGCCACCGCCGATACAAAACAATGGTCTCTTTGCTTCGCCGCACACGGCTTTCAGCGTGTTTAGATCGTCTATGCTTATTGCAGTCCCCGTATTGGCCAGTAATGGCATGTTCAGCCATTTTTCAACCAGAGCATCCGGAATGTCCGCCCGTTGAATATCATTGGGAATATCCAGTAATACCGGGCCTTGCCGCCCGTTAAAAGCAGCCGTCAACGCTTTGTGCAATTCGGGCAAGAGATCCTCGGGGCAATCCACCCGCGCGGCGTATTTGGTCAAAGAATGTACAACTTCAACAATATCCAGTTCTTGGAAACCTTGTTGCCGGATAGGGCGGTTTCCTCTAAGTTCATGGGTATTCACTTGCCCGGTTATGAATAAGCAGGGAACCGAGTCGAACCAACAACTACCGATACCTGTTATTAAATTAGTGGCACCAGGACCGCTGGTTCCCATTGCCACTGCAATCGTTTTTCCTTTCGCATATCTTGCGACACCTTCCGCAGCAAACGCTGCGGACTGCTCATGATGCATTGAGACGATATTGAATTGACCTGTTTGGGCAAAGCTATCCAATAGATGAGTGATCATCCCGCCCACAAGTTCAAAGCAAGTTTGAATACGGTGAGCAATTAGGAATTGAGCGAGGGCATCTGAGGCTTTCAATGGGTATTACCTGTTATTTTCGTTATTGAGGCTATTACTTATCCAGCCCCAAAAACGACTCAATCCGTTCGCACACATAGTCCAGCATCGATTCGTTTAAGCCGGGGTAAACGCCGATCCAGAAAGTATTGTTCATGATGTCGTCGGTGCGAGCAAGTTCGCCACTGACGCGATAGACTCTGTCTTTAAAATAAGGCTGACGTGTGAGGTTACCGGCAAACAAAAGACGGGTACCTATTTTATATTGATCCAGGTATTTCAGCAGCTCTACCCGTTCGATACCGGCCGACTCCCGGATGGTGATCGGAAAACCGAACCAGGACGGCTCACTATCCGCAGTCGCCTCGGGCAAAATCAGCTGCTGTTCACAGGATTTCAGCCGTTCTTTAAGGAAGGCAAAGTTTTGTTTACGCGCGGCTATAAATTCCGGCAAGCGATCCATTTGCGCCAAAGCACAAGCAGCTTGCATGTCGGAAATATTGAGGTTATAGCCCAAATGCGAGTAGGTGTATTTGTGGTCATAGCCTTTCGGCAGGGTTCCAAGCTGCCAGCCGAAACGTTTGCGGCAGGTGTCGTCGCAACCGGGCGCACAGTAACAATCCCGACCCCAATCGCGAAAGGATTCGATGATTTTTTTCAGCTTGCGGTCTTTGGTAAAAATCATGCCGCCTTCGCCCATGGTGATGTGATGGGCAGGGTAAAAACTACAGGTGGCGATATGGCCGAAAGTGCCGACATGCCGGTCTTTGTAAAGCGAACCTAGCGCATCGCAGCAATCTTCAATGACCCACAGATTGTGCTTTTGCGCGATAGTCATTACCGCATCCACGTCAAACGGATTGCCCAAGGTGTGGGCAATCATGACGGCGCGAGTACGGTCGGTTATCGCCGCTTCAATTTTTTTGGGATTGATGTTGTAGGTTGGAATATCCACATCCACAAACACCGGTACCATGCCGTTTTGCAAAATAGGATTAACGGTAGTTGGAAAACCTGCCGCTACGGTAATCACTTCATCACCCGGTTTTAAAGCGCGCTCACCCAGTTTGTAAGAGGTCAATGCGGTAAACGCCAGCAGATTGGCCGCAGAACCTGAAGTGGTCGTCAGTGCATAAGGCACGCCGACAAACTCGGCAAAGCGTTGTTCAAATTCCTGGTTGAAACGTCCGGTGGTGAGCCAACCGTCCAGGGAGGCGTCGACCATGTTGATCAGTTCGCCGGCCCCCAGCACTTTACCGGACGGAGGAATCACGCTGGTGCCAGCCTCAAATGACTGCTCCGCGAAATGTAACTCACTGTAACGTTCAACCAGATCGAATATCTGTTGTTTCAACTCTGCCTTACCCACTTCAAATTCCCGCTTAATATTTTTCAAAACTATTGTTATACGCTCTGATCTGGCGCAACGTCAGCTCGCGCATGTCTTGCCCGTCGCGATGGGCTCGATACCAATCGATAATCGCAGCCAATGCCTCTTCGAGACACCATCTAGGCTGCCAATCCAACTGAGCTTTTGCCTTGGAACAATCCAGTTTCAAGTAATGCGCCTCATGCGGATGAATGCCCGAATCCAGCGCCCAGCTCGCATCCTCGCCCCAGGATTCAGTTAAACTTTCCACAATCCATTGCACAGGCTTGGCATCTTCACTGTTCGGCCCGAAGTTCCAACCCTCTGCATAAGCTGCACCTTGTTCATAGAGCTTTTGCGCTAATAATAAATAACCGGACAACGGCTCCAACACATGCTGCCAAGGACGGATCGCGTGCGGATTGCGAATATGCATCGGCTCGCCTTGCATGATTGCACGCATAATGTCGGGAATAAGCCGATCTTCCGCCCAATCGCCTCCACCGATCACGTTGCCGGCTCTGGCCGATGCTAATGCCACACCGTGATCAGTAAAATTACCAGGATTGAAATAAGAACTTCGGTAAGCCGATGTCACCAGCTCAGCGCACCCTTTACTATTGCTATAGGGATCATAGCCGCCCATCGCTTCGTTTTCCCGGTAACCCCACGCCCATTCGCGGTTTTCATAGCACTTGTCGCTGGTAACGTTAACAATTGCCCGCACGCTGCTCGTCAGTCTTGCCGCTTCCAACAAATGAACAGTGCCCATTACGTTAGTCGAATACGTTTCTATCGGGTTAGCGTAGGAATAGCGCACCAAAGGTTGAGCCGCCATATGAATGACGATCTCGGGTTGATATTTTTCAAACACGGCTGCCAGCGCCGCAAAATCGCGTATATCCGAGTCGATGCTAACCATGCCTTCAGCAACATTAGCGGCATCAAATAAACTGGGATTAGTGGGTGCCGCCAGCGCATAGCCGATTACTTTGGCCCCCATGTCTTGCAACCAAAGGGAAAGCCAACTGCCTTTGAAACCGGTATGGCCGGTTAACAATACTATTTTATCGGCCCAGAAAGATGGCTCTACCATATTTTCCACGGCGCTTTACCGCTTGCCCACAACTCTTCAAGATAGTTTTTATCGCGCAAAGTATCCATAGGCTGCCAAAAACCGGAATGGAAATGAACGGCCATTTGTCCGTCTCTGGCTAACTGCTCCACAGGCTCACGCTCCCATATCGTCCGATCGTCTTTAATGTAATTAAACACCTCAGGCGAGAGCACAAAGAAACCACCATTAATCCAGCCACCATCTCCATGAGGCTTTTCCTGAAAACTAATGACACTGTTCCCGCTTAAATTAAGCGCACCAAATCGTCCTGGCGGCTGCGTTGCTGTTAAAGTAGCAAATTTGCCATGTTGTTTATGGAATTCAATTAATGCTTTGATATTCACATCGCCAATGCCATCACCATAAGTACAGCAAAAATTTTCGTCTCCAACATACTCGGCAATACGCTTAATACGACCGCCGGTCATGGTTTCTTCCCCGGTATCTACCAGCGTTACTCGCCATGGCTCAGCATTACGCTGATGAACTTCCATCTTATTATTTTGCATGTCAAAGGTCACATCGGACATATGCAAAAAGTAATTGGCAAAATACTCCTTAATGACATAGCCTTTATAGCCGCAGCAAATAATAAAGTCATGTATGCCATGAGCTGAATAGGTTTTCATGACGTGCCATAGCACTGGTTTGCCGCCAATCTCAACCATAGGCTTAGGCCGAATTGATGTCTCTTCACTAATCCGTGTGCCTAAACCGCCTGCAAGAATAACCGCTTTCATACCTGTACCTCATCGGCTTCAGGCTGATCTAAAGTGGCGCCGATATAAGCCCCAAAAGCGAATAGGTAGACCTGCACAGGGAGTAGTTGCCGAGAAGCCAACAAGGGCCACTTCGATTTCACAACTCGAATCATTAAAACATCTGTCACAATTATTCTCTCAGCTGATAAGCAAAATTTTTTCTTATTCAAGCCCTGTTATAGGCTAATTGTTTCATAGACAAGGTAATCCAGCCAAACTTTAATATCATTGTCCGCCTTAACTAAAGTTCATTTAACTCAATAACTTCTTTAGACTTTGGATGACATTTGCAATCTCTAGCCCGTGCCTTGCCTGCACGTACAAATATTTGCATCTGCCTTCACAGCTAGGGGTTACTTAGGAGAACACACTCCAAGAATATGAAGGCAGAGCAATTCAGGATCAACGTAGCGGTATGCCGAAGAACGAGCTTTGCAGATGTTTCACGGCTAAACTTAACTTTGCCCTTTCTGCTTTACTCCAGGGAGAGAATAAACTTCCACTGCCCTTTACTAACCGGCATTATCGACAACCGATTGCCGGGCCTTACCAGCGCGAGGTCTGCCAGTTCGTTGTAAGCTTTCAACTCTTTAAGCGTAATAGTGCGGGACAACGTTTTGACGTATTTAACATCAACCATTATCCAGCGGGGATGCTCGGGATCGCTTTTGGGATCAAAATGCGTGTCGTCAGGATCAAAAGCGGAAAAATCGGGGTAACCTTCCTTAACGATTTCCATGATGCCGACTATGCCCGGCACATCGCAGTTGGAATGATAGAAGAAAACCTGGTCGCCTAATCTCATACCGTCCCGCATCATATTTCTGGCCTGATAATTACGTACACCGTCCCAGTGCTCGGTCTGGTTGGGCTTGTTGTACAGATCATTAATTCCGAACGTATCCGGTTCGGATTTCATTAGCCAATAATTCATGGGAATTTTGATTTAATGGGGAGTGATTGTTATGGAGCATCTCCCGCCTGCGCCGTAATGTGCTTTCGTCCTTGAACCGGAAGTTCAAGTGGGGACATGGCCGGTAAATCAGGCTTCCCGTATAAAACGGGCATGCTCACCAATACTGGTGTCCGCCCCCGGGGTAATAACAGGTTCAGGAAACACCCAGCACACTCTCGAACGCCGCAGGAAATGCTAAACTGTATTTTAGCGCGTTTAAGTATTTTCTAAAACGTTTTCTATCTTGTGAGTCATTTTTGCCAAGCATTCGCTCAAGGTTTGGGTGAGCATGGCATTTTGATTTTTCATCAATTGTAACTCATGAGCCAAATTAAGCGCCGCCATGACCGCAATTCTGTCAGCGCCGGCTACTTTACCGGAATCCCTCATTTGGCGCATTTGAATATCAAGCTGCTGAGCCGACCGGATCAGGTCGTTTTGCTCTTCAGGCGCACAGGCAATTTTATATTCCTTACCCATAATGATCAGCGATACCGGCTGGAGCTTCTTGTTCATGATCCGTTCTCCATTGCTTTCAGACGCGCAATCATCGCTTCAACCCGGGTTCTGGCCAGAGTGGTTTTTTCCAAAAGCTTGGCTTTTTCCCGAACTAATGAATCCTGTTTGGTTTTCAGCGAACTGTTTTCATTTTTTACGCTAGTATATTGCTCGATGAGCTGATCCAGCTTTTCTTCGAGGTCTTTTAACTCTAAAGATTGATTTGATTTTGTCATGGTGGTAACTAGGTTGTTGCAAGCAAGTTAACAGGCGATATTTGCATTTTGCGCAGCGATCCAAAATTAACAAATATTATCCAAGTCAATGATCAATGGTAGCATAAGCGATATTTTTAGTCCGCGATAGTGAAATAATTATGTGGAATTTATGACTTACCAAATAATTAATGAAATAGTTGTACAAAACGATGCCGACCTTTCGGCGGGGTACGCCCACGGCATGGCGACAGGTATGTTGTGCGCCAATGAGCAGGCACAGAGTGAAGAGTGGCTAGCCGAACTGTTTCGGCAAGGAACTCCGCCAAATGATGAAGACCGGGCGACCTTGATACATTTGTTTGAAGATACGCAAGGCTTGCTGGCTAGCGATGATTACGAATTTGACTTACTTTTACCAAATGATGACGTATTGTTGAGCGCGCAGGTTGAAGCGCTCACCTACTGGTGCCAAGGCTTTTTATTGGGTGTAAGCTTTACCCATGCCGCCTCCGACCTGCCCAAGGAAATACGCGAGATATTAAAAGACATTATCGAATTCACTAAACTGGATACCGAGGCTGAAGGCGAAGAAGATGAAAGTGATTTTATGGAAATTACTGAATACATGAGGTCGGCTGTTTTATTGCTGCGGAGCGAATTAAACCAAAAAGGCCCAGGGCAAACAGTCCATTAAACCCTAACCTTTTATGTAATTTAAATATGAAACAAAGTGAATTTAAAAAACGCCGCAAGCAGTTAATGCAACACATCGGCAAAGGCAATATTGCCTTGATAGGCAGCGCGTCCGAGCGAACTCGCAACCGGGATGTAAATTACCCGTTCCGGCAGGACAGCGACTTTTACTATTTAACCGGCTTTAATGAACCGGATTCTCTGGCCGTTTTTATCCCTGGCCGCAAACAAGGCGAATACATTTTATTTTGCCGGGAATTCGATGAGAAAAAAGCCCTGTGGGAAGGCGCGCATGCAGGTCTTGAAGGTGCGACTACTCATTATAAGGCGGATGATTCCTTTCCGATCGATGATCTGGATGACATTTTGCCTGGAATGCTGGAAGACAAAGGCAAGGTCTATTATCCGATAGGGCGAAATTCCGACCTCGACCACAATCTATTGGTCTGGATAAATAACATTCGCAGCCAGTCCAGAACAGGTGTCACCGCACCCGGCGAGCTGGCTTCACTGGAGCATATCCTGCACGAAATGCGCCTGTTCAAGAGCCCTGAAGAAATCAAGCTGATGCGCCGCGCCGCCGATGTTTCCGCTAACGCCCATGTCAAAGCCATGCAAAAATGCAAACCCGGCCTGTATGAGTACCAGATAGAAGCGGAAATCATTTATAACTTTATACAAGGCGGCTTACGCGCGGTCGCTTATCCTTCGATTGTCGCAGGAGGAAAAAATGCCTGCGTACTGCACTACACTGAAAATTCCGACAAATTAAAAAACGGCGATTTACTGCTGATTGATGCCGGTGCGGAGTGTGACCATTACGCCGCGGATATTACCCGCACTTTCCCGGTTTCCGGACGTTTCAGCGAGCCGCAAAGGCAGCTTTACCAGCTGGTCCTGGATGCCCAGGCAGCCGCAATCGCACAAATCAAGCCGGGGCTGTCATGGCATCTGGCGCATGATGCTTCGGTTGAAGTATTGACCAAAGGGCTGGTCGCGCTGGGCTTGCTCAAAGGCAAAGTCTCAAAGCTGATCAAGGACGAAAAATACAAGCAGTTCTATATGCACCGGATCGGCCACTGGCTGGGCATGGATGTGCATGATGTCGGCGATTATAAACTGGATAAGGAATGGCGCTTGCTGGAACCCGGCATGGTGCTGACCGTCGAGCCGGGCTTGTATATCCCGGAAGATTGCCAGAGCGTTGACGAGCAATGGCGCGGCATCGGCATACGCATCGAGGATGATGTTCTGGTAACTGCTGAGGGACATGAAATTTTGACCAGCGGCGTACCCAAAACCATTGCCGAAATTGAAAGCTTAATGCAGGCGAGCTGATGCAACATGATTATGACTTATTGATTGCCGGCGGCGGCTTGGCAGGCAACTGTCTGGCGCTGGCGTTAAAACAAACCGGACTTCGGATTGCGATCGTTGAAGCCAGCACCCGCGAGCAACAACAGGACTCCCCGGCCGGCGACCGGGCCTTGGCTTTAGCCGCCGGCACGGTAAAAATGCTTGAAACGCTAGGCATCTGGCAGGGCATCAGTCGGGCGGCCACCGCCATCAAAGACATCCACATTTCCGATCAAGGCCATTTCGGCAAAGTCCGGCTTTCGGCGCAAAAAGAAAATGTGGAAGCATTGGGCCACGTCATTACCGCAAGAGACATTGAGGCGCATGTCGCCAAGCTTGTTACCGAGTCCGATATAAAACTGCTTTGCCCGGCCCGTGTGGTCGGCCTGATGGCCGGCAGCGATGCCGTCAACGTCAACCTGAAGCGCGGCGATGAGCCGCTTAGCGTCTCCGCCAAACTGCTGGTCGGTGCGGACGGAGGTAACTCCTCGGTTCGCAAATTGTTGGAAATAGCCCAGCACACCACTGAATACGGTCAAACGGCGCTGGTCACTACCGTGAAATCATCCCTGCCCCACAAAAATGTCGCGTTCGAGCGTTTTACCGCTTCAGGGCCGCTGGCCTTGCTGCCTGTTGCCGATAATCATTGCGCGGTCGTCTGGACACGCTCCAGCGAAGATGCCGACGCGCTATGTCCGGCAACGAGACGGACTTTTTGGCCGAACTTCAACACTGTTTCGGTTACAGGCTGGGCAAACTTAGTTTGACGGCTCCCCGGCGGGCGTTTCCGTTATCATTAATACGCGCCGAAAAAATGACATCAGCCCGAACCGTGGTTATCGGCAATGCAGTGCACCAGCTGCATCCGGTTGCCGGACAGGGATTTAACCTGGGCCTGCGCGATGTCATGCAACTGGCCGAAATGATCATCAAGCAGCATCAGACCAACCAGGACATCGGCGCCGGCGATTTTTTAACGGCTTACGCTGACGCCCGGCAAAAAGACCATGACCGAACCATCGGCTTTACCAATAATGTGGTGCGCATTTTTTCCAATGACTGGCTGGCGCTGGCTGCCGCCAGAAACATCGGTCTGGCAATGCTGGACCATATTCCTGCCGCAAAAACATGGCTTGCCCGTCAGGCTATGGGGTTGGCCGGGCGTTTGCCCCGTCTGCTTTGATCCAACGCAAGAGATAGAGCAATGATAGATCGCTATGAAGTAATTGTTGTCGGCGGCGGCATGGTGGGCGCGGCAACCGCTTGCGCCTTGGTGCAGGGCGGCGTCAAGGTTGCGTTGCTGGAGCGCTTTAACCCGGAAAGGCGGTGGCCGCCGGAACCTATCGATATTCGCGTTTCCGCCTTAACCAAAGCCTCCCAGAATATTTTTGAAATGCTGGGAGCATGGCCGGGCATGGTACAGCGCGGCGCTTGCGCTTATCGGGACATGCGAGTATGGGATGTCCGTGCCGGCGGAGAATTGCATTTTGATTGCGCCGACACACCTTTCCCCGAACTGGGGCATTTGGTTGAAAACCGGACCGTCGTCGCTGCTCTTTGGGATGTGCTGGACACCTTGCCGTCGGCCACTTGCATTACCCCCGCAAAGGTAATCGACATGCAGCTTAACGAAAGCGGCAGGCAGTTACGGCTGGAAGACGGACGCACCCTTGAGGCTGAGTTGATTATTGCCGCCGACGGGAGAGACTCTGCCTTAAGGGCAATGGCAGGTATTGACGTGACCGGCTGGGACTATCATCAGGATGGTTTGGTCGCTACGATAAGCACTGAGAAGAGTCACCAGTTCACGGCATGGCAACGTTTTCTGGATGAAGGGCCGTTGGCTTTCTTGCCGCTGAAAAACGGCCAGTGTTCCATCGTTTGGACCCTGAGTTCGGAAACGTCAAAAAACCATCTGGCGCTTTCCGATCAGGATTTTTTGCAGGTTCTGGAGCAAGCTTCAGGCGGCATTCTGGGCAAGATACTGGGCGTAGGGCCGCGCGCCGCATTTCCGCTACGCTTTCAATATGCAAACCGCTATGTCGACCAGCGATTCGCCGTCTGCGGCGATGCAGCTCATGCCATGCATCCTCTGGCAGGACAAGGCGTCAATGCCGGGCTGTTGGATGCCGCAGCGATTGCGGAGCTGACCATTCAAACCAAGCATGAAAAAAGGCCATTATCCAGTTCACGCTTCCTACGTCGTTACGAGCGCTGGCGTAAAGGCGATAACCTGATAATGATGTCGAGCATGGATGTGCTGAACAAGACCTATAGCGTAACCGCACAGCCCTTTGCCAGCCTGCGCTCTGCGGGAATGAACCGGATAAATAACACGGCACTGGTCAAGGCTTATTTTAACCGTTACGCCATGGGCTTGCGTGATGATTTACCCAAACTGGCCAAAAGACAGCCATGCTGGTAATCGTCGTGTTTAGCCTCTAAGTGCCGGACAAGTTTGCAGTTTTTCGAATTAGAATTTTCCCATCTCACTGGCTTCTGGTATATTCCGGCACTAGCAATACGGTTTACCTGCTAAAAGGATAGGTAAGCGACGCAAACGGAAGATTTACCTGTTGGCCAGCAATGCTTAATTTTAAAGCAGTGATAAGAAAAATTAACTTTTAAAGAGGTGGAGAGCCATTATGACTGAAGGGTTGTTTATATTAACTACTATATTTGTTGCATATGTTGTCTATGCGATTATAGGCGAACAGAGAGCATCTGCTAAATCCAAAGCGCTGGCGGAAAAACCTGAAACACAGGTAGCCGCCGTAGAACAGCCAAAACCCCCGGTTGCCGTTGCAAAAGAAAAACCGGCAACTAAAACTGTTGCAGCTAAGTCCGCGGCGGCCGAAAAAGTAACGCCTCCTGTAGCCGCCAAGCCCGCGGCGGTTAAATCAACTGCGGAAAAGCCGGTAGCGGCTAAACCGGCTGCACCCAAGGCAGCGGCCAAGCCTGCAACAACCAAGACAACAACTACAGCCAAACCGGCTGCGACTAAAAAAGCCCCTGCCGCCGCCGCTGTACAAAGCACAGGATTAAAAAATCCGAAAACAGGAGAAGTCGCTACGGCTTATCACAATTACCGATTCACCAAGCGTTGGATAAAAGATGCCTTGGTTGAAGAAGGCTTATTGGACAAAGTCTACACCGCCAATGAAATGACTCCTGAGGCTGACGCAAAAATAAAAGATGCCATAGCAAAGCTGGAAGCCATGGATAAATACAAAGCGTAAGGCTTAAGTCATCCGGAATAGATTAAAGGGAGGCTAAATAGTCTCCCTTTTTTATGGCCTTTAAAACGCCCTTATCAGGGCAACCTAACAATTCATAGCCGCTAGTAAACGCACTTTGATGGCGATATTCTGCGTCGCAAGGCAATGCCGACGGGATCGCAGGTTAATTTACGAGGCCGTTAAAGAGCTTATGCTGCCACTATCGCCTAATGGAATATTTACCAACGCGCTTTCAGAGCAGATTGGGTTAAATCTTAATCTTTTGCGTTGATACCGGCATTAAATTTCCATATCAAGCTGTTTCAAACGATAGCTTAACGACCTGAAAGATAGCCCCAGCTGGCTGGCGGCGGCTGTCTTGTCCCAATCATTGGCTTCCAGTGCCAGAGTGATCGCCTTTCTTTCGATTTTTTCCAAATGGTCTTTCAGCGATCCCAGGACTGGATTATATTCCTGCGATTTAGAAGTGTTATTGACGTCTACCGGCAAGTTCAAATCGTTACTTTCTATGCTGTTGCCTTCGTATAGCGCAAGGGCTCTTTCCAGGATATTTTCAAGTTCTCGCACGTTGCCCGGAAAATAATAGCGCTGCAATGAGCTTAATGCTGATGCCGATAAGGTGGGCCTGTCCTGTTCGCCGACGCCCGTCAGTTGGGTCAAGATATGATCGACCAGAACCGGTATATCGCCAGGTCGCTCACGTAGGGGCGGGACATAAAGATCGATTACGTTGATGCGGTAATATAAATCCTGCCGGAAACTGCCGTCCCGAACCATATCGCCAAGGTTTCGATGGGTAGCGCTGAGCAACCGGATATCAACCGGAATTTCCTGCTGCTCCCCGACCGGACGGATTTTTTTCTCCTGTATAGCACGCAGCAATTTAACTTGCAGGGGCAACGGCAAATCGGCGACTTCATCAAGAAACAAGGTGCCGCCTTCTGCGGCCTGGAACAAACCTATTTTGTCGCTGACCGCACCGGTAAAACTGCCTTTTTTGTGTCCGAAAAACTCGCTTTCCATCAGCTCGTTCGGGATCGCGCCGCAGTTAACCGCTACAAAAGCATGGTCGCTACGGGAACTTTGCTGATGAATCAACCTTGCAACCAGCTCTTTGCCTGAGCCCGACTCGCCGCTGATATAGACTGGCGCCTGGCTGCGGGCGAGCTTAGCTATTTTTGTCCTGATCTCCTGCATAATTGATGAATCGCCCAGCAGCGTGTGCCGGATTCGTCTTTCTTTACCCGGGCTTGCATCGGAAAGCTTTAATGCATTGTTAACGAGCAGCCTCAATGCGGACAACTCAACCGGCTTGGAAACAAAATCGAAAGCGCCTTTTTTCATCGCCAGAATGGCCGACTCCATATTGCCGTGTGCGGTAATAACGGCAACCGGTACCGAGCCGGACAGTGACTGTATAAAATCAACCAGCTCCAGTCCGTTGCCGTCAGGCAGTCTCATGTCGGTCAGGCAAAGGCCAAAGGTCTTTTGCTTTAATAGCGCCTTAGCTTGAGCAATATTTTCGGCACAGCAAGTCCGGATATCCATCCTGTTAAGGGTGATTTCCAGCAACTCACGAATATCGGGTTCGTCGTCTACAATCAGTGCCAATGGTTTGTTCATAGTTCAATTATTGTCTGTTCCGCATTTAACAAGCAAAGCCGAAAACAGCTTCGGTTATCGGCGGTTAAATAATAGCTCAATTTTGCCTGATTTAATTCGGCTAGCTCTTTTGAGATATAAAGCCCCAATCCTGTGCCGCTGGAAGAGGTGGTAAAAAAGGGTTCAAACAGGTGATTTTGATGTTTGCGGCTGATGCCGGAGCCGTTATCGATAACTTCTATGCAGGGCGCCTGTTGTACAGTAAAAACGCGTAGCATTATTGGCCCGGACTCGGGCTTGCCGTATTTCAGCGCATTCCGGCACAAATTGTCCGTAATCTGCTTTAAATGCCCCGGATCTATAAACGCACATAAGGATTGTTCCGGGCATATAAGCTTTAACGCATCGATATTAACGGCATGTTCAAGCATGAAATTCTTCAGGTAATTGTCCAGCCACGGCTTTAGATAAATCTTTTCCCGCCGTGAGTCGGTTCTTCTGGAAAGCTGTAAAATATCCTCAATAATATGGTTGACGCGAACTGAATGGGTCTGGATGATCTCTGTCAGGCGCCTGTCCTGAGCGGATAACAGCGGATTGTCCGTGAGCAACTGCCCGGCATGGCTGATAGCGCTTAACGGGTTGCGTATTTCATGGGCAATGCTGGCAGTCAAGCGGCCCAGCGATGCGAGTTTGCTTTGCTGCACCTGCTGGTTATAAAGCGCAATATCCTCAAGAATAATCATGTAAAAAAACTCATGCCCGGTCGGCAGCGGCATGAACCGGCTATGAATTTCGGACTGGTTCGGCAGTTGCAGCAGCACAAGATTTTGCTCCGGATCGGCTAACCAGGTTTGAAAAGCTTCCGCTAAATAGTCTGAAATATCGCCCAGCTTGACCGGCAGCGTCGATAAGTTTGTCAACCGCAACGCAGACTCATTGGCCATCTGAATGACCTGCTGCTTGTTGGCGATAATGATGCCCGATTGCAGATGCTGGATAATATACTTGCTCAGATCCTCCAGTTTAATGATGGTCTGTTTTTGTTGATCGGCAAGCTGGAATATTTGTTCGCTACGTTTTGCGAGGATATACGACAGTAAAGCAATAGTAAGAAATGCAGCGCCGAGCATGCCTGCGTTGGCGTAAGAAGTAGAGCCGAAACTGTGCCTGTAATCGGCGACGAATTGTTCGGTCAGCACGGCCAAACTGGCTAGAGCCGCAAACAGCATCGCACAGCGGCCGCCGATTAATAAGCCGCCGGCGGCGATCGATACCGCAAGCAGAGCGCCCATGCCGCTGTTAATGCCGCCGGAAGCATGCATGATCAAGGTCAGAATGAGTATGTCTGAAAAAATCAGCAGCTGCGCTTGTGTGCTGTAGCTTGTTATTCGCCAGGCTATGCAGATGCCGGAGATGATTGAGAGCATCAAGTAGCTTTGGCTGCTGTAGAT
The DNA here is from genome assembly GCF_023227905.1 of Methylobacter sp. GTDB lineage: Bacteria > Pseudomonadota > Gammaproteobacteria > Methylococcales > Methylomonadaceae > Methylobacter_A. The sequence continues at coordinate 30,750 of NZ_JALOCF010000027.1, read as the reverse complement.
GAATAATTTGCTGTCGTACGTACCAAGTAAGGAAACATCCGTGGGATTGTAAAACAACGCGACAAACAGGCCTGCCAGAATAAGCCGATAGCCTAAAAAAACCTTCAATAACAACCAGGCCTGCTGGGCCGGAATGCCGTAGCCTTTAGAAAAAGGACAAGGAAAGATGGTTTCGTTGGTATTTGGCGGCATGTTTGTTTTTAAAATGGCGTTTTGCAGGGACTTCGTTAAAATGCTCAATAACGCTTTTAATCGTAGCATTTAGTTGTCATCTGTGTGTGAAAAATACCCGCCGGGCGTGTTGCCGGTTAATTCAAGGAGTAATTAATGAATATTCATGAGTATCAGGCTAAACAGCTGTTTTTGCATTACTCCATACCTGTGCCTGATGGCAAGCAAGTCACAACGCCGGAAAAGGCCGAGCAGGCTGCCGAGGAACTGGGCGGGGACGGTTGGGTTGTTAAAGCGCAGGTTCATGCCGGCGGCCGGGGCAAGGTCGGCGGCGTAAAACTGGCCAAAACTCCGGCCGAAGCAGCCAAGTTGAGCCGCGATATGCTCGGAACACGGCTGGTGACCCAGCAGACCGGCTCGGAAGGCTTGCCGATCAACTCGGTGCTGGTAGAAAAAACCTATCCCATCAAACGCGAGTTATATCTAAGCGTGCTAGTTGACCGTGGCAGCCAGCGCATTATTTTTATCGCTTCGGCCGCGGGCGGCATGGATATCGAAACGGTCGCCCACGAAACGCCCGAGCAGATTATCTCGGTAGCGGTGCATCCGGCCGCAGGTCTTCAAGGCTATCAATGCCGGAAAGTCGCCTATACGTTGGGGCTCAAAGGCGCACAGATCAAAGCCCTGGGAAAAATCATGCAGGGCTTGTACGATTTGTTTTTAGCCAAGGACGCCAGCCAGATTGAAATTAATCCGCTAATTGAAACCGACAGCGGCGAGTTGTTGGCCCTGGATGCCAAGATCAATTTCGACGATAACGCGGTCGAAGCGCATCCCGATATACTGGCAATGAAAGACCCCGACCAGGAAGATGAAAAAGAAAACAAGGCCCAACAATTCGGGCTGAATTACATCACGCTGGACGGCAATATCGGCTGCATGGTCAACGGTGCGGGGTTGGCAATGGCGACCATGGATCTGGTCAAGCTCAAAGGCGGACAACCGGCCAACTTTCTCGATGTCGGCGGCGGCACCAGCGTTGAAAAAGTCTGCGAAGCGTTCAAGCTGATCCTGTCGGATCACAGCGTCAAAGCGGTTTTGGTAAATATTTTCGGCGGCATCGTCCAGTGCGACATTATCGCAGCCGGCATTTTGGCCGCCGTCGAGCAGGTTCATGTCGCCGTGCCCGTGGTGGTGCGCCTGGAAGGCACCAATGCCGAACAGGGTCGGGCCTTGTTAACCAACACCGGACTCAATCTTTATGCGGCGGATGATTTGACACACGCGGCAGAACAGGTCGTCGCACTGGCTAAGGAGGCCGCATGAGCATTTTAATCGACAAAGACACCAAAGTGATTTGCCAGGGTTTTACCGGCAAGCAAGGTACTTTTCACTCCCAGCAAGCGCTGGACTACGGCACCTTATTAGTCGGCGGCGTTACTCCGGAACGCGGCGGCGAAACGCATCTGGGTTTGCCGGTGTTCAACACCGTACAGGATGCCGTTAACGGCACCGGCGCAACGGCCAGCATGATCTATGTACCGCCTTTTTACGCGGCCGACGCGATTCTGGAAGCGGTCGATGCCGGGATTAAACTGATCGTCTGCATCACCGAAGGCATACCCATCTTGCAAATGCTGCGCGTTAAAGCGGCAATGGAAGGCACCGGCACATTGCTGATCGGGCCGAACTGCCCCGGCGTCATCACGCCCGGCGCATGCAAAATCGGCATCATGCCCGGCCATATCCACCTGCCCGGCTCGATCGGCATCGTCTCGCGCTCCGGCACTTTGACCTATGAATCGGTGCATCAAACCACCGCGCAAGGCCTGGGACAAAGCACCTGCGTCGGCATCGGCGGCGATCCGATACACGGCATGAACTTTGTTGATGTGTTGAGCCGATTCCAGGCCGACGAGCAAACCAAAGGCATCGTGATGGTCGGTGAAATCGGCGGCGGCGAAGAAGAGGAGGCCGCGGAATACATCAAAGCCCATGTCACCAAGCCTGTCGTTGCGTATATCGCGGGACAAACCGCCCCTCCCGGCAAGCGCATGGGCCATGCCGGTGCGATTGTGACCGGAGGCAAAGGTACGGCGGAAGGCAAAGTTGCAGCGCTTAAAGCGGCGGGGATTGAGGTGGTGAGTTCGCCGACTGATATTGGCGTGGCGATGAAAGGGTGTTTATAAAGATAAATATCACTTCGCAACTTGAAGTGATATAAAAAACCGCAGGTTAAAGATTGGCCCTACATCAAAAGTTCAAGAGGAAACGTCATGAATACCGCCGAAATCATTTATGAAAAATCCAAAGCCTTACCCGAATCCTTTGCGCTGGAAGTGCTCGATTTTATTGGCTATTTGGAGCAGAAAAAGCTTAAAGCCTCGCCATTTAAAAAAACGGATGTAGAGCAAGGACTCGGTTGTGCGGGTTATACCGGCGAAACTAAATCGTTAAACGATATGGAACAGGCTATTGCTAATGACATCAGGCAGCAATGGCATCAAGCATGACTGCTGTTGATACCAATATTTTGGTGCGTTATGCGGTAAATGATGAGCCGACTCAATCCCTGCAAGCTAAAACTTTACTCAAAAATACGGACGCAATCTTTATCAGTAAAACAACGCTACTTGAGTTTGAATGGGTACTCAGGTCAGCGTATAAGTTGCCACGTGAATCGATCTTGCATTCAATTTTAACCATATGCGGCTTGCCTAATATAACTGTTGAAAGCGCGTGGCAGGTTGCTCAGGCCTGTGAGCTTTATAGCAAAGGATTGGATTTTGCTGATGCGCTTCATTATTACTCAGCAAATACCAGCGTTGAAAAATTTTATACATTTGACGAGAAGTTTATTAAAAACGGCAAACTATTAAACTTACAAATTGGTAAACCAGACCCTATCCTGGATTAGCCTGCCTCATTACAAACCGTTATCAGCTTAATAATAGCTTTAATATCCCCACTACATGACCCTAAAAATAGCCCTGGCCCAAACCAACTTCCTGGTCGGCAACATCGCCGCTAACGTTGACAACATCGCCCAAGCCGCGATTCATGCCCGTGATGAATTGGGCGCGGATATGATCGTCTTTCCCGAACTGACCCTGACCGGCTATCCGGCGGAAGACCTGCTATTGCGCAACGACTTTATTAATACCGCCAATAATGCGCTTTACCATCTGGCCGACCGAGTTGCCGGTATTGCTATGGTGGTCGGCTTCCCCGAGCGCGATGGCGACAAGCTTTACAACAGCGCGGCAGTGCTTCATCAGGGCGCGATACTGGCCTGTTACCGCAAACGGGCTTTGCCCAACTACGGCGTGTTTGATGAGCAGCGTTATTTTATCGCGGGCACCCAGCCGTGCGTATTTGAGTTTAACGGCACGTTTATAGGGCTGACCATTTGCGAAGATGTCTGGAAGCTGGGCATGATTGAAGATAATAAACAAGCCGGAGCTGAACTGCTGCTGACTCTTAATGCCTCGCCGTTCAATTCGGGAAAAATACATCAACGCGAAGCCATTATTTGCAGCCAGATTAAAACCGCACAGATTCCGCTGGTTTATGTCAATCAGGTCGGCGGCCAGGATGAATTAATTTTTGACGGCGCGTCTTTTGTCGTAAATGCAGAGGGAGAGATCGTTTTCCGGGCAGCGGAATTTAAAGAGCAGATCAGCGTGGTCGAGTTTAACGGCAGCCACCCGGTAAAGAGTGACTGCGCACCTCTCTACAATAAAGTCTCCAGCGAATATCAGGCTCTGGTGCTGGGCATTAAGGATTATGTGCGCAAAAACGGCTTCCAGGGCGCCATCTTGGGCTTATCCGGCGGCATCGATTCGGCGCTGGTTCTGGCTCTGGCTGTCGATGCGTTAGGCGCTGATAAGGTTGAGGCCGTGTTGCTGCCGTCGCGCTATACCCAAGACATGAGCAACGAAGATGCGGTGCTGGAAGCAAAAGCCTTGGGCGTCAAGCATCATATTATTCCGATAGAGCCCGCCGTTAATGCGTTCACCGGCATGCTGGCCGACATCTTTGCCGGCACCGCCAAAGACGCCACCGAGGAAAATATTCAGGCGCGTTGCCGCGGCGTGGTGCTGATGGCACTGTCGAATAAACAGGGTAAGCTGCTGTTGACCACCGGCAACAAAAGCGAGATGAGCGTCGGCTATGCAACACTATATGGCGATATGTCCGGCGGTTTTGCGCCGATCAAGGACGTGCCCAAAATGCTGGTTTACCAATTGGCGTGTTACCGCAATTCGTTGTCGCCGGTGATACCGGAACGGGTCATTACCCGTCCGCCTTCTGCCGAGTTGGCGCCCGACCAGGTCGATGCAGACTCCTTGCCGCCTTACGATGTGCTGGACCCGATACTGGAGCGTTACATCGAAAAGGATCAATCCGCTGATGAAATCATCGCGGCCGGATTCAGGCGCGAAGATGTCGCCAGGGCCATCAGTTTGGTGGATCGAAACGAATATAAACGCAGACAATCCCCGCCGGGCATCAGGATTACCGGCAGGGCGTTCGGCCGCGACCGGCGTTACCCGATCACTTCAGGCTACCGGGGCATTTAGTTATCCATTGGATACTGTCTCTGCCTATCTTGGGTAATGGATTACCCTTTCTCAATTCCCGACTATTTGTAATACAATAGATGGGTTTACAACCGTTTGTTTCGATCACGTAATGTTCCTGCTGGCGGGTTATAAATAACAAGGCTATAGCTGTGCTGGCTGTCGATATTGCCTATTGAGGATCAATAGAATATACCTTTCAAAACACCCGCATAGCTAACTAAAACATTACTGCTAGCTCAGCTGAAATGTTTCTGAGTAGACAGTATTTAATAATTAAAAAAGGTCAGTATATGTGTTGGAGTGGTGAAGCGTCAGGCGTTTTAGCCGTCGCAGGTCTTAGTACCGCAACTTATGTTGCGCTTAAAGGGGAGTCAAAAGAACTCTGGATTCCGTTAACTTATTTTGCCTTAATGGAATTATTACAGGCATTCACTTATGTCTATATCGATTTATGTGACAATCCGAACAATCAGGTGCTCACATTGCTGGGCTATCTACATGTTTCGTTCCAGCCGTTTTTTGTCAACATGGTGGCGATGTATTTCATTCCGGAAAGCGTCAAACTGAAAATACGCACCACGGTCTATACCCTATGCGGGATCGGTACGCTGTTCATGCTGTTTAAGATGTACCCATTTGCCTGGGCAGGATCCTGCAATATCGGCATAGAGGGATTTTGCGGACCGAGCATCTGTTCCACTTCCGGTTCCTGGCATATTGCCTGGCAGATGCCGCTAAACGGCCTGATGTCAGATCCTGTCGGCTGGCTGTTCGGCTTTAACTGGGGCTTGCATGCGTTTACTTATATTTTGGTCGCTTTTTACTTGCCACTTATGTACGGTTCCTGGCGATTCGTGGGCTTCCATTATTTAATCGGCCCGTTTATTTCCGATATTACCACCACTGATCCCAACGAGTATTCAGCGGTTTGGTGCCTGTTTTCTATCGCATTATGCGTATCGGTTATCAAAACCCCGATCAGAAAACATCTGCATGTCAAAACGTGGCCTTTTTATAAAAAATATATTGGCGATTCGCTTTAATTTTTAAGCCATCCTGAATAACGAGCCGTAAGAAGACATTATTACGGCTCGTTAAAGCATCAGCAATTTTCTATCACTATTTCCAAGTCGTTTTTGAGATCATAACCTCCGTGGAAACAGAGTACTCGGAAGCAAGTCCAACGATGCTCCCTCCTCAGCCTGATTTGTGTGTGAACTCAAAAAACCTAGCCAAATCGGTAACTTTTCCTACGGAACGCTCCCCGATGTGCTGAAAGCGCTGTTGGCCGGGGCCGATATAATGCACCTTTGCAGCGTATTGCTACAGCACGGCACAGGACGCTTAGCCGAAATTCTGACTGAAATGGAACAATGGCTGGCCGAACATGAGCATGCATCGACTAGCCAGCTAAAAGGCAGCGTCAGCCAGCAACACCCCATCGATCCCAGCGCTTATGAACGAGCCAATTATGTGCAGGTGTTGGATAGTTATTCTTCGCGGGCGGGAGCGTTGAAGCTGGTTTTTCCAGTTTCTCATTCCCACGCAGCGCGTGGGAATGAGGAAAAGCAAGAGCTTGGGAACCAGCGTAAGCTTAGGAAATAAAATTAATTTTAACCAAAACATTGCATTTGGCAGGCAAAGACGGTTTATTGGCGCAATTACTTCAACACGGCTATAAAGTGGAGCCATTTTGAACACGACTGAAATAATGCCAAACTCGCCAAACTCGGAGCTTGATTCGGACTTGCCTGTTTTATACCAGGACGAATTTCTGGTGGCAATCAATAAACCGGCAGGATTATTGGTGCATAGGTCGGATATAGACCGCCATGAAACGCGCTTTGCGGTGCAATTGTTACGCGACCAACTGGGACAAAGAGTATTTCCGCTACATCGTCTCGACAAACCCACCGCCGGTGTATTGGTGTTTGCGTTAAATCCGGAAATTGCCCGAAAAATGATGGCAATCTTTATGGCCGATAGCGTGGAAAAAACCTATCTGGCCGTAGTGCGCGGTTACAGCGCTGAGCGGGCGATTATCGATTATCCGTTACAGGAGCAACTGGATAAAATGACCGACCGTCTGGCGCAACAGGATAAAGCCGCCCAGTCCGCAATGACCCATTATCGACGTCTTGCCACAGTGGAATTACCGTTTGCGGTGGGACGTTACCCGACCAGCCGTTATTCCTTATTACAGCTTTCGCCAAAAACGGGTCGCAAGCACCAACTGCGTCGGCATTTAAAGCATATTTTTCATCCGATTATCGGCGATACCACGCATGGGGATGGCAAGCATAACGATTTTTTTCGGCAACAATTAAATTGTCGGCAACTGTTGCTTGCCTCGACCCAGCTCAATTTTCCACATCCTGTCACAGGGCAACGGTTGGAAATTCAAGCTCCGTTGGATGCCGGTTTCAGCCGAATTGTTACAGAACTTAACTGGAATGTAGACAGTGCATAGGGTGTGCCGATGAAAGGAGGCGCGTCAATTGCGAATGATACCGTCAAGGACCTTTGCCGCCGGAGTGCAGGCTTCGCCTGCAAGCGCAAGTACCAAAAGTAGACGCTTTAGGCGAAGCTTGCACTCCGGCTATTAGCAACTTGCCCAAGTTATTTCGTACACATTCCTTAGCAACACTCAACAAATGGAGTTAGCAGCATGACAAAACCGCGTCTGGTAAAGCAATTTTGCACCGCTCATGACACTGCGTATCGGTTATCGGAATTGGAGCCGGTAGCGTTCGAACCTGCCACGGATTTTTCCGATCCCTCCGTGTTCATAGACACGACCGTTAAGTTTCAAGAAATTCAGGGCTTCGGGGGCGCTTTCACGGAAGCGGCTGCGGTAACCTTAGACAAAATGCCAACCCACTTGCGGCAAGAAATTCTGGAAGCCTATTTCTCTCCAAACACCGGCAATGCCTACACCTTATGCCGAACCCACATCAATAGCTGCGATTTCTCGCTGGGAAATTATGCCTATACAGAAGTGGACGGCGATGCAGAACTTAAGTATTTCAGCATCGAGCATGACCGGCAAGCCCTGATTCCGATGATTCGCGAGGCCATCGATTTGTCCGGCGGCCAATTAAAGCTGTTCGCTTCGCCCTGGAGCCCTCCGGCCTGGATGAAAACCAACGGGAAGATGAATAACGGCGGCAAGCTTAAGCCGGAATACCGCCAAGCCTGGGCGGATTACTACGTCCGTTACATTGAAGAATACGGACAGGAAGGCATACCGATGTGGGGGCTGACCGTGCAGAACGAGCCGGAAGCCACGCAAACTTGGGATTCCTGCATTTACACCGGCGAAGAAGAGCGGGATTTTGTCAGGGATTACCTTGGCCCAACTCTCCATGATGCCGGGCTTGGCAATGTTAAAGTGATTGTCTGGGATCACAATCGCGACCGCTTGTTCGAGCGTGCCAAGGTTGTTTTTGACGATCCAAAAGCCGCTCACTATGTTTGGGGCGTCGGTTTCCACTGGTATTGCGGGGATCATTTCGACAACGTGCAGCTGACTCATGACGCCTATCCTGACAAACACCTGATTTTCACCGAGGGTTGTCAGGAAGGCGGGCCGCATCTCGGTTCGTGGGATACCGGAGAGCGTTATGCCCGTTCGATCATCAACGATCTTAACCGCTGGACCGAGGCATGGGTGGACTGGAACCTGGTTCTGGATGAAACGGGCGGCCCCAACCATGTAAACAATTTTTGCAGCGCGCCGATTATTGCCGACACCCAAGCGGGGGAAATACTCTACCAAAGCTCTTATTACTACATCGGCCATTTTTCCCGATTCATCCGGCCGGGGGCGCGCCGGGTGGCCTGCGCCAAAACCCTGGACAGCCTTGAAACCACCGCATTTCTGAACAGTGATGGGAGCGTCGCCGTAGTGGTCTTGAACCGCACCGGGCAGGCAATTGACTTTATTCTAAAGAGCCAGGGATTGCAGGCTAAAACCTCGATACCGGCTCGCGGAATCATGACTTTTGTTTTTTAATAAATGCTGGGTAAGTTGCTTATGCCCGGCATTTTGGTGTGTGTGAATGTCGGGTAATGAAAAGCTGATATCCGACTTACGAGGCTATTGTGCAGGATAGGTCAATAAAAAACACGGTGTGTAGGATGTGCTGAACAAAGTGAAGGTTTTGAGGCTTTGGCGGAGTGACAACAGGACAAGCGCACGTTGAGAACTCACGAAGTTGAGATGAAGCCTGCGCCGGAATTGGCTGCCGCCGAACTGCCAGTGTTGCGGGGGCGGCTACCTTTATCTCGGGCGGATTTAATCGATAACGAAGAACATAACGGCATTAATGTAATGCATTAAAAACAGCATGTTCCCCTTGTTCTTCATGGATTGGTTTTAAAAGCGGCGTCCGGCGCATCGGAACCGGACACCGCCGAACCTTGTCACGCGGCTTTAACTTTCAATAATTTCCGGCGCTTTTCTGGTTTCACCCTTGCCTATGGTTAGCAAATCCCAGACTAACAAAACAAATCCGGCAAAGGTCATGCCGCCAAAAAACAAGCGCCAGATCATCGCGCTTTGAAATGACGGATGGTTTTGCGCGGTAAAGTAGCCGCCCCAGGTTGAGCCTTCCACAGCCCGTTCGATAAAGGATTGTTCGTAACCCGCTATCAATAGCGCTATCGTCATACCGAGAACGCCGCCATTGAGCAAACCTAAAGCCCATTTCCAACGCCAGGCATTCTGGCTGCCGCTGCCCATCCAGACATCGCCGCGCCAGTGTTGTATGGCCAGGTAAAAGAAGGCGATGTTAATCGTGGCGTAAGCGCCGAAAAATGCCAAATGGCCATGTGATGCCGACCACTGGGTGCCATGGGTATACAGATTGATTTGCGGCAGGGTGTGCATAAAGCCCCAGACGCCGGCGCCAAAGAAATTACCGAAGGCTTGGGCGATAATCCAGGCTAAGGCGGGGTGGTTGCCGCTTTTAAGGGCGTGGCTGCCGGAATCGTAAACCGCATGAACCACCATGGCGACCAGTGGAATGGGTTCGAGCGCCGAGAAAAAACCGCCGATGGTCAGCCAGTATTCAGGGGTTCCGATCCAAAAATAATGATGCCCCAAGCCTAAAATACCCGAGCCGAACATCAAGGCGACTTCAATATACAGCCAGGTTTGGACGATTTTGCGTCTGACGCCTAACAGTTTCATCAGCGACCAGGCCATAATCACGCCTACCAACACTTCCCAGGTTGCTTCGACCCACAAATGGATGACCCACCACCACCAGTATTGCTCGTGGGTGATGTTGGTCATATAAAACATGCCGGCAGTATATAGACCCGCCAATGCCACCAAATCGAGGGTTAGAACCCCGGCGATACCCGACCATTTGCCTTTGCTGAAGGTGGCGACCACATTATAGAAAAAGATCAGCATGACCACCACGATGCCGATGTCCGCCCAACGCGGCGCTTCAATATATTCGCGGCCTTCGTTGATAAACCAAAGGCTGGAATCCTTGCCGGGGCCTATCTGCACCAATAAGTAAACCAGCACCACCAGGGTAACGGCGCCGGTGAGCACCCAGAAGGCGATATTACCCAGTTTCAGGCCGACAATTTCCGTGCCGCTCTCGTCTTCAAGAAACCAGTAAACGCAGCCGATAAAACCATACAGCATCCACACAACCATCGCGTTGATATGGATCATGCGGTTGACGCTGAAATCCAGGATTTCATAAAGAAAGCCGGGGAAGATAAATTGTGTCGCGGCCACCAGGCCGAACAGAATTTGCGCAAAAAACAAAATAACGGCAACGGTGAAATATTTAACGGCCAGTTGCTGCCCATCGCTTAAATTACTGCTGTCCAACTGCACCCATGCTTTGAAATTATTGAGATAGACACGCGACTTATCACCTAAAGCGGTCGCATGTTGAATGACTCCATTTAATCCACTTGTATTCATGCTCATTCCTCGGCATTAATGGTTTTGAAGTTATAGGGGAAGCCGTTGGTATCAATGCTCGACATCCACTTTAAAAAAGCAATAACGCCTTTTGCTTCCTGTTCGGTGATCTTCAAATTCGGCATTTTCCGGTTGCTGCCATAAGTACGGGCATTATTTTCAGGATCCATTAAAAACTTCACCATCATGTCTTCGCGCATTTCCTTGGAAATCCAGCCTTTATCCAGCCAGGCTTTGGTCAAATCAGGGGCGTAATAAGCGCCATTACCCAATAGGGTATGGCAATTCATACAGTTCTTGGCCTGTGTGGTTTTTTTGCCTAAATCGACCAATTGCCGCGCTTCCTCTTCGCTGTATTGTTTACCGAACAGAAATTCGTCTTCACCAATAACCGGCATAAATTTATGCAGTTCTTTATCGTATTGGTAATCGATTTTTTTGTTAATGACACTGTAGGCGGGTACCCGCTTACTGCCTGCGCTGGTTTTGCTTAATGAATCCATGGTCAGCACCACTAGAATTAAAAACGACCCGGCTGTTACCCAGATTGCCGTTTTCTTCCAGAATGATTCCGAAGCCCATAAGGGTGCTTCATTCATAACTTATCCTCTGTTGTTATTGTTATTTTTAAATTGGAATCGGCATGTGTTTTAACACACAGATGCCAAATGCCTATCGGTGCAAAAAAATAGCCGACCACCATCACAATCGAAATGATCAGCCAGTAACCTTGAAAATGCGCGGCCCGTGTTAATTCGGCCACGGCAAGTACCAACACGGCATAACAAACATAGGCGGCAATTTTTATGCGAACTGATGGATTCACTTTAGACCAGGAAAACAATAATGCATAGCCCGCGCCTGCCAGTATGATTAATGCGGATGAAAAAAAGGTAATAAAGAAGTCTTCTAAAGCGACAGGTTCTATCATGAATGATTATCCGAAAAGTGTTATTGCAGGCAGCGAAAAGCAATGACCGGGGCGCATGCTATTTATGCCCGATTTACGAGACTGGCTTTTCCAGCATCTGCCGCCGTTGCAATTTGGCTACGCGTTTTTTCACCAGCGTTTTGGCTGCATCTGCGCCGATATGCGCTTCGCCGCGCTTTCTGGCTAATTCCATTTGCTTTTCACGCTCCATGAAACGGGTTTTCCGCTCAGCGGTGATTTTGTCGTAACAATGCGGGCAGCTAACGCCTTGCTGATAGTGTTCGCTGGCTTTATCGGCTTCGGTGATTGGCAGGCGGCAAGCATTGCATTGGTCGTAATTGCCTTTTTCAAGCTGTAGATTAACAGTCACTCGCTCGTCAAAAACAAAGCATTCGCCTTGCCAAAGCGTTTCCTGTGCGGGGACTTCTTCCAAATACTTTAATATGCCGCCTTTAAGATGATAAACCTCGTCAAAGCCCTGTTCTTTTAAAAAGGCCGTCGATTTTTCGCAGCGGATACCGCCAGTGCAGAACATCGCTACTTTTTTGTGCTTTTCGGGGTCGAGGTTTTCTTTAATGTACTGGGGAAATTCGCGAAAGCTGGTTGTATTTGGGTTAATGGCGTTTTTAAAGGTGCCGACTTGATATTCGTAGTCGTTGCGGGTGTCCACCAGTATCACCTCGGGATCTGAAATCAGTTTGTTCCAATCTTTAGGGCTGACATAAGTTCCCACCACGCGCTTGGGATCGATGCCTTCCACGCCCATCGTCACGATCTCTTTTTTGAGTTTGACTTTGGTGCGGTTGAAAGGCGGTTTGTCGGTTATCGATTCCTTGTGATCGATATCGGCCAGACGCGGATCGTTGCGCAGCCAGTCCAGCACGGTGTCGATGGCTTGCCGTGATCCGGCTATCGTGCCGTTGATGCCCTCGCCAGCCAGCAGCAAGGTGCCGCGAACCTGATTGGCTTCCATGACATCGTGCAGGGGTTGACGCAAAGCCTGATAATTTTCCAGGGTGACAAATTTGTACAGGGCACAAACTACTATGTGAGACATGATTATTCCTTGTTGCGGGCCGGAACGTAAATCCGGTGCAGATAAAAACGATAGACTCTCAGGAAATTAACTTCCCGAAATAAAAGTAAAATTCCTTTGAGAAAGCTTCTCAAAGGAACTGCCGTGTAAGATAGGCAGTACCATCATTATACTGATTAGTTACGCGCTTTTTACAATTCACTGAAACTCCAAGCCAAGCTTTTGCAAATATTGCTTAAGCCGGTGCGAGTCGTTGGCGCAGGCTTTTTGGGTGCGGCTATGATTGAACAAAACCCGTCCGGCCTCGGCTAAGCTGCGACTGGCGCGACAGACGCGCAGCACTTCGGCAAGTTGCCGGACGGTGGTCAGCACGTAAACTTTGGATGCGTTGCTGGCCGATAAAAAATCCTTAGACACTCAGGTTCTAACGATCGTTGCCGAAAAAGCGACTGTTTACGGTATTGAAGTAAAAACCGTCGGCGCGCACGATATTGTTTTGCCCGATGAAATGAAGGCGATTTTGACCCAGGTGGTTGAGGCGCAAAAACTCGTCGAAGCGAATTTAATCAAGCGCCAGGAAAAAAACCCAGGCCACGCGTTCTTTGCATAACACCGCGAAAGTCATGGAAGGCAATCCTGTGTTGCTGCGCTTGAAAGAGCTGGAGATATTGGAAAAATCACCGGCCGTATCAATACGTTGAATGTTTACGGCGGATTGGAGGGGTGATGAACGATATGGTGCGCTTGACGAAGCAGAGCAAGCAGCTTCTATGAGTGGAATAGGCGTTATAGATCACCCGCTATTCCGAATGGCCTTTATCAACGAGGTAAGGCTTAATCCAAATGAGTGCGCTGCTAGAGCGGAATACATTACGATATTCCGCTCTACGCAAGCTGCCATTTTTTTATTGGCGGGGAAATTACCGTGTCTTGGATTAGTTCGAGTAGCGGCGATAAGCCGAAACTCATGACCTATGTAACTCTGGGCTTGGCCGGACAATTAGCGTGAAAAATTTGCCAGCTTTACCCTAAAAGATCGTCTACACTTTCCAGCTGGAAATGACTACTCTAGTGTTTTTATTAAATGAATTTATTTTCTTTAGTTAGAAAAACCAATGCCGACGATTGGAGAAAACTAAACGCTGTTTTACAAACTGAGCAATACGTCGTCGAACTAAACCATGAAAACTAAAGAAGGGGGAAGTCAATTGCATCGTTTAACAGGAGTTCTTTGTGTGATTTTTCTATCAGGTTGCGCAACCTTGAGCCAGGAAGACTGTCGTCGTGGCGATTGGTTTGGACTGGGGGTTCGTGATGGACTCGCTGGTGAAACCAGTAGCCGACTGTCAGATCACGTAAAAGCCTGTTATGAATATGGCATTGCAATAAACAATGGGGCGTATTTTGCCGGTCGCGAACAAGGATTGCACGATTATTGCCGAATCGATAATGCTTTCAGCGTAGGATTAAGTGGGCATCAGTACCGCCATGTCTGCCCACCATCCATAGATGGCTTATTTGCACGCTATCATTCAGCTGCTTTTTCCATCTACGAACACCGCGCCGAACTGGATAGGCTTGATCAAGAAATCTCCAGCAAAGAAAGCAATTTGCACGACAAAAAATTAAGCGATAACGACCGCAAACGGATTCGTTCCGATTTGCGCGACTTGGATCACCGACACCATCATCTTCGCGATGATCTTTACTACCACGAACGGCAGCTTGGTGATTTGCGCCGCGAAGCCCAGTTTTATCGTTGAGGAGTTAAGTATTTGCTGACAATGGCCTCACTGAGGCATTCAGTAAACAGTTGCCGTTTCCGACAACTATTTTTTTCCTGGTTACTTGCCCTTGCGTTTCTGCATCGCCAGGAAAATGGCAGTTTTCTGGCTTTTTATCTACCGTTAACTTGAAACTCTTTATGGTCGAATTGAGACCGTCCATGACTGATGCGGTTGGGACTGATTTTGGCAATTGCCAGGTCACGTCCAGAGTTTCACACCTGATATGAACCACTGCAACTGATCAGCCCATAACAACCGCTTTTCGCTTCGCTCCCCAGTCTCCCGGATTTGGATTGAACACCCCCGCGCAACGTGCGCCGCAAAAACGACAATTCCCTGAGTCATCCAGGTTCCAGTCGGACAATTCGTACCAGTCACGGCCTATCAGTAGTCCTCTGCACTTGTGGCAATAGGTGCTTTCTTCCGCCTTATCATGCACATTGCCAACGTAGGCATAGCGTATCCCATTTTTTAAAGCGATTTGCCGCGCCTGCAATAAAGATGAAAGCGGCGTAGGCGGCTTGTCGCGCATTTTCCAGTCAGGATGAAACGCGGTGAAGTGCATCGGCACATCAGGCCCCAAATTCTCGACCACCCATTGGGTCATTGATTCCAGCTCCGCTTCAGAATCGTTCTCGTCTGGAATAATCAGGGTGGTCAGTTCCATCCAGACAGATGTTTCGTGCTTGATGTATTTAATCGTTTCCAACACGGGGTCCAGATGCCCGCCAGCAATTTTGTAATAAAAGCGCTCGGTAAAAGCTTTTAAATCGATATTGGCCGCATCCATATATTGATAAAATTCGGCTCTGGGTTCGGCGCAAACATAACCCGCCGATACCGCC
This sequence comes from Methylobacter sp., assembly GCF_023227905.1. Lineage (GTDB taxonomy): Bacteria > Pseudomonadota > Gammaproteobacteria > Methylococcales > Methylomonadaceae > Methylobacter_A. The sequence goes on along the minus strand of NZ_JALOCF010000027.1, from coordinate 15,441 downwards.
ACCGATTTTATGCCCAGTTCCCGGCAGGCCTGGGCCGTATCGATCGCATATTCATGGAAAACCACCGGATCGTTATAGGTGTAAGCGACGCTGTGGCAGCCGTTATCCTTCGCCGCCTGTGCAATGGCATCGGGCGATGCCTTGCTCATCAGGGTGTCCATTTCCCTTGATTTGCTGATGTCCCAGTTCTGGCAAAAGTTGCAGGCCAGGTTGCAGCCGGCGGTGCCGAAAGAAAACACCGAGGTGCCGGGCAGGAAATGGTTCAGCGGTTTCTTTTCGATAGGGTCAATCGCAAAGCCGCTGGAGCGGCCGTAACTGGTCATTACAATCTGGTCGTCCAGGTTCTGTCTGACAAAACACAGGCCGCGCTGGCCTTTGTGCAGTTTGCAAAATCTCGGGCAAAGATCGCATTGAATCCGGCCATCGTTTAGCACATGCCAGTAACGGGTTTTTACGGTATCTTGGGTAACAAAATCAGTCATGGTTTATTCTCCTGTTTCTGCTAATAAACAGTAAAAGGCCGGCGCTTTATTCAGGCGATAATGCACCACGGCTTATTTAATAGATCAGCCATTTTGCAGAACGAACTCTGTATATTACTATTTACTGTCTTTAGCATGACTTACCCACAAGATAAAATAAATCATTTTTGTAGGCTTAAGTAATGATACGTATGGTTGCCATATGGCTTTGACTCTATCATCACGTGCCGTTAAATAATTCGCTAATAATTTGCTCGGACTAACGGCCTGAGACTCCGGAACCGCCGCCAGGATTTACTCGGCAAGTGCTAATTGCGGAAGATATCGCCGCCCTGCTCCACATAGCTGCATCGATTACATAAAAGGACAAGCTAATGAATAGACAGCCCGCCGTAGCAGGTTCTTTTTATCCTGCCAATCCAGAGCAACTTCATTTGATGTTGGATCGGTTTTTGAGTGATGCGGCGACCGATGAAAAAGTGCCCAAAGCCATCATCGCGCCGCACGCCGGTTATATTTATTCCGGCCCGATCGCTGCGAGCGCCTATACCCGGCTAAGAAAGGCCCATGACCGGATAACCCGCGTAGTGCTTATCGGCCCTTCTCATCGCGTAGCTTTCAGGGGCTTGGCCGTGAGCAGAGCGGAAACGTTTACTACGCCTTTGGGACGCGTCCATGTCGATCAGGCGGCCGTGCGGACTATAGTCCAACTGCCTTTTGTCGAATACATCGAGCAGGCCCACACCTATGAACACAGCCTGGAAGTGCATCTGCCTTTCTTACAAGAAGTGCTCGATGACTTTAAAATAGTGCCCATCGTTGCCGGCGAGGCCTCGCCGGACCAAGTCAGCCAAGTGCTTGACGCACTTTGGGGCGGCGATGAAACGCTGATTGTGATCAGTTCAGACCTGAGTCATTATCATGATTATGCAACCGCCAAGCAGATGGATACCTCAACCAGCCAAACCATAGAACAGTTGCAATATGAGCGGCTCGCCTCCGAATCCGCCTGCGGTAAAGTGCCGGTCAGCGGCTTATTGAAACTGGCCCGGAAAAAGTCGCTGTCAGTAACAAACATCGACCTGCGCAATTCCGGCGACACCGCAGGAGATAAGGCCCGCGTTGTCGGCTACGGCGCTTATGTCATTGAATGAGGCGAACCGCCAACGCCTGCTGGAGCTGGCAAGAAGCTCCATTCGGCATGGGGTGTTGACAGGCCGCCCCCTAAGGGTCAACTTGGACGATTATCCCGAAGAATTAACAGAGCGGCGCGCCACTTTTGTCACCTTGCAGAGAAACCATCAACTGCGCGGCTGCATTGGAACGCTTGAAGCTTACAGGCCGCTGGCTGAAGATATTGCCGAAAATGCATTTTCCTCCGCTTTCAGAGACCCTCGCTTTCCGCCGCTGCAAGCGGACGAACTCGGCGACCTGGAAATATACCTGTCCTTGCTCTCACCTTCCGAACCCATTACATTTACTTCTGAACAGGACTTAATATCTCAACTGCAACCGGGCATAGACGGCTTAATATTGGAAGAGCCGGAAGTTTACAACGCTGCGAACACACGTGAACAGCTGCCGCCGAGAATAGATGGTTTAACATTGGAAAAAAACCGCCGGCGCGGGACCTTTCTGCCCTCGGTATGGGAACAACTGCCGGAGCCCGAGCAATTTTTGCGGTATTTGAAGCAAAAAGCCGGGTTGCCGCCTGACTACTGGTCCGAAGATATCCGAATGTATCGCTACCATGTAGAAGTGATAGAGTAAGGCTCAAACGTTATGCCTTAATAAGCATCCGCAAGAGATTCCTGCTATCGGGTAACAAATTGATTTACAAGGCACGATACACCCTGCAACTTGCAAGACTGGTTCCGCTAAACTTTCAAGTATCACCTGAATCCTGGCTTTCATCGTCTTCGGCGCCCCGGATTTGCCCTGCGCTCACGTTGCGCCGACCAGTCTCGTTGTTGGCTAGATTTTTTTGCAGGTCTGCAAAGTGAATCATTAAACAGTCACCATGAGAGGATGAAATAAGGATAATGTCGCCATACTCGGGATGCTTGGTACATTTAGCTGCAATCATTCCGGCGAACTCGACCCTGTCCACTTCATCGTGAACATATTCGGAAATATCCGCGTATTGCTGTATTGTCAGAGGTGTTATCTTTGCGTCTTTCATTTAGATAGTCTCCGCTAGATTAAAGAAAGGCGAGCATAGCAAGTAGCTATTATTTTGCTTTGTTAAGACCATGTTCTTTTTCATTATTGGGATTTAAATCCAACCCGCATATAAACTACCCTTAACATTAAGAACTCTCCTCATATAGCCTGGGGCCAGTCCCTGAAAAAAGTCTGGGAACTGGCCCAACTTAATTCATAAAAATCCAAGAATCGTTCTATTCCGTGTTAATTAGCGGTCAAGGTCAATGCAGTGCAAATAAGACTTACGGTCAAAGAGCAGCACTACCATTAATGTGATTTGAACAATGATGTTAAATATCCATGCTATGTTTTTCATGATAATTTCCTCAAAGCGAATTTACAAACTTATGCTTGCGCTTCAATCATGTCGGCAATGTCGATCTAGCACTCCTTATCGGCCGACATTTTTATTACTAAAGGCAAGACATTAAATTCCAATCAGTCATTGCTCCATAACACCATTTTTTGAAAGTTTTCATCACGGCGAAAAAGACGGTGCTTTACATTTTGCCGGGGTATGGTTTCATTCCTCAAAAATAAGTTGGTGTTGCATAAGCGATATTTAGGGTAAGTCATCCAATTTATTCAATCAATAAGTGCTGATACCTATTAAGTTGACCCGCTATTGAGCTGGATGCGCGGCATTAAGCAGAGCCTCAGGTATTTCCGCTTTTTGACTTTAAAAAGCCAGCCATTTTCATCACAACAAACCATGCTCTGCAAACGAATAAGGCTGTCCGTCACCGATAATAAAATGATCCAGCACCCGTATATCAAACAAGGCTAAGGCCTGCTTAAGCTTTTCGGTAATGTGTTTATCGGCCTGGCTGGGTTCGGAAATGCCGGACGGGTGGTTATGGGCGAAAATGACCGCTGCCGCATTATGGCGCAGCGCCTGCCTGGCAACCTCCCGCGGATAAACGCTGGCGCCGTCTAGGGTGCCTCTGAACAATTCATCCAGTTGGATGACCCGGTGCTGGTTATCAAGAAACAGGCAGGCAAACACCTCATAGCTGTAGCCGCGCAACTGCGCGCTGAGATAGGAACGGGTGATGTCCGGACTGGTTAACGCATCGCCGCGCTGCAAGGCTTCCTTAAAATGTCGCCGGGCCATTTCCAGCACGGCCTGGAGCTGGACATAAGTGGCCTCGCCCAAGCCTTTGCCCTCGCAAAAACTTTGCTGGTCGGCGCCCAATAAAGCTTTCAATGAACCGAAATTGCTCAACAACTCACGAGCCAGGTCAACTGCGGATTTACCGGGCAAGCCGGTACGCAGGAAAATAGCCAGCAGTTCCGCATCGGTTAAAGCGGCTGAACCGCGCCGCAACAGTTTTTCTCTAGGTCGATCTTCAGCCGACCAATCTTTAATAGACATGGGCTTTCCTCTATACGATAGGAATTAAGCATAGAAGAATTTTCTCATCCTTGCCATAATGTCATCATTTGTTCAACTTTCCGGGCATGACTATTAACAAGCATATTTTATTGGCTGTCAGTGGCGGCATTGCTGCCTACAAGTCGGCTGAGCTAGTCAGACTGTTGCGAAAACAGGGCGCTACAGTGCGCGTAGTGATGACCCGATCAGCCATGCAGTTTGTCAGCCCGCTGACTTTCCAGGCGCTGTCCGGCCATCCGGTGCATAGCGAACTGCTTGATGCGGATGAAGAAAATTCGATGGGGCATATTAATCTGGCGCGCTGGGCCGATGCATTGATTATCGCCCCGGCAACGGCCAATACCCTTGCAAAGTGCAGCCACGGCCTGGCTGACGATTTATTATCGACCTTGTATCTGGCGGCAACCTGTCCTGTTTACATTGCCCCGGCGATGAATCAGGCCATGTGGCATAAACCGGTCACCCAAGAAAACATCCAAAAACTCAAAAACCACGGCGTTATCGTGATCGGCCCCGAACAAGGCGATCAGGCTTGCGGCGAAACCGGCTTCGGCCGGATGTCCGAGCCTGCGGAAATCTGCGACCGTTTAATGGCTGAACCGACCGCGCAATGTTTAAGCGGGTTCAAGGTTTTAATCAGCGCCGGTCCGACCCGCGAACCTTTGGACCCCGTCCGCTACATCACCAATCGCAGTTCCGGAAAAATGGGCTATGCGCTCGCCAAGGCCGCACTCAAAGCGGGCGCCAAGGTCACGCTGGTCAGCGGCCCGGTATCGCTGGCCGCGCCTGCCGGTGCCGATGTGATCAACGTAGAAACCGCCGCGCAAATGCATGTGGCGGTTATCGCCAAAGCCCCGGAACATGATATTTACATCGGCGCGGCGGCTGTTGCAGATTACAGCCCTGCCCTCATGGAAAACGAAAAAATAAAAAAACAGGACAGCCAAACCACGCTAACGTTAGCGCTGCAAAAAACCAGAGACATTCTGGCGGAAGTTGCGCAACTTCCTAACCGCCCGTTCACGGTCGGATTTGCCGCGGAAACCCATGATCTTGAACAATACGCGCTGGACAAATTGGCGCGAAAAAACCTGGATATGATTGCGGCCAATTGGGTGGGGCGCGATCAGGGCGGCTTTGACAGCGAGCAAAACGCATTGCAGGTATTCTGGAAAGAGGGTCAAAGAACCCTGGAAATGACCGACAAAAATCGCTTGGCCGAACAACTCATCAGCTTAATCTCAGAGAGAATGGAACATGAAAGGCACAACAAAAATACAGCTTAAAATTCTGGACGGTCGCCTGGGCAAAGACATTCCGTTGCCTGAGTATGCGACATCCGGTTCGGCGGGGCTGGATTTACGCGCCTGCCTGGAGGAGCCGGTCGAATTGAAACCGGGCGAGACAGTGCTGATTCCCACCGGACTGGCTATTCATATCGATGATCATCAATTAGCCGCGGTTTTGTTGCCCAGATCCGGTCTGGGGCATAAACACGGTATCGTGTTGGGCAATCTGGTCGGGCTGATCGATTCAGATTATCAGGGACAGGTTTTCGTGTCCTGCTGGAACCGGGGCAACACTGCCTTTACGATTAATATCGGCGAGCGCATCGCGCAAATGGTTTTTGTGCCGGTGGTGCAGGTGGAATTCGAACAAGTCGCCGAGTTTGACCAAAGCTTGCGCGGGATCGGCGGTTTTGGTCATACGGGTCGTCACTAAGCCGTTATCCATGGAGCTATAAATAAATGATACGACTATTTTCCTTATTGTCAGCGCTGGCTGTTTTAATGGTTTTAACCGCCGGAGTCGGCGTTTACTGGATCGGCGCGTCCCAAATTACGCAATCAAAGCAAGACTCAACGGCAGCAATCGCAAAGAGCGTCGCATTAGGCATATCGGCACAGATCAATCTGTTAACCGACACACTGGAAAAAATGGCGCAGGACCCCGAAGTGTTGGCAGCGGTCACCAGCGCAGACGCCGCCCAATTAACCTTAGTGTCTGAAAAACTTGAAAAGCATTTGCCCTTCATTCTGAAGGTCAGGCTGTTATTGCCCGGCGTCAGCGAGCTTGATGACAAAAGCGTGCCCAAAATGGGTTATGCCGACCTGGACATGGTGCGGGAAACGTTTACCAAGAATCAATTGCCGGCCATACAAGGCGATAACGGGCCTGACCGGCATCTGGCTATCGCCCGTGGCATTATGCAGAATGGTCAAGTGGTCGGCGTCATTCTGGCCAGCTTGAAATACGACTTTATCAGTAAAATCGTTCAGGCAGCGGAGCTAAAAGACGGGCATATTGAACTGAAACAAGCAACACTGGTATTAGGTGCTGCCGGCGCACCGGTTAGAGCAGAGCAAAACAGCGATGCGCAAGTGCCCGTAGCCAATACCGGCTGGCAACTTCATTACCAGTCTGCCGACAGTGCAAGTTCTGAAGGGCTGGCGCTCATTGCCGGCATAGTTATTTTCCCGGCGTTATTAACGCTGCTGGCTTTTTTTATGGGGTACCGGAAGCTCTCAACGCTGCTGAAGCACGATCTGGGCAGCGTGATAAAAGCCTGTAAAGACATGATGACTAACAAATTACAAGGTACCTACCCTGTTAAGTTATCCGAAATTAACCCCGTTATTTCAACACTGGCGCAGTTCAAGCGGGTTCTGGATAATGGGGACAGCGATGTAACCGACGGTAATATCGTTACCGAAACGAACGATTTTTTTGGTGGCTTCGACGATTTCATGGCCGCGCCTGTTTCTGACAGCTTGGCGACATTTTCTCCAGCCATGGAGGTTAAATCAGCCGCTACGCCGGAAGAGCAACGCATGGAACAGCCGCCTAAAGCGCCCGCCGACGCCCCCCATATCAATCAACCCGCTGTCGCGCTCAACAAACCGGAAGTCGTTGAAAAAACCGTACCGGACTTCTTTGACATGCCCATTTCCAGCAAAAAAGCGGCTGGTACCGACATCATTTTCAGGGCTTATGACATCCGTGGCATAGTCGGCAAGACACTGACTAAAGAAGTGGTTTACGACATTGGCCGCGCACTGGGCACCCAGGCTAAAGAGCAGGGCTGTAAAAAAATCGTGGTCGGCCGGGATGGCAGAACTTCCAGCCCTGTATTGGCGGAAGCCCTGGCTAAAGGGATTATTGCAACCGGACTCAATGTGCTGGATATAGGCATGGTGCCTACGCCGGTGCTTTATTTTGTGGCGCGGCACACCGAAGGGCGCTCCGGCGTGATGATTACCGGCAGCCATAACCCTGCCGATTATAACGGCCTGAAAATGGTCATCAACGGCGAAACGCTGGCCGGCGAAAAAATCCAGCAGCTTAAAGCCTGCATTGACAGCCAAGCCTATGCCACGGACAAACCCGGCAGCATCGAGCAGAACACCCACTTCAGCAGCGAATACATCGGCATTATTTCTGAAGATGTGCGTATTGCCCGGCCTATGAGCGTTGTGCTGGACTGCGGCAACGGCGTTGCCGGCGAGCTGGGCCCCATGCTGCTGAAAACGCTGGGCTGCGAAGTCATGGAGCTATTTTGCGACATCGACGGGACTTTCCCTAACCACCATCCGGACCCCAGCAACCCTAAAAACCTGAGTGAATTGATTGCAACAGTCAAACATTATAAGGCCGATATCGGCATCGCTTTCGATGGCGACGGCGACCGTTTGGGCGTTGTCGATTCAAACGGCAAGATTATCTGGCCGGACCGGCAAATGATGTTGTTTGCCAAAGATGTGCTGGCAGGCAAACCCGGATCGGAAATCATCTACGACGTTAAATGCTCCCGCCATCTGACCGATCAGATCACAAAATACGGCGGCAGGCCGATAATGTGGAAAACGGGGCATTCCTTAATGAAAGCCAAGCTCAAAGAAACCGGCGCAAAATTGGCCGGTGAAATGAGCGGACACATTTACTTTAATGACCGCTGGTTCGGTTTTGACGATGCCTTATATGCGGCCGCGCGTTTGCTCGAAATAATGTCCAAAGACACACGCAGCAGTGCCGAGGTGTTTGCCGATTTCCCCGACAGCGTTAGTACCCCGGAATTGAATGTCGCGCTGGAGGAAGGTGAAAACTTCACCTTTATGAAAAGCCTGTTAGCGGCAGCCAAGTTTAGCGACGGTAAAATCACCGATATAGACGGACTGCGCGTCGACTTTCCGAACGGCTGGGGGCTGGTGCGGGCATCAAACACCACGCCGTCGCTGGTCATCCGTTTCGAGGCCGACTCGGAAGCCGCCATGAATAGCATTCAAGAGCAGTTCAGGCCGTTGATGAAAAAGATCAAGTCTGATATCGCCTTGCCTTTTTAACACGCATGCAAAATTTTACCGCAAGAGAAACCCTACAAAGACAAAGTTAAATGCTGCCCGACTCAGGTTTCTTGTACAATAGCGCTGCTAGAGAAATCGTAGTTTTATACTCAGTTTTTTAACTCAGGAAAGCATAATGAAAAAAATCAAACTCTTACTTGCGGCATCCTTGTTGGGCTTATCTTGCATGACTGCATTTGCCGGTGCCCTGACGTCCAACAAAGACATCATCGGCAGCTGGTTTTTGGAATATACAAAAAAATCGCCGGAAGATACTGAAAAGAAACCGATGGGCATGACCTGGGTGATCGATAACAGCCAGTTGATCCAAAAAGATATTCCTCAAGTCAGAGGCAACCCCTATGATGCGCCGGCAGTTGACTATATTGTTGAAGACGGCAATTTAAAAGTCAGCATACTGGGCAGAGCAGGTAAATATGATGTTTACTCGGTAGTGGAAAAAACCGATACCACTATGGTGCTTAAAGATAATAAGTACGGCACTTACATGTATTTCACCAAAAAATAAATCTCCCCCCGCCGAGGCTTAACATTTAAGTCTCGGCACACCCTTTACCTTGCTCTAACTCCTTTTCTTGGCGGCATCGTAATTACCCTGTCTTACTCTTTGCACCTCGCTCGTTTCCATGACGGGACAGCACAGACAAGAAGCCAAGTTGGCCGTTCTGTCATCCAATGAATTGCTATTGATTTTGTTTGAATGGATAATCGAATGATTTTAATGGATAATGCACGCCTATTTACATGATCTAACCTACGCAGTGAAGCAATGAAAAAAAAGATAGAGGAACTTATCCTGCAATCCGTTGAAACACTTAAATCGGACGGTGTTCTCGCCCAGGAAATCATCCCGAACATTAATATTGACCGTACCCGTGACCCACAACACGGCGATTTTGCTTCGAATCTGGCATTAATGCTGGCTAAACAAGTCAGCACAAACCCGCGCCAACTGGCCGAAAAACTGATTGCCGCACTGCCTCAAGATGACGCAATTATTAAAGTTGAACTGGCGGGGCCCGGCTTTATCAATTTTTTTATCGATCCCACAGCCCAATATCAGATCGTTAAGCAAATCCACGACGAAGGTCGGAAGTTCGGCTTGAGCCATGTCGGTGCCGGTAAAAAAGTGCAGGTCGAGTTCGTTTCCGCCAATCCTACCGGACCTTTGCATGTCGGTCATGGACGCGGAGCCGCCTATGGCTCGGTGGTTGCCGATTTATTGGATGCAGTCGGCTTTGACGTGCATCGCGAATATTATGTCAACGACGCCGGGCGGCAGATGGATATTCTTGCCACCAGCATCTGGCTCAGATACCTCGAAGAATGCGGCGAAGTCGTGCATTTCCCCAGCAACGGTTATCGCGGCGAATATGTGCGCGAAATCGCTAACGACATTCACAACAACACTAACAATGATTATCGCAGACCGGCAGAGCTGGTGTTTGAAGACATTCCTCTCGATGAACCTGCGGGCGGCGACAAAGAAGAACATATCGATGCGCTGATAGCCCGCGCTAAAACCTTACTGGGGGCATCGCTATATCAGGACTTTTTTCAAATAGGCTTGGACAATATTCTGGATGACATCAAAATCGACTTAAGCGAGTTTGGCGTTAATTATCAGGAATGGTTTTCAGAACGCCAGTTGATGGATGACGGTTCGGTGGAAAAAGCACTGCAACGCTTGCGTGACAGCGGCCATCTCTATGAAAAAGATGGCGCGACTTGGTTTGCCTGCGCCGATTTAGGCGACGAAAAAGACCGGGTGGTGGTCCGCGACAACGGCCAATCCACCTATTTTGCGTCCGATATCGCCTACCACATGAACAAACTGGACCGCGGTTTCGACCGGATCATCAACGTTTGGGGCGCCGATCATCATGGCTACATACCTCGCGTCAGAGCGGCTATGACGGCTTTGGGCGCCGATGAATCGAAATTAAAAGTGCTGCTGGTGCAGTTTGCCTCGCTGTATCGCGGCGAAGAAAAAGTGCAAATGTCGACCCGCTCCGGCGAGTTTGTCACCTTGCGGCAATTGCGCAATGAGGTGGGCAAAGATGCGGCGCGTTTCTTTTATGTGATGCGCCGGTCGGAACAGCACATGGACTTCGACCTGAAGCTGGCGACCTCCCGGTCCAACGAGAACCCGGTATTTTATGTGCAGTATGCCTACGCCAGAGTGTGCAGCGTGTTACGTCAGTTGGACGAGAAAAACCTGGAGCGGGATCTGCTGCTGGGCATGACCAACCTGGCGCTGCTGACCGAAGAGCATGAAACCAACCTGCTGGGAACCTTGTCGCGCTATCCGGAAACGCTGGAACGGGCGGCATTGCAGTACGAACCGCATCAACTGATTCAATACCTGCGCGAATTGGCGACCGAGTTCCATACTTACTATAATGCGCATCAATTTCTTGTTGATGATGCCAAAATTCGCAATGCAAGGCTCAATTTGATCTGCGCTGTAAAACAGGTGTTGGCAAACGGCTTGGACTTGCTGAATATCAACACACCTGAAGCAATGTAAGATGGCTAAAGACTACAAACATAGAACGCAGAGTAAGAATACCTCCTCGTACAGGCAGAACACAGGCCCAAAAAGCCTCAGCCTGTGGCGATGGATGCTGATTACCGCATTGATTATTTCGTTTGTAGTCTTTCTGGTTTATTTGCGCAGCACCGGCTCAAAGCAAGTAAGCCCTGAGCAAAATATATCTGCCAAGCCGGAAGAGACAAAAGCCGAAGCGCCCAAGCAGGAGAAAAAACCTGAGCCGGGGCCGGTGTTGCCGCAATTTGATTTTTATACCATCCTGCCGGAAAAGGAAGTCATCGTGCCGGATTACGAAATCAACACGCGCGCCAGAGAAGAGCGGGTAGGACAGGCAAAAATCGCCAGTTATATTTTGCAGGCCGGTTCGTTCAGGGAATTTAAAGACGCCGACAGCCTAAGGGCCAAGCTGGCGTTAATGGGCATTGAATCCAGGGTGGAAAAGGCAAAAGTCGGTAACGTGATCTGGAATCGGGTCAAAATGGGCCCTTATACCCAGATGACCAGCGTTAGCACTATCCGGAGCCGGTTAAGGGAGAATGGCATCGACGCGGTCGTTATGGAAGTTAGCCGTTAATAAAAGCCTCTTCTCTATGGCGAATATCCACTTAACTCCCAGCCAATTTATCTATTCTGTAGTCTTACCATCAAAATGTTCGTTATCGGCTTCCGCATCATCGCGGCTATGATGGACGACGCCGTCCCGATGATTCGGCGGTGCATATAGCGTATAAAGCTTTAGCGGAACGCTACCGGTATTAATGATGTTGTGGTTCATCCCGGCTGGAACGATTATCGCGAAGTCCTCCCGGATGGAGGTCCGAACGCCATCAAGCACCACCTCACCGCTTCCCTCCTCTACGCGAAAAAACTGGTCGAGCTGGTGAACTTCGGCTCCGATCTCTTCCTTGGGCTTTAACGCCATCACAACAAGCTGACAGTGTTTTGCCGTGTACAGTACTCGGCGAAACTCCTCATTCTTGACAGTAAGATCTTCGATATTCTGCACAAAACCTTTCATAACGACGCCTTTTTTATTTTTACCGGATGGGAGAGTCATACTGCTGCCTTAACCGTTAACTGAGCGGAATACGAAGCGAACAACAAAAGCGCTTCAACCCCTCGCCCAGCCAACAGTCATTTTGACAACCCCAGGTCAACAGCATGGAGCTGGTATATTTATTAATGTATCGAGGGAGTTGTCGACCACTCCTTCATAGCTTGATCACCCGGACGGTCCACCTTAATCTTGCCGCCTTCGGTTGAGGTTACCCAGCTTACCGGAATGTAATGGTGCTGCCCGGACTTATCTTTATTCAACTTGATGACATCCTGGCCCTCCATGTGATCGACAGTGGCAAACTGGCCGTCTTGAGAACAGACGACAGGCATATCAGGCTTGATTGCGTCGGTATTAACGTTGGATCTAATCATAATCTTGCTCCTGTTAGCTCAATCTGAGCGGGTTATAGGGATCATTGGTCAGGCAAGGCCATATATCAACTTAGTAGACTAATCGCCTCCGCCATTCCTCGCCTGTACTGTAAATTTATACCTGCAACCAAGATCCGTCTGTTCGATTACACACATAGCCACTTCCGGCAAAATCTAAGCTGGAATACTTTATGAAATAGGGCGCGCGCAAGCCCTGCTTGCGGACCGGCAAAGCTTCCGCTCCTCGGCAACTGCTCCTGCGTTACCTACATAATCCACATGGATGTGATGGCCGCGATTGCTCCAGGCAACCTTGCGGCATTTCCTCCATCCGTGGAGGTCAATGCAGATATTGCATAAGGCCATGGATGGCCTGTAGTAGAGCAACGCAGGAGCAGTTGCCTCGAAGCAAATATCTGTCCATGTAGGCAAAGCCTGTACTCCTGATTTATCTCACTTTAAGTTGATAGCAGAAACCGAGACTGGCCTGTTGCTTAATCATGGCAATTTTTGCACTCGTAAATAGACCAAAACCCCAAAATAATATCTGGAGCATATCTGCTATGTTATGCTTTTCAATCAATGCGGATCTGCACGAAATACATGAGGAAACCGATATGGCTTTAGCATTAAAAGATACTCAACATCACTGTTACGGCGATTATCTGACTTGGCCTGATGATAGCCGCTATGAACTGATCAATGGCAGCGCCTATGCGATGGCTCCGGCTCCCGATCTGGCGCATCAGGATGTGGCGGGGGAGATTTACCGGCAAGCAGCTAACATTTTAGTCGGGAAACCTTGCCGCGCTTTCATCGCGCCGGTCGATGTTCGCCTACCGATGCACGATGAAGCGGACGAAAATATCAACACCGTCGTGCAGCCGGACGTATTAGTAGTCTGCGATAGCAATAAACTGGATCGGCGCGGCGTGCGCGGTGCGCCGGACTGGATCGTGGAAGTGTTGTCGCCATCCACGGCCGGACACGACCAGATCAAAAAACGTAATCTTTACGAACGCCATGGCGTCAAAGAATATTGGCTGGTTCACCCGGTAGATCGGGTGCTAACCGTTTACCGTTTGATCGACGGCGAATACGGTAAGCCCGAACTCTACGAATTAAATGGCGAAACCCAGGTCAGCGTATTGCCGGATATTGTGATTCGGTGGGATGAATTGACGGCGCGGTTGCCGGTTGATTATTGACGTTTGGCAAACCAAAAGTAGCGACCGCGTCCAAAACATTTGGGACGGAATGACAGGCTCCGTCCCGCTTGGAGTTGCTTAATGCGCCGAGTGTGACGGCGCTGATTCTTTTATATCAGTTCTACGTAAAATATAGCGTTCTGCAAGTTTTCCGGAGATAAGATTGCCAGTGTTATCGAGCTGAGTAAGCATATTTTCGCCGACAACATATTGCCGTGTAGTTGAGCTATCGCGTGGCGTTAAAACAACCATATTGCGTTCATTGTCCGAAGTAAATTTCCCTTTTTCCACAAACTCCCTTTCTGATTTGCCCACATATTGAGTGATCAAGATATAAGTGTTGTTTTTGTTCAAAGCGAGCGTCGCTTTAACGCCTTTACAATCTTCACAGGGTAAAAACCCGCGATAAACGCCCGGCCAATCAAGACTCTTTTGGCTGTGATGGGCATTTTCATCCTTTGTCTCAGCCGTTTCAGCAAAAACAGAGCTGTAATTTGAAAAAATTGCGATGAAAAGTAAAAAAGCCAGGATTTGTTTAATCTGTTGTTTAAATGTTCGCATATTTTTTCTCAGCAAAACGACGGTAGTAAAAGTGGAATGGACAAGCACAAGACAGCAAAAATCTCCTCACGCCAAGTCCAAACATTATATATTGCCCAGCCGAAGTTCAACGCCGGACGGTGTATGTTACCCCATCCGCAGGCTTTTCGCTGAAGCCAGAGATAGTGGCGGCGCCAAAACGTCCGGGATGGAGCTATAACTATGCCCCACTTAGAACTCAGGAAATAGGGATTAAAAATCTACAGGACGTAGAGCGGTTTCGTGTAGCAACCCGCCCTACAGCTTTATTCCCCATAAGTATCGCCCTCCTCAATCCCCGGAAGCGCCTGCTTATTTGGCGGATAAAGCCCAACACCAAGGAAGCGGTGAAAGCTCGAATAGGGTCACGCACCGGGATGGGATGCCAAGCCATGTTTCACCGGATTCCAATGGATGTAGTCGCAATGTTTTTTCAAGTCACGGTCGTCCCGGATTTGGTGTTCCCAGTAACGCGATTGCTAAATAGTTTGCGCCCGTTTTCGTCGTTGGGATGCAGAGGGCGGTAATTTGAGAGCATCCGGGCAACGACGGGTAAAATAGTTTCTGATCACGTTCCAGCGCATCGAATAATTATGGTCGCCCGGCGGCAGCGTCCAAATACAGTGCAGGTGATCCGGCAGCAGCACGAAAGCGTCAATCGTAAAAGGATGGAGCCGATTTAACGGCCCGGAATGCGGCGCGTAGCAATTCGACGTTATCCGGTTCGCAAAGAAATTTCCGCCGTCGAAAAGTCACGACGGTGAAAAAGTAAGTACCACCCGGGTGTTGACCGTGTACCTGTTAGAGAACGGCGGATACAGCAAGCCCGGACTCTACGAATTCATGGCGAAACCCAGGTCGGCGTGTGTCGGAGATTGTGATTCGGTGGGATGAATTGGCGGCGAGGTTGCCGGTCGATTATTGATGTTCGGCAAATTGCCGATACCGCACCATTAAGGTGTTCGAAACCACGCAGCCCGTATGCAGCGTAGCGGAATACGGGTTAATCAATGCTCCGAAACCCTGGATTCCGCAAGCTCCATCCAGGCTACTTGCTACGAGACTACGGAATTAAAAAGTACATCCACGAAGCATAAGTAGTGTTTGAATGAAAATTAATTAATCTCATATTCATCAATAGGTTATAATGATTTTCCAACACGAAGATGTGTTGCCCTGACCCCGGTTTTGTCTTATTTCCAGCGAAAATCGGCCCGTAACCGCC
>NZ_JALOCF010000026.1 GCF_023227905.1 Methylobacter sp. | reverse complement strand
GGTTATGCCTGGCGATAACATTTCGGTAAAAGTAAAGCTGATTTCACCGATCGCCATGGAAGAAGGGTTGCGTTTTGCAATCCGTGAGGGTGGTCGTACAGTAGGTGCGGGCGTTGTTGCATCAATAATCGAGTAAGAAAATATGTCTAATCAAACTATCAGAATCCGTTTGAAATCATTTGATCATAAATTAATTGATCAATCGGCTGGTGAGATAGTAGAAACAGCAAGAAGAACTGGTGCCCAGGTAAAGGGTCCTATTCCATTGCCTACTAAAAAAGAGCGTTTCACTATTTTGATTTCTCCGCACGTAAATAAAGATGCTAGGGATCAATATGAATTGAGAACGTATAAAAGATTATTGGATATCGTTGAACCAACAGAAAAAACCGTAGATGCATTGATGAAGTTAGATCTTGCAGCTGGTGTTGATGTTCAAATAAAATTGAATTAAAAAAGCAGAGGAATTGGCAGATGTCAATAGGTCTTATAGGTCGTAAATGTGGTATGACCAGAGTTTTTTGTGAAGATGGTTCGTCAGTACCAGTTACTGTGCTCCAGATTGACTCAAACAGAGTTACTCAAGTTAAAGGCATTGAGGTTGATGGCTATCGTTCGATTCAAGTTGCAGCGGGCGAAAAGAAATCTTCTAGAGTCAATAAAGCAATGGCTGGTCATTACGCAGCTGCCAATATGACAGCGGGTCGTGGTCTGTGGGAGTTTAGACTCGCAGATGGTGAAGGAGAGGGTTTGGCTGTTGGGTCGCAACTTACAACAGACGTTTTTTCTGCGGGTCAAGTTGTTGATGTTCAAGGAAAGAGCATTGGTAAGGGCTTCGCGGGCGGCATAAAGCGTCACAATTTCAGTATGCAAGATGCAACACACGGTAACTCGCGCTCACATAGAGTCTTGGGTTCTATCGGTATGTGTCAAACTCCTGGTCGTGTTTTTAAAGGGAAAAAAATGGAAGGTCATATGGGTGCTGAAAAAGTTACAGTGCAAAATTTGACTATTCACTCAATTGATACGGCAAGAAATTTAATTTTAGTAAAGGGCGCTGTGCCTGGTGCTAAAGGCGGTGATGTGGTTATAACACCGGCTATGAAAATGCGAAATAAAGGTTAAGCTATGAGTTTGCAAATACCTGCTTTAAATGAACAAGACTCTTCCGGAAGCTTAGAAGTAGCTGAGGCTATTTTTGGACAGACATTTAATGAAACTTTGGTTCACCAATTAGTTGTCAGGCATCTGGCTGGCGCTCGTGCTGGAACAAAGGCTCAGAAGACGCGGTCCGATGTGAGTGGTGGTGGTACAAAGCCATGGAGACAGAAAGGAACAGGTCGAGCAAGATCTGGTACAACACGTAGTCCGGTTTGGAGAACTGGTGGTGTTACTTTTGCAGCAAGGCCAAGAAATTACGAGCAAAAACTGAACAAAAAAATGTTTAGAGTTGGAGTTCGATCCATTTTGTCTGAGCTGGTTAGGCAACATCGGTTAGTTGTTAGTAATGATATTTTGCCTTCTAGTTCAAAAACCAAAGAACTAAATGCAAAAATAAAAGAAATTGGCGCAAAGCGCATTCTGATTATTGTTGAGAGTGTTGATGTGAATTTAGCTTTGGCGTCAAGAAACATACCTTACGTAGAAGTGATTGAGGCAACCAATTTAAGTCCATTACTATTGGTATCAGCTGATAAAGTTATTGCTACGCCGGGTGCGTTGAAGCAAATAGAGGAGCGCTTGGCGTGAGTTTAAATAAATATCACTTAGCAGGTGTGTTACAAGCTCCGATTATATCTGAGAAGAGCACGATTGCTGCAGAAAAAAACAATCGATTTGTTTTTAAGGTGCAGAAAAATGCAACAAAAAAACAAGTAAAAAATGCAGTGGAACTAATGTTTAGCGTTGAGGTTGACTCAGTTCAGGTTTTAAACGTTAAAGGCAAGCAAAAAAGATTTGGCGGTTCATTGGGACAGCGATCTGATTGGAAAAAGGCTTATGTAAAACTAAAGCCCGGTCATGATATAGATTTCTCTGCTGCTTAATAATTTAAGTTTTAAAAGATCAATAGGAAACGGTAGAAAGCATGGCTATTGTAAAGTCTAAACCGACGTCACCGGGTTCACGGTTTGTAGTGCGGATCAAAAATGATGATTTGCATAAAGGAAAACCCTATGCGCCTTTGTTAAGTAAAAATAGCAAAAGTGGCGGTCGTAATAATCAGGGGCGTATTACAACGCGTCATGTAGGTGGTGGTCACAAACAACACTATCGGATGATCGATTTTAAGAGAAATAAAGTTGACATTCCTGCCGTTGTTGAGCGTCTTGAATATGATCCAAACAGAACAGCTAATATTGCCTTGGTTTTGTTTAAAGATGGCGAGCGCAGATATATCATTGCTCCTAAAGGGCTTGAAGTTGGACAGGAAATCCTTTCTTCGGAAGCGACCGCAATTAAGCCGGGCAATTGCATGCCGTTAAGAAATATACCTATGGGTACCACCGTACATTGTGTGGAATTGAAGCCAGGTAAAGGGGCGCAAGTTGCTCGAAGTGCTGGCACATCTGTGCAATTAGTAGCCAAAGACGGCGCTCATGCCACTCTTAGATTAAGATCAGGCGAAATGCGTAAAGTTATGGCCGATTGTCGAGCTGTAATCGGAGAGGTTTCTAATTCAGAGCACAGCTTGATATCTCTTGGAAAGGCTGGTGCATCAAGATGGCGCGGTGTTCGTCCTACTGTTCGAGGTGTTGTAATGAATCCAGTTGATCACCCGCATGGCGGTGGTGAAGGACGTACATCTGGCGGAAGACATCCGGTATCACCTTGGGGTATGCCAACTAAAGGGTATAAAACCAGAAATAACAAACGTACTGATAATATGATTATCAGACGTCGTAAGCTCAAATAGAGAGGAATTATTGTGCCGCGTTCAATTAAAAAAGGTCCGTTTATTGATCATCATCTACTTAAAAAAGTTGAAGATGCTGTAAGTACAAATAATCGGAAACCGATTAAAACATGGTCAAGAAGATCAATGATTATACCTGATATGCTAGGTTTAACTATTGCAATCCATAATGGGCGCCTGCACATACCTGTTCTGATTTCGGAGAATATGGTCGGGCATAAATTAGGTGAGTTTTCGCCAACTCGCACATATAAAGGCCATGTGGCTGATAAGAAATCTAGATAGGTTGTATTATGGAAGTTTCAGCAAAATTAAAAAATGCTCCGCTGTCTGCGCAAAAAGCGCGATTAGTAGGTGATCAGATACGTGGCATGCCAGTTGAAAAGGCGTTGAACACATTGAAGTTCAGCTCAAAAAAAGCTGCTGCGATTATTAAAAAAATTCTTGAATCTGCTATTGCTAATGCAGAGCATAATGAAAGCGCAGATATTGATGAATTAAAAGTGTCGACCGTTTATGTAAATGAAGGTGCGACCATGAAAAGATTCAAGGCAAGAGCTAAAGGGCGTGCAAATCACATCCTTAAAAGAACCTGCCATATTACAGTTAAAGTCGCAGAATACGAGTAGGGGCAGAAAATGGGTCAAAAGGTACATCCAACAGGTATACGCCTTGGTATTGTAAAAGATTGGAATTCAAGGTGGTATGCAAGTAGTCAGGATTATTCAGTTTTCCTGCACCAAGACTTGACAGTCAGAGAATTTATCAAGAAAAAGTTAGCTCATGCTTCTGTAAGTCGTATTCAGATTAATCGTCCGCCAAATAACGCGCATATTACGGTGCATACCGCAAGACCGGGTATTGTAATAGGTAAAAAAGGCGAAGATATTGAAACATTAAGGCAAGCAGTATCAAAGATGATGGGCATCCCTGTTCAACTTAACGTTGAAGAGATTAGAAAGCCAGAACTTGATGCTCAGCTCGTTGCTGAAGGTGTTGCTCAGCAACTAGAAAAAAGAATTATGTATCGCCGTGCAATGAAACGTGCTGTAACCAACACAATGCGTTTAGGTGCCGAAGGTATTAAAATCAATGTTGGGGGTCGATTAAACGGCGCTGAAATTGCTCGAAGCGAATGGTATAGAGAGGGTCGAGTTCCTCTTCATACGTTACGCGCAGACATAGATTATGCAACTGCTGAAGCACATACTACCTACGGAATTATCGGCATCAAGGTGTGGATATTCAAGGGTGAGGTATTCGATATGGATGCACATATAGCATCTATTAATTCAGAATCTAAGAAATAGTTGAAGGGATAGAGAAAATGCTTCAACCTAAAAGAACCAAGTTCCGTAAACAACATAAAGGCAGAAATAACGGTACTGCCGTACGTGGATCATCAGTAAGTTTTGGTGATTTTGGCCTTAAGTCAGTTGAGCGAGGTAGACTTACTGCCCGTCAGATTGAATCGGCGCGAAGAACAATCACTCGGCACGTCAAGCGTGGCGGTAAAATATGGATTAGAATTTTCCCTGATAAGCCAATTACAAAAAAACCATTAGAAGTTCGTATGGGAAAAGGGAAAGGTAGTGTAGAATATTGGGTTGCACAAGTTAAGCCTGGAACAATGTTGTATGAAATACAGGGTGTTTCTGAGGAATTGGCTCGTGAAGCATTCGCTTTAGGCGCTGCTAAACTACCTTTAAAGACACTTTTTACTGCTCGGACAATAATGTAATGAAAGTAAATGAATTACGCCAAAAATCTAAAGACGAATTAGGGGCAATGTTGCTCGAATTGTCTCGTGAACAATTTAATCTTAAAATGCAAAAAGGTACAGGTCAGCTGTCCAAGCCCGATCAGGTGAAAAAGGTTAGGCGTGATGTTGCACGTATCCATACCATATTAAACGAAATGGCGAGCGCATAAAATGAGTGAGAATGTAACTAAGTTGCGGACGATTACTGGTCGGGTTGTTAGTAATAAGATGGATAAAACTATTACAGTTTTAGTAGAGCGTGTTGTAAAGCATCCTGTTTACGGAAAATACATTAAGCGTTCGACTAAAATGATGGCTCATGACGAACAAAATGTTTGCCATGAAGGCGACGTAGTATCCATTACATCATGCAGGCCTATGTCTAAGAATAAAACCTTTATGTTGGTTCAGGTCTTAGAAAGCGCCAACAAATAGCATTACCAAGCTATTTAATAAACAGATAATTAGGAATAAATCATGATTCAGATGCAAACTAACCTTGACGTCGCCGATAATAGCGGTGCAAAAAGGGTCATGTGTATCAAAGTGTTGGGTGGGTCTCATAGGCGTTATGCTGGCATTGGTGATATTATTAAAGTCAGTATTAAAGATGCCATCCCGCGCGGCAGAGTAAAAAAAGGCGAAGTTTATAACGCATTGGTCGTTAGAACTTGTAAAGGTATTCGCAGGCCGGATGGTTCAGTCATCCGCTTTGACGGCAACGCTGCAGTTATTTTGAATAATAATTTACAGCCACTCGGTACGCGTATTTTTGGCCCTGTAACACGTGAGCTTAGAGGCGAGAAGTTTATGAAAATAATCTCGTTAGCTCCTGAAGTTTTATAAGGTAGGGTTTAAAAATGCAAAAAATTAAACAAGGCGATGAAGTTATCGTTCGTACCGGTAAGGATAAAGGTAAGAGTGGTAGAGTAAGTAAGGTTTTAAAGAATAATAAAGTTTTGATTGAAGGAATTAATCAAGTAAAAAAGAACCAAAAACCAAACCCAAATGCAGGGGTTTCAGGTGGCATAATTGTCAAGGATATGCCGATTAATATTTCCAATATTGGGTTATATAATCCCGCAACTAAAAAAGCGGATCGTGTCGGCTTTAAGTTTCTAGAAGATGGAAAAAAAGTCAGATATTTTAAGTCAACAAATGAAGTTGTTGATGTGTAGGTGTAGATAAAAATCATGGCTAGACTAGAAACCGTATATAAAGAAAAAATCCTTCCAGCATTGGTTGAGCAGTTTGGTTACAGCTCTGTAATGCAGGCGCCGCGAATTACAAAAATCACACTTAATATGGGTGTTGGCGGCGCAGTTGCCGATAAAAAGGTTCTACAATCTGCAGTTAGTGACATGGAAAAGATTTCAGGTCAAAAACCAGTTGTTACCCTGGCAAGAAAATCTATCGCAGGGTTTAAAATTCGTGATGATATGCCTATTGGTTGTAAAGTTACTTTGCGTAGCGATAGAATGTATGAATTTTTAGACCGATTAATAAATATTTCCATTCCTCGGATCCGCGATTTTAGAGGATTAAGCCCTAAAAGCTTTGATGGGCGTGGTAATTATTCTATGGGCGTTAAAGAGCAAATCATTTTTCCAGAAATTGATTATGACAAAATTGATGCTTTACGCGGCATGGATATAACTATCACAACGACAGCTCAAACTAATGAAGAAGGTTTGGCGTTGTTAAAGCTTTTTAATTTTCCATTTAAGAACTAAAGGGCAACTTTAAAATGGCAAAAAAATCAATGATTGCGCGTGAAGATAAGCGTAAAAAACTAGTACAAAAATATGATGTCAAACGTAAATCTCTGAAAGAAATTATCAGAGATCCGAGTGCCACATTTGAAGATAAAGAATCTGCTCATTTACAACTTCAAAAACTACCGAGAGACTCAAGTGCGTCAAGAGTCCGTAACCGTTGTAATTTAACCGGACGTCCGCATGGTTATTACCGTAAGTTTGGCCTTAGTCGAAATAAACTAAGAGAAGCGACAATGCGTGGCGATGTGCCAGGCTTGGTAAAGGCAAGTTGGTAAGATCTTTTAGATCAAGTTTAGAGAGATTATAACATGAGTATGACAGACCCAGTCGCAGATATGCTGACCCGAATCAGAAACGGTCAATCTGCTGGCAAAAAAATTGTTAAGCAACCTTCATCAAAACTGAAAGTATCCATTGCCAAGGTATTAAAAGAAGAGGGTTTTATAACAGGTTATTCCTTAGAGACAGTAGGTAGTCATACAGAAATGACTATTGAGCTGAAGTACTATAAAGGAGCTCCTGTAATTGAAAATATTAAAAGAATTAGTAAACCTGGTTTACGTATTTATAAATCTAAGGATGAATTGCCAAAAGTTCTTGGCGGGTTAGGGATTGCTATCGTATCAACATCGAATGGTGTTATGACAGATAGAGCTGCTCGTTCAATTGGACACGGCGGTGAAGTCATTTGTACTGTTTGTTAAAGTGTAGGTCAGGTTATGTCAAGAATTGCTAAGGCTCCAGTCATTATCCCAAGCGGTGTGGATATAAAGCTAGAAGGTAATAATGTGACCGTAAAAGGAAGTAATGGTCAATTATCTTATGATACAAACTCAGCTGTCAGTTTTGGTATTGCGGAAAACGTAATCCAAGTGCAGTGGGATAGAGATGATAAAAAAGCTACTGCTCAAGCTGGAACAGCTAGAGCGATTGTAAGCAACATGATTGTTGGTGTATCTGCAGGGTTTGAAAAGAAATTAACTCTGATTGGTGTTGGTTATCGAGCGCAAGCTAAAGGAAATATACTCAATCTGGCCCTTGGCTTTTCCCATCCGATTGATTTTGAAGTTCCTGAAGGAGTTTTGGTAGAGACGCCTAGTCAAACTGAAATTTTGATCAAAGGAAGCGATAAGCAATTAGTCGGCGAAGTTGCTGCGAAAATTAGAGCATATCGTCCGCCTGAGCCTTATAAGGGTAAAGGTGTCAGATATGCTGATGAACATGTTGCAAGAAAAGAAGCTAAGAAGAAGTAAGGTAGCGAAATGGATAAGAAACAAGCTCGTATGAAGCGCGCATTAAAATTGCGTAGTAAAATTAAAAAATTAAGTACAACGCGACTGTCAATTCACAAAACTTCGCAACATATTTACGCCCAAGTTATAAGTGCTGATGGAACGAAAACTTTGGCAAGTGCATCAACTACACAGGCTGAAATTAAATCGACATTAAAAAATACAAGTAATGTGATTGCAGCTGCTGAGGTTGGAAGATTTATTGCACAAAAAGCAATTGCTGCTGGAGTTTCCGAAGTTGCTTTTGATCGTTCAGGATTTAAATATCATGGTCGCGTTAAAGCATTGGCTGATGCTGCACGTGAAGCCGGTTTGAAATTTTAGGGGAATAAAATGTCTACAGCACCTTCACAGGTTAGTGCAGATGGTTTGCAAGAAAAATTAGTTAATGTAAGACGTGTTGCCAAAGTTGTAAAAGGCGGTAGGGTTTTTGGATTCACAGCACTAACAGTTGTTGGTGATGGTGAAGGTAGAGTTGGGTACGGCGTTAGTAAAGCACGTGAAGTACCTATTGCGATCCAAAAATCACTGGAGCAAGCGCGCAAAAATATGCGTAAAGTTTCTCTAAAAGGCGATACCTTGCAATATCCTATTATGAATACAACGGGGGCAGCTAAGGTTTATATGCAGCCTGCTTCTGAGGGTACAGGTATCATTGCTGGTGGTGCAATGAGAGCGGTATTTGAAGTGGTTGGGGTTCATAACGTATTAGCTAAATGCATAGGTACCAGTAATCCTATCAATGTTGTTAGGGCAACTATTAACGGTCTTACTGGAATGCACAGCGCTAACCAAATAGCTGCAAAACGTGGCTTGTCAGTTGAACAAATTATTGGGTAGTAGCAATGGCTAGCAATAAATTAAGTGTAACGATGATAAAAAGCAAATTTGGGCGCTTGCCAGCGCACCAAGCTTGTTTGAAAGGACTTGGATTGCGCAAAATCAACCAGACGGTTGTAGTGGTCAATACACCTGAAAACCGTGGAATGATAAACAAAATATCATACATGCTAAAATTTGAGGAAGTGTAATGTTTTTAAATACAATCCGTTCAAGTGAAGGGTCCAGAAAGAAGTCTAAAAGAGTGGGGCGAGGTATTGGATGTACTCTTGGCAAGACTTGTGGAAGAGGGCATAAGGGGCAAAAAGCTCGTAGTGGTGGCTTTCATAAAGTTGGTTTTGAGGGCGGTCAGATGCCCTTACAGCGTCGTTTACCAAAGGTTGGATTTACCTCATTAATCAGTAAATATTCAGCCGAGGTTAGGCTAAATGAACTCGATGGATTAAACGTTGATGTAATTGATCTTAAAGCTTTAATTGATGCGAATATCGTTCCAATGTTTACCAAAAAAGCTAAAGTAATTAAGTCTGGCGTATTAAGTAAAGCTGTTACGGTCAAAGGTATTAAAGTAACTGGTGGAGCCAAAGAATCTATTGAAGCTGCTGGCGGCAAAGTAGAGGTCTAAGTGAGTACATCAAGAGCGCAGGTGTCTGGGAAGGTCGGCGGTTTTTCAGAGCTTAAAGCAAGATTGCTTTTTGTTTTAGGGGCTTTTTTCGTATATAGAGTCGGTGCTCATATTCCTGTGCCCGGGATAGATCCTAAAGCACTTGCAGTTATGTTTGAACAGCAAAGCGGTTCAATCTTGGATATGTTTAACATGTTCTCGGGTGGCGCTTTGATGCGTTTAAGTCTATTTGCTTTGGGTATAATGCCTTATATTTCAGCGTCAATTATCATGCAATTGATGACAGTAGTTATTCCTGCAATGGAGCAGCTAAAGAAAGAAGGTGAATCCGGTCGTCGTAAAATATCTCAGTACACACGGTTTGGTACCGTCGTTTTAGCGACTTTTCAAGCTATTGGAATTTCTTTGGCATTGCAAAATCAGACTGCTGGTGGTCTTTCCGTTGTTTTGAATCCAGGTATAAGTTTTATTGTCATTACGACAGTTACTCTGGTTACTGGTACTATTTTCTTGATGTGGCTTGGCGAACAGGTTACTGAGCGGGGAATTGGTAATGGTATTTCGCTGATTATATTTGCTGGTATAGTTTCTGGTTTGCCTAAAGCAATCGGTGGGACTTTGGAGCTGGCAAGAACCGGTGAAATGAACGGGGCATTTATAATTTTATTGTTTTTATTATCTATTTCTGTCACTGCATTAGTTGTTTTTGTTGAGAGAGGGCAGAGAAGAATTCTTATCAATTATCCAAAAAGACAGCAAGGCCGTAAGATGTATGCGGGGCAAAGTAGTTTTTTGCCATTAAAGCTTAATATGGCGGGTGTAATACCGCCTATTTTTGCATCGAGTATCATTCTGTTCCCTGCGACAATAGCTGGCTGGTTTGGAAATAGTGATGGCTTTTCTTGGCTACAGGACGTTGCTACGATGTTATCTCCCGGTCAGCCGGTTTATGTTATTTTTTATGCAACAGCTATTATTTTCTTTTGCTTTTTTTATACGGCTTTAGTATTCAACTCAAAAGAAACTGCTGAAAACTTAAAAAAATCGGGTGCATTTTTACCTGGAATAAGACCAGGTCTTCAAACAAGTTCTTATATTGATAAAGTGATGACTCGCTTAACTTTAATCGGAGCCTTTTATATAACACTTGTATGTTTATTGCCTGAGTTTTTGATTGTCTACTGGAATGTCCCCTTTTATTTTGGTGGAACCTCCTTATTGATTATTGTAGTGGTTGTAATGGATTTCATTTCACAGATGCAAACTCATGTTATGTCCCAACAGTATGATGGCTTAATGAAAAAAGCTAATCTAAAAAAATAAATTATTGCACAAGAGCAGTCTAGGAGTTAATTGTGAAAGTTCGTGCCTCTGTAAAAAAAATTTGTAGAAAATGTAAAGTTGTAAAAAGAAATGGTGTTGTCAGGGTTATCTGTGAAGACGGAAAACATAAGCAACGACAAGGATAATAATTGTTGCGCCATTATTTGTGTAATGCTATAATTTGGCGCTTAACTTTAGAGCACTATTAAGTGGGAGTATCTAGATGGCACGTATTGCCGGGATAAATATACCAGATCATAAACATGCAGTGATCGCATTGACTGCTATATATGGTATTGGTCGTCAAACTGCAAGTGAAATTTGCGTTGAAGTGGGTATAGCACCTTCGATTAAAATAAAAGAGCTGACTGAAGAGCAGTTGGAAACCATTCGTAATGTGGTTTCGAAGATGACAGTAGAAGGTGATCTGCGTCGTGAGGTTTCTATGAATATCAAGCGTTTGATGGATCTGGGTTGCTATCGCGGAATAAGACATCGTAGAGGATTGCCTTTAAGAGGGCAGAGAACGAGAACGAATGCTCGTACTCGAAAAGGCCCGCGTAAGGCAATTAGAAAATAAGATATTCCTTTAAGAGGTTGAAGTAAATGGCGAGTCAAAATCGTTCTAGAAAACGTATAAAAAAAGAAGTTGCAGACGGCATTGTGCACGTACATGCTTCTTTCAATAACACAATCATAACTATCACAGATAGAAAAGGTAATGCTCTTTCTTGGGCAACGTCAGGCGGGTCTGGTTTTCGTGGATCCAGAAAAAGCACGCCTTTTGCTGCTCAGGTTGCGGCTGAAAAAGCAGGAACAGTTGCTTTAGAGTTCGGCATGAAAAATCTTGATGTCATGATTAAGGGTCCTGGTCCGGGTCGCGAGTCTGCAGTGCGTTCTCTGAATAATTTGGGATTCAAAATAAACAATATTGTTGATGTGACGCCAATTCCGCATAATGGATGTCGTCCGCCAAAAAAACGCCGCGTATAAAAATCTGGAGTAGTTTGTTATGGCAAGATATCTTGGGCCTACATGTAAATTAAGTCGAAGAGAAGGCACAGATCTGTTTTTGAAAAGCAGAGGAAAGTCTTTAGAAAACAAGTGTAAGTTAGATCAGCGCCCTGGGCAGCATGGTACCAAGCGCACAAGAAGTTCTGATTATGCTACTCAGTTGAGAGCTAAGCAACGCCTACGCAGAATATACGGCATCTTAGAAAAACAATTTAGAAATTACTATAAATCAGCAGATTCTAAAAAAGGAGCAACAGGTCAAAACTTGTTGAACCTTTTAGAGTCAAGATTAGATAACGTTGTTTATCGTATGGGCTTTGCTTCTACTCGTGCCGAAGCGCGTCAGTTGGTTAGTCATAAATCTATTCAAGTTAACAATGTTTTAATTAATGTCCCATCTTATCAGGTTTCGCCAGGCGATGTTCTTTCTGTTAGAGAGAAAGCGAAAAAGCAACAAAGAATTGTTGATGCTTTGAGTGTAACTGAACAGTACGGTTTCCCTTCTTGGGTTGATGTTAATTCTAAAGAAATGTCAGGTACTTTTAGCTCGCTGCCAGATCGTGTAGATTTGGGTAGTGATATAAATGAGCAGTTGGTAGTTGAGCTCTACTCTAAATAATCGTAGTTTTGAGGGATATAAATGCAGAATTCTATTTCTGGCTTGCTGAAGCCTCGCTTAGTTGAGGTCGTAAGTAAAACACCTAATCATTCTAGGATTGTTATTGAACCTCTTGAAAGAGGGTTTGGGCACTCTATTGGTAATGCATTGCGCCGGGTGCTGCTGTCTACAATTCCTGGTTGTGCAGTTACAGATGTTGAAATTGAAGGCGTTCTTCATGAATATACCACTATTGAGGGTGTTCAAGAAGATGTGATTGATATTTTGCTTAATCTTAAAAAGTTAGCGGTTGTGCTTCATTCTAAAGATGAGGTTGAGCTTACGCTTTCAAAGCATGGAGCTGGCTGTGTTACTGCTGCTGATATTATAGTCCCACATGACGTGGAGATTATTAATTCTGATTTGGTAATAGCTAATTTGACGCAAGTCGGCGCTTTAAATATGAAGATCAGAGTTCGTCGAGGAAGAGGTTATGAACCAGTAAGTGTTCGTAAGTCAAACTCTGAACATGGTCTAATTGTTGGGGCGCTTCAACTTGATGCTTCTTATAGTCCGGTTATCAAAGTTGCTTATCATGTTGAAAGTACACGTGTTGAGCAACGAACTAATTTAGACAAATTAATAATCGAACTGGAAACAAATGGAACTGTTGATCCGGAAGAAACCATCAAGTTAGCTGCAACTATACTTCATGATCAGTTGTCTGTTTTTGTTGACTTTGAAAAAGTAAATGACCAACAAACAGAGGAAGAAGTTGAAGTTGAGGAGATATTTGATCCTGTTCTTCTTCGTCCTGTAGATGATCTCGAGTTAACAGTGCGTTCTGCTAATTGCTTAAAAGCTGAGAATATTTTTTATATTGGAGATTTAATTCAACGTACTGAAGTTGAGTTATTGAAAACTCCTAATCTTGGCAAAAAATCTTTAACAGAAATAAAAGACATTCTTGCTTTAAAAGGTTTATCTTTAGGAATGCGGTTAGAAAACTGGCCTCCTGAAAACCTTGCAGATCAAACTCACGCAATAACACATTAACATTAGGTCTTCTTACAATGAGACATCGTAAATCCGGTAGAAAATTCAATATAAATAGTAGCCACCGTAAGGCTTTATTTAGTAATATGGTTAGTTCATTATTTAAGCATGAATTAATAAAAACAACTTTACCAAAAGCGAAAGAATTAAGAAGCTACGCTGAACCTTTAATTACACTATCTAAAGAAGATAGCGTAGCTAAAAGACGTATTGCTTTCTCTCGGTTACGTGATCGTGATACGGTAACTAAGCTTTTTAACGAACTTGGTCCACGTTATAAAAATAGAGCTGGTGGCTATTTGCGTATTATGAAATGCGGATTTAGACCTGGCGATGATGCGCCGATGGCTTATGTGGAGTTAGTCGATAGACCTATCGCTAATATAGAAGATTAATTCAAGTTTAAAGCCTGTAAAAAACTATTTGCAGGATATACCCTCAGTCCTTAGAGCTTTATAAATCTTAGTATCGCTTTAAGGACTGAATTATGAAAAGTCCTAGGTACTTTATCATTTCACTCCAATCCCATCTGGTATTTAAAGTAGCTGATATTTCAGGTTTGTTTCTTTAAATCAGCAAATTGATCTTGCCCTAATTTCACGGACACTGGAACTATGATGTGTCAACACTTTTCCGGGCATACGGCTAAGCAGCTTTAAGCTGCAATTCATAGTCAAGCGGTGATAAATAGCCATTTGCAGAATGTAGGCGTTCGCGGTTGTAAAAGACCTCAATATACTCAAACACCGCCTGTCTTGCGTCGGCACGGGTTTGATAGGTTTGATGATGTATCAGCTCGGTTTTCAGGATGTGGAAGAAGCTTTCTGGTACCGCGTTATCCCAACATTTGCCTTTTACGGCTCATGCTCTGCCGGATGCCATACTGGGCTAATAGCGCTCGGTGGCTTTCCGACGCATATTGACTACCTCGGCCACTATGCCACAACAAGTCTTTCCCGTGATTTCGTTTCCAAATGGCCATCAGTAGCGCATCGTTCACCAACTTAGTCCGCATATGCTCCGCCATTGGACCAGCCGACCACTTGCCGGGAATACAGATCAATCACGACCGCTAAATACAACCAGCCTTCCTGGGTAGAGATATAAGTGATGTCGCCGACATAAGCCTGATGGGGCTGGTTCATTGTGAATTGACGACCAGATGATTAGGTGCAATCGGCTGGTCATGCTTGGAGTTCGTCGTGGCCTTGAATTTACGTTTCGTTTTACAAACTAAATCGGCTTCCCGCATCAACCAGCCTATCCGTCACCGACTGGCTGCCCGATTTCGGTTTAATAACGATTTTTTGGAGTCGCCGAGTTCCATAGGTAGCGCGGCTCTTCTTGAACAAGGCTTGGATAATAGTCGTCAATTCAATATCATCCGTTTCAATCGCTGTTTGGGCGCGATGCAACCACGCATAATAAGCACTTCGGGAAACCTGCATAAAGCGACACATCAAATCAGTTGGAAACTCGGTCATATGCTGTTTGATCCAGGCGTACTTCTCGGTAACTGCTCCTGCGTCGCCTAAAGCGCCTACTGTTGGTACTCTACCTCCTGCATCCATGCAGTCACCGGTGCTCCTTGGTAAAGTACGCTGCCGCCTTTTTTAACAGATCGCGCTCCTCTGTCAGTCGGGCATTTTCTTTCTTTAGGCGCTTTAATTCTTCATAAAGATGGTCGTCAGTCCGAACCGTTTTATCGCTCTCTTTGGGGCGGCTATATTTTGCTATCCAAGTATGCAGGGTATTCACATTAATCCCAAGGTCTTTGGCGACTTGGGTGATGGGCTTATCGGATTGATTCGCCAGCTTAACCGCTGAGGCTCTAAATTCGGCTGTATAAGTTTGGGGTTTTTCTCGGTTCATTTGGGACCACACTCTTTTCAGGGTATTTTAAAATGTGTGTCCGGATTAGTGTAACCACATCATAGTCTATGCCTTGGCTATCTATACATTGACACCGCGTCAATCAACTTGGGCAAGGACAAAGGGTACATCTTTGTCGCCATTGATCGAGCCACACGCCATGTCTGTGTAAAATTGCACGACAGCAAGCGGACGGAAACCGCATGACGGCGTGGAGGCGCATTTATATGTGTATATCCTAAACTTAACTTCAACCTCAAATTGCCTGCTCTTGGACGCATACCGCCTTTCGAGGCTATACTTGAGTACTTTACGGTTAATCCTGAGCACTTAATTGCCAGGATTTTATTCAAGTAGCATAAATTGCCTTATGGGTGAGAGACCAACCGGGCACTCTGCAAGTATCAATCATAAACACCTACAAGTACTTAGATTTATTCGGAATCATTTGAATATTTTTGTCGGAATTAGCGAATACAAGTTAATTATAATGCTAACAATGCTGTATATTTGTTAAGCAACCGCGCTAGAATTGTATTAGTGAATGCTAACATTTTTCTCTTCACATTATTTCCAGTGTTACATCTTCTTCGTTAATCTTTCTAGGCTTTTAAAAAATTTATGTCGTGTTTTGTAACTACCGTTTCTATTGCTGTGAGCTATGTCTGAAAATTTTTCGTTTGATCGTGATTATTCGCTGGATTCTCTAAAAATTCCTCCCAACTCCATTCAGGCCGAACAATCGGTTTTGGGCGGATTAATGCTGGATAATCAAACTTGGGATTCCGTGTCGGACAAAGTTTCGGAAGGCGATTTTTATCGGAGAGATCACCGACTGATTTTCAAGACGATTGAACAGCTCGCCGAAAAACAGATTCCATTTGACGTGATCACCATATCGGAAGCCCTGGAATCTATAGGTGAGCTTGAAAACACCGGAGGATTGCCTTACTTAGGCATGCTGGCAAAAGACACGCCCAGTGCAGCGAATATCGTGACCTATGCCAATATCGTCAGAGACCGGTCGGTGCTGCGTCAGTTGATTCATGTCGGCACAGAGATTTCGGATTCCGCGTTCAATACCGAGGGCCGTGAGACTGCCGATTTA
This sequence comes from Methylobacter sp., assembly GCF_023227905.1. GTDB lineage: Bacteria > Pseudomonadota > Gammaproteobacteria > Methylococcales > Methylomonadaceae > Methylobacter_A. The sequence continues at coordinate 39,348 of NZ_JALOCF010000026.1, read as the reverse complement.
CTTGAAAACGCCGAACGACAGGTATTTAAAATAGCCGAACAAAGACAACGGGGGCAGGGAGGATTTACTTCGATTAAATCCCTTTTGGCCCGCGCTGTCGATAAAATTGAAACGCTGTTCGAACAGGAAGGCTCTATCACGGGGGCAGCCACAGGATTTACTGATTTTGATGAGCTGACCTCAGGCTTGCAGCCGGCCGATTTAATTATTGTGGCTGGTCGACCTTCCATGGGTAAAACTACTATCGCCATGAACATGGCGGAAAATATTGCGATTAAAGGCGATAAACCGGTTGCGGTATTCAGTATGGAAATGCCGGGAGATGCGTTAGCGATGAGGATGATGTCCTCATTAGGGCGTATCGATCAACATAAAATTCGAACCGGAAAGCTGGAGGATGATGAGTGGCCGCGTTTGACGTCGGCCATCAATTTGTTGGCTGAAACCAAATTATTCATTGACGATACGCCGGCATTAACGCCGACTGAAGTGCGTTCAAGAGCCAGGCGTTTAGTGCGTGAACATGGGCCGCTGGGTTTAATAGTATTGGATTATTTACAGTTGATGCAATCGCCTTCCAGCGGCGATAATCGGGTGCAGCAAATTTCCGATATTTCCAGAGGCTTAAAAGCGCTAGCCAAAGAATTGAATGTCCCTGTAGTTGCCTTGTCCCAGCTTAACCGTAATCTTGAACAGCGCCCCAATAAACGTCCGATGATGTCGGATTTGCGCGAGTCGGGTGCTATCGAGCAGGATGCCGATTTGATCGTGTTCGTGTACCGGGACGAAGTGTATAACGAAGACAGCCCTGATAAAGGTATCGCAGAAGTTATTATCGGCAAGCAGCGTAATGGCCCGCTGGGAACAGTTCGGCTCACCTTTTTGGGACAATATACCCGCTTTGAAAATTTTGCGGGAACCTATACCGGCGGGGATTATGAATGAGCCCGGCTGCGTATGCGGTGCTCGATCTGGATGCTGTTCAGCATAATTTAGCCAAAGTACGAAGTTGTGCGCCGGGCGCGAAAGTGATGGCGCTCGTCAAAGCCAATGGCTATGGACATGGCATGCTGCGTATTGCCGAAGCGTTACATAATACTGATGCCTTTGCAGTGGCCAGGGCTGATGAAGGTATCCGATTGCGCAAAGCGGGGTTAAAAAACAGGATTGCCGTTTTAGAGGGATTTATCTGTGCCGCAGAAGTGAATGATCTGTTGGAGTATCAGCTGGAGCCTGTACTGCATTCTTTCTCCCAGCTTGAAATCCTAGAAGCTCGGAAAGAGCAGGAAGCGCTTACGGTTTGGCTGAAAATTGACACAGGCATGAATCGGTTGGGTTTTAAAGCCAAGGATTTTAGCGCCGTTTATGAGCGTTTGAAACGTTGTGCCATTGTCAGACAACCAGTCAATCTGATGACGCATTTGGCTAACGCCGACGATAAAAATGACGATATGACGCTGAAGCAGATCCTTCAGTTCAATCAAACCGTGGCGGCCTATCCAGGCCAGCGCAGCATCGCCAACTCGGCCGGTATATTGGGCTGGCCGCAATCATTGACTGACTGGGTGCGGCCTGGCGTCATGCTATACGGCATTTCTCCATTTCCAGACAGCACGGGCCAAGAATTAGGGCTTAAGCCGGTCATGAGTCTGCATTCACGGCTGATTGCAGTCAAGCAAATCGAAGCAGGTGAGACAGTCGGCTATGGCGGCCGATGGATGTGCGATAAAAGCACAGCACTGGGCGTCGTTGCGATAGGTTATGGTGATGGTTATCCCCGTTACGCCAATACCGGAACGCCGGTGCTGGTTAACGGCAAGCGTGTACCGCTTATCGGCAGGGTTTCAATGGACATGATTACGGTCGATTTGGCGACTCAACCCGACGCAAAGCCCGGCGATAAAGTAACCTTGTGGGGCGAAGGCTTGCCGGTAGAAGAAATTGCACTAGGGGCGGAGACCATACCTTATGCTCTAGTATGCGGCATTACCCAGCGTGTGCAAATTATTGAAAACTAAAATCAATCTGGACTGATAACTAGCGCCTGACAGCGTGAGATGGCGAAAAAGCTTGGGGAGTGCTAAGAAATGGGCCTGGATGACAAGCGTAGTTGATTTTAGGTGCTAAACTGTTTAAGGAAAACGAAACTGCTATTTAAGCAGTCTGATAAAAAATGCACTCATATTCAAGTTGTTGGAATATATATTCGAGTTAAGGAAGAATAATGTTTGATAACAAGTCTATTTTGATCACGGGTAGAACGGGCTCTTTTGGTAAACAGTGGACTAAAACAATTCTTGAAAACGATAAGCTCAAAAAACTGATTATTTATTTACGTGACGAACTTAAGCAATTTGGAATGAGCCAAAAAGTCCAAGTTTCCTGCATGCCCTATTCTATTGATGATGTTCGTGATCAAGACATTTTACGCAGGATTCTTGCAAATGTAGATATAGCGGCGCAGGCTCAGCTGAGCCAAACGAGCAGCTTATGATTCCTTATGGTCGTCAAACAATTAGCGAGGCCGACATTCAGGCCGTAGCGGATGTGTTGCGTTCGGATTTTTTGACGCAAGGCCCGGCGGTTCCTGGTTTTGAAAACTCAGTGATGAATTATTGCGGCGCGCAATATGCGTTTGCCGTGAATAGCGCCACTTCGGCTTTGCATATCGCCTGCTTAGCGTTGGGCGTAGGCAAGGGCGACAGTGTCTGGACCACTCCTATTACCTTTGTAGCCAGCGCCAATTGTGCGCTGTATTGTGGTGCCAGTGTCGATTTTGTGGACATTGATCCGCATACTTACAACATGAGCGTGGAATGTTTGGCCGATAAATTGGCTCAGGCGGAAAAAAATGGCTGCCTGCCCAAAGTTGTGATCCCGGTGCATTTATGTGGTCAATCCTGCGATATGGAAGCCATTCATCGGCTAAGTAAGCAATACGGTTTCAAAATTATTGAGGATGCCTCGCACGCCATCGGTGGAAAATACCGTGGCGAAATCATCGGCAATGGCCGTTATAGCGATATAACAGTGTTCAGTTTTCATCCGGTAAAAATCATCACCGCTGGCGAAGGCGGCATGGCGCTGACTAACGATGCACAGTTGGCCAAACGTATGAAATTGCTGCGCAGCCATGGCATCAGCAGTGATGCGGCAGATATGGTCCTCCGCCCACCTGAACAACTTTGGTACTACCAGCAGATTGATCTTGGTTTTAACTATCGCATGACTGACATACATGCCGCATTGGGGCTTAGCCAAATGCAACGGCTCGATGAATTCGTCACCCTACGCCATGCGCTTGCTCTGCGATATGATGAAATATTGAGCGATTTGCCGATAGTGATTCCGTGGCAACATCCAGACAATTATTCCTCCTTCCACCTATATATCATTCGCTTAAAACTCGAACACATCGGCAAAACCCACCGGGATGTTTTCGAAGCGCTCAGAGCGCAAGGCATAGGTGTTAATTTGCATTACATACCGGTCTATCTGCAGCCCTATTATCAACAGCTGGGCTTCAAACCGGGCTACTGTCCGGAAGCCGAGCAATATTATGCGGAAATTATCAGCTTGCCGATGTTTCCCGCGTTGACAGCGGATGAACAAGATCAGGTCGTTAACGCTTTGAGGAGGGCGATTAGCGTATGAATATTGCCATTATTCCTGCCAGAGGCGGCAGCAAACGCATCCCCCGCAAGAATATCAAGGATTTCTGTGGAAAGCCTATGATCGCCGGGGCCATTGAGGTTGCGAAGGCGGCGGGATTGTTCGACCATATTGTCGTAACCACCGATGATGCCGAAATTTCAAAGCTGGCAAAGGTGTGGGGGGCGGAGGTTCCCTTTGTCCGTCCGGCAGAACTGGCGGACGATTACACCCCCACCGTTCCCGTCGTTGCGCATGCCATTGGCGCGTGCCAAGCGCTGGGTTGGCAAGTCGATCAAGTCTGCTGTATTTATCCCGCAGTGCCATTTATGCAATGTGGCGATCTGGTTGCCGCATTGCAGATGCTAGAGGAGAAAAATGCGGATTATGTTTTTCCTGTTGCCGCCTATCCTTCTGCGATTCAGCGCGCGCTTCGGCAATTGCCGAGTGGTCTGATGGAACCGTTTGATAGCCAATATGCCTCGACTCGGACCCAAGACCTTGAGCCGGCTTATTACGATGCCGGACAGTTTTATTGGGGGCGTGCGCAGACTTGGCTGGAGGGGAAAAATATTCATCAGCACGGTATAGGTTTGGTGATTCCCAATTGGCGCGTGGCGGACATTGATAACGAAGAGGATTGGCAGCGGGCCGAATTGATGGTTGCGGCGTTTAATGGTGTGAATCGCTCTACCTGAAGACCTTATACGAAACTGATTGCCGGAGATAAAGATGGTTGAAAGATTTAAAACACCGCAGGAGGAATTCTGGGCGGGCGAGTTTGGTGCCGATTACATTGACCGAAACAATAGTTCCCACCTCTTGGCCTCCAAACTGAGTTTTTTCTCGGCGGCGCTTAAACAGGCGGGGCCAGTGACATCCTGTCTTGAATTTGGCGCGAACATCGGGATGAACCTGAAGGCGCTGCAACTGCTTTATCCGGATATTCATCTGCAAGCCGTGGAAATCAACCACGATGCCGCAACGCAAGTTAAAAGCTTGATTGGCGAGAGTAACGTATTTGAAGGTTCCATCTTCGACTATCCTGTAGCCGGGAAAGCAGATCTCGCATTGATCAAAGGCGTGCTGATCCATATCAATCCAGACGGGCTGGATAGTGTTTACGAAAAACTATATCAGGCATCCAACCGGCTGATTTTAATATCCGAGTATTACAATCCGACACCCGTGGCTATTCCGTATCGGGGGCACGCGGATCGTTTGTTCAAAAGGGACTTTGCCGGTGAAATGCTGGATAAATACCCCGACTTGAAGCTCGTGGATTACGGTTTTTGTTATCAACGCGATCCGGCTTTTCCTGGGGACGATGGCACTTGGTTTTTGCTGCAAAAAGCTTAGATAAACATGAAGATTGCCTTCCGTGTCGATGCTTCTATTCACATCGGTACAGGTCACTTCATGCGTTGCCTGACTTTGGCGGATGAATTGGCGCATCGCGGAGCGCTGATTCGTTTCGTCAGCCGTCACCTGCCGGAATACCTGGGAAGCATTGTTGAAGCAAGGGGCTATGAGTTGGCAATGCTCGATAGCGCTGAAAATGATGCTGACTTAGATGAGCTGGCTCATGCGCATTGGCTCGGTTGCAGTCAAGTAGAGGATGCGAGGGATTCGGTTAAAGCCTTGTCAGATAGGGCCTGGGATTGGCTCATCGTTGATCACTATGCCTTGGATTCACGCTGGGAATCCAAGCTTAGGCAAGCCGCCCGGAGAATTCTGGCGATTGACGACATTGCCGATCGCCGGCATGACTGTGACATACTGCTCGACCAAAACAATTATGCGGACATGAGCACTCGATATGTCGGTAAAGTTCCTGATCATTGCCTGCTACTGCTTGGCCTACGCTATGCATTGCTGCGCGAAGAGTTCCGGCAACTCCATGAACAGGTCGGCCCCCGTAAAGGTGCGGTTCAACGCATCCTAATCTTCTTCGGCGGTATGGATGCCGATAACTATACCGGCCGAGCCATCCAGGTGCTGACTGATATTGGCGTTGCGGATATGCAGGTGGACGTGGTAATTGGCGCGCAGCACCCTTGTCGCGAGGCAATTGAGGTTGCTTGTCTTAGCCATCATTTTGCGTGTCATGTGCAAACGAACCGGATGGCGGAGTTGATGGCGGCAGCTGACTTATCGATTGGCGCAGGAGGTGGCGCAACCTGGGAGCGTTGCTGCCTCGGCTTGCCGACAATAGCCATCTGTACGGCCGAAAATCAGCGCAAGCAGATTGTTGATGCCGCATCAGATGGATTAGTGTATGCCCCCGATCTAAAGCATCAGTTTGATCGGGTAATCGGGCGGCATATTAACGCCTTGATTGAAAATAATTGCCTGAGGCAACTGATTTCCCGCAATGCTATGCGGACCGTGGATACTCGGGGGGCATTACGTGTCGTTAGTAGGATGGGTTGCAGCGGGATTGTGATCCGGACTGCAAAAGCGGACGATTCAGAGAGCTTGTTTTCTTGGCGCAATCATCCGGCGATCAGGACGGTTTCACGAAATTCCGATCCCATCAATTGGGAAGAGCACCGCCGCTGGTTTGCTTCGTTGTTGACCGATCCGAATAAAGCGCTGCTCATCGGTCAGCGAGACGGCGTTCCGATTGGCGTTGTGCGCTTTGATATTCAGCATCATCAGGCGGAAGTCTCCATTTATCTCGTACCCGGCATTACAGGTTGCGGACGTGACCTATTGCACAGTGCGGAAATGTGGTTCGCCCAAAATCGCCAAGAAATAAACATACTCCATGCCGATGTGCTTGGGGCTAACGAGCGTTCACATCAACTGTTTCTATCCGCTGGATATGAGGTTGAGTCCACTTCGTATTTTAAGAAACTTAAATAATATGAATAATGTATTCAAGATTGCCGGGAGATCAATCGGACGAGGCCATGCTCCCTTTATCATCGCCGAGATGTCGGGCAACCATAACCAGTCGCTTGAGCGCGCCCTTGAGATCGTGGACTCCGCCGCCAGAACCGGTGCGCATGCACTGAAAATTCAGACTTACACCCCGGATACGATGACGCTGGATCTGAACGAGCGCGAGTTCCATATTAGCGACCCTAAGAGTCTGTGGGCGGGAGCGTCTTTATACCAGCTTTACGGAGAAGCCTACACACCATGGGAATGGCACAAACCCATTTTCGATAGGGCGCGTGAGCGGGGCATTATCGCTTTCAGCACGCCGTTCGACGGCACGGCAGTGGATTTTCTCGAAAGCCTGGGTGCGCCTTGCTACAAAATTGCGTCTTTCGAAAATACCGATTTGCCGTTAATCCGCCGCGTGGCGGCTACCGGAAAGCCGCTGATCATTTCAACCGGCATGGCGACGGTCGCCGAGCTCGATGAAACCGTGCGCGCGGCACGAGGCGCAGGTTGCAAGGACTTGGTCCTGCTCAAATGCACCAGCACTTACCCGGCCACGCCCGAAAACACCAATATTCTGACCATCCCCCATATGCGTGAGCTGTTCGGCTGCGAAGTGGGGCTTTCCGATCACACGATGGGAATAGGCGTATCGGTGGTCAGTGTGGCGTTGGGGGCGACTGTCATTGAAAAGCACTTTACTCTCAATCGTGCCGAGGGTGGCGTGGACAGTACTTTTTCAATGGAACCCGATGAAATGGCGCAGCTAGTGATTGAAACCGAACGTGCCCGGCAGGCGTTGGGGCATGTGAGCTACGGCCCGACTGAGGCCGAACAGAAGTCTCTCCAGTTCCGCCGCTCACTTTATATTGTGCAAGACCTGAAGGCCGGCGATGTGTTGACGCGCGACAATGTGCGCGCAATCCGGCCGGGTTTGGGATTACCGACAAAATATCAGGAACAGCTGCTGGGCAAGTCCTTGAAGCACGATGTAAAGAAGGGAACGGCATTGGGATGGGAGCTGATCAAATGAACGCGGCAAGCACTGATTTAGCGCCTTTGCAGGTTCTGATTGTGGGTTGTGGCAACATTGCCGGCGGTTTTGATCAGGGCCGCCAAGCGGGATATTTGCCATATACCCATGCAGGCGCATATAGCCGTGATGAGCGATTCAGGTTGGCGGCCTGTGTCGAGCCGGACGACAATCGGCGTAGCGAATTCATGGCCGCTTGGGGCGTGCCCGTCGGTTTCCGCTCCATTCAAGAGGCCTTGGGAGCCTGCAATCAATTTGATGTGATTAGCATCTGCTCGCCAACGGATTGTCATGCCCATGATCTGGAAATTGCTTCGCGATTGAGTCCCAAGCTGATTTTCTGCGAAAAACCGCTGACAGCATCGGTCGCAGAAACTAAAAGGCTGGTCGCAGAATGCGCGCAATTGAATATTCCGCTGGCGGTAAACTACACGCGCCGTTGGGATGCTGAGGTTATAAAACTTCAAGCCGATATGCAGTCAGGCCGATGGGGAGCGTTGCGCTCAGTCGTTGGCTATTATAATAAGGGCATAGCGAACAACGGCTCCCATATGCTGGATCTTCTGCACTTGCTTATCGGTCCTATGGATATTGTCAAGGCTGGCAAGCCCATCAATGATTTTTTTGCCGATGACCCGACGCTACCGGTCTGGCTGGAGGGACCTCAAGGCATACCGGTGCTGCTTGCTTGCGGCCATGCCGAGGACTATGCCATCTTTGAGCTGCAATTGGTTTTTTCGCAAGGCACATTGACGATTGAAGAGGGCGGACTGTTCTGGCGCGAGCGCCGCGCCCAGGATAGCGAAACCTTCAAAGGTTATCGCACGCTTGACGCGGGCGTTCGCCGAGCGGGGCAATATTCAGGTGCTATGCTCAATGCTGTCGATAATATTTACCGTGCTATCACAGATGGCGATCCGCTGGCGAGCACAGGGGAATCGGCGCTTGCCGCGCAATGTGTTTGCGAGCAAATTAAGCAGGACGCCAGGCAAGATGCACAAGAACTATAACAAATAACAACGATCAATATGAGCAATCCGAAACTCGCGCTGTTGGGTGGCCCCAAAACCATCCAATCGACTTTTAAACGCTACAACCCCATCGGTTCAGAGGAAGTTGAAGCCGCTAAACAGGTGATTGAAAGCGGCGTGCTCTCCCAATTTATGGGCGCATGGCATGAGGATTTTTACGGCGGTCCCAAGGTAAGGGAATTTGAACGTCAGTGCGCCGAGTATTTTGGAGTAAAGCACGCTGTCACGGTAAATTCCTGGACCTCGGGCCTTATCGCTGCGGTAGGCGCGATTGGTATAGAACCGGGCGACGAAGTCATTGTGACGCCTTGGACCATGAGTGCAACTGCAACAGCCATATTGCACTGGAATGCAATCCCGGTGTTTGCAGATATTGATCCCGAGACTTTTAATCTGGACCCCAAGTCAGTCGAGGCAAACATCACGCTTTACACCAAGGCAATTATCGTGGCCGACATATTCGGTCAATCGGCCGATATGGATGCGTTGATGGCAATCGCGGCCAAACACGGGCTCAAGGTCATCTCCGATACCGCGCAAGCGCCCGGCGCTCTTTACAAGGGCAAATACGCCGGCACTCTCGCCGATGTGGGCGGGTACAGTCTTAATTATCATAAGCATATCCACACCGGCGAGGGCGGGATACTGGTCACCGATAATGACGAGATCGCCGAGAGATTGCAGCTGATTCGCAACCATGCAGAAGTCGTCGTGGGTGACAAAGGCGTGACCAACCTTTCAAATATGATCGGCCATAACTTCCGGCTGGGAGAGATTGAATGTGCGATCGGGATTGAGCAGCTCAAAAAGCTCAACCGGTTTGTCCAGTCCCGGCAAGTATTGGCTAATCGGCTGACGGAAGGATTGGCTGAATTGCGAGGTCTTCGTACACCGGTGGTGAAACCGGGCTGCACTCATGTTTATTACGTCTACCCGATGGTGTTGGATATTGAGAAATTGGGCGTTAGCCGGGAGCGCATTCATGCCGCCCTGCAGGCCGAAGGCGTTGCAGTGAGTCAACACTACCAGAATATTCACCTATTACCGCTATATCAGCGCAAAATAGCCTACGGTTCCATGGGGTTTCCGTGGACATCGAGCCTTTGCCGACGGGAGGTCGATTACAGCAAGGGCATCTGCCCGGTGGCGGAACAGCTCAACGATTCAACTTATCTGGGTTTCGGCATGTGCGTATTTGATCTCACCGAGGATGACGTCGATTTGATTGTCACGGCTTTCCAGAAGGTGTGGAAAAGCCTCGAGCTATTAAAGTAGGAAAGTTTATGAGTCATTCCGGAATCGTCGCCATCGTTTCGCATGATGCGGGTGGGGCGGAAATACTCGCCAGCTATGTCGCGCAGAACAATATTTGTTGTAAATTGGTGCTAGAGGGGCCGGCAGTCAATGTTTTCAAGCGCGGGTTTGAGACTGTTGAGATATGTACGCTGGAAGAGGCTATATCAGCTTGCGATTGGTGCCTATGTGGAACTGGTTGGCAATCGGATTTAGAGTGGCGCGCGATAGAACAAGCGCATAATGCGCAAAAGCATGTCGTCGCCTTTTTGGATCACTGGGTCAATTATCGGCAGCGTTTTGAGCGTAATGGAGTTCAACATCTTCCTAGCGAGCTATGGGTGGGCGATGGTGATGCGGAAAGGCTGGCTCGAGAACATTTTCCGGGTATTCCCATTCAGCTTGTTCCTAATCCGTATTTTCTTGAACTCAAGCAAAAAATTGCTGATCTTGAGGCAAGCAAAGGTTCGCAAAAGGGAGGAGGAAAAAAAGTTTTGTTTGTTTGCGACAATATTTCAGATCACGCCCGTCTGCGGTATGGCGATGAGCGTTATTGGGGGTACACCGAATTTGATGCAATCGAATACTTTTTGAAAAATATACAAGTGCTCGGCGATCTTGTTGATAGAGTCGTGATCCGCCCGCATCCTTCCGATATTTCGGGTAAGTATGATTGGATTTTGGATGAATACGCCGGCATTGTTAAATTGAGCGGCGGCAAGCCGTTGATCGAGGAAATTGTAGAGTCTGATGTGGTTGTTGGTTGCGAAAGTATGGCTTTAGTCAATGGGATATTGGCGCACAAGAAGGTGATTAGCTGTATCCCGCCCAGTGGGCCAATTTGTCGGCTTCCGCAAACGGATATTCTGCACCTCAGAGAGCTTGTGAAGAAGTAACTGCTTCAGGCCATTATTTATGACAGAAAACGATAATATAAACGCACGGCAAATTGAGAAATATAACGCTGCCGCAGGAAAGCATGGTATTAGCAGCAAATCGGTTCTATGGGACGATCCTCAGACGCAATATCTCAGGTTTTATGAAATTGCCAAACATCTGGATTTGAATAGTAGCAAGAAAGCGCTGCTCGATCTGGGCTGCGGCAATGGAGAGTTTTACAAGTTCTTAAATTTTCTTGGATTCAGAGGGAGCTATACCGGCTATGACATCAATGAGATGCTGCTTGCCCAGGCGCGAAAGCGATTCCGGAATATTAGCGTCGAAAATGTAGACATTATGGGTGAAGACTTTGATCAACGTTTTGATTACGTGGTTCTGAGCGGCCTCTTTAACGTCAATGTCGGCCAGACTCAGGATTGGGTGCATGCATTTTTAAAAAAGATGTATGCATTGTCTGGCGAAGTCATGGTTTTTAACATGATTTCAACTCATGTCAGCTATCGAGATGATCACATGTTTTACATGAACCCCGCCGAGATGCTGTCATTTTGCATAGAAAATCTCTCCAGGCGTACGACCTTGGTTCATCATAATTTACCCTATAACTATACCGTTGCTGTTTTCAAGGATGAATTATGGGATTCCATCAGGGAGACTGTTTCATAAATGAGTGTTTGGGAAATTAATTTTAAAGAGAGTAAGCAAGCATGGGATGCTTTTGTATTGACATCTCCGCAACGGAGTATATTCGTTTACACTAAGTTTCTGGATTCTCTGAATGCCGATTATGACTTAGTGACTTGTTACGAGAAAGGCCAAATTGTTGCGGGTGCGGTGCTGATATATTCAGAGGCTGGCGAACCCATAGCTAGGCCCTATCCCTTTACCCAATTCCAGGGAGTTTTGCTGACTGGTAGCGCAGGCCAGTCGGCGCACTCTCAAATTACCCATGAGTTTAAGGTTGTCGAATATTTCATAAGCCAGTTAACCGAACATTACAAGAAATGCTGCCTGTGTCAGACATGGCGATTAAGCGATCTCCGCCCGTTTCTGTGGCATAATTATCACGAGCCGGATAAAGGGCTATTTAAATTAGATTTGCGCTATACGGGTGTTCTGGATTTAGAGAAATACGATAATTTTGATGCTTATCTGTCATCGATAAGATCGTGCAGAAGACAGGAGTTTAAAAAAGCATCTCAGATGCTGAAGCTTGACTTTAGTAGCGATGAAGGCATGCTTGATTCTCTTCATGCCATGACTTTTGAACGTCAAAGTATAGAAAGAGGCAATCAGGATTCAGTGTTGGTTAGGTCCATTTGTAAGCATGCCATTGCAGGTAGTTATGGAAAAATGAGCGTCGCGTTGCTGGATGAGAGGCCGGTATCCGCCGTTTTATTCCTCTACGACGATAGAACCGCTTATTATTTGTTTGGTGCGAATGATCCTGTTTACAGGAACACTGGTGCAGGCAGTTTTTTGCTGTTACAGATGATAAAAGGTGCGTTTGAGCAGGGAATGAAGGAGATCGATTTTGTGGGGGTAAATTCGCCTAGCCGTGGTGATTACAAAATCAGTCTTAACGCTGAATTAAAAAATTATTTCATAACTTCTTTTGCGAGTGCATAGTGGATAAATGGCGATAATGCTTGCCGATGAACAATGCTTAAAATGATCAGGAAATTTCGCAAAAAATAATTAAAGGAATTTATTAATACGCCGATAACTATTACGAGTTTAAAAAAGCAGTTTTAACAAACTGCATTTATTGGGTATTTTAAGAGGATAAGATCATGGCATTGGTAATTAACACAAATATAGGGTCCATTAATAGTCAGCGTCAGTTGACCTCGACTAGTAATAACCTGACTACGTCCATGGAGCGTTTATCATCCGGTTTGCGGGTTAACTCCGCCAAAGACGATGCGGCCGGGTTGGCGATCAGTAACAAGATGACCTCACAGATCCGCGGCATGACCGTGGCGGTCCGCAATGCCAACGACGGCATTTCCATGGCGCAAACCGCCGAATCGGCGATGGGCACCATGACCGAAACCATGCAGCGGATGCGCGACCTGGCCGTGCAATCGGCTAACGATGCCGCAATAACGTCAGCAGATAGGGAAAAAATCCAGACCGAATTCAAACAGTTGAATGATGAGTTGACCCGGATTATTTCCAACACCGAATTCAACGGCAAGAAAATCATCAATGGCTCGTTGTCCGGCGGCGCGGCTATTCAGGTAGGCGCCAATACCGATGCGGATAACCATATCTCGATCGATATTGCCAATCTGTCCGTGACCATATCCGGCGTTACTGGAGCGAGCATAGGAAGCAACGCGACTGCGACCGGTGCTTCGGCAGCGATTGATGCCTTAGATACGGCTATTAAAGCCATTGATACCGCCAGAGCGAGTTTGGGCGCGATCCAAAACCGGTTTACCACCACCATCAGCAACTTGCAGTCTTCTATCGAGAACCAAGCGGCAGCCCGCTCACGGATCACCGATACTGACTTTGCGGCGGAAACAGCCAGCTTGAGCCGCAACCAGATCTTGCAGCAAGCCGGTACCGCGATGTTGGCGCAAGCCAATCAGTCAGGACAATCAGTGCTTAGTTTGCTCAGGTAGGCTTCATGGTAATAATCGGGGAGGCTTTGGCCTCCCTTTTTGAACACATAGAAATTAGGTTGGTGTCATGAACAGTGAAATTACTAATGTATCTAAGCTTGTTCCTGTGACAGCCCTGAGAAATAAGCAAAATGACCGGGAAGTTGTTTCAGACAATGCTAATGTGAAGAGTGCCGCCGTAGCCGTGTCTGATGAAGGAATAAAAACGCAGGCTGCCGCATCAAAAGCCGATGCTCAAGAAACTTCTCTGGAGTTAGTGAAAACGGCTGCGACAAAGGGCAACTCAATACTGCAGGAGATCAATCGTAACTTGGAGTTTCAGGTTGATGATTCGACTCAAAAGGTTGTGGTCAAGATTGTCGATAGCAAAAGCGGCGATGTAGTGCGGCAAATACCTACCGAGGAAATGCTGGCATTCATTAAAAGAATGCAGGAGATGGACGGTGATCAGGGTACCCTGCTTCAGGACAGGGTTTAGCGGTTTGAATAACTAAAGGTAGGAGAGAGTTATGGCTATTTCATCGGCGTTAGGCATTGGCAGTGGTATGGATATCAATGGCATTGTTAGCCAGTTGGTTGCCGCGGAAGGTCAGCCTCAATTTAATGCTATTGCCCGGCAGGAAACCGCCACAAAAGCCATAGTGAGTGGTCTGGGTAGTCTAAAAAGTGCATTATCAACTTTTCAGACAGCCGTGCAAAAACTTAATGACATAAATCTGTTCAAAACTACCAAGGCGGTATCCGGCAATGAATCCGTTGTAAAAGTCACAACTGGTTCGGGTTCGATAGCAGGCTCGCATGTGATGCAAGTAACTCAATTAGCCAAGGCGCAGAGCTCCATTGCTGCGACTGAATTTGCTGGAGCTACCGAGGTGGTCGGCTCGGGTACAATGACATTTTCAGTGGGGGCTAAAACACCATTTTCGGTAACAATTGATGCAAGCAACAACACTCTGGCAGGTATCCGAGACACCATCAATAGTGCGGCAGATAATAATGGTGTGACTGCGAGTATTATCAACGTTAATAATGCAACCAATACCGGCACCATATCAAAACTGGTATTGACGTCCAAAGATACCGGCCTGGCCAATGGGTTTTCTGTGGCGGTTACTGGTGACGCAGGTTTAAGCCGATTGGATACGTCGGTGCCGGCAAACTTTACCGGTGTGGCAGCAGCGGATGCTAAAATTTTAATAGATGGGCAGGCCGCCACACGCAGTAGCAATATTATTACTGATGTGTTGCAGGGCGTGACGCTGAATTTGCAATCGACAGCAGCGTTAAACACGGATGTAAATGTGGACATTCAATTAGACAATGCGGCAATCAAAGAAACTATTTCAGGTTTTGTGACGGCGTATAACACCTTGAATAGCACGACCGCTAGCCTTGGCAAGTTTGCAGGTACGTCGGGCGGCAGCAACGGCGCATTATTAGGTGATTCGACTCTGCGAACCATTAGGAATGACTTACGGCAACTGGCCAGCAGCCCAGTCACTTCAGCAAGCAATAGTTATAATACCCTGAAAACCATTGGCATCGATATAGATAAAGACGGCGTAATGACGTTGGATAGCGCCAAGCTTGATAAAGCCTTAGCGGCCAATCTGTCATCGGTAAGCGATGTGTTTTCATCAACTGATGGGGTGGCTACCCGGTTAAAAGCGAAGGTGACGCAATACTTGCAAACCGGAGGGGCTCTGGATTCCCGACAAACTTCGCTGAGTAAGCAGTTAAAAGCGCTCAGCGACAAACGCAGTACTGTTCAACTACATTTAGATAACGTGCAAAAAAGTTTGCTGAAGCAGTTTATCGCGATGGATACGGCAGTGGGCCGGTTTCAATCAACGGGCTCTTTTTTGAGCAGCTATGTAGCACAATTAAACGGGTGAGGTAAAAGATGATATCTGCAGCGTATAGAAATAATGCGAATAAATATGCGGCCGTACATGCCGAGTCTGTGATAGATGGTGCATCGCCGCATAAGTTGATACAGATGCTGATGAGCGGCTTTTTGATGCGAGTCAATGCTGCAAAAGGCGGTATTGAGCGAGGCGATTTTCAAGATAAGAGTGTGCAGATTTCCAAGGCTGCTGCTATTGTCGGTGGCTTAATAGATGGTGTGGATATTGAAAAAGGCGGCGATATTGCAGCTAACTTAATGAGCTTGTATGAGTACATCAACACCCAGCTGTTTAAAGCCAGCGCCGAAAATAGCATTGAAATACTTGATGAAGTTCAGGCTTTGATGAAGGAAATTAAGCAAGCTTGGGATTCCATGCCTGAAATGTATCAGTAGCGGTTAATATTAATGAACGCTGTCCCTGAATTAGTGCAACAGCTTGAGGGCTTTGTTGAGCTCATTGCTTCCGCTGTTGAATCTAAGGATTGGGAAGACTTGAATGAGCTGCTGGCTAATCGGCAGGAGGTACTGGAGCGGCTGCGTGCGTCATCTCCGTCACCGCTCGAACGCCAAGCAATTGGAGATATGATTGCTTCGATGCAGGCCACAGACAGTCAGTTCGTGGCATTGGTGCAAAGCCAAAAAGAACTACTACAGAAGCAAGCTGCTTCGCTTGCACATGACAGAAAAGCCATTCAGGCGTATCAAACCGAGTAATCCGCTATTGAAGGAGGAAGTCAATCTGACTGATTCCTCACCAGTGTTCCAGCTTTCGAAACAACGCATTAAGCAGATCAAAAAACGTCACCAGAAATCTTGGACTGCATCCATTTATTAAATGTATCGGTAGGCAAAGTATTCCACGATAGGTATTTGTAGAAAGCTTTCTTTACATGTTCATTTTGTAAGAGGGTTTCTGCTTTTGCGAATATTGTGTACCCTTTTTCCACATCGCCAAGTTTGATGTCAATATATCCCATCATGATGGCTGCAATTACATGGAAATCATATTGCTGGAATATTCTTCCATACTTAATGCGTGCTTTTTCAAGCCCCTCTCTGTTGCTTGAAAGGCATGTATTTTCCAGAAAATTGACTCGGATATTCGCATCATATTGTGTATCTTTCAGCCACTGCGCAGTGAAATTATCGGTTTCCATATTCACGTCCATGTACTTCATGCGCAGAATGTCTTCCGGAGCATGAACCAGGAAACCTTTTTCGAGCGCAAGCTCGTAATACTGCGTCCCGGGAAATGGCGTGGCAATTGAAAAAACGCATCCTTCAGCAGAAAGTGAAGCGGCAAAATCAATGGTCATATGGATTTCTTCTTTCGTCTCACCGGGGTTGCCAATCACAAAATAGCATTGAATCGGCAAATCGATCTTGCGACAGTGTTCCGCCATTTTTTTTGCATGATCAAGGTCGACGCGCTTGTTCATGATCTCCTTTAAAACTCGAGGGGAGCCGGATTCTATGGCAAAGATCGCTTCGATGCAGCCACTGGCCTTGCATAAATCAAGGAACTCTTCATCAAGGCTGTTTACATGGAAAGCGTTGGTATCAAACCATGATATGTTCAGTTGCCGATCGATCATGCCTCGGAGCAAAGTTTTTGCGTGCTTTCTGTTGCCATTGAATAATTCGTCCCGGATATATAGCAAATCCAGTTGATATTCTTTTTTTAAATAGGAAATTTCATTCAGAATGGAGTCCGTGTTTCGTAGCCGAAGTCCTCTTCCTGAATACAATTTGGATGAGCAGTAATTGCACGAAAAGGGACAGCTTCTGCTGGTCAGAATGGGGAATTCGCTACGCCCTAATATTTGACGGTATTTGGCAGTGTTCAGTAAGTCAAAGGCAGGCAAGGGAATCTCTTCCAAATCCATAACCCGGGAAAGCGTGTTATTGATGACGATTTTGTCACGATCGCGGTAGGCTATGCCGGAAATTTGGGCGAAGTCTCTTAAGTTGTTTTCCTCTTCCAAAACCTTTAGTACTGTCGATTCTGCTTCTCCGATAAACAATACATCCAAGCTCTGTATTTGTTCCATGACCATTTGCGGAAAAATGGTCGCATAGCCTCCCAGATAGATTCTTATTTCCGGGTAATGTGTTTTGACCGAATCAGCAAGTTCTTGAACAAAATTGTGCTGAAACGAAAACAGGGCAGAAAAGCCGACAATCAAAGGATTGTAATCTTCAATCGAATCCAGAAGGGTTTTACGGGTAATTTCCAACACGTGGGATTTGTCGTGATCAAGCGAATGCGCATATATTTCGAAGAGATCGAGATATAGATCCAATATTTGCACATCATATTGCCCGTGATGGCGAATGGTTGATGCGATATAGGCCGGGCCAAGCGGTACTGCTAATCCTGAAACGGCAGTGGCACGCATGTCGTCGCTGGAGTTAAGTTCCACCTCGGGTACCCGAACCAGCAGGATTCTGGGTTTTGCGTGATTCGATTGATGATTATTCATTGACTACAATCCTTGGGTATTTAATTGAATAATGTGGCGCATGCTTGCGGATGTCTCGCCAAAAAATGTAACTCTTCAGCGATTGGGAAATAACACGCCAATGGCATTGAATTGACTGATTGATTGGCACAGATAGAGGAATTTTAATAAGACTATATTAATCGCCAGTTTTGTTAGTGCATGTTGAGCTTCAGATGTAAGCACTTCCGCATAACAGTTTCATAGTCTTTCATCGAGATATTGCTGTTAACAGATTAAGAAGTTCTATTCTCTATTAAGAAGGCCAACGGACTGTTTTTTCTGGCTTTGAAAATCCGTTTAAACTCATCCAATCAATTCATCCATGTTCTATCACTAAAATTAGCTAAATAATGGCTTCAAGCCGCTTATGAAGTAGATGATTCTGAGGTTGATGTGCCTATTAATTTGTAACGGACTGATTTAGCTGCTGCTGTTTTATCTGTGCAAGCCTATTTTTTAAGCCGATTGCCGATTCCAGGTCTGGAGCGACTTGTAAAAGATGCTCCAGCATCAACTCTGCCGCTTCATAAACCTTGATGTCGATATAGAGGGCAGTCAATTTTAGTTTATTTAAGATATCTTCCGGGAAAAAATTGATGTAGGCATTATAGCTGTCAATGGCCAGTATGAAATCGCCGAGAATTCTAGCCAATTCTGCCTTATAGGGTAGGTAAGTAGGCGATATCTGGCTAAGGCAATCCATCGCCAAGAGGGCATTTTTCTGGTTATGCTGTTCAAGGCTGATCGAGGTAATCCTGAGCAGCGCTTCTTCAAGTAGCGGTGATTGATCCAGGTTGATGATGCTGTCGTAATGGGCCAGGGCGGTTTCTACGTCATTTTCCAGTTCAGCAAGATAGGCATCTATCAGCAATAGATAAGGTTCTTTGTTTTCGTGATTGGGATCGTTGATAAAACCGGTTTTCAGGTCTTTCAAATCATCGATTTTTTTGTGCTTAAATAATAAGCTTATTTTGCTTTTTAAAATTGGCAGCGTGGAGTGTTTGGCCGTGTTGGCCTTGAAAGCTGTCTCCTGATTGATCAGCACTTGGTTGAACTGATCTTGCATGGCTTGTAATGCCATGACAGTTTGTTCCGAATAATGGGTGGAGGGATGCTTTTTTAACCATATTGCAGCTCTTCGATAGCTTTTGTCTTGCTTCCACTGCTCAAGAAGAAAATCAACGTCGGGCGTTTCTTTCAGCTCTTGCTGCCTGGTTTTAGTGCGGGTTATCGCAGCATTGATCAGGTTCGATAGGGTTGTCGCACCCGATTGGTAGGCCTGGTAATAGATGTTGCCCAGCTTTTTTGCTTTTTCCGCATTGCAATCATCGGAGTCATGCGGTGAGGTCATTTTTATAAAATGCCGTACACCAATCTTTTTTACCAATTTGCTGTAGTGTCGATGTTTTCTTTTGAGCAGTTTTTCAATGTCGTCTAACTCTCGTTTTTCCTTGTAATTTTCAATCCTGCCTTCGGAGTTATACATGCGTTGATTTATGTCCAACGCTTTTTTTGCTAATTTGGTAATGGCTTTCATTTGAAAGTCAGCTTTTTCCAGTTCATCAATCACTGCCTGATAATGCTTGTTCAATGCAGCATTGGTTAACTGAGGTATGCGCTGTATTATGCCGGTTATGTCGTCTTCTTGAATATCAGAGAGAGTAATTTCTGCAGGTGGAATATGGGCGATATGTGCGACTTTGGCGGCATAAGGAGCAAGATTGATGATTTCGCAATGATCGGCGGTAATCATTTTTGCCTGTTGCTCTAACGTTGACAGAAGCATGGCAAAGCCATGGCTTGTGGGTCTGAATTCGCCGCTATAGGTTTCAACCTGTAAAGGAATCAAGTCGTATTTTGGGCCTGCCAATTGTTCGTCGCTACCTTTGGCATGAGTAATGCCGTCTTTGGTATAGCACACATCAAAGCCGGCCAATAATATTTTGCTAAAACCGAAATAGTGCGCTATTGACAATGCGGCGTTGGTTACCGTTGGGCCGACGCCGCCCATATTGTGAATATTGAGGTCCGATTGCCACGGCAATCTTGGTCCCATATATAGGCTTCGGCCGTGCCATTGGTTAAGCAAGGTCGCTTGAACATGATAGCCATTTATAAAAATGGTTTTGTCGCTAAATAAAAACATCTCTCTGCTTACATCTATGTTTTCTTCTTGTGGGTCGACTGAAAATACAAAATCCGGCTCAATCCCGGCGGCAATAAGTTGCCGGGATATACGTGAGACCGAAAAAACTACCAGTTTGTGCCGATTTTCCAGTAGCCACGGGAACACTGTTGTTAATGAGGGACCTCCGGCAAGGATGATGACGGCTTTGCCTTGATACGCATCGGCTAGCAATGTGACCGGCAAAATATTTTCGGCAATATTCTCCAGTTGGCGAACAATAAAACTTTCGCAGCCGATGGCTGTAAAGTAACGAAAGTTCAAGATATTTATGGATTCTCTCAGTTGCCAGTTTAGCTCGGCATAGTCGTCAAGAACGACCTGCTGCGCACAAATGGCGTTGAATGACTTAATGCCGCCAATATAAGAGTATTCTTTTATTTTGAATGCGTTGGCATGCTCTTCCCACTGCGAGGCCGTGGTGCAAACAATTTCCGGCGGGAGGTCGTCAAGTAACTGGTTTTGATGTAATTGTTCCAGAATTGGATCGGGCTCAATAAAAAGGAAGCGTGAGCCAATAGGAATGCCCCGCTGTTGAACATATTTAGGCAACAGACCGGAATCTGTTCCGATGATAATGTTAAGGACGTCTTCCTTGAACAGCGATATGCTGAATTCAGCATCGAATATTGCTTGCGCACTAACCCTGTCAAAACTACCGCGACTAATGTTATACAGGTATCTGTCACCGAAGGCATTGGTTTTTAAGGCGCCTGCAGCGGATGCTTGAGTGAAATTAGCTGTGGTCATGGGGGTTTTGTGTCGGGGTTGCTAAGAGAACACACTGCCTAGACCACGTATCCGCCAGGCAGTGTCTGTGTTGTCATACAGTGTAGACGTTATTGCAGTAATTTCAAAACAGACTGAGTGGATTGATTGGCTTGCGCCAACATCGCGGTACCGGCTTGCTGCAAGATCTGCGCACGGCTCAAGCTGGCTGTTTCCGCCGCAAAGTCAGCATCGGTGATCCGTGAGCGGGCCGCTGACTGGTTCTCTATCGAAGACTGCAAATTGCTGATGGTGGTGGTAAACCGGTTTTGGATCGCGCCCAAACTCGCTCTGGCGGTATCAATGGCTTTAATAGCCGTATCGATAGCATCGATCGCCGCTGAAGCACCTGCCGGACCGGCGTTACTGCCGATACTGGCTACGGTAACGTTAGAGATAGTAGTTGATAAATTGGCAATATCGATCGAGATATGGTTATCCGCATCGGTATTGGCGCCTACATGAACAACTGCGCCGCCGGACAACGAGCCATTGATGATTTTCTTGCCGTTGAATTCGGTGTTGGCAATAATCCGGGCCAGTTCGTCATTCAGCTGCTTGAATTCGGTCTGGATCTTTTCTCTGTCTGAGGTTGTTACTGCGGCATCGTTAGCCGATTGCACGGCCAGGTCGCGCATCCGCTGCATGGTTTCGGTCATGGTGCCCATCGCCGATTCGGCGGTTTGCGCCAAGGAAATGCCGTCGTTGGCATTGCGGACCGCCACGGTCATGCCGCGGATCTGTGAGGTCATCTTGTTACTGATCGCCAACCCGGCCGCATCGTCTTTGGCGGAGTTAACCCGCATACCGGATGATAAACGTTCCATGGAAGTCGATAGACTATCGTTGGTTTGGTTTAACTTGCGTTGACTGTTGAGTGCGGCAATATTTGTGTTAATTATCATGCTCATAGTTATCTCCTGGAAGAAAAAATATATTTGTCGGAATTTAATAAGCTATTTTTGTGCCAACACTAGATGAATAAAATTAAGTTGTTGAAATTAAATTAAATAATTTTATATTTAATGGCTGGGGTCGGTTTTTTGACGGAGGGTTCGGTAGGTTTTTTCGAATGAGTGGCAGTTTTTTGCCACTAAATCTAACCGGTGACAATAAGGCGTTTATATTAAAGCTGAGAGTGATGCTTGGGAGATTAGTAGATAGCATTAAAGTATTGCTCAAATAGGTCGATAAAGTTTTGAAATTTAAATTGAGGAGGTTCTTATGGTAGGTTCAGTAGGTGGCGCAGGTGCGGCAGGATTGGCAACGGCTCTTATGAAAGAGAAAACGGCGGTGCAGGATGTGGAAGTTTCTCTGGTTAAGAAAGCTCAGGATATTGAAAAGGCAAAAGGGGAATCGGCCTTAAAACTTATAGACTCTGCGTCTGGTGTGACGGGGTCAGGGCATATTGATGTGCATGCTTAACTAGGCAGGCTTGAAAAGAAAAACTTGGATATGTAGATAAAGAAAAAGAGCGGCGTAAAAGTCGCTCTTTTTTGTCAGGCTCTTTTGTAGCGGTTCAGTTTATGATTGATACGTGGTTGGTAGACAGGATAAGCAGCACGCATTTGGTAGATTCAATAGATGTGCATCGTTTATCGGTTCAGCTGCGTCAATCTTTTGAGATCGGCAAAGTTAAATACCGAAGATCACGTCTTATTTAGAATTAATTCCAGCACCAGTTTGCTGCCGAAGTAAGCCAGCAGCAGTAAAATAAAACCTGTTAACGTCCAGCGGACTGCGGTTCTTCCTCGCCACCCGTAGCGCAACCGGCCTATCAATAAACTGGAAAAAATAATCCAGGCGATAATGGATAAAACGGTCTTGTGCGCTAAATGCTGGGCAAATAAATCTTCAATAAAAATGAAGCCGCTGACCAATGAAATGGTCAGGAAAAAAAGCCCTGTGCCGAGCATTTGAAATAACAGCGATTCCATGGTTTGCAGTGAAGGCAGCGACTGGATGAAGCGCTTGGGCGGATGGCTTTTAAGTTGTTGGTCTTGGATGGCGAGCAAAACGGCTTGCAAGGCGGCAATGTTTAGCAGGCTGAACGCGATAATCGAGGTTAATATATGAACGCTCATCTGCCAATTGTGGGTATGTAGTGGATGCGGTCTTTCAGGCAGGCTAAGTTCCAATGTCAGCATGATGGCGGCAATGGGAAATATTACAAGCCCCAGTTTTTCGACAGGTTTGTTAAGTGTCGCCATGAGCAGCAGCAAGGCGACAATTAGTGAAATCAAGGACGCGGTGCTGATAAAGCTAAAATTGAAGCTATTATTTTGTTCGAAAGCGATAGTGGTATATAAAAGGTGTGCACATACGGCTACCCAAGCCAAGTAAAGCGATCTGCGTTGTCTTTGGTTCTGGTGAGTATCTCTGGCGATAGACAGTGCGCTTGCCAGATAAGTACAAATTGAAAGAGTGGCGAATAGGGTGTTCATTAGGATCGCTTTTATTGGTTTGTGATCAATATATAACACCGCTGTCAGGTGTGCATTTATTGTCTGTAGGGCGTAAGTAAGCAGTATTTGTTCTCATATAAGGCGATGATCCGCTTCCTCAGTGCGCCTAAATTCCCTTGAGTTTAATGCAAAGGCCTTGAAGGCTATGTTAATATAACCCGTTAAATAGTCCTAGCGCATTTGTGTTAGCGAATAGTTTCCTTCAGATTTAATAAAGACACTGATATGTTTGATAATTTAGCCGATCGATTAAGTAGCACGCTTAAAAAAATTAAAGGTCAGGGGCGCTTGACTGAAGACAATATCAAGGACACCCTGCGCGAAGTGCGCATGGCTCTGCTTGAAGCTGATGTCGCTTTGCCGGTGGTTACGGACTTCATTGAACGTATCAAAGCAGGCGCGGTAGGGCAAGAGGTTCAGTCGAGTCTTTCACCCGGCCAATCATTGATTAAACTCGTTCAAGCTGAGCTGGTTTCCGTGATGGGCGAGGCAAACGAAAAGCTGAACCTTAATGCTGTCCCGCCTGCGATTATTTTAATGGCAGGTTTGCAAGGTGCTGGTAAAACCACGACGGTGGCAAAATTAGGTCGATGGTTAAAAGAAAACCAAAAGAAAAAAGTCGGCGTAGTCAGTGCTGACGTTTATCGTCCTGCGGCTATTAAGCAGTTGCAGATGTTGGCAAATGATCTTTCGTTAGAGTTTTTTGAAAGTGATATTTCCCAAAAACCGGTTGATATCGCTAAAAATGCGATTGAAGCCGCTAAGAAAAAATTTCTTGATGTAATTATTATTGATACCGCAGGTCGTCTTCATATTGATGAGGAGATGATGGGCGAGATTAAAGAGTTGCATGCGGCAATCAATCCTGTCGAAACCTTGTTTGTTGTTGACAGCATGACCGGGCAGGATGCCGCGATTACTGCAAAAGCCTTTAATGATGCCTTGCCGTTGACCGGGATTATCCTGACCAAGGCAGATGGCGATGCGCGAGGCGGTGCGGCGTTGTCTATACGTCACATTACCGGCAAGCCGATCAAGTTCATCGGTATGGGCGAGAAAACCGATGCTTTGGAGCCCTTCTATCCCGACCGTATTGCCTCCCGTATTTTGGGTATGGGTGACGTACTGGGTTTGATTGAAGAGATCGAGCAGAAGGTTGATAAGGTTAAGGCTGAGAAGCTGGTCAAAAAACTGCAAAAAGGCAAGTCATTCGATCTGGAAGATTTTCGGGAACAATTGCTGCAAATGCAAAATATGGGCGGGGTCGGCTCTATGTTGGATAAATTGCCTGGCATGAGTAGCATCCCCCAAGAAATGAAAGATAAGGTTAATGACAAGGAATTATCGCGTCAGATCGCGGTGATTAACTCCATGACTATGAAAGAAAGGCGTTATCCTGATTTGATTAAAGGGAATCGGAAAAAGCGTATTGCCGATGGTTGCGGACAGCAGTTATCGGATGTCAATCGTATTTTGAAGCAGTTTATGATGATGCAGAAAATGATGAAGCGCTTCAAAGCGGGTAATATGGCAAATATGATGCGGGGCATAAAAAATAATGTGCGCGGCATGGGCATGAGAAGATAATTATTGTTGCGTTAATGGCGGCTTATTCAATGGGATGTGTGTTGTTCTTTACTTATAGAGAAAATCGAGTAAAATAGGCCGATTAAATTTTGACTAAATGTTTTTTGAGGAACTTAGATGGTAACCATTCGTCTTTCTAGAGGTGGCGCGAAAAATCGTCCTTTCTACCATGTTGTAGTAACCGATAGCAGAAGCGGTCGTGACGGTCGTTATATTGAACGTCTTGGTTTTTTTAATCCGTTGGCGCG
Organism: Methylobacter sp.; assembly: GCF_023227905.1. GTDB lineage: Bacteria > Pseudomonadota > Gammaproteobacteria > Methylococcales > Methylomonadaceae > Methylobacter_A. Next base: position 14,249 of record NZ_JALOCF010000026.1, on the reverse strand, counting down.
TGGCAATGAAGAAAAATTGCGTTTAGATAGCGACCGCGTTGATTATTGGAAGGCCAATGGCGCACAGGCTTCTGAACGCGTTGCAAAATTAATTAAAGACGCACGTAAAGCGGCAGCATAAACTACGTTGTCAAAGCAACAGCATGTAAGCGTTGGAAAGATTTCCGGCGTTTTTGGTGTAAAAGGATGGGTTAAGGTATTTTCCTTCACTGATCCTAGGGAAAATATTTTAACCTATTCTCCTTGGTTGTTGAAAAAAGACGACGAGACGAAAACAATTAATGTTGTTGACGGACAGCTGCAGGGCAAGACGATAGTCGCTCAACTGGCTGGTGTTAATGATAGGGATCAAGCTGCAAGCCTGACGGGCTGGGACATTTTTATCTCCCAAGACCAGTTGCCCAAAGCTGCTAAAGGCGAATATTACTGGTCCGATTTGATTGGTTTGAATGTTGAAACCATTGATGGCGTTCAGTTGGGTGTGGTTGATAGCCTTCTGGAAACAGGCGCTAATGATGTGATCATTGTCCAGGGAGAGCGAGAGCGGGTCATTCCGTTTTTACAGGGACAAACGATAATTAACGTTGATCTGAATGTCGGTAAAATTATTGTCGATTGGGATCCTGAGTTTTAATTAACAGCATGCGTTTTGACGTTGTAACATTATTTCCGGAAATGGTGACAGCGGCTGCGGGTTACGGTGTAACTGGAAGAGCAATTGAACGCGGGATAGTCAGTTTGTCGGTATGGAACCCTCGGGATTATACCCATGACAGACACAGAACTGTTGATGATCGTCCCTATGGCGGCGGTCCAGGCATGGTCATGAAGTATCAACCGTTGCACGATGCGGTTAGTGATGCAAAACAGGCAGACTCTGAGACCACTAAAGTGGTTTATTTGAGTCCACAAGGCAAGCCGATTACGCAGGCATTGTTAGCCGAAGCTTGTAAAGTATCGCAGATAATTTTAGTTGCGGGCCGATACGAAGGCATTGATGAGCGCTTTGTTGAGCTGGATTGCGACGAGGAATGGTCTATCGGCGACTATGTAATCAGCGGTGGTGAACTTGCAGCGTTGATAGTGATTGATGCGGTGACGCGGTTACTGCCAGGCGTACTTGGTGATGAGGATTCAGCCCAGCAGGATTCGCACAGCGATGGTTTGCTGGATTGCCCGCACTATACCCGGCCGGAACAGGTTGATAGTCATTCGGTGCCGGAGGTTTTATTAGGTGGCAACCACGCTGATATAGACCGCTGGCGAATGAAGCAGGCTTTGGGGCGAACTTGGCAGAGACGGCCGGATTTATTGAAAGAAAAGAATTTGAGCGCAGAGCAGGAAAATTTGCTTAAAGAATTTATTGTGGAGTTGGTTTAAATTAAGGTGTGGTATGAGCAATATTATTGATGAATTGGAAGCGGAACAACTGAAACAGATTCCTGACTTTGGTCCAGGTGACACAGTTGTCGTGCAAGTTAAGGTAAAAGAAGGCGAGCGTGAAAGAATTCAGGCTTTTGAAGGAATCGTAATTGCAAAACGTAATCGCGGATTAAACTCAGCTTTCACAGTAAGAAAAATTTCTCACGGTACCGGTGTTGAGCGTGTATTTCAAACGCACAGTCCAATGATTAGCGAGATTAATGTTAAGCGCCGCGGCGATGTTCGTCGTGCCAAGCTATATTACTTGCGTGATTTGACTGGTAAAGCGGCTCGTATTAAAGAAAAACTTTAATCAAGCTGATTTACATGAAATAAAAAAGGCAGCTTAAGCTGCCTTTTTTTATGGCTGGCGGTTTATAGTTTGATTGCTTAAGCTTAAAATTACAGATTTATTTTATACTTACCGAATGCTTAAACTCATTCAGGATTCGCTCGATGTCATTTGTAATTCAATGGGTAGAAAAATGCTCGGGAGTTGAAGAGATTGCAAGGCTTCAGACGCCGGCAGGACAGCTTGTGTTATATAGCCAGCAAGGTGTAATTACCAAAACGGACTGGGTGCTGGATGATTATTCGAATCAATCCGATGAGCATGAATTAAATCAGTATTGGCGGGATGTCGATAAACCCATTAACGTTAAACTGTTAAAGCAAGGTAGTAACTACAGAAACCGGGTTTGGGCTGCGCTTTGCCAAATACCTTTGGGTGAGACTGTAACTTATTCTGAATTGGCAAAAAAAATAGGCTCATCAGCTCGGGCAGTCGGTAATGCATGTAGAGACAATCCATTTGCGCTCATCATTCCTTGTCACCGAGTGGTTTCCGCTTCAGGTATGGGCGGCTATTGCGGAAAAACCGAAGGCGATTTGATGGCAATAAAATGCAAATTACTGGAATTTGAAGCAAGCCATAAGAAATGAACGCAACCGTTTTGATAGACCAGTTTCTAGACGCAGTCTGGGTAGAGCAGGGTTTGAGTGAGAATACGCTCTCGGCCTACGGTAGTGATTTAAGGATTTTTGCCAAATGGTTGGCCGGAAAATCCATGCTGGAAGTTGATGGCGCAGAATTATCAAGCTTTCTTGCCAGTCGTTATAAAGAAGGCATAGGCAATAGGTCTTCAGCGCGTATTTTGTCCAGCTTGCGGCGATTTTATGGCTATTACATCCGCGAAAACAACATCAAAATCGATCCAACCGCATTGATAGAATCGCCCCACATCGGTCAACCATTGCCGACATCGCTATCTGAACAGGATGTTGAATTATTGCTGGATGCACCTGAGATTACCAATGCGCTGGGCTTCAGGGATAGAACCATGTTGGAAATGCTTTATGCTACAGGGCTTAGAGTATCGGAACTGGTCAATTTAAAGTTTGAACAGATCAGCTTCCGGCAAGGCGTGGTCAGAATCATCGGCAAGGGCAACAAGGAACGGTTAGTGCCGGTCGGCGAGGAAGCCATGAGCTGGCTGGAGAGTTATATGAGCCAGGCTAGAAAGACCATTCTAGGCGAACATCAATGCGACTATTTGTTCGTCACCAACCGGGCCGACAGTATGACAAGGCAGGCTTTCTGGCATATTATCAAACGTCATGCGAAAAAAGCCGGGATCAACAAAGAGTTGTCGCCGCATACCTTAAGGCATGCTTTTGCCACGCATTTGTTAAACCATGGTGCCGACTTGCGCGTAGTACAGCTATTGTTGGGACATTCGGATTTATCGACCACACAAATCTATACCCATATTGCCCGCGAAAGACTAAAAGAACTACATTCAAAATATCATCCAAGAGGATAAAAGATGGCTCAAAATATTCACCCGACCGCATATATAGCACCGGATGCATTACTGGGGGACAATATTACGGTAGGGCCTTTTGCCGTTATTGAAACAGGTGCGCAGCTGGGTGCTAATTGTCAAGTAGGCGCTCATGCCGTAGTGCACAGTCATGTGAAAATGGGTGACGGCAATATTTTACATCCGCATGCCGTATTGGGCGGATTGCCGCAAGATACCAGCTTTAAGCCGGAAACGGTTTCCTGGCTTATCTGCGGCGACAATAATGTTTTCAGGGAAGGTTTTACCGCTCACCGAGCCTCCAAAGAACATGCCGAGACGCGTATCGGCTCAGGCTGTTTTTTTATGAACAACAGCCATGTCGCGCATGACTGCATAGTTGGGAATAACACGATATTTGCCAATAATGTCGCGATCGGCGGCTTCGTCGAGGTCGGCAATAATGTTTTCATCGGCGGGGCTGTGGTCGCACACCAGTTTTGTCGGATCGGTTCGTATGCGATAGTGCAAGGTACAACCGGCCTGAATATGGACGTCATTCCCTTTATGCTGATTGGCGGACGCCCCGCCCGGCATTACAAGTTAAATACCGTCGGGCTAAGGCGAGCAGGCATTACCGGTGAGCGCTATAAAGTGCTGTCGTCGGCATTCCGGTTGTTGAAAAACAAACAAAGCCTGGATGGTCTGGAAGAAACCGAAGAGTTAAAGCAATTGAAGGACTGGCTGGCGGTTAAGTCCAAACGCGGCTTGCATGGCTTTGTCGATGTGTCGGGTTAGCCAGCTATCATTAGAATAATTGTTGTGTTTTATTCCCATGTTTCGGAGGCTGTGAAAGTATTCGATTAAAGAGACTAACCACGGAGGGCACAGACGACTGCACGGACAGGAAATGATCCTGTCATTTCTCTGCATTCCCCACATCCCTGTGGGTTATGCAGGAGGTACGACCCCAAGGATGGGGGAGGTAGAATTGCGTCGGGAACAGCAATCGAGAGCACCAACAGTAGGCGCTCTAGGCGCAGCTTTCGCTCCTCGGCAACTGCTCCTGCGTTGCTCTACCTCCTGCATCCGTGCAGTCGTGCTCACGCTAAGTACCTACATCCGTGTAGGCAATGCAGGAGCAATTGCCGAGAACACGGAGTTTTTAATATATTCAATTAATGAGATTATTTTCTCTGTGTCCTCGGCAACTGCTCCATGCGTTGCTCTACCTCCTGCGTCCGTGCAGTCGTTCGTGTTCTCTGTGGTAAATAACCCTTTCAGCCTGATTTGGATAATACTTTCACAATCTCTTCGGCATGGGAATGCCGTCTCTGCATCCCCCAGATTGAATTTATACTGAAAAATCAACCTTGTCCGGCTTAAATGTCCCGTATCTGGTATCATAAGCGATTGAATGACGGCAGTTCGCCGCCATTTGCGTCAACATAAAGAGTCTTTGTGAACACTGCCAAATTTTCCTCCCTAGCTTTAAAACCCGCCCTGCTTGAAAACATCGAATCCCTGGGATACACCCATTTAACGCCTATCCAGGCGGAAAGCCTGCCGCATATTCTTGAGGGCCGGGATGTGATAGCGCAAGCCAAAACCGGCAGCGGCAAAACCGCCGCTTTTGGCATTGGACTGTTGTCCAAGCTGGACTTGAACAGTTTCAGGGTTCAGGCGATGGTGGTTTGCCCGACCCGGGAGCTTGCCGATCAGGTTTGCAAGGAGATTCGTAGATTGGCCCGATTTACGCAAAACATTAAGGTACTGACCTTATGTGGCGGCGTGCCTTTCGGGCCACAACTGGGTTCGTTGGAGCATGGTGTCCATGTTGTTGTTGGTACCCCTGGACGGTTACAGGAACATCTGCGCAAACGCAGTTTACGCTTGAGTAATCTCAAAGTATTGGTGCTGGATGAGGCGGACCGAATGCTGGATATGGGCTTTGAAGAGGCCATTACCGACGTGATCTCATACGCACCGACACATCGGCAAACCTTGCTGTTCTCGGCGACTTACGCCGATCCTATTCGGGAGATGAGTCAAAAATTCCAGTTTAAGCCGGTTTCCGTCAGCATCGAAACCAGCCATCACGACAGCGATATCGAGCAGCGTTTTTATCAGGTAGAAAAGTCGAAAAGGACAAACGCGCTGGGCTATCTTTTATCCTATTACCGCCCTGAATCAACCGTGGTCTTTTGCAATACCAAAAGAGATTGCCAAGACGTGGCGAGTGCGCTTGAAAACAGCGGCTTCTCGGTCCAGGCGCTGCATGGCGATTTAGAGCAAAAGCATCGGGATCAGGTGTTGGTGCGTTTTGCCAACAAGAGCTGCTCGGTGCTGGTGGCGACAGACGTTGCTGCGCGGGGCCTTGATATTAAGGATATGCAGGCGGTGATTAATTATGAATTGCCTTGGGATCCTGAAATTTACGTACATCGAGTCGGGCGCACCGGCCGCGCCGGTAAAAAAGGTTTGGCGTTAAGCTTATGCACGGAAAAGGAATTAAACCGGGTTAAGACGATTGAAGAGTATCAAAATACTCCCGCTAAATGGGATGAAGTTGCGCCGTTCCAGATGAGCTTAGAGCTGCGCTTCGAAGCGCCGATGGTGACCTTATGGATAGACGGCGGGCGCAAGAATAAAGTACGTCCGGGAGATATATTGGGCGCGTTAACCGGCGAAGCGGGAATCGAAGGCAGTGAAGTGGGCAAAATTGATATTTTTGATGCCCATGCCTACGTGGCTATCAAACGTGATAGCGTCGACAAGGCCTTGGCTTGCTTAAGGAACGGCAAAATAAAGGGACGCAATTTTAACGTTCGCAAATCCCAATGGGGATGAGGTTGTCGGGTTAGCACAACGTAACCCGACTTGAGCAAGAAGCTAAGCGCTTTTTGCTCTAGGCTTTTGACTGGCTTGGTTGCCGGCGGGTTTGCGGCGCTGGCTTGAGTTTCTGGCAGGACGCGGGCCTCGTGGCGGTTCCGGAGGCATCGGCGGTGCAATTGCGGACGCCTCAAAACCGGTAATTTGTTCGCGTTTAATTTCCTTGCCGATCAGTTTTTCAACCAATCTCAAACTACTGTATTCATCATGCGATACCAATGAGATGGCTTGGCCTTCCTCGCCTGCGCGTCCGGTGCGGCCGATTCTATGCACGTAATCTTCCGCAGCGCGGGGCAATTCAAAATTGACCACATGAGGCAACAGGTTAATATCAATGCCGCGAGCCGCCACATCGGTTGCTACCAACACTCTGATTTCACCGGCCTTAAAGCCAGCCAATGCACTGGTTCTGGCGCCCTGGCTTTTATTGCCGTGTATTGCGGCGGCCTTGATATCGATTTTGTTGAGTTTTTCGGTGAGCCGGTTTGCGCCGTGCTTAGTGGTAGTGAATACCAAAACCTGCTGCCAGTTATTTTGTTTTATCAAGTGACAGAGCAGCTCGGTTTTGTTGGCTTTATTAACCAGATAAGCGATTTGCTCGACCAGTTCCGCGGCGGTGTTGCGCGGAGCAACTTCGATTTTTATCGGATTAACCAGAAGCCCTGTGGTGAGTTTACGAATGTCTTCTGAAAAGGTCGCCGAAAACAACAGGTTTTGGCGCTTTTTCGGCAGTAAGGCGATAATTTTACGGATGTCCCGGATGAAGCCCATGTCCAGCATGCGGTCGGCTTCATCAAGTATCAGTGTTTCTACCTGATCGAGCTTGACCGCATTTTGGTTGACCAAATCTAAAAGTCGACCTGGCGTGGCGACCAGTATATCGACGCCGCCTCTTAATCTCATCATCTGCGGGTTGATTTTTACCCCGCCAAACACGACTTCGGATTTTAAACGGGGATGCAAATGCGCCCCATACTTACTGACCGATTCGCCTATTTGCGCAGCAAGTTCTCTGGTTGGGGTCAGGATTAATACCCTGACCGGCCGGTTATTGTTATAAGACTTTTGTGATAAGCGGTGCAGGATCGGTAGGGTGAATCCCGCTGTCTTCCCTGTCCCAGTTTGTGCCGCAGCCAGGACATCATGGCCTTTTAAAACGGCGGGAATAGCTTGCGACTGGATCGGGGATGGCGTGGTATAACCGGCGTCGGCAATGGCGCGCAGCAGTGGGTCAGATAAACCGAGGGTGGTAAATGGCATATTAGTTAGAGTCTCAATAAAAGGTTGCTGATGACAAGCGTCTTACAGCATTGTGAAAAGGGTGTTGAAAATTAAATAAAAACGCGGCAAAAAACAGGGTTAGTTAATTGCTGGAATATTGGCGTTTTATTAAGTATGGCGTTAGGTGCGGTCTCTTGTCGCGGGTAGGTGTAAGCTGGAGTGTTTTTAAGTTGTTGATATTAATGGTGCCCCGAGGCGGATTTGAACCACCGGCCTGTCCCTTAGGAGGGGACCGCTCTATCCAGCTGAGCTATCGGGGCAAAAACAGAGAAGATTGTACCATAGATGGGTATTTAATTCATTTGTTCTCTTCGAAGTGCATCGATGAGTTGAAAGAAGATGTTTTATTGCCAGAAAACACATCAGTCGGGATGTGTCGTTAAATAATGAGGTTATTAAACAGTTACTTAAATTAATGTGCGCCGACTGGGCGCAAGGATGGCTGTTTCAGTCAAAATCGGTAGGATTTATTCTAATAATGTGCCGAGCACGAAGAAGTGGTTATACCGAAATCAGGGTACGACTATACCGGTCGCTTTGGGCTGAACCGTCAGAGCCGTAAGTATTTGCAAACTCCGGCTTGCCTTTCAAAATGTCCAGTGAGCGCTTGGTGTGACGAGATAAAAGATCAATGCCCGCACCGTTTTGCTCATTCAGGTTTCTGCATTCCGCGCAGACGAGCATGAGTTGAGTCCAGTTGCCGGCTGATTCGGCGGTTGACAGACCGGCTGTTTCAGCCCGGTTAAAATATTCCTTGATACTGTCCTGATCGTTAGGCAATTTCTCCGTTGCCAAAACTTGGGCGATTTGCGTGTTGAACTGCTCCAGTTGCACAACCAGTTGCTTTTTATTCGCGGCGATACTGCTGATCAGTTCAGCCTGGTGCAGGTTTTTTAAGGCATCAGCCTCCCGATTGAGCTCCTGGTAAAGCTGCTGCGCCAGTTGTAGCGCATTGAGGATGAGTTGCTCTGTAATGGGATAGGTCTGTTTTATCATGGCTATGCACTTATGGCATTAATTTCTCAAAATCAATTAATTTCTTGGCAACTTTTTCGGCATCGACTTGGTAACTTCCATCAGCAAGCGCTTTTTTAATGGAGTTGACCCTGTCAATATCCACGAGCGATGCAGGGGATGAGCCAAAGGCCTTTTTTATTTCCTGAGTTGTTGTCGTAAGAGCAACAACGTCGTCTTTTTCAGGGGTGGTTGTAACAGCTACTTTTTTTTCACCCTCAACGCTAGCTTTTGGGGGCGTTTTGATGGGCGTTGGGCTGTTCGTTCTGCCGGTTATTTCGATGGCCATGTTAGATTCCTCAATGTGTTCTTCATTTGCAATCTTTATCGGCAGTGCGGCAAGAAACTTTAGCTTTTATTTAATAGGTTAGTTGGAGAGTTCAATAATCAACAGAGACCAATCCAGGCTCTATAACGGTTGCATTAATGACGCGTCCCGAGTTCTGGTTTTTAACCGTGATAAGCTCCCCCTTGGCGCCATCCATCATCGCTACCCCACTCATTCTGATAGAAAAATCCGGTTTTGTCGTGCTGATAACGACCTTATCTCCTCTTTTGACAAGTCTTGGTATGACAAGATTTTTTAGGCTGAGAATGGCTCCGGTATTGAGTTGGCGTGTGGCCTGTTTATTTTCGATTTGTTCTGGCTGAGTGACAAAATCTTCCCTGAGATTAGACACCTCTCTTTTTTCGATTGCAAGATGTTGTCGGGTAAAGGTTTCTCCTCGCTGTATCGGTTGAGATAAGACCACGACCATTTGGTAAGTCTTGATGATGGCTGAAGTAAAAATCGACCACTTTTTTTCTGTATTACACCGCACGCCGATAGTCGTTCTGCCCGCCTTAATTAAGCCGGTTGTTGTAAACACCTCCACCGGTTCGGCGCATTGAGGCAAATTTAATCGACTGTCCAACGGAGTTAGATTTACTTCATATTCACCCAGCAGGTTTATATTTTGCGCAATATAAGCTTTAACGGCCTCAGCAATGGATTCGTGTGATTGCCAACCTTGTTCCGCATGAGCCTTGGTAAAAAAAATAAAGGTCAATACCAAAATGAGTAGGATGTTTTTTATCATCGTTAAGACCTTTGTATGGCTTATATATTGCGACACATGATTGATGCGCTGTTATTTTTAGGTGCCAGTCAATTTATTGACATGCTGCTTTGTATTTTTGCCGGTCTGTTTATCGATTATTTATTAGCGGCTATTTTTTGCCGGATTATTCAAAAGTATTTTAAGCATAATCAGCTGTGGAGGAGAGATAAATAATTGTAAAAAATATATCTTATTGATTCTTTATGGAATATATATATTTGGCATATCACATGCTTTGGTATTTGCATAAATAATCAGGAGGTACATCATGGCTATTAACTTTGACGCAGCACTTGGCATTGAGCCTAAAGCTCTGGCTTTTCGGGAAAAGCGGGGCGAGATACTGGCCGCTAACTTGGCAAACGCCGATACACCGAACTTTAAAGCGCGAGATATGGACTTTAAGTCGGTGCTAAAACAAAGCATGGCTCCTGGCGTGAGCATAGAGCGGACCCATGCGGGACATATTGCGCCACAGCAGCAACCAGTATTTGGCGCAAATGTCATGTATCGGAACCCCAATCAGGTTTCATTGGACGGTAATACCGTCGAAGCGCATGTCGAGCAAGCCAAGTACGCTGAAAATGCGGTGCAGTACCAGGCCAGTTTGCAGTTCATCAATAACAAGTTTTCCGGTCTGATGACCGCGCTGAAGGGGCAATAGTCATGGCGGGTTTAAGTATATTTGATATTGCCGGCAGCGGCATGAATGCACAGAACTTAAGGCTTAATCTGGTCGCAAGCAACATATCCAATGCGAACAGTGTCGCCAGTAGCGCGGCGGAGGTTTATAAATCCAGACAGCCGGTGTTTGCCGCTGAATTAGATAAGGCCATGAATACGCAGAACGCTACCAGTAAGGTGAACGTGCTGGGCGTGGTCGAGAGCCAGGACGCTCCTGTGATGGAATATGCCCCGCACCATCCGATGGCCAATAGCGACGGTTACATTTTTAAATCGAACGTTAATACCGTCGAAGAGATGGCCAATATGATGTCAGCATCGCGTTCCTATCAAAATAATATTGAAGTGTTGAATACGGCAAAGCAGATGATGCTTCAGACATTAAAAATGGGGCAGTAAGGAGATAAAAATGGCTATCCAAGGCGCAACAAATGATTACAGCAGCTTAACCGTCACACCCAAATCGGATACGGCGGGAACACCTAAAAAAACGTCATTAGGACAGGAGCAGTTTTTAAAATTAATGACTGCCCAGATGACCCATCAAGACCCTTCGCAACCCATGCAAAATGGTGAGTTTATAACACAAATGGCGCAGTTCGGGACGGTATCCGGTATTCAGGATTTGCAAAAATCATTTGGTGATTTTGCCAGTTCAATCAACTCTAGTCAGGCATTGCAGGCAACGAGTTTAGTAGGGCGACATGTATCTGTGCCGAGCTCTCAGGGAAACTTAGAAGTCGGAGGCAATATAGCAGGCAATATTAATTTATCGAGCAGCGCAGCCAACGTTAAGGTCACGATAACCGATGCGGCTACAGGTGCAGTTGTTTTAACTAAGGATATGGGGGCTCATGCCGCGGGCAAATTGCCTTTTGTTTGGGATGGCCTGAATTCAAATGAGGTCATGGTTAGCCCAGGTGTATACAAAATTCAAGCCACAACAGCTATTGATGGAAAAAATACCGCGTTGGAAACAGAAGTTTTCTCGCGCGTTGAAGGTGTAACCATGGGTAGTGGCGCAAGTGGTATAAAGGTTGATCTGACCGGATTGGGCAGTGTCAATTTTAATGAGATTAAACAAATTCTTTAGAATTGGGGGTGTAACATGGGTTTTGCAACAGCATTAAGCGGCTTAAAAGCTGCCTCAACAAATTTACAGGTAACCGGTAATAATATTGCCAACTCGCAAACCACCGGTTTTAAAGAGTCGCGGGCGGAATTCGCGGACGTGTATGCCACCAGTATTGGTGGCGTTAGCAAGACTCAACCGGGCTCCGGCGTGAAAGTCACCGAAGTGGCTCAACAATTTAATCAAGGCAATATCGAGTCTACCCAGAACAGCCTCGATCTTGCCGTCAGCGGCAATGGTTTTTTTGTATTGGCCGACGACGTGAATCTTCCCGATCCTGCCAACCCAACCGCACCGGTAGATCCTTCGGTTCCCAGCGCCTATACCCGCAACGGTGCGTTTCAGTTAAACAGCTCAGGTAATGTGGTTAATGACAAGGGCCAGTATTTATTGGCTTTTGCGCCAAACGGCACGACCGCCGCGGAGGGCTTCAGCGTCGGCGTTTTCAGGCCATTGACGATCGATACTGCTCAAGGCTTGCCTAACGCCACCGAAAATATCAATATGAAATTGAATATCAACGGAGCTGCCAATCAGCCGTCAACGACAATATTTGATCCTACCAATCCTTTGTCCTATAACAATACAACATCAGTCACTACCTATGATACTCAGGGTAATGCGCATATCGCATCGACTTATTATGTGAAAACACCGGTGGCTAACGTATGGGATGCCTATCTGTTTCTCGATGGTTTTGGCATTACGACGGGTGGGCAGGCTGTGCCGCCCGCAACAGCGCCGGCATCGACAGTGTCAGCAACAGTTAATACTCCCGGCTTACCCATACCGATGTCTTTTACCGAATCCGGATTGCTTGATGAAGTGGGGGCTCGTGCTGCCGCTGTTAAGTCTGCGGCGATTGTAACGACGGCGAATACGACGGTTACCGATACGGCGGCTGCAACAGTATCAGCTAACGCTGTATCGCCAGCGAATGGCGGAGCATATACCGCGCCGCTTGCTGCAGCAGCTCTTTCCAAAGCCTTGGTGGCATCGGCATCTGCTACAGCTTCGGCAGCGGCAGCTGCAACTATTAATAGTACTTCTGGCGCCGCCGCTGGGCTGGCTACTACCGCTAAAACGACTGCGGCGGCTGCCGCTGCTGCGGCGTCAGCCTATGCCACTGCAGCGGCGCTTGTTGTTGATGGTGCCACGGCTGACAGTGCTGCCACTCTTGCCGCTGCTGCGGCAGCAGCGGCAACTGCCGCCCAGACTGCGGCCAATAATTATAATGCGGCAGTTGCGGCTGCCGCCGCCGGCTCTTCGCAAACAACCAAGGTGGATTTTGGGTCTATTAACTTAGCGTCCATTGATCCTAATATCAGTGTTGATCCGATGGCGTTCGATATAGACTTTTTTGGCAGTACCCAGTTCGCTACGCCTTTTAGCGTCAATGGTCTGGACCAGGATGGTTTGCCTGCCGGAAATTTGACCGGCATCGATGTCGATGACACAGGGGTGGTGTTTGCCAGGTACAGTAACGGCGGTTCCAAGGCTTTAGGGCAGGTGGCGCTGGCGCGGTTTCAAAGCAATCAATCCTTGGCCAAATTAGGCGATACTTCCTGGGCGAAGACTTCCACTTCAGGGGCGCCTATTTATGGTGCGGCCGGCGATAATAATTTTGGCGGCATTCAGTCATCAGCTCTGGAAGGCTCCAACGTGGATTTATCCGAACAGTTGGTTAAATTGATTATTGCCCAGCAGGCGTATCAGGCTAATTCCCAAACCATTACTACCGAAAAAACCCTGATACAAACTATCCTGAATGCATAGTTTGATAGCTTGAAGCTGTTGGAATGATGTTTGCTTTAATTTTGTTTTAAAGTTCTGGTTTAAGGGGAGCTGTTATGGATCGTAGTTTATATATCGCAATGAGCGGCGCCAAGCAAACGTTGTTGGCGCAAACGGCAAACGCCAATAATTTGGCGAATACCCAGACCACCGGATTTAAATCAGACTTAGAGCAATTCCGCAGTAGACCTGTTTACGGTGCGGGTTTTCCTACCCGGGTTTATGCCATGAACGACAAGCCGGGAGTAGATTTTTCCACCGGCGCGATGCAGACAACGGGCGGAGACCTGGATGTGGCGATTAACGGCGAAGGTTATCTTGCCGTACAGGGCGCGGATGGCAAGGAAGCTTATACGCGTGCCGGTGATTTGCACATTACTCCGGAAGGCTTTTTGCAGACCGGCGCTGGTTTGCCGGTGCTGGGGCAGGATGGTCCGATCACCATTCAACCGGCGGAAAAAGTCACCATAGGCAGTGACGGCACTATCAGCATTATCCCGCTGGGTTCCGGTAATGCGACAACCCAGGTGGAGGTCGGTCGGATTAAGCTGGTTAAATCGGCCTCAGAGGATCTGGAAAAATCCACTGATGGCTTGCTGCGCGCTAAAAATGGCCAGCCGGTGGCGGTCAATGCAGATGTCAGACTGGCGCAGGGCGTATTGGAAGGCAGCAACGTCAATGCGATCAGCGCCATGGTGGACATGATTGAGCTGGCAAGGAATTTCGAAATGCAAACCAAGGTGATGAAGAGCGTCGATGAAAACTCTGCGGCAGGAGCCAAGCTGATGCAGATGTGATAGCAATTGCCGCAAGATTGCTAACAAAGCCGAGCCTAGCTCGGCTTTTTTTTTGGAAATTGAGAGGGTATCTGAGGTTCAATTAAATCTGGCATGGATCATGCTTTAGTTTAAGCAAGACAATAAATTGGCACTGAGGAGATTATCATGACAGAACGTGCATTATGGGTGGCTAAATCCGGTCTGGATGCCCAGCAAACAAGAATGGCGGTTATTTCCAATAACTTGGCAAACGTCAATACCACAGGGTTTAAGAGAGGCCGGGCTGTCTTTGAAGACCTGATGTATCAGAATCTTCGCCAAGTTGGCGGACAATCCACGCAAAATACCC
>NZ_JALOCF010000093.1 GCF_023227905.1 Methylobacter sp. | reverse complement strand
AAACAGGAAGGTTTTGCCGGACGCGTTGAAGTCCTGGGCTTTGTCGACCATACGCGTAGCGTCGACTGGATACTGGAAACCGGCGGCGAAGTCATCAACCTGCTGATCAAAGGCAGCGAAAAGCATTGCCGCGTACAGCTGGGCAAAACACTAGAACAACATACCGCAGATGTACTGCAAACCGTTAACTACGCGCTGGAACAAGGACTGAAAGTCAACGTCTACCTGGAAGACTGGTCAAACGGTTATCACGACAACCCAGGTTATGTTTACGGCCTGATGGACAACCTGAAGGACGTCGGCATCAGTCATTTCATGCTGCCCGATACCCTCGGCGTTTTATCGCCAGATGAAGTATTCTCAAGCTTCAGCGACATGTGCATCCGCTATCCACAAATACAATTCGATTTTCATCCGCACAATGATTACGGATTGGCGACCGCCAACGTCATGGCCGCGGTTCGCGCCGGCGTCAATGCGATACACTGCACCGTTAACTGCCTTGGCGAACGTGCGGGCAATGCCTCAATGGCTGAAGTGGCCGTGGTGTTGCGCGATAAGATGAACATACAACTGTCTATCGATGAAAGCCATATCGTCCGCATCAGCTCCATGGTCGAAAACTTTTCCGGCAAACGCATCGCCGCCAATGCGCCGATCGTCGGTGCCGATGTTTTCACCCAGACCGCCGGCATCCATGCCGACGGCGACCAAAAGGGCGGACTGTACAAAACAAAATTGGGGCCGGAACGTTTCTCCCGCACCCGCAGCTACGCCTTGGGCAAGATGAGCGGCAAGGCGTCGCTGAAAAAAAACCTGGAAATGCTGGAACTCGACCTGTCGGAAGAGAACCAGAAAAAAGTGCTGGCCCGGATCGTCAGCCTTGGCGACTCAAAGCAAACCATCACTACCGACGACCTGCCCTTTATCATTGCCGACGTACTGGAAAGCAAGAGTTACCAGCATATCAAGCTGCTCAACTGTTCGATCACCAGCGGCCTCGATTTAGAATCGACCGCCAGTTTGCGAATAAAAGTCATGGGCACGACACATCTTGCCTCAGGCTCCGGCAACGGCGGCTTCGATGCCTTTGTCGATGCCATCAACAAGATCATGAAGCAGCATAACTACACCCTGCCCGCACTGGCCGATTTTGAAATACGGATACCCAAAGGCGGGCATACCAGCGCTTTAACCGAGTGTGTTATCACTTGGGATTGCGGCAATGAGCTACGCAAGACTCGCGCCGTGCATTCCAACCAGGTTTTTGCGGCGGTATTGGCTGCGCTTAAAATTATCAACATGCAATTGCATGAACTGGGTTTTAATCAGGCCTAAAAATCATTGCCATAAACCAAACCGCATGAATACAGAGCGATACAGAAGCCCAAGCACTCTATATGAATGATCTTAATCGGGATAAAAAACAGGATGTTATTTGTCACTGTAGCGGAACAACTAAAGGGCAAATTAAGGAGCTTATTAATAATGGGGTCGACAATCTTGACGGCATATCCAGAATGACCGGCGCTTGTTCAGGATGCGGGGCTTGTGATGCTGCAATATTGGAATTACTAGCCGAAAATATAAATGTAAATTAACGGCTAACTCGTAAATGGCTCCAAAAACATGGCGGCAGCCAACTTGCCGAATATAGACACCATTAATGCCATGCATGCCAATGTCGAAACACTATCCAAAAAACCTACGCAAAATACTTTAAGTATTTATATCAATAGACATTTATCTAATCCTGACTCACACTTGCGCTACATACGATAAAGCCAATCCTGCCGAAAGACAGGAGCAGAAAGTCGCGGATCCTAATCAATAGGAAAGCCGGACTGCCGAAAGTGACTAAAAGAAAGTCATACAGGTAGTTCGGCTTTTTTGTTTTTAGCAAAGAGGAAAGTAATGTCAGGCCAAGACTGACTGGCGATTACTACAGGAGGACACTAACTATGTTCTACAAAAATATTATCTTCCGTCCTGCCCGCATCATGCTATCAACCTTAAACGGGCTTGTTTTCTTATCGCTAATATTGTTGAGGATATTCTCACTTCCCAGGTGAAGCCCTTGATTTTAGCGATGTAGTGCGTTTTGCATTGTTGCTTCTAATAAAGCAAACCGCCAATCACCAACAGTAGACGCTTTTACAACTTGCACGGATGCGAGAAGCAGTTACCGAAGATCCAAAATCTGCTCAAACCCTTGTAAAGCGACTACTGTTGGCTTTCCTACTCTACCCATGACAGCGGCGTTCTGTCGAGACAAGGCACAACAATAATAACAATCGGGACATTTCTCCACATGGAAAAAGCCCAGGGACTACATCCCAGCACAGTTTTACTCAATTTTAATAATGTCACTCATACAGTTCAATAATTTAAAAATCCGTCTGCTCCTAAGCTGCAACAAGGCCTTGGAGGCATTGTTCCGTAATCTCTGTTTGCGAATACCCTGAAAAATAAACACTAATAGAAAGCTTTCGGCGCCGTTACGTCTCCTTACCGGCATTTATTCAGAGGGCCTATTGAGTCTTTGCTCTTATTTCCCAAAAGATCGTAATGTCATTGAGGCAAACAGCATGACAAAATCAACCAACAAATCCCAAGCCAATGCTGAAAAACATCGCCTGCTAGTGCAAAGTAGCGGCGAAGCAGCATGGCGATTATGGGGGCCGTACCTGAGCGAGCGTCAATGGGGCACGGTGCGCGAAGACTACAGCGAAGACGGTAACGCCTGGGACTACTTTAGCCACGACCAAGCCCGCAGCCGAGCTTACCGCTGGGGTGAGGACGGCATCGCAGGTCTCTGTGATGAAAAGCAGCGACTGTGTCTGGGCCTGGCTTTATGGAATGAACAGGACCCGATACTCAAGGAGCGCCTGTTCGGATTGACTAATGGCGAAGGCAACCACGGCGAAGACGTCAAGGAACTTTATTACTATCTCGACGCAACGCCCAGCCACTCTTACCTGAAAATGCTGTACAAGTATCCGCAACAGGCATTTCCCTATGCGGAACTGGTCGAACATAACCGCAAGCGCGGTAGAGACAAGCCGGAATTCGAGCTGCTGGACACCGGCATATTTAACGACGATCGTTACTTTGACGTGTTTATAGAATACGCCAAGGCCGGCGTTGATGACATCCTGATGTTAATTACCGCGCATAACCGCAGCGCAGACGCTGCCCCGCTACATATACTGCCGCAGCTTTGGTTTCGCAACACCTGGAGCTGGGGCTACGATGCCACTCGCCCGACACTTTCGGCGGCCGAAACCGACTGCATCCTAGTTCAACACGCAGAACTGGGCAGCTATCATTGTTATTTCGACGGTGATCCCAACCTGCTGTTCTGCGACAACGAAACCAATCTGCCGCATTTGTATAAGCAACAAGCCGCCGGTTATTTCAAGGATGGCTTCCATGAATACATCATCCACGGCGACCAGCATGCCGTGAATCCGCAAAGAAACGGCACCAAGGCGGCTGGGCATTTCAGCTTTTCTATTCCGGCTCACGATAAGGTGGAAGTGCGTTTGCGCCTGAGCAAAAGTCAAAACCTACGTCCCTTTAATGACTTCGATACCCTAATCTGTGCGCGCCGTAGCGAGGCTGACGACTTTTATGCCGAGCTACAAACGGCTTTGACGGATGCCGACGCCCAACTGATCCAACGCCAAGCCTTGGCCGGTATGATCTGGAGCAAACAGTTTTATTACTACGACATCCCCCAATGGCTGAAAGGCGACCCGGCAACAGTTCCGCCGCCGATAAAGCGCCGCCATGGACGCAACAAAGACTGGCAACACCTGAATAATGCCGACGTCATTTCTATGCCCGATACGTGGGAATATCCGTGGTATGCAGCATGGGACCTATCATTTCATTGCGTAACACTGGCAATGATCGACCCAGCCTTTGCCAAAAACCAACTGCTGCTGATGACACGGGAATGGTATATGCATCCTAACGGCCAGTTACCGGCTTATGAATGGAAGTTGGGGGATGTCAATCCGCCTGTTCATGCCTGGGCCGCGTGGGAGGTCTATAAATCCGAATGCCAATGCGCCGATGGTACTGGCGATCTCGACTTCCTGGAACGGATCATGCACAAATTGATCATCAACTTTACCTGGTGGGTCAACCGTAAGGACGCTGACGACAACAATGTCTTCCAGGGCGGCTTTCTCGGCCTGGATAATATCGGCGTATTCGACCGCAGCGCCCCGTTGCCTGCCGGCGGCCGTATCGACCAGGCCGACGGTACCAGCTGGATGGCGATGTACTGCCTGAACCTGATGCGCATTGCGCTGGAATTGGCGTTGCATGATCGTGCTTATGAAGATATCGCCACCAAGTTTTTCGAACACTTCCTCTATATCGCCAAAGCAATGACCAGCATAGGCGGCGAGCAATGTATCGGTCTTTGGGATGAACAGGACCAATTTTTCTATGACATCCTGCGCTCTCCGGATGGCGGAATGATCCCGCTCAAAGTACGGTCAATGATTGGCTTGATTCCTTTTTATGCGGTAGAGATCATCGAACCCGAATTACTGGATAAGCTGCCGGACTTCAAACGCCGTATGAAATGGTTCCTCGATTACCGTCCCGATTTGGCTTCGTTAGTTGCCGATTGGGACGTGCCGGGAAAAGGCAACCGCCATTTGCTGTCCCTGCTTGGCGGTCACCGGATAAAGAAGCTGTTGCAACGCATGCTCGACGAGACTGAGTTTCTATCCGACTACGGCGTGCGTTCCTTATCGCGGGCGCATCATGGTAAGCCTTACGTAGTTAGCTGTGTCAACACGCCGATGAGCGTGCACTACCAGCCGGGTGAAGCCGAATCCGGCATGTTTGGCGGTAATTCCAATTGGCGTGGCCCTATCTGGTTCCCAGTCAATTATCTATTGATCAATTCGCTCAGGCGTTTCGCCGGCTTCTATGGCGAGAGCTTTAAAATAGAATGCCCGACCGGCTCCGGCGTTTTTCTATCTATCAATGAAGTGGCCGATGAATTGTCCAAGCGGCTAACCCGGATTTTCCGCAAAGATGGAAACGGGCGTAGACCCGTATATGGTCGATATGAAAGACTGCAAAATGATCCGCACTTTAATGATTACCTGTTATTCCACGAATATTTTCACGGCGATGACGGCACTGGCTTAGGAGCATCGCACCAGACCGGCTGGACCGGTTTGGTGGCAAAACTACTGCAACCGCGTACGTGAAAAAGAGCGCTTGGCTTATTGGTTCAGCCTCAAGGCTAGGCAAATTACGCATTAAAAATTCATTGCCATCTACATGAATCGGATAGACGACTTATTATTGGTGGCTGTCAGAATTTCTCTGTATGGGTAAAGTGAAATAAAATGTGGTTCCTTTGCCGGGCTGGCTATTGAAATTCAATGTTCCATCATGGGCTTCAACGAGTGAGCGAGTGATCGACAACCCCATGCCCATGCCATCTGCCTTGGTGGTATAAAAAGGCGTCAATATCTTTTGTTGCTGCTCTTTATCAATTCCCACCCCATTGTCCTTCACCCTGATTTGTATGCTGTTATTGAATGTCATTCGACTAGAGATAGTTAATTGGCGCTGCTGTTTTTCAGCTAAGCTTTTCACGGCATCAACGCTGTTCCTGATTAAATTTATGATGACCTGTTCAATCTGTATCTGATCCACATGGACAGGCGGCAGGTTATTGTCCAATTCAAATGTCAGCTTTATATCGTTTTGTTTAAGTTCAGCCATACACAAACCGACACTGTCATGGACCAATTTATTAATGTCGGCGCTTGAGCACTTTTGTGCATGAGATTTAACGAATTCCCTCATCCGATGAATGATCCGCCCTGCTCTTAAAGCCTGATCCTGTGTTTTATGCAATATCTCGGCGAGCTTTATCAGATCAGGAAGTTCTGCGTTAATTAGGTTTAAGCTGACTTGTGTATAGCTGGAAATCGCAGACAGAGGCTGGTTGACTTCATGCGCAATGCCGGATGCCATTTCGCCCATCAACCCAAGGCGAGTGACATGAGCGAGTTCCTTCAAATGTTTCGTTTCTTTCTGTTCCTGATATTTACGCATACTTACGTCACGCACAATATGGGTAAAAAAGTGCTCATTATCGATTGAGTACTTCGCTGTAGATATATCTAAAGGCACTAAAGAACCGTTTTTGTGTAGACCATCAATCTCTTGAATTTGGTTGAGAGTTTTTAATGCATTGGGAAAGGCGCTGTCATTCATTGCCCTTGCTGGTAATGGTATAAGTTTACTGATACTGCTGTTAACCAGTTCTTCCGGTTTATAGCCGAATATGGTTTCTACTGCGGCATTCGCAGATACGATGATATTAGATACGTTAATAGTAATAATACCTTCCACTGACGCATTAAAAATGGAGTTGAGCTTTGCTTCCCGCTCTATTAATTGGTGCCTTGAACGGTCGAGCTCTTCAACTTTCCGCATCAAACTCACATTACTTGCAATTAACTCATTGGTCTGTCTGTGAACCTTTTTTTTCAGCTTTTTATTAAGGCAGACAATGATTTCTTCTGTCTGCTTGCGCTCGGTAATGTCCTGAATGGTGCCCACCAGTTTTAAAGGATTACCGGCTTTGTCGAATTCAATGTAACCATGAGCGATCACCCAGCGCGTATCGGTATCGTTTGGGCGGATAATTTCATACTCCAGCAAAAGCCTTTCGTGGTTACGAATTATTTCCTGATAGCGATCGAGCACACGCTGACGATGTTCGGGATGAACCAATGTTGCCCAACTGGAAATATTCCGTTCAAAGTGCGCGTCGACGCCGAAAATCTTATCGAGCAAGGGCGAACCTTCCCAATGACCAGTGACTAGATCAATCACGTAATAACCCATACCTGCCGTCTCATGCGCCAGGCGTAAAAGTTTTTCATTACGCAGGGCTATTTTATTTTTCCGTTTTAGTGACCTATAAGAAGCTAATAAGATTAAGGTAATAAAGCTGGTTATCAGGATGACGATTACGCCAATTTTGACATATTGGATCAGCTTTTCTTGATCGGCTTTAGGATCAGGATCATAGCTAAAACCTTGCAATAACTTATCGTTTTCAGCCATGCCCGCATTAACGAATGTTTCCGCCATGTGCCGCCAGCGCCAGGGATTCATGTGCCCCAAGTCGATCACATCCGGTATTATTAATGAATTGATTGCATCGGCTTCAAATTCAAGATGGTCTCTGGATTTGTTGACTTTGTATTTATCGATCAACAGGTCAATGATTTCCTGCGGGTGATTCATTGCGTAATACCACCCCTCAAGGCTGGCTTTGCGAAATGCTTTTACGCGTTCGGGATGTTGTTTAAGTTCTTCTTCCGTTGTAAACAGGATGTCGCTGTAAAAATCGACACCGTAGTTGCGCGGGTTGAGCACGGTAAACTCAACCCCTCGTTGCTTTAGAAAATAAGGCTCGTTGCTCAGGTAAGAGTTAAACGCGTCTACTTTGCCGTCAACCAAATCACGAATTTCATAACTGCTGGGGATGATATGAAGGCGGTTTTTGTCTATGCCCTCATTATTGAACATGGCGACAAAATCAGCATCGACAGTTTGATCCATCAACATGATTTTTTTCCCGACTAAATCATCAGGTGAATGAATTCCGGCACTCTTGCGCGCGATTAACACGGAGGGAGAATGTTGATAGATCGCAGCCAAAGCCACCAGTGGCGCGCCGCGCAACCGTTCCAGCAATAATTCGCTATTGGCCTCGCCGTACTGGGCATGACCTTGAAGGACTTCCTGTACCGGCTTTTTTTTCGAGGTGCCTTCGTGGATGGTTACATCGAGCCCCGCGTCTTTATAATAACCTTTCTCCAGCGCCGCGTAATAACCAGCAAATTGAAATTGATGATGCCAGCGCAGTTGGAGATGAATGGGTTCCGCCGACACTGAAAAGCATAGGAATATCAATGCCATAATAAGTATGGCACGGGCTTGTATCATATTGGATAATCCATTTTTTATGCTCGATAGCCACTTTTATAATGGGGTAAATAAAGGAATAATTTGACGACCTCAAACCCAAAGGGGCTGCTGTTACACTATGCCTAACATTCGTATAGTTGAGATTAGAAACAAGTTATTGTTTTTTAACTCTATCTACATTGGCTTGTGTAGACATAATAAAAGTCTTACACAGTAAATTTGACTTTCATTCGGGCTGCTAAAGCATTAGCCGCTCTTGCTTTTGCAGATTAAGTCTATCCACTCGGAATTTAGCCGAGTAAATGTTGTATCTTATCCCGCTTATCTGGGCGACAAACTGTCCAATTTTGTAAAAACCTTGAGGCACTATGAATTGTAAGGTTGCTCACTCAACATGAATCAGTGGACTCTCAAGCACTTCTCCGCCGTTTATGTCTGCAATACCGAACCTAACGATTTGCTTTCAACATAGGGTTTTCCATGTCCATCTACTAATTTCCTGAGTATCGTTAGATACATAATCTATCAGTGTTTTTGTAGCGTAATCTGTGTTGCTGTACAAACATACAAAATAGAATGTCCAACTTTTTTAATCAATACGTATTATCACTTATCAGAAAGCGCACTACTGAGCTATCGATGCCAACTGCCTTTGAAGCGACTTAAAAGCCGATCCAATTTTTTGATAGATGGCATCGCAAGTGAAGAAACTGCGTGATCAATAAAGTTGAAGTGCTGCAGGAGATGATTAAGGCCAGCATATTGAATGGATAAAATTCCGTTATATGCTGACGGATGGCTGATTACAGTACAGGAAAACTTTGAGTTTATTGCGAAAAAACAAACATATTCAGAAAATTACAGATTGTTACTGAATTATTTTTATTCCGTCGGGCAATAAAAAACCCGCCAAGCCTTTCGGCTTGCGGGTTTTAGAATTTTGGTGGAGGCGGCGGGAATTGAACCCGCGTCCGCAAGTACTCCGCCACAAGGTCTACATGCTTATCCCGCTCTTTTGATTTAGCTAGTGACTACCCG
>NZ_JALOCF010000039.1 GCF_023227905.1 Methylobacter sp. | reverse complement strand
CCGTCGAACACGTAGTCGGTGGAATAATGAACGAGCCAGGCGCCGCGCCGCTGGGCTTCTTCGGCTAACCGTCCGGGCGCCAGGGCATTGATAGTACGGGACAGATCGGGTTCGCTCTCGGCTTTGTCGACGGCGGTATAGGCGGCGGCATTGACGATGATATCCGGGGCGACGGCGCGAACGGTTTTAACGATGCCGTCCGGATCGGTGAAGTCGCCGCACAGATCCTGGCTGTCCGTGCCCAGCGCCACCAGCTCGCCCAACGGCGCAAGGCTGCGCTGCAACTCCCAGCCGACTTGGCCATTTTTGCCGAACAGCAGGATTTTCATGTCGAGCTATCCCTGCCCGACACCCTGCGGGCGGCTGCGCCGTGCAAATCCGCTCTTAGCGCATTCGTCATGCGGCACGACCGGTGTAATTCTTTTCTACCCATTCGCGGTAGGCACCGGATTGGACGTTGGCGACCCAGTCCTGGTTTTCCAGGTACCACTGGACGGTTTTGCGGATGCCGGTCTCGAAAGTTTCGGCCGGCGTCCAACCGAGTTCACGCCCTATCTTGCTGGCGTCAATGGCATAGCGGCGATCGTGGCCGGGGCGATCCGTGACATAGGTAATTTGTTCGCGATAACTCTTGCCGTCGGCTCGGGCGCGGAGCTCGTCGAGCAGTGCGCAAACCGTGTGGACGATGTCGATGTTGGGTTTTTCGTTGCCGCCGCCCACGTTGTAGACCTCACCGACTTTGCCCGCCTCCAGCACGCGGCGGATGGCGCTGCAATGGTCTTTGACGTAGAGCCAGTCCCGGATTTGCTGGCCATCGCCATACACCGGCAAGGGCTTGCCTGCGAGCGCATTGACAATCATCAGCGGGATCAGCTTTTCCGGAAAATGGTACGGTCCGTAATTGTTGGAGCAATTGGTGGTGAGCACGGGCAGGCCATAAGTGTGATGATAGGCTCGCACCAAATGGTCGCTGGCGGCTTTGCTGGCCGAGTAGGGGCTGTTGGGCTCGTAGCGGTGGGTTTCGGTAAAAGCCGGCGCGTCTTTAACGAGCGAGCCGTAGACTTCATCGGTGGACACATGCAGCAAACGGAAGTTTTGCCGGGCTTCAACTGGCAGATTGTGCCAGTAGGCGCGCACCGCTTCCAGCAGCCGGAAGGTGCCGACGATGTTGGTCTGGATGAAATCTTCCGGGCCGTGGATGGAGCGGTCGACATGGCTCTCGGCGGCGAAATTGATGATGGCGCGGGGCTGATGCTGGGCCAGCAAGCGGGCCACCAGAACGGAATCGCCGATGTCGCCGTGCACGAAAACATGCCGCGAATCCTCTGCCAAGGAGGCCAGGTTCTCGCGATTGCCGGCATACGTCAGTTGATCAAGGTTAATGACTGTTTCATCAGATTGAGCCAGCCACTCCAAGACAAAATTTGCACCGATAAATCCGGCTCCGCCCGTTACTAGAATCATTCACTATGCCTGAAATAATATTTGTTTTCCCCGGCAAAAATATTTGCCGAGGGTGTATTTGCGTTTTTTATGAAAATCCGAAATCTTGTTGCCAATCAGTCTAAGGGTCAATCTGTTGCTCAACAGTTCGCAATATAAAGAAAGTAACTACTTCACTCAATGAGTACTATTACCTAACAGGCGGGTTTGACGCTGTGCTGGATGCCTTACACGATCGATTTTTTGAGGATGGCCATTCCATTGTACAGTCTCATTGGCGAATAAGAACATTAGCACACAGCTTGACTATATCTTATTACTTTAATCTAACTTTAACCTAACCAGCTGAGCATGAGCAAATTTCTCATAGTAATCGAGATTAGAATAGCGACACCATATATTTATGTTTCATCATCTAAGCCTCATGCGTCTTTTGGCCTTCTAGCAGCAACCCTGTTTAATCATTTCCGGGAACATCCGCCAATAATTTCTTTCTGATCAAAAAAGCCGCGCCGATCGCGCATAGAGCCGGTATTTGCAGAAGCAGAAAAGTTCCGGTAGGATTTTTAGCGACCACACCTAATAAAGCGGAAACCACGGTCAGCTTAACCGCCCACCACGTAATCCAATAGCCAACCAATCCGGTGATAGCCCAATTAATAGGCGACGCACCCTTTTCCTTTGCAGATAAATAAAACCATACAAGCACTGCAATTCCAGCAAATTTAGCTAAATGCAACATTTTGACACCTCATTTTCATTATAATAAATAGTTACTAACTTGGACTTTATCCAATTAGCGTTTAACCGGCAACAGCTGTTATAAGTAGATAATCATTTCCATAATTGATCGTCATTACATTTTTTAAGCAAGGGGAACATTATGGGCAAACCGTTTAAAATCATCCTATCGACAATTGCCGCAATGGCTTTGCTGCTGATAGCCGTCGTCTCCATCCTGCCATTCGTCATCAATCCCAATGATTTTAAGCCTGAGATTATCGCCGCAGTTAAGGACAAAACCGGCCGGGAACTGACGCTGGACGGTGAATTAAAACTCTCGTTGTTCCCTTGGGCCGGTATTTCAACAGAAAAAATTGCGCTGAGCAATGCGCCGGAGTTTCAAGACCGCCCTTTTGCAACAATTGAAGAAGGCAATATAGGCATACGATTATTGCCGCTGTTATCGAAAAAAGCAGAAATCAGCCGCATCGTCTTAAAAGGCCTGGTTTTAAATCTTGCCCGGAATAAACAAGGACTCACCAACTGGGATGATTTGACAGCTTCTGACCTCAAGACCGCCCCCGCCGTTGTCGCCGACAAAACGGATGCCCAACCAGTACCTGAGCAGACGACTTTTTCCATCGGCGACATAACTATTGAAAATGCACGAATTAACTGGGACGACCTGAAAACCGAAAAACACATCGAAATAAAAGACCTTAACCTGAATGCCGATAAGCTTATCTTTGATGAGCCGGCTAATATCACTGCTTCCATGACCGTTTTGAAGAGCGGGTCCACGTTAATCCACGCCATCAAACTCAACACCGAGTTAACCGTTAATGAAAAGCTTGATACTTTTGCGCTACGCCGTAGTGATTTGCACGTTGTATCGTCAGGCGAAGCCGTTTCCGGCCAACCATTAACAACGGTATTAGCCATCGCCGATGCAGCGCTGAATTGGAACCAACAAACAGCCAAAATTCAAGGGTTGCAGCTTAAATCGGGCGACGTGTCGCTTGCCGCCGCCGAAATGACCGGCACTTCTATTAAGGATAAGCCTTCCTTTCAGGGGCTGGTTACCATTGCGCCGTTCAGCCCCGCCAAAGTTATGCAACAACTGGCGATCGCCTTGCCCGCAATGCAGGATGCCAGTGCCCTAAGCAAGCTAGCCGCCAACTTTGATTTGACCGCGACAGGCGATTCGGCCGACCTGCAAAATCTGGCACTAACCCTGGATGATACCCAGATTAAAGGCGCTATCAGCATCAAAAGCTTTGCCGAATCGGTTATTAGCTTCAACTTGGGCATTGATGCGCTTGATGTCGATCGTTATTTATCCCCTCGCAATAAGTCCTCCAAACCCATCGCCAGCCCTGCCGTTTTATTGGCTGTCGGCCTCTCCGCTCTGCCTGTTGAAACACTGAGGAAACTCAGTGCCGACGGCACAGTGTCGGTCGAAAAACTGAAGGTCAACGATCTGGCAATGCAGGATGTCCGTATAAACTTGAGCAGCAAGAACGGCGTGTTCACCACGCAGCAAGCGGTTCAGCAGTTTTACCAAGGCAGCTATTCCGGTGATCTTCATATGGATACGCATGGCGATAAGCCAGCGCTGGCAGTGAACGAAAAAATAGACCATGTGCAAATTGAGCCCTTACTGAAAGACTACCGGGGAGAAGCCCCAATAAGCGGCATGGTTAACGCATCCGCGCAGCTACAGGGACAGGGCCGAAAAACAAAGGAATTGAAAACATCACTTAACGGCCAGCTAAGCTTCATGTTCAAAGACAGCGTACTTAAGGGTTTTAATCTGCAAAAAATCATCGATGAAGGTAAGGCGCTCATTAAAGGCTCCGCCTTGCCTTCAGATAATAAAAATGACCAAACGCTGTTTTCGGAAATGACCGGCACCGCCACGATCACTAACGGCCTGATCCAGAATAACGACCTTGTTGCCAAGTCCTCCAAATTGCGAGTCGACGGCAAGGGCAACGTAAACCTGAATTCTGAAGCTGTGGACTACAAAATCGACGCCAAGCTGCTTGATGCAACTGCCACTGAGCCCGAGCAAGTTAAAGGCGCTGTAGCGATTAATGTTGCCGGAACGCTCGACAAACCGCTCTATACGATAGACCTGGAGTCATTATTGAGCGATAAAAACAAAGCCAAAATCGACAAACTCATCAATAAACTCGACAAGAAACTCGGTCCTGGCCTGGGCAATCTGTTAAAAGGCATTTTGAAGTGAGGAGGAGCATGCAAAAGGCGAAAGACACAGGGCGAAAAAAGCAGCCCTTAAACTATGCGCCCCTTCGTCCTTCATCTTTCGTCTTTTGCCTCTTATGAGTCCATCCGCTTTTCAACGCAATATCCTGGCTTGGTTCGATCAACACGGCCGCAAAGACCTGCCCTGGCAAAAAGACCTGACGCCTTATCGTGTGTGGCTATCCGAGACCATGTTGCAGCAAACTCAGGTCGCAACTGTCATACCTTATTTCAATGCATTTATTGCAAAATTCCCGGACATCGCGGACTTGGCGAGTGCGCCTGTTGATGAAGTCCTGCATCTTTGGTCGGGACTGGGCTACTATGCACGCGCCCGCAACCTCCACAAAACAGCGCAACTTATTGCCGAACAAGGCCGCTTTCCCGATACGCTGGATGAGCTGCTCGAATTGCCCGGCATCGGCCTGTCAACGGCAGGAGCAATATTGAGCATCGCCTTTAACAAAAGCCACCCGATTCTCGATGGCAATGTTAAAAGAGTATTGGCCCGGTTTAGAGCCGTTTCCGGCTGGCCGGGCAATAGCGCTGTCAATAAAGAGCTGTGGGCACTCAGCGCCAAGCTGACCCCGATAGCCCGCGTCGCGAATTATACCCAGGCCATGATGGACTTGGGCGCGACCGTCTGTACCCGCGGTAAACCGGCTTGCGAGGCCTGTCCGCTGAATGCCGAATGTTTAGCCAGACGTGAAAATAATGTCTCGGCATACCCAACGCCGAAACCGGCAAAAACCTTGCCGGTCAAACAGCTGACCTTATTGTTACTGAGCAATGCCGATAACTGTATATTACTGGAAAAAAGGCCTCCAACCGGTATCTGGGGCGGCTTATGGAGCCTGCCGGAATTCGATAGTATTACTGAGGCACACGACTGGTGCCTGACCCGGAACATTCATATTGCTGACCAACAAATACTGTCAACCCGGCGCCACACCTTTTCCCATTATCATCTGGACTATACGCCGCTACTGGTTCGATCCGATAACCCTATAAATTTTGTGATGGAAGCCGATCGAACTGTCTGGTATAAAACCGGGCAACTTAATAAGCTTGGCTTGGCCGCGCCGATTAAGCTGTTGCTCCAACAATCACACACGGGGATAAAATGACTAGAATGGTTAAATGCGTAAAATTGGGAATAGAAGCCGAAGGCCTGGATGCGCCGCCCTTTCCGGGCCCTAAAGGTCAGGAAATATTTGAAAAAGTATCCAAACAAGCCTGGAATGAATGGTTAGCCAAGCAAACCATGCTGATTAATGAAGGAAGATTAGCCAGCTTTGACCCAAAAACCCGGGCATTCTTGGCGGAAGAAAGAAACAAGTTCCTGTTTGAAGGCAACAACGAAATGCCGGAAGGCTATGTGCCGCCAAAAGGCTAATCCTTAGCCTTTAAAGCAATGCGCAACACTCAATCATGTTGCGCAATTTATCTGATTTACAAAAACTACCGCTTCATCGACTCAAAAAACTCGGCATTTGTTTTAAAGTCTTTGAGCTTGCCGATCAAAAATTCTGACGCTGCAGTTTCATCCATCGGCTGAAGAATCTTGCGCAAGATCCATGTTTTTTGCAAGGTATCGGGATCAACCAGATATTCTTCACGACGAGTGCCGGAACGGTTGATGTTAATCGCAGGGTAAATTCTTTTCTCGGCAATTTTGCGATCCAGATGCAACTCCATGTTGCCGGTACCTTTGAATTCCTCGTAGATGACCTCGTCCATTCTTGAGCCGGTATCAACCAGCGCAGTGGCGATAATGGTCAAGCTGCCGCCTTCTTCGATATTCCGTGCCGCGCCAAAAAAGCGTTTCGGTTTTTCGAGAGCATTGGCATCGACACCGCCGGTTAAGATCTTGCCTGATGAAGGCACGACGGTGTTATAGGCTCGGGCCAAACGGGTGATCGAGTCTAACAAAATGACCACGTCGTGTTTGTGCTCGACCAAGCGGCGGGCTTTTTCGATGACCATTTCCGCAACCTGTACGTGCCGGGTTGCCGGTTCATCGAAGGTACTGGAAATGACTTCGCCGCGAACGCATCGCTCCATTTCCGTTACTTCTTCCGGACGTTCATCGATCAGCAAAACAATCAGGTAACACTCAGGATTCTGTTCCGCAATCGCCTGCGCCAGACTTTGCAGGATCATGGTTTTACCGGCTTTGGGCGGCGATACGATCAAGCCGCGCTGGCCTTTGCCTATCGGAGCGATTAAATCCATGATGCGTCCGGTTAAATCTTCGCTGGTGCCATTGCCTCGCTCAAGAACAAATCGTTGTTTGGCAAATAGTGGAGTCAGGTTTGAGAAGGTGATTTTGTTTTTGGTATTTTCGGGAGGTTCAAAATTGATCTGGTCAACCTTGAGCATTGCGAAGTAACGTTCGTTATCTTTCGGGGGTCTTATCTTTCCGCTGATCGTATCGCCGGTCTTTAAAGAAAATCGCCTGATTTGACTGGGTGAAACATAAATATCGTCAGGACCCGCTAAATATGAACAACCGGGTGTCCGTAAAAAACCAAAACCATCCTGTAAAATTTCCAAAACGCCGTCGCCTGATATATCGTCGCCAGCCTTGGCCTGTTTTTTCAAGATGGCAAAAATCAAGTCTTGCTTTCGCGATCTGGCAACGTTTTCAAGCCCGAGGGACTCGGCGATTTCAATAACTTCACTTATTTGTTTTAGTTTTAACTCAGTTAGATTCATATAAAAGAAACTCAAGGAAAAGTAACTACGGTGTTAAACCGCAACTACTAGGACAGGAATAATTCAGGGATGTAGTTTATCGGACGATATGATTGGGTGCGCATGATTATCGCACCGCATAAGTTTAACTCAAGTACTCAGCCCCGTCCAACCTTTTGTGACAGGCCTGAGCTGAATCTGAGCTTGATCTAAGTAATTGGGTAATGAGTTTAGATGTTGCTATCAATAAACTTGGCAAGTTCCGACTTTGACAAGGCGCCCACTTTAGTCGCTTCCACTTCGCCGTCCTTGAACAGCATTAATGTTGGAATGCCGCGCACACCATAGTGTTGAGGCGTATCCGGATTTTCGTCTATATTTAGTTTTGCAACGGTCAGCTTGCCTGCATATTCGTTTGCAATATCATCCAGAATCGGTGCAATCATTTTGCAAGGTCCGCACCATTCAGCCCAATAATCAACCAGGACAGGACCCGCAGCTTTAAGAACAGTTTCGTTAAACTCACTATCGCTTACATGAAGGACTGAATCGCTCACTTTATTTCTCCAATTGTTAAAATCAAAACTATAGGAGGGATAAAGCCGGTAGTCAATCAATTTCAGCTGATTTGATTTTTACGTTATCCTATAGCCTATGAACAATACACATTTAACAGAAATCCGCTTCAGCAATCTTGAATTGTCTGATTCTATCTTACGCAGCTTAAAAGACGCAGGTTTTAACCACTGCACCCCGATCCAAAGAAAAGCCCTACCCTTACTGTTGCGGGGCAAGGATATTGCGGGACAGGCTCAAACCGGAACCGGCAAAACCGCCACTTTTTTGCTGGCAACTTTTCAGTATTTAATTAATGATGCTGAAGACGACGATGAAGAAGATCAAACCGATGATGCACTTGATATAGAAAATCCGGCACCCAAAGCCGTCGCCAAAATCAAAAAAATAAAAAATCCCAGGGCCATCATTCTCGCGCCAACCCGCGAGTTAGCGATTCAGATCCATAAGGATGCACTGCAACTGGGCAAGCACCTTAACCTTAAAATGGCGCTGATATACGGCGGCACCGACTACCAAAAGCAATTGGACAGCCTAAAGTCCAACGTTGATATCATCATCGGCACGCCCGGCCGCATCATCGATTTTTACAGGCAAAATGCGTTCACGCTGGATAACGTGAAAGTCACGGTGATGGATGAAGCCGATCGCATGTTCGATTTGGGCTTTATTAAAGACATCCGTTACTTGTTGCGTCGCATGCCGCCACCGGAACAGCGCTTGAACATGCTGTTCTCGGCCACTTTATCCTACAAAGTGACCGAGCTGGCTTATGAGCACATGAACAATCCGGTTTTGATTCGCATCGAGGCCGAGGAAGTCACCTCCAAAGCCATCCAGCAAAGCGCATTTTGTCCTTCGAATGAGCAAAAAATTCCGTTGCTGGTCGGCATCTTGAACCAGCACAAACCTCAACGCAGCATCATCTTTGTTAACACCAAGCGCTGTGCCGAACGACTCGATGACTTCCTGAACGCTAACGGCTACAAAACGGCCGCACTGAGCGGTGATGTGCCGCAGGATAAACGCCAGCGCTTGTTGAGCGATTTTCAGGAAAACAAAATCACCTTGTTGATTGCGACCGATGTTGCGGCCCGTGGCCTGCATATTGCCGATGTCTCTCATGTATTCAATTACGATCTGCCGCAGGATGTGGAGGATTATGTGCACAGGATCGGCCGTACCGCGCGCTTTGGCGCCAGCGGTGTCGCGATCAGTTTTATCTGTGAAGAATA
The DNA here is from genome assembly GCF_023227905.1 of Methylobacter sp. Classification (GTDB taxonomy): domain Bacteria; phylum Pseudomonadota; class Gammaproteobacteria; order Methylococcales; family Methylomonadaceae; genus Methylobacter_A. Next base: position 35,686 of record NZ_JALOCF010000039.1, on the reverse strand, counting down.
TGCTTATTCAATGCCGGATATCGAAGCATACATTGAGCAGAAAATCCCGGTTCTTCCGATTACTGATGATCTTCTGGCTGAAATTGTTAAGCCGGAAAAAAAGCATGACAAAATCAAAACCGAATACAAGGGAAAACGTCCGAATCAAGATAAAAGCTGGAAGCCTAAAGCCCAACCATCAGCTCCCGAAAATCCTCAATAGCAGGATAACCGGCTATCTCTTTTTTAGGTAACCGGGAGTCAGGCCGGCTCACTGCAATTAAATGGGCTATGCCGAATTGCCTGGCTGAATTCAATACCGCCAGGCTATCATCGATTAACAGTGCGGTTTGCTTTTCAAACGGCACGCGCTGTTGCAACAACCGCCAAAACTCGGCATGTTCTTTCGGAAATCCCAAATCATGAGAACTGATAATCTCGTCGAAAAATCCATGCAGGCAGGTTTTCTCCATCTTAAGGCCCAAGCTACCCCGATGCGCATTGGTGACTAAATAAACTTTTTTCGGCGATTGATGCGCTTTTTCCAGGAACTCCGTGACGTGCGGCAATACCGAGATTAACCCTGAAATTTCCGCTTTCAATCCGACAATATCCAGCGCTAAAACATCGCTCCAATAATCCAGGCAATACCATTCCAGCTTGCCTTCCATGCTCTTGAATCGCGGCTCCAACTGCCGCTTTGCGGCTTCTATCGACAAGCTCTGCTTTTCGGCAAATTTTAGCGGCACAAACTCCTTCCAGAAGTGATTATCAAAATTCAAATCCAGCAGTGTTCCGTCCATATCCAGCAAAACGGTATCAATTTTTTTCCAATCAATCATTAGAGTGCGTTATATTTGTAAAAATTATTATTAAAATAGCACAATGGCTGAAAAACCAACCATCCGTAACAAAACCATTATTGCGACCAGCCGGCTGTTTCGCATTGAATCGCTGGATATCGAGTTTAGCAATGGCGAACAGCGCAACTACGAACGCTTGGCTCGAAGTGGCTCCGGCGGTGCCGTGCTGATTGTGCCGATGCTGGATGCCGAAACGGTATTATTAATCAGAGAATATTCCGCCGGAGTGCATCGTTATGAGCTAGGTTTGCCCAAGGGCAAAACCGACGCCGGTGAATCTTTCCTGGAGGCCGCAAACCGCGAGCTTAAAGAAGAAGTCGGCTTTGGCGCCAGACGCCTGCACCACTTAAGCTCTTTTTCGATCGCACCTTCCTATCTGGAACACATGACCGAGGTTATCATCGCCCAGGATTTGTATGCCGAAAAACTGGAAGGCGATGAGCCTGAAGAATTGGAAGTTGTGCCGTGGAAATTAAGCCGAATCAATGAATTGTTGGCCACCGGCGAATGCACCGAAGCTCGCTCAATTGCCGCGCTGTTTATGGCGCTGGAATATTTGAAAGCGTTTCGAGCTGAATAGAATTATTTCACCACGAAGGCACGAAGGACTGCAAGGACAGATATTTGCTCCTGCAATATCTGCATTTCCCACATCCTTGTGGGTCATGCAGGAGGTAGAGCACCAACAGTAGGCGCTTTAGGCGACGCAGGAACAATTGCCGAGAACACGAAGTTTTTAATTTATCTTTTGCTTTTCTCTGTGTCCTTCGTGCCTTCGTGGTGCTATGTTTCTAATCACAGCCGATACAGCGGCTCCAATTTACCATCGTCCGTAACCGCAATCTTTTCTCTGGCTTTATTTTCAACAAACGCCTGAAACAGCTTTTTGCCCTGCCACTGCCCGGCTGCCTTGCCGTACAAAATCTGGTTCAAATGCAAAATTTCATCCCTCAGCCTTGCATCGCTTAGCTCGGCGACAGCGCCCAGGCTCGCGGCGCCATACTTTTGCCGGCCCCAAGCCAGCAAAGCATCCTTGGCAACTATGGCGTTATTATCGGCACAGGCTTTTTTCAAACTTTTGATGCTGTCTTCCAGACGTATTTCCGTAGCGCTTTTTTCCTCAACCGGTTTTTTAACCGGGCGCTTAATCAGCAAATAAGTCAGCGTCGCCAACCAACCTGCCCCCAAGAATAAAGCCACCCAAAACCAGGTATTTTGTTGTTGCGGCTGGGTGATAATCGGCGTCGATTGCTCAGCTTTTTGCGGTTGTTCCACCGGCATCGGAGCCACGGGAGCCGCCATATCCGGCAGCGTTCCTGCCGCCTCAAGCGCGGTGATGGTGGTTTCCGGGATTTTGGCTATTTCCATTTTTTGGCTTTGGCTGTTAAACCAGGTAATTTCAATCGCCGGCAATTTATAAAAACCTGCTTTGGACGGGATTATGGCGATTTTTTCTTCCCTGAAAGCGATCAAGCCTTCCGGTTTTTTCTGTTCGCGCAATACCGGCTGATCAGGATAGGTTTTCAGCTGAGCATCGATTTTGCCAATATTTAACTCGGGCAATTGGCCGACGGTCGTGCCTTTTGCCAGTAGCGTCAAAGTCCGTGTCAAAGGTTCGCCGACTTTCATTTGCTGGTTATCGCCGGACCATTCTTCCTTTAAAACCAGTTGTTCCGACGAGAGCCAATGCTGGCCGGTAAAAGTCGCCGGAGCGGGTTTCACCTCCAGCGTCACCGATTTGGATGAAATCTTCCTGGTTTTGGTCATCTGCGAATTAAAAAAGCCGTTAAAGTTCGGCCGGTTGCTAGCCATAACCTCTGCCGTCAGCATCAAGGGCTTGATGGTTAAGGCGCCGCTTTTTTGCGGAAAAATCGCATACTTGCGCTCAGTGACCAGGTAATTAACGCCATTGATCTGGGTATTGTAATTACTGTCATCGCCCAGCTTTTCGATCACCGCGTCACTCAATTCCGGCTCATTCAAAGCCGCCTGAGCGATGTCGATCCGCCGGTATAAGCGCACGGTGTACAGAACCTGGGATTGCACATAAGGGCTTTGCGGGTTCGCCTCAACCTCCAGAAACAAGTCATCATCGGTATTGACGGCTTTATTGGCGGCCGCCTGAGTCACCAGAATGCTTGAAGGCTGGCTTTCATCATCGCCAAATTTCACCGCAGGAACAACCAGGTTGCCCGGATGTTTAGCCATCACGTTCAGCGTCCACTGTACAGTCTTGCTGGACCGTCCATTAATCCAGGACGAGTTGCTGCTCTGGCTTTGGCCGAGTATATCGAAATCCTGTTCCAGTGGGCTAAAATCCGGGTCACTGTCTGGCGTGTCATTGGCGGTAAAGATAATCTGGAAAGACTCACCCAGGCTGACCGGATTGCGGTCGAACGACACGCCGATTTGTGCGGCAAAGACGTTGCCGGGCATAAAGCTCGACAGTAGCAAAAGAAAAACTAATTTTTTTATCGTATTCATGTTCATCATTTAGATTAATCAAGGTTCCAGGCGTCTATAAACGGCCGATAAAAACTCAAATCCTGAACTGTAGCCCCTCTTTGGGTTACTACAGCGGACGCGAACGATTGCGCCCGCTCCATAGTCAGTTGCAATGACCAATTCAGCTGCATGCCCAGCAGCAAAACCGCTGCAAACGCATCGCCGGCTCCGACGGTATCAACCACATCTAAATCAGCAGTCGGCGCAACTTCAACCTTTTCCCCAGCCTGGCTGACTGCCAGCGCGCCCCGACTGCCGCAAGTAACCACCAGAGCCTCCAACTCATGCTGCTCCAGAAACAAGCGCATCGTATCTTGCAGTGTGTCTTGCGGTAGCGCCAAGCACATTAACTCATCATGATTAAGCTTGGCCCAGTGCGCCTTGCCGATCCAGCGCTTGACTGCTTCTTTTTGCCACCAGGGCGCTCGCAAATTGACATCGATAAAAACCTTGCCCCGATGCTGCGCCGTTAAATCCTGCAACGCCTGCGCCGAAACACGGTTACGCAAGGCCAAAGTGCCGTGATAAATAACATCATACTGGCGGCCGCTATCCAACTGCTGCGCGGCAATAAAATCGTAGGCCTGGTCGGCTAAAATCTCATAGCTGGGTTCGCCATTGTCGAACGTCACCTGCACCGTTCCGGTAGGATGGTCGGGATCGCAGCCGAGGTTATCAACAGCCATGCCCCAAGCCAGCATGGCTTGCCTGATGACATCGCCTTTTTCATCATCGCCGACCCGGCTGATAAAACACGGGCGCTGATTAAAAGCCTGAAGATGCCAAGCCACATTAAAAGGCGCACCGCCTAATATCTGCTGACCGTCCGGGAATTGATCGAACAGCGCTTCACCGAAAATAGCGATTGGGTTACTAGCCATATTTACCAACCATCGGCATTGCCTTTTTCTTGACGGCCGCGCTGTCCGTATTGATATTTAAATTTACGTTTTAACAACCCGGCCGGATCGTCCGGGATTCTCTTGAGCCATTGTTCGTTGGCTTGCTGTTGTTCATCCGTTGGCTCGGCTTCCACTGGCGCTTGCTCTTTAGCTTGCTCCTTGTTCTGTTCGTCTTTGCCCTGCTCGGCTTGCTGGGATTTTTCGTCTTCCGGCTTTTTTTCTTCGGCTTTGTCTTGCTGCTGGTTTTCGTCCGACGGCTGCTTGTCCGATTGCTTCTGCTCAGGTTTTTGTTCGGGCTTTTCCTCGTCTTTATTTTGATCGGACTTCTGTTCGCCTGATTTTTCCGGTTGGTCCTTGTCCTTGTTTTGCTGGGAATCGTCTTTGGACTGTTGTTTGTCGTCCTGTTGCTGATCCTGTTTTTGCTTTTCCAGCTCTTTTTCTACGACCTCTTTGTTGTGTTTGGCGTCGCTATCATTAGGATTAACAGCCAAGGCTTTTTCATAAGCTTTGATAGCCTCTTCCAACTGACCGGCTTTCGCCAGCGCGTTGCCTTGGTTGTAAGCGCTGCTTTCGGACTTGCTGCTTTTCAGGCTTTCCAGCGCCTTGTCGTATTCTCCCGCCTTGTAATGCGCCGCCGCTTTCCAATCCGGGTTTTCAAATCGCTCTGCCGCTTTCTCATAATCTTTATTATTGTAAGCCTGTTGCGCCTGTTGATCCTTGGTTTGCCACAGATCCTGCCAACCCAGCGCATAACTGTTTTTCGGCAGCGGCAGCATCAGCAGCAAGGCAAAACATAACAGGCCTTTCCTGAACGTCAGCGCAGCCAGCGGTAACACCAGCAATAACAGCCACGGGCCTTTTTCCGCCCATTGGTCCAATACCAGGTTATCGTTTTGCTTGCCCTGCTGCTGCACCGATCTGTCCACGTTGGTGAGCACGGCTTGAATATCTTCGTTATTGGCCGTTATGGTTTGATAAACGCCATTCCCGGCCTGCGCCAGTTTTTTCAGCTCACTGGAATTTAGTTTAGGCACCACAATATTGCCTTGCTCATCTTTAAGAAACCCGCCCTCAGGCAACGCGACCGGCGCGCCGTCATCCGTTCCGACACCCAATATCGACAGTTGATATTTATCCAATGATTTGACTGCGGCTAAGGTTTTATCCGCATCGACGCCATCGGTGACCAGCAAGATACTGCCTTTTTGCAGGCCGGCCTGTTTAAACAGTTCAACGGCCTTTTCCAGCGCCGACACGGTATTGCTGCCCTGACTGGGCATGATGTCGGTATTCAATGCCGACAGCTGGCTGTCGATAGTTTCGGTGTCATCGGTCAGCGGCGTTACCGTAAAGGCGTCACCGGCATAAACCAGCAGCGCGGTCTGGCCGTCTTTGCGCTGTTTCAGGATATCGGCAATTTTGTAACGCGCCATCACCAAGCGGCTGGGCTTAATGTCGGTCGCATCCATCGACCGGGACAAATCCAGCGCAATAATCAGGGCGGAATCGTTTCTAAACACCGGCGAAGGCAATCGTTCCCAGGTTGGCCCGGCCAGCGCGACAATCGCCAGCAATGCGGCAAGAGCTCCTGCCGTTAGCGGCCAACGGCTTTGGTTGACCGCTTTTTCCTGCAACAGATACGGCAATAATGCGGCATCGCATACCGCCGACCAGTTGCCCTGGCTTAGCTTGTTTCTGAGCATCACAGCCAGTATCGCCAGATACGGTATAAGCGCCAGCAGCCAGTACGGCCTGATAAAATGAAATTCGGCTAGGTTCATGACAATTTCACCTTGGACAACGCAATGACTGCCGCCAGACCTAATGCCAGCGATAACGGCCAGTAATACAATTCGCTACGCGGCCTGAAATATTGTTTGTCTTTTTCGACCGGTTCCAGCTCGTCCAGCCGCATATAAATATTATTCAGCTCATCGGTATTTCTGGCCCGGTAATATTGGCCGCCGGTGCTTTCGGCAATTTTTATCAAGGATTTTTCATCCAGATCTACGGACGGGTTAACCTTGCGATTGCCAAAAAAGCTGCGCACGATCATTTCATCCGCGCCGATGCCGATGGTATAAATTTTCAGATGATTGGCGGCGGCCAATTCGGCGGCCTTAAGCGGCGAGATTTCACCGGCGGTATTGGCGCCGTCCGTCATCAACACCAAAACCCGGCTATTGGTCTGCTCGTTTTTAAGGCGCTTGACCGCCAAACCGATCGCATCGCCTATCGCAGTATTGTCGCCGGCAAGGCCGATGACCGACTCATTCAATAAGGTCATTACCGTTTTCCGGTCAAAGGTTAACGGCGTTTGCAGATAGGCCTGGGTGCCGAACAGGATCAAGCCCACCCGGTCGCCGACACGGCGGTTGATAAAATCGCTGGCAACGCCTTTGGCTGCGGTCAGCCGGTCGACCGACCGCTTGTTAATCACAAAATCCTGCTCTTCCATACTGCCGGACAAATCCACCGCCAGCATCAAGTCCCGGCCGCTGACCGCCTGCTCAATCGGCTCTCCCAGCCATTGCGGCCTGGCGCAAGCGACGACCAATAACAGCCAGGCAATGGCCGCCAACCATAGCGGCCATTGCTGGGTTTGCGAAATCGCTCGGGTTTCGCCATCGGAGAAATCATCCAGAAACGGAACTTTTAACGCCGCCTGCTCAATCGGCATCTTGGCCGGAGCCAGCCAGCGGATCAGTAACGGCAACGGTAGCGCGGCCAACAGCCAGGGCCATTCAAAGTGAATCATGATTTTGTCTGGGTTTTAAGCCAGTCTTCGCATAAGGTGACTAATTGGGAAATTTCCAGCTCCGTGGGCTGCGTTTTTCGGTAAGGCGCATCAGCCAGAAGTTGGCCAATGCCCTCGCTGAAAGGCAAGCCTTTTACCGAAGTATCAAGAAATGCCAGCCATTGCCGCCCGGTCAAACCGGCGGCTTTTTCCCTCGGCGACATGCTGATGGCTACACGCCTGATCAGCACCGAAAGCTCGGATAATTTCTGGTGGTTATCCCGGCTTGTATCCTGTTTGATTTGGGCCAGTATTTTGTTGGCGGTTTTAATCGCGGTCTTGCGGGTCAGCCTTTTATAAAGCCAGACCAGCAAAAAAATCAGCAGCGGAATAGCGACAGCCAATATCCACCAGCCGATAGCCGGCGGCCACCAGCCTATGGCTTCAGGTTCGTGAATGTCTTTTAAATCGAGGATTGGATTCATTTATCGTAAACGTTGTATCGGATCGTCTGTGGTGCTGCATTGGATAAGCGCCAGACCCATTTTTTTGGCTATCTGCTCCAGCTGTTGCAGCCGCTGGGTGAAGTGTTGCTGGTATTGTAATAGCCGTTGCCGGTCGCTGGTATCGATAACCACATCCCGCTTATTGCCGGTCGCCGCGCCTGTTCCAGACCGGCTGGCGCCATACGCACCTTCCCTGGCGGTAAAACGATAGCGGCCTTTTTCCGGCAAATGGCTTTCCAGCGGATCATAAACAAAAATCAACACCACATCACAATGCCGCGACAACTTTGCCAGATGGGCTTCAACCTGATCGTTAATGCCGCGAAAATCGCTGATAATATAAACCAGGCTGCCGGGACGAGCGTGGTGCATCAGCCTCGCCAACACATGCTCCAGCGTAATTGTCGTTTGCTCTGCACCGCTATCATCCTGATCACAGATAGTGTTTAAAAACCGCAAAACGGCATGCTTACCGTTTTGCGGTTTCAGCTCGCGGCACACATCACCTGTGAATATCTGTCCGCCAATTCTGTCGCCATGATGTTGGGCGGCCCACGCAACTAAACCGGCAAGCTTGGCGGCCAGCACCGATTTAAAAACGCCGCGCGTGGCAAAATGCATCGCAGGGCGGCTGTCCAGAGAAATGAATACCGGTCTTTCACGCTCCTCGCGAAACACCTTGGTATGCGTTTCGCCGGTACGCGCGGTTACCCGCCAATCGATACTGCGTATGTCATCGCCCGGTTGATAGCCCCTGGCTTCTTCAAATTCCATGCCGCGTCCTTTAAACCGGGACACATAGCCGCCGCTTTGTCCTGCACGTATCGCCGAATGCTTCAGGCTTAATCCGGCGGCCGGTCTGGCCAAGTCGAGCAGCGTCTTTAACGATACTGAAACCAGTTCACTGGTTGTTGGCGTTTGTTTAGCAAAAAACATCAAGGTACGGCAACTCTGGCAATAAGTTCTTTAATAACATGATCGGTCGTGATGCCTTCGGCCTCGGCCTCGTAAGACAATATCAGGCGGTGCCGCAACACGTCAAAGGCCATGTCCTGAATATCTTCCGGGCTGACGAAATCGCGCTGCGCCAGCCAGGCTTTGGCTCTGGAACAGCGGTCCAGCGCTATGCTGGCTCTGGGGCTTGCGCCATATTGCAGCCAGGTTGCCAGATCCTTTCCGTAGGCAGCAGGGTTGCGGGTTGCCAGCACAATTTGCAATAAGTAGTTTTCAAGACTTTCCGCCATATGCAGATCCAATACTTCATTACGAGCGGCAAACAAGGTAAGTTGCTCGATCGGTTCATATTGGCTGTCCGCTTTTATCGAACCGGAACGTGCTTCTTCCCTTGCTAAATGCAGAATGCTTTTTTCATGCTGGGCATCCGGATAATCAATTTTCACATGCAGTAAAAAACGGTCCAGCTGCGCTTCCGGCAACGGATAAGTGCCTTCCTGCTCGATAGGGTTTTGCGTTGCCATGACCATAAACAATCTTGGTAAAGGGTATGTCGCTTGGCCTACGGTTATTTGCCGCTCGGCCATGGCTTCCAGTAACGCGGCCTGCACTTTTGCCGGTGACCGGTTGATTTCGTCAGCCAGTATCAGGTTATGGAATAAAGGCCCTTTCTGGAATTCAAACGTGCCTTGCTGCGGACGGTAAATTTCAGTGCCGGTTAAATCGGCGGGCAATAAATCGGGGGTGAACTGCACCCGATGAAAATCGCCTTGTATGCCTTTACTCAAGACATTGATCGCCCGGGTCTTGGCAAGGCCCGGAGCGCCTTCAACCAGAATATGGCCGTCAGCCAACAAGCCGATCAGCATCCGTTCAACCAACACATCCTGACCGATAATCTCTTGATTGATATAGTTTTTCAACCGCATTAACGCAGGTTGAACAGTGTCATTATTGCGATTTTTTTCTAGCAGATTTTTTTCTAGCATAGTTGTTCTGACATGATGTTGTTTATTCCTAAATCACAGTACGAAAGCCTTGCACATTCAGCACAAGCTGGTTTTCAACTGGCAAATATATTGTCCGTAAAGCGTTTTTCAACGAAAGGGGCCTATTTTATACAGTTATTACCTGAGGCAACATAGAGTAAGTCTGTTAAGAAATACTGAACAAGTTGTGGATGAAGATGTGGATAACATTGATACTTGAGTTATCCACACCCCATCCACAAGATCCGGATAACTTTAAACGCACTTTACCACAAGACTCAAGTGCATGATATTAAATATGAAAACAGGCTTATCAACAAGACAGTGCTTGGCTAGTAGTAATAGTAGTTTTTTAATTTCTTTAATTTGTTACTGTTAGCTTGAACAAAAAATCTGCTCAATAGTCGTTATCACCTATACTCTGGGAAATGTTGTTTACGATGGTAAAACCGAGGAAAAAAATGCGTATTACTCTGCTTATTTTAGGAAGCCTTTTTTCGACCTGTACTTTTGCAGGCATTTACAAATGCACTGACATTAATGGCAAAACGGACTATCAGTCCAAGCCTTGCGATTCGGCACATAAGGCGATAGAAATTAATGTTAAAACAGGCGGCTTGACCGACTTGCAGCAGAAGGAGAAAGAAAAACAGGCTTTAGAGCAAAAGCAACAGGAAGAAAAGCTTGAGCAGGAACAGATATCCAAAAAGCAAATTCAGCTTAAGCAAGACGCGATGAGCGAAAGTGCAAAAAACCAGTTCCTTATTAAAAATAATCCCGAGAAATTTTCCGCCTTTTCTATCCCGCCTTATGCTCCGGATCAGTTGCCGGTTTTAGTTCAAAGCTTTCAATCCAGACTTCCTGATATTGAGCGTTTAAGAGGGAAAGCCGCTGAAAAAGCGTTGGCCTCAGGGCAATGCACACGCGTTGAATCATCCGAACTGCATAATCAAAGCACCAAGAAAACATTAGTCTTTTCAGTTAGCTGTAGCAGTGGAAAAAATTTCCAATTTACCGAACCTGAATTAATCAAATAGTTACTAATGAACTCGTCAAAAACCATTTTAATTACCGGCTGCTCCACCGGCATTGGCTACACTACTGCGGTTGAATTAAAAAAGCGCGGCCATACGGTTATTGCTTCGGCAAGAAAACAGGAAGATGTATTCCGGCTGCAACAGGAAGGCTTTACCGCAATCCAGCTGGATCTGGCCGATAGCGATAGCATTCAACAAGCGGTCAACTCGGCAATTAAATTAAGCGACGGTAAAATCGACGCGCTGTTTAACAATGGCGCTTTCGGTCAACCCGGCGCTGTTGAGGATTTATCCCGCGATGTACTCAGGTTTCAGTTTGAGACTAATTTGTTTGGCACGCATGAGTTGACCAACCTGATCATACCCTTGATGCGAAAACAGGGGCATGGCCGCATTATCTATAACAGTTCAGTATTGGGCTTGGTCGCGATGCGTTATCGGGGAGCTTATAATGCCAGCAAATTTGCATTGGAAGGTTTGGCCGATACCTTACGCCTTGAGCTTTACGGCACTGATATTCACATTTCGCTGATTGAGCCTGGGCCGATTCTGACCGAGTTCAGAAAAAACTCTTTGGCTCTCTATAAGAAAAATATAGATGCTACGCACAGCTACCATAAAGAAATTTATCAAACCATGGAAGCCCGTTTGCAAAAAGAAGGGGCCGCCGTTCCGTTTACGCTTCCGGCTTCTGCCGTTACCAAAAAAGTTATCCACGCACTGGAAGCCAGACGACCTAAAGTGCGTTATTACGTTACTTTCCCAACCTATTTGTTTGGCTTTCTTAAACGCATTCTGCCCCTGCCCTGGTTGGATGCCCTGCTTAGAAAGGTTTAGTCATGCACGATCTCAATGAAATCATTATTGTTTGTCCCTATTGCGGCGAATCCCTGGATGTATTGGTAGATACCAGCTCAGGCCCTCAACAGTATTACGAAGACTGTTCGGTTTGCTGCCGGCCTATTTTATTTATTGTGTCCGAAGATCAGGCTGGGGAAATGGTTCTTGACGTTAAAAGAGATGATGAATAACGCTGTTTTTATAAATGCTATTTTCATCTGAGTGATAAGACGGCTGCTATGCGAGGCCTTATAACCATTTAATTTTAATGGTAATTATTTCTTTAAAATCAAGCGATTAATTTTTTCTGTGCTAGAATGCCGTGCAGTATTAGCCATTCATTATGTTGGATTTTTGCTTTTTAGCATTAACTCTCATTTTTAATAGTTATGCTAAACACAAAAATATATAACATCATAGGTTTAACGAATGAAAGTATTAAAAAAAATCGCAGTTTCTGTTGCTATCGCAATATCAATGGCGGCAGTTTCATCAACAACTTTTGCTGCTGAAAAAAAAGACGGCAATGCTGTTGTTAGAGAAGCCGCTGAAAATACAATTTCTAAAATCGAAGAAGCGATTAGCTTAATCGAAAAAGGGGCCAGCAAAGATGAGACTTCAAACACCATTGCTGAAGCTCGCCAATACCAAAAAGAGTTTCGTTATGAGTTAACTGAACGTCTTCGCCAAAGAGCCAATGATAAATTGAGAGTAGCTCGTGAAGCTGTTGAAAACGGCGACAATAAATCAGCCGAAGAAACATTAAGAGCCAGTTTAGCCCAATTTAAAGAAATGAAAGTAACTTACGACGCAGGACACTAAGTCGCAAGTTATCCGCTGTTAAGTCAGATTCAATCATTTGTAGAGTGTTTGAATCTGATCTTTAATTCAAAAATAAACCTTACTAAAAATCGTTTTTTTCATTCTTCGACTGCTAGTTGTACAGTTTCAATATGTGTTAGAATTTATGCCGGTATATGGCTATTGGTATAAATAGTTACACATCCAATTTAATTAAAATATAACAATCACTTGTCGAGTGGAATATGAAAATGTTAAAAAAAATCTTACTGGCTTCATTAATTGCAGCTTCTATGGGTGCTGTTTCAACTTCAGCTATGGCAGAAACTGATAAAGGAAGAGTTACCTATGCTCCCGCAGATGCGATTAACAATGTAAGCGCTAAAATCAAAGTTGCGATTGACGCTGCGGCTTCAGGTACACAGGGCGATGCACTTGCCGATCTGATCAAAGATGCGTCTGATTTAAGCAAAGAAATCAATGCTAACGATAAAGTTGATAGAGCTCGCGCATCAGCTAACAACGTTCTGAAATCAGCTAAAAAACTTGCCCAAGAAGGCAAGACACAAGAAGCAGAAGAAGCATTAAAAGAAGCAGCAAAGAAATTTGAAGCTTTGAAAAGCTTAATCTAAGAATGACCTGACCCTATCAGGAGAGCATTTGTTTTCCTGATAGGGTTTTTACCGCTTTCTGTTTTTCGGCCACAAGCCGGTGCTCTCTCCCTTCCGAATTATTTCAATTCTTTCTTGACCGCTCGTTTCAGATCCCCCGGTCTTTAAGCCGGCAAAAATCTCTCGCTCAATATTTGGTCGGCAGGTACGCCTGTGGCTTTAGCGGCCGCTTCGGCAGCATCGAGCAGAGCCGGCGGGCCGCATAGATAAATATCGGGAAACACCGTCGCATCCGCCAAGTCTTGGGCCAAGGCATCAACCGGCGTACCGCAAAAGCCCTGCCAATTGTCATCAGGTTTCCATACGCAAAAAACCACCTGAAGCTGGGGCAGTTCCGCCTGCAATGCCTTCAACTCGGCCTGGAAAAACAATTCTTCGCTGCGGTTTGCACCGAAATAAAGCCGTGCCGGATGCGGTTCCTGAAACTCGGCCATACGCCTTAACATAGACAGCATCGGCGCCAAACCGGTGCCACCAGCCACAAACCAACGTGGCTTAAGGCCGTTTTCAGACAAGCCGAAAGCGCCTTTGGGACCGTGAACGATCAAGGTCTGCCCGACAGCGGCCTGTTTTTGAAGCCAAGTGGAAAAAAGTCCGCCGGGTTGCAGACGGATCAAAAATTCCAGCCGGCCTTCCCAATTGCCCGTATTAGCAAGCGAATAAGCGCGCTTGATGCCCTGCCCCGGCACTTCCAGTTCCATGAACTGGCCAGGTTCAAATTCGGCAACGCTGCCGCCGTCCTCATCCGGCGCCAGAAGCAATTCCAGGCGCAAGGTGTTTTCGCCGACGGAATCGATAGCGGTAATTTCAGCGTTTCTGACCTTGATTTCACCGATCAGGATACGGTCATGGGCAAAAGGCAAGTCAATACGCAAATCGCTACGCGGAAAGGTGCAGCAAAGCAAGGTGCCTCCCTGTGCTTCATCGTCTACGGGCAGTGCGGCTGGGTTGTGTTTACCCAAGGTAAACTCGCCATCAGTGACATTGGCATAACACGTGCCGCAATTACCCTGCCCGCACTGGGCAGGCAAAACGATGTGGACGCTGGCGGCGGCAGCCAGCAGATTCTGGTCGGCGGCGCATTCAAAACGGAGCTGTTCTCCGTCTCGGGTAGTCAGTTCAATAGCGTGAGTATTCATGTTTTGTTTGGACTCCAAAAAATGCCGCCGGAAAGGCTGTGAATATTCAAGCTTTCTTTGAAAAAAGGGATTTCAAAGTAGAAGTAGGCTGAATGGTTACAAAGACTTGTGCATTTCCGGCGGCGGGAGAAATAAAATTATGCGGCTTTACGCGACAGCGCTGCTTCGATATCGGCCGACGCAGTAGTGATCGGTATTAGCCCGAACTTATCCACCAGCACCTGCACCAGGTTAGGCGTCAGGAAAGCAGGCAATGTAGGGCCAAGGCGAATGTTGCGGATACCCAGAGCCAGCAAAGTCAGCAATACGGCAGCGGCTTTTTGTTCAAACCATGACACGATCAGGGACAGCGGCAGCTCGTTCACGCCGCATTCAAAAGCGCCGGCCAGCGCAGTGGCAATTTTGATCGCCGAGTAGCTATCATTGCATTGGCCTAAATCCAGCAGACGCGGAATGCCCCCGATATCGCCGAAGTCATGTTGATTAAAGCGGTATTTGTTGCAGCCCAGGGTCATAACCACGGTATCCTCTGGAGCCTGCTCGGCGAACTCGGTGTAATAATTGCGGCCGGGAGCTGCGCCGTCACAGCCGCCAATCAGGAAGAAATGGCGGATGGCGCCGGACTTGACCGCGTCAATCACTTTATCCGCCACGCCCAAGACCGCATCGCGGCCGAAACCGACGGTAATCGATTTTTCAATGGCGTCATCTTTAAATCCCGGCAATGCTTGAGCTGCCTGGATTAACGGCGCAAAATTCTTGTCGCTGATGTGGCGCACGCCGGGCCAGCCTACCGGGCCTGCGGTAAAAATGCGCTGACGGTATTGGGGTTGCGGCTCGATGATGCAGTTGGAGGTCATCAAAATAGGGCCCGGAAACTCGGCAAACTCTTTTTGTTGATCCTGCCAGGCGCCGCCGTAATTGCCGGCTAGATGCGGATAAACCTTAAGTTTTGGGTAGGCATGGGCGGGCAGCATTTCGCCGTGCGTGTAAATATTGATGCCTGTGCCTTGGGTTTGCTCCAGCAAAGCGGCCAAGTCGCCGAGATCGTGGCCGGACACCAGAATGGCCTTGCCTTTGATCGGCGTGACGCGTACTTGGGTCGGCTGCTGCGCACCGAACGTGCCGGTGTTGGCCTCATCCAATAATGCCATGACTTCAAGATTTAACGTACCCAACGCCATGGCCTGATTCAGCAACGCTTCAACATCGGTAGGATCATTACTAAGAAAATCCAGCGCATCTTCGATGCCGGCATAAACCGTATCGCTTTCCTTGCCCAACACATAGGCATGGTGTGCATAGGCGCAAACGCCTTTGAGGCCGTAAAGCACTAACGAACGCAGGCCGATAATGTCCGCGCCGACTTGATCGAGCCCGGCATTGATGCCTACACCGGCAGCCTGTTTGAGCATCCCGTCCATGTCGGCGGCCGGTTCCCAGGCAGCAGCGCCGGCAAGTTGTTCAGGCGTAAGGCCAGACGCAAGCGCCGCCTGAATATAGCTCGCCTTGACCCGGTCCCTTATCTGCGCAGCTTGCTGTATCAGCGCGACAAAGCGGGTCGCGTTGAAGTTCACATTGGTCAATGTCGTGAACATCGCGTACAGCATGAAGTCTCCTGCCGCATTATCCGGGGCATTCAAAGCCCGGGCTCGCTTGGCGTATTGGGCAATGCCCTTGACGCCGTATATCAGCAGATCCTGCAAATCGGAAGTCGTGGCATCTTTGCCGCACATGCCTTTGGCGGTTGCGCAACCGCTGACGGCATTGGAGCGGTCGGTTTGTTCGCATTGGTAACAAAACATCAGGTACTCTCCTCAAGCTTGAATAGCTTTATTTAAGATCGAACGGTTTATTGGATTTTTCCAATCTCTTGGGTAAGAGCATTTACCATGCCAAGCGAAAAACCTTGTATTTTCTGGTTTAATTAAGGTATCGTTGTGTTATTAACATCATTATTAAGCTGTCTAATTAACATCGGCGTTATCACTATGACGACAAACTTATTTTCCAGCTCGCTAATTTCCATTGTTGCCGACCTATCCACAAACATGTCGGCAGAACAGCGCTACCAGCGCTTATTGGCGCATCTATGCCGGCTTTTTCCCTGCGATGCGTCCGCGTTGCTCAAATTTGAAGACCCTTGCCTGATACCGCTGGCGGTTAACGGCTTGTCGGAAGATACTCTGGGACGGCGATTTATGATCAGCGAACATCCACGTTTGGCGCAGATTCTGTCCTCCGATCAATCGGTACGCTTTGCCGCCGACTCCGACCTGCCCGATCCCTATGACGGCTTAATTGAAACCGATAACGATGAATTGCTGGTGCATGACTGTATGGGCGTCAAGCTGTTTATCGATGGCGAACCTTGGGGCGTTTTGACAATGGATGCGCTGTCTCCCGGCACTTTTGACAATATAGACCCGGTTCAGCTAAGCACTTTTATCAGTCTGACTGCAGCGACGGTCAAGGCGGCGGAGCTGATTACTTTGCTGGAACAGCGGGTGCGCTATGCGACCCAGGCGTTATTCAAGGAACACACTGATCACGACATGATCGGCGACAGCGAGTGCATGCGGAAATTGCGCAATGAAATTTCCATCGTTGCGCCGTCCGAATTGGCCGTGTTGATTTTGGGTGAAACCGGCGTAGGCAAGGAGCTGGTTGCGCGGCGCATTCATCTGGAATCGAATCGTGCGGATCAAGTCATGGTCTACGTCAACTGCGCGGCATTGCCTGAGAGTATTGCCGAGAGCGAATTATTCGGCCATATCAGAGGCGCGTTTTCCGGCGCGACCGGCGACCGGACCGGTA
This sequence comes from Methylobacter sp., assembly GCF_023227905.1. Classification (GTDB taxonomy): domain Bacteria; phylum Pseudomonadota; class Gammaproteobacteria; order Methylococcales; family Methylomonadaceae; genus Methylobacter_A. Next base: position 18,946 of record NZ_JALOCF010000039.1, on the reverse strand, counting down.
AATTCGAGCTGGCCAACGGCGGCACGATTTTTCTTGATGAAATCGGCGAGCTGCCGCTTTCGCTTCAGGCCAAGCTATTGCGCACCTTGCAAAATGGCGAGATACAGCGCGTCGGCAGCGATAAACAAATCAAGGTTAATGTACGGATTATTGCCGCAACCAACCGCAACTTGCAGCAGGAAGTCGCGGCGGGGCAGTTTAGGCCGGATCTTTACCACCGTTTGGCCGTCTATCCCATGCATGTTCCGTCATTGCGTGAGCGGGAGAAGGACGTGCTGTTGCTGGCTGGCGCTTTTTTGGAAAGAAACCAGCAGCGCCTGGGCATTAAAAAGTTGCGCTTGGATCAGGATGCCAAGAAAGCCTTATTGGCTTACCACTGGCCGGGCAACATCCGTGAATTGGAACACTTGCTCAGTCGGGCGGCGCTTAAATCGGCCACACCGGAAAATCGCCAAGCGGATTTTATAACCCTATCTCTCGCTTATTTGGATATAGTGCCGGAACCGTTGAGTGATACGCCTGTCAAAACTGGAGCAGACACATCAAAAACATTATCCGCACCAATAGATTTTAAAAGCGCAGTTGACGAGTTCCAGAGACAACTCATCCAACAGCAGCTTGTCGCCCAGCAGGGCAATATGGCGGCTACGGCAAGAATGCTGGGGCTGGACCGGGGTAATTTTCACCGTTTGCTGAAACGGCTTGCAGATAAAGCGGAAAGTTAATTGCATGCAGGTCGGCTTCAAGCTATTTTCAGGAAATTTGAAAACTTGGGACGCCAGCGTTGGAATAGCCAGACTGGCTATTTGATTTGGTTATGCTAAATCAAGGACAGATTAGCTGTGGCGTTAACTACTTGCCGATACAAAAGCTGGAAAATATTTTCCCGAGCAAATCATCCGAAGTGAATTTTCCGGTAATTTCCGCAAGGCTCATTTGCGCCTGTCTTAAATCTTCGGCGACCAATTCTCCGGCTTGGCTGCTTTTTAACTGGTCTAAGGCGCTTTCAACAAATTCATGGCCTTTGTTTAACGCTTCAATATGCCGTCTTCGGGCGATGAAAACATTGTCGGTCGCTTCGTTAAAACCGACGCTCTGTTTGAGGTGTTGTTTTAGCAGCTCCATGCCGTTGCCGGTTTTTATCGACAAATAGATTTGGGTACCAAGTTCGGTTTGTTTGATTTCCGGTTCCAGTCCCAGCAAGTCTATTTTGTTGTAGATCTGGGTGATATTGCTACCGGACGGCAGCGTTTTTAATATCGATTCTATGTCCGGTTCTCTTGCGTCGATCAGCAATAAGATTTTATCGGCGTTTTTGATTTCCTGATGGGCTCTGCGGATGCCTTCCTGTTCTATCGCATTGTCGCTTTCGCGCAAGCCCGCGGTGTCGATAATATGCAAGGGCATGCCGTCCAGCTGGATACGTTCTTTCAATACGTCGCGCGTGGTTCCGGCTATATCGGTGACTATCGCGGCTTCATGTCCGGCCAGCGCATTTAACAGGCTGGATTTTCCGGCGTTGGGTTTGCCTGCCAGTACTACAGTCATGCCGTCACGCAGCAGGCGGCCTTGTTGCGCCGTTTGTTGGATTCGTTCGATACGGTTCAGTATTTTAACCATCCGGTTTTCGACTACGCCGTCAGTCAGAAAGTCGATTTCTTCATCGACAAAATCAATCGCCGCTTCGACATAAATCCTGAGTTCGGTCAGTTCTTCAACCAGCTCATTGACCTGTATCGAAAAAACGCCCTGCATCGATTTTTGCGCCGAACGGACCGATTGTTCGGTGCTGCTTTCAATCAAGTCGGCGACGGCTTCGGCTTGGGCCAAGTCGAGTTTGTTATTAAGGAATGCGCGTTCGGTGAATTCGCCGGGATTGGCTAAGCGCGCGCCCAGCGATAAAACGCGCCGCAACAGCATATCCAATACGACCGAACCGCCGTGGCCCTGAAGTTCAAGGATATCTTCGCCGGTGTACGAGGCCGGGGCCGGAAAGTAGAGAGTGATGCCGGAATCGATCACTGAGCCGTCTTCATCGGTAAAAGATGAGTACTGGGCCAGCCTGGGAATTAAGGGTTTGTCGCCAGGGATGGAGTGTATGCCGCTGGCCTGTTGTGAACAGGCGCGGCGGACTAGATGTTTGGCGATTTCGGAAACTAGAGTGCCCGAAATGCGAATGATACCGACACCGCCGTTCCCTGGCGGTGTTGCAATGGCTGCAATCGTATCTGGGTTTTCTATATCCACTTTAGCCTGGGTTAAGCAGTTTTAGCAATCTGCCTGGTGATAACCGTCTGCTGAATGATAGACAGGGTATTGTTGACTACCCAGTATAAAACCAGACCGGCCGGGAAGAACAGGAAGAAGATGGTAAAGACGATAGGGAACATCTTCATCACTTTAGCCTGTATCGGATCAATCGGCGCAGGGTTTAAGCCTTGCTGGATTTTCATGGTGATGCCCATGATGACCGGCAATACATAAAACGGGTCTTGGATCGATAAGTCTTGTATCCATAACATGAAAGGCGCTTGACGGAACTCGACGGTTTCGCTCAATACCCAGTATAAGCACATGAACACCGGGATCTGCACCAAAATAGGCAAACAGCCGCCCAGTGGGTTGACCTTTTCTTTTTTATACAGCGCCATCATTTCAGTATTGAAACGCTGTCTGTCGTCGGCAAAACGCTCTTGCAGTTCTTTAAGACGCGGCTGAATTTTGCGCATCTTGGCCATTGATTTGTAGCTGGATTGAGACAATGGGAAAAACAGCAATTTAATACACAGCGTTACGCCGATAATAGCCACGCCCCAGTTACCGACGGCATCGTGGATCTGGTTTAATAACCAATAAATCGGTTTGCCGATAAAAGTCAAAAAGCTGTAATCGACAGTCAATTCAAGACCTGGCGCTATGTTTTCCATCATCGGCTGGATTTTAGGACCGGCGAATAATCTGGCAACAAATTGCGCGTCAGTATTTGCGTTAACGGTTACCGCTGGAGAATAAGTCCCGATAACGTATTGGTTGTCATTCAACGACTTGGTATAGAAATGGTTGTCCTGGTCGGCGGGCGGAATCCACGCAGAAGCAAAGTAATGCTGAATCATTGCTGTCCAACCGCCTTTGGTCGCAACATCAAGATTTTCATCAGCCATGTCATCAAAGGCGATTTTTTGGTATTTTTCTTTTTCGGTATAAATAACGCCACCGTCATAAGCTCTCATACCGCCAGTCAGCATTCCGCCCTTGCTGGAAGTATCGGGAACTCTGAGTAACTGGCTGTATTGTCTGCCTGTCCAAGGCTTGCCGGAATCATTTTTGACATTCTGTGCCAGCGTTATCTCATAACTGCCGGGTTTAAAGGTAAACAGTTTGGTGACAGTCAGACCATTATTATCAGTCCATGTTAACGGCACTGTTAAACTGTCTTGTCCCGGTTTTAGTTCGTAGCTGGTTGCTTCAGCCTTAAATACCGTGTGGTGAGTTGGCGCCGTCGCAAAACCGCTGTCGGCAATTAAGCCGCTTTGCGCAACAAATAATTTTTCTTGGCTACTGTCAAACAAGCGGACTGGATTGGTGTTTTTTTCCGCAACAGGCAAACCAACCATTGTGCGTAATTTGTCTACAACAGTGTTGGGTTTTTCTACCGGGTAGTTCAGTAGATCCAGATTCTGGATGGTGCCTCCTTTCAGATCAATTTGAAGAGCCAGCACATCGGTTTTAATCTTGATGACATTGGCGGAGGACGTCGTTGATAACGGAACGGCTGCGGTATTTTGCTCTGCCGGAGCTGTTTGGGCTGATGCCCCAGTGGCAGAAGGTAGATCTTCTTTGGTATTGGCTAGAGGGTCTGTAATAGCGGCAACTTCAGGTTTCGGGCCATAATCCAGTTGCCAGGCTTGCTGTAGCATAAAAACAAGCATTGCAAAAGTAACGATCAGTATAAATCTTATATTATCCATTCTTATTACCAAATTTTTCTGGAACGGGATCAATGCCACCTTCATGGAACGGATGGCATTTTAATAATCTTTTGAGGGTGAGATAAGAGCCGATAATGGCCCCGTGGAGCTGAAGCGCTTCCAGAGAATAACTTGAACAACTTGGATAGAAACGACATCTGTTTCCAAGCAGGGGACTAATAAAGTATTTGTAAAACTTTATTATTGCTATGAGTATGAATCGCATCGGGATACCAGCTTAAGCCAATGCCTTTCCAATGATTTTCTTAACAAATCCAGCGGAGCATCTACGGCTTCTCTACGAGCCAAAACAACAATATCAATATTCCCCAAACCATGTTGTTTCATTCTAAAGTTTTCCCGGACAGTTCGTTTAATTACATTCCTTTGCACTGCCTTTCTTATATTTTTTTTAGCAATTGCCAAGCCTAGCCTCGGATGATCAAAATCATTCTTTATGGCTAATAGGGTAAAATATTGGTCGCTTGATTTTACAGGCTTAGCAAAAACCTTTTTATATTCAGCCGGTTTTTTTAACCGTAACTGCGGGGGGAAACTAAAAACTTCTTCAGTCACCAACCGTCAACTAAACGGTTAACTGGGCGCGACCTTTTGCTCTGCGAGCATTAAGAACTTTACGGCCGCCTACTGTTGCCATTCTTGCACGGAAGCCGTGAGTTCTTACGCGTTTGATTTTACTTGGTTGGTATGTTCTTTTCATTTTACTTAAGGCCTGATCGGATGAGTGTTAACAAAAACAGATAAAAAAGACAGCGGATGATAAAATAAACCATTAGGCCTGTCAATTCTATAGACCAATGTTTTATTGCTGTACAGTGATAAAAAGCAAAATTACACTATTAATTATAATCAACTTTTTACTATTTCGATGAGCTCAATTTGGAACAATTGTCTTTCTAAACTTGAAAATGAAATTTCGGGTTCTGACTTCAGTACATGGATAAGGCCCCTTCAGGCCATAGAAACCGAAGAACAAATAAAATTACTGGCGCCCAACCGATTCGTATTGGACTGGGTTAAAGAGCATCATTTTGCAAAAATTGAAGAAACGATTCATGAGTTTTCCAACGGAACATTAAATCTAAGTCTGGAAATCGGTTCCAAAAATTCAACCGTTGCGACGGCCGCCAAAATAGTCAAGCCTGCCGGTCCCCAAAAAGCCAGTCCTAATTACCTCAATAAGGCGTTTACGTTTGACAATTTTGTTGAAGGTAAATCCAATCAGTTGGCGAGGGCTGCTTCGATACAGGTTTCTGAAAATATCGGCAAAGCTTATAACCCACTGCTTATTTACGGCAGTTCGGGTTTGGGTAAAACCCATATGATGCATGCGATAGGCAACGCGGTTTTGCAAAAAAATCCATCAGCCACTGTCGTGTATCTGCACTCTGAAAAATTCGTCCAGGATATGGTCAAGGCCTTGCAACAAAATGCGATTAATGCCTTTAAAGAATTCTATCGCGGCGTTGATGTGCTTTTAATTGACGACATTCAATTCTTTGCCGGCAAGGAACGCTCCCAGGAAGAGTTTTTTCATACCTTCAACACGCTGCTGGAAAAGAAGCATCAGGTGATTCTAACCTGCGACAAGTACCCCAAGGAAATTATAGGCCTTGAAGACCGCTTGAAATCACGGTTTGGCTGGGGGCTTCCTGTTTTAATCGAGCCGCCTGATATGGAAACCCGAGCCGCTATCTTAATGAAGAAAGCCGCTTTGGTTAATATTGAGCTGGCTCAGGATGTGGCTTTCTTTATCGCTAAACGGATTCCATCCAACGTTCGGGATCTGGAAGGCGCTTTAAGGCGGGTCATTGCCAACGCCCAGTTTACCGGCCGCGAAATTACCATCGAGTTCACCAAGGAAGCGCTGCATGACTTAATTTCGTTGCAGGATAAATTGGTTAATATCGACAATATCCAGAAAACGGTTGCCGAGTATTTTAAAATTCGCGTTGCAGATTTATCTTCTAAAAATAGAAAGCAGTCCATTACCAGGCCACGGCAAATAGCTATGAGCCTAGCCAGGGAGCTGACATCGCATAGCTTTCCTGAAATCGGCGATGCCTTCGGCGGTCGCGACCACACCACGGTAATGAATGCCTGCAAAAGAATTTCCGAGTTAAAAGAGGCTGATAACAAAATCGCGGAAGATTATTCCAACCTGTTGAGAACTCTGTCGCATTAACCTGGAGCAACCTGTGGATAAAATGCATTTTTGCCAGTGCCGTTTAGTTAACAACAAACCGCACACGTTAAAATAGCATCCTTAACCACACTATTTATAACAACACAGCTAATTGATTATTAAGGATAAAAACCTGTTATCAACAGTTTCCTTTTAAGCTAGTAGTAATAATATAAAAATATTCTTTTATGAAATTTATTATTAATAGAGAAGAACTTCTGCTTCCGTTGCAGCAAATAGTCAGCGTGATAGAAAAAAGGCAAACGATGCCTATTCTTTCCAATGTCCTGATGGTTATCGAAGAAGACCAGCTTACTTTGACAGGGACTGATCTGGAAATTCAGATTATCGCAAAAATTAATATCGCAACGGCGACACCCGGTTCAATTACGGTACCGGCCAGAAAGTTCCTGGATATTTGCAGGCTTCTCCCTAATGGAGCTGAAATCAAATTTGAGTTGCAGGGCGATAAAGTAAAAATCGCCTCCAGCCGCAGCCGTTTTTCGTTGAGCTGTTTGCCCGCGGATAATTATCCTGAGTTTGCTGAATCGGAATTAGAGAGCCACTTGTTCATCAATGCCGGCAAGTTTAAAAAGGCGCTCGATAAAACCGTTTTCTGCATGGCTAATCAGGATGTCCGTTATTACCTGAATGGCTTGTTGTTTAATGTTTCCAACAGTAAGTTGAAGCTGGTTGCATCGGATGGACACCGTTTATCCATCTATGAGGATATTCTGGATCAGGCTACCGGTATTGAAGCCCGGATTATTCTCCCGAGAAAAGGCGTTCTTGAACTGAGCAGGCTGCTTGACGACCCGGATGCTGAATTGAAAGTCGAGTTTTCCAGCAATAATATTAGAATTTTTATCAAGAACCTGATTTTCTCGGCAAAACTGGTGGATTCTAAATATCCTGATTTCGGGAAAGTCTTTCAGCAGGAGTTTTTCAATCAAATCCACATTCAAAAGCAGCTTTTAAAAGAAGCATTGACCCGGGTCGCCATCTTGGCGAATGAAAAATTCAAGGGCGTGACCTTTGACATCAGCTCCGGCAGTCTAAAAATGAGTACCCATAATCCTGAGCATGATGAAGCCGAGGAAGAGCTGTTTATTGAATACACAGGCGAGCCCTTAACGATTGCTTTTAATGCCCAGTACTTATTGGACGCTGTTTCAAACCTGGATTCCGAACTTGCGGTTCTGACCATTGCGAGCAATGCCAGCAGTTGTTTTATCGATGAACCTGGCGATTGCGGGTACAAGTTTATTGTTATGCCCATGAGACTGTAATATTGCAGCTATGAGTTTGTTGAAATTGGATATTTACGGCGTTAGGAATATCCAACAGGAATCTATGTATCCTTCACCGGCGATCAATCTTATTGTCGGTGAAAATGCCAGTGGAAAAAGCGCTCTTATTGAAGCCATTTTTATCTTGGGACGAGCGAAGTCCTTTCGCTCGTCAGCCATCAAGTCTGTAATCAATTTTAATCAAAATCATCTGATAGTCTCAGCGAAAATCTTGCAGAAGAATGGCAACCGCCTGCATTTGGGAATCCAGCTGGATGGTAAAAACATCGAAATCCGCATCAACCAGCAGTCGACGCAAAAACGGTCGGATTTAGCTTACGCATTGCCGTTGCAGCTTATTCATCCCAAAAGCTATGAACTGCTCGATGCCGGCTCGCAAGTCAGACGGGAATTTTTGGATTGGGGCGTTTTTAATAACGAACAAAATTTCCTGTCGGCATGGCGAAAATTTAAAAAAGCCTTAATGCAACGTAATGCCTTGCTGAAAACAAGGCGGCTTGAGCAAATCAATGTTTGGGATAATGAACTCGTTTATTACGGTACAATAGTCGATAGCTACCGTCAGCAATATTTGCAAAAATTCAAGCCGGTTTTTATCGAGATTGTCGGCAGATTTCTTTCCCTTGATGGAATCGATCTAAAGCTTGTATCAGGTTGGGATACGTCAAAAGAACTGAGTCGGGTCTTAATCGAAGATCAGGATAAAGATTTGCGTTATGGATTTACGCATAGCGGACCGCATCGCGGGGATTTTCAATTATTAATCAATAACCGGTTAGCAAGGGATTTTGTTTCACGAGGCCAATTAAAGCTGTTGGTCATGAGCTTGAAACTGGCGCAGGTTCAATTGCTTGCCAATGAGCAGAGCCAGACCGGCTGCATATTGATTGATGATTTTGCGGCAGAACTTGATGTAGTTAACCGTGCCAAGTTACTGCGTTACTTGTCAGAGATGGCATGTCAGGTATTTATAACGGCTACAGAAGAAATTGATTTTGGCGATTTAAGCCAGATACAAAATTACAAAATGTTCCACGTGGAACATGGCACCATAAAATCCGTGTAGTGTTCCACGTGGAACATTCGCAACCCATAGGAAAAAACAAGCATGAGTAACTCCAGTGATCAAGTTGTCGAAACGTCAAGCCCAACGGCCGCTGTAACTGCTAGGCCTGAATACGACAGCACCAATATTCAAGTATTAAAAGGATTGGACGCCGTAAGGAAAAGACCGGGCATGTATATCGGCGACACGGATGACGGTTCCGGATTGCATCACATGGTTTTTGAAGTCGTCGATAACTCGATAGATGAGGCTTTGGCAGGCTACTGTAAAGAAGTCAGAGTGATTATTCACAGCAATGGCTCGGTCTCTGTTTCTGATGATGGTCGAGGCATTCCGGTTGACATTCATAAAGAAGAGGGCAGATCAGCGGCGGAAGTCATTATGACCGTGCTGCATGCCGGCGGTAAGTTTGATGATAATGCTTATAAGGTAAGCGGCGGCTTGCACGGCGTCGGTGTGTCGGTTGTTAATGCCCTATCCGAAGAGCTGAACCTTGAAGTCCGCAAGAACGGGCAGCTGTACAAGCAAAAGTACCGTATGGGAGAGCCGGTCGCTCCTTTGGCCGCAATAGGGCCTGCCGAAGGCTCCGGCACGCTGATTAACTTTAAGCCCAGCTCCGAAACGTTTACCGATGTCGAGTTTCACTACGACATCCTGGCAAAAAGGCTCAGGGAGTTATCATTCCTGAACTCAGGCGTACGCATCAGCCTAGAAGACGAGCGCTCCGACAGAAAAGACGTATTTGAGTTTGAAGGCGGCATAGGCGCTTTTGTCGAACATCTCAATAAAAACAAAACGCCGCTGTTTCCGGAAGTATTCCACTTCATTGCGGAAAAGGAAGGCGTTACCGTTGAAGTGGCGATGCAGTGGAACGATTCCTACCAAGAGAATGTGTTTTGCTACACCAACAACATTCCGCAACGCGATGGCGGCAGCCATTTGGCCGGTTTCCGCGGCGCTTTGACCCGAACCATCAATCAATACATTGAAGCCAGCGGTTTGGCTAAAAAAGAAAAAGTACAAACCACCGGCGATGATGCACGGGAAGGCCTGACGGCGGTATTGTCGGTTAAAGTGCCTGATCCGAAGTTTTCCTCTCAAACCAAAGACAAGCTGGTTTCTTCGGAAGTTAAACCACTGGTCGAATCGACGATGAACGAGAAACTGCAAGAATTCCTGCTGGAAAAACCGCAAATAGCCAAAGCTATCGTCGGCAAGATTGTTGAGGCCGCCCGCGCTAGGGAAGCAGCCCGTAAAGCGCGTGATTTGACGCGCCGCAAAACCACATTGGATATTGCCGGGTTGCCGGGCAAACTGGCCGATTGCCAAGAAAAAGATCCCGCGTTATCCGAACTGTTCCTGGTGGAAGGGGACTCTGCGGGCGGATCGGCCAAGCAGGGCAGGGACCGTCGCACCCAAGCCATTCTGCCGCTAAAAGGAAAAATCCTTAACGTAGAGAAAGCCCGCTTCGACAAAATGATTTCATCGGAAGAAGTCGGAACATTAATTACCGCGTTAGGTTGCGGCATAGGCAAGGACGAATACAACCTGGCTAAACTGCGTTACCACCGCATCATCATCATGACCGATGCGGACGTCGACGGATCGCACATCAGAACCTTGTTACTGACGTTCTTCTACCGCCAATTGCCCGAAATCGTAGAAAAAGGCTATATCTATATCGCCCAGCCGCCGTTGTACAAAGTTAAAAAAGGCAAACAGGAGCATTACGTGAAAGACGATGCCCAGTTGAATGAATACCTGATTCAGCTCGCGCTGGATAAAGCCCAGCTTTTTACCGACGTATCTGCGCCGCCGATTCAAGGGCAGGGTCTGGAAAAACTAGCCAAACTGTTTACCGACGTAGACAGCATCAACAACCGTTTGTCCAGGCGCTACGACGAGGTTTTCCTGGAGCAGTTTGCCTATATGGCTGTAATCAGCGATGAACTCAAGCAAGATCAGCAAAAGCTTACCGCGTGGTTTGCTGATATGGAGCAGCGGTTGACTGACTCTGACAGCAAGGCGGTATACACCGTTGAGCTGGACTACAAATCAAGTAGTGAGTTTTCGGTTGTGGTTAATAAACGTCTCCATGCAATAACCAAAACCTTCGTCCTGCCGTCGACTTTTTTCAACGGCAAGGATTATCAAAAGATTGCGCAATATGCCCAAGATACAGCAGGCATGTTTAACGAAGGCTCATTCATGCAAATGGGCGAAAGACAGCAGCCTGTCAGCAACTTTAAGCAGGCTTTTGAATGGATGATGAAGGAAATCAAAAAAGGTCAGCATATCCAGCGTTACAAAGGTCTGGGCGAAATGAACCCCGAACAGTTGTGGGAAACCACGCTGGATGCCAATAACCGCCGCTTGCTGCAAGTCAGGATTGAGGACGTGATTGCTGCTGATGAGATTTTTACAACGCTGATGGGTGATGTGGTCGAGCCGCGTAGGGATTTTATTGTTAAGAATGCGTTGGATGTTACTAATCTGGACGTGTAATTTGTCGGATGTCGGATCTCATAATTTATGAAATAAATCTCACAATTGTGAAATGAAATCTCATAATTAATGAAATGAGTTCTAACGGTCCAGGATGATCACATCCAAAATAAGCGTAGACTGGGTAGAGTGATAGCGAAACCCAGTTTACGGATTCGGCTACTGTTGTTCAACAGTAAGCGATACCTCATGAAATAGGCGTGAAAGTATCTGTTGGCTGAGCGGTTGATAGTGATTCAGCATTTTGGCCAGTGTTCGGCCCATTGATTCATCTGTCAGCCAACTGAATAGCGGTTTGCCAGTTTCGTTTTGGACGGTCGGTTGACCGTTTCCCTTTGACAATAGGTACAGTTAGCTGGTGCTTTATTGTTTTTCAGAGATAGTTGGATGTGGATATGGTCTTGCTCCTTCTATTGTATTCCCGATAATGTAGGACGAAGGGAACACGTCCTCGCTCTTTACAAGGAGTCTCACGCAACGAACGAGTGAGGTTGGTAAGGGGTAACTGGTGACCGCTTTCGATTAAAACAGCCCGCTCCGAATGTGAGTTCACGCAATATTTTCCAGTGAGTTGACGCCATAAAGGGAAAGGGACATGCAGCAGGTGCGTATGTTCACCAAAATTTAGCCGCTAAAATATCATGACAAATTAGTACAAGCATACGTGATACCTTCTTGCTTTTATAAGGTTTATTGCTTGCTTGTGTGCTTATTTGTTTCGATATATCGAATAAGTTATTGATTGTAAAAATAAATTGCTTAGTAATGAAAATTTATTTATTCTTAGATCAGAAATTCACTGATTAAGAGTGCTATTCAATGACACCGTTTGGATTGTTTTTAGAGAAAATTAGGCGTAGCCGTCAACTGCAACAAAAGCGACTAGCGGCAGAAGTAGGTATTCAAGCGAGCTATGTCAGTTCTTTGGAAAAGGGTCGAAAACCGCCGCCATCCAAAAAAATACTGGAAAAGCTCATTGATGTATTGAATCTGGACGAAGATGAGCAATTGAATATGTGGGAGTGCGTTAAACAATCCAAACGGTCATTGGAATTGCCTGACGGTATGATGCCATCTGAGTATCAATTCATAAGCAAATTAAGTGAAAAGTTAGGCTCATTAAGCGAGGAACAGATCACACTTATGATGGGCATCCTTGCTTTGAACATCAACAAGAATAAACACCTAAATTCAGGGAGAATGAATATGTAAAGTGCAACACGGAACAAACCAGTCGGCTTGTCCCGCGCTGCAAGCGAAGTAGATACCCCGCCCTCAGAAAGTATAGTATCTCCCCGCTCAAAGCTCTCGTCAAGCCAACTCTGGCCAAATTACCACTAACAGAAAACTTTATTACCTTATTTGGTAAGGAATCGTTATGTCTATAGATTTTAATGACGAGCATGAAAACGCTGGTCAGGACACCTCTTTGCGCCTGATCATTACACCGCAACCCAAAGCCGAACGAGCAAGAGAACCAGTGACACGGTCTCGGGGGCTGGTCAGAGGACAATTCCCATCGACCAAGATGAAGCGCATGATTGCCTGGGAATCACAACTGGAACAAAAAGCCTGTTACCACTTTGAGTTTTCTCCTGCCGTTGTGTCGTTTCGCGAGCAACCACTCACACTCAGCTTTCCTACGCAGAAAGGGTTAGGTAAGTACACTCCGGACTTTGAGCTGATTTTGCATGACGGCGAAATCTGTTATGTCGAAGTAAAACCCTTATCCAAGTTACGCTCACCGCAAGTAATGGAGCGGTTGCAGTTGGCTCATCAGTTCTTAGCCGAAAAAGGCTACAACTTCATCGTATTGACCGATGAGGAACTCAATTTTCCCAACCGAATCAGAAATTTTTCGATACTACGACCCTATCTGCGATTTGAGATCCCTGTTCAGATTTTAGAACAGGCCAAAGCTTGGATGACTCATACGAGCGATCCGACCTTGGAAGCTATCAGCGGTTTTTTGGGATTGCAATCCACTGCTTTTGCGTTGCTCGCACAGCTGCATATAGGCTTTGATTTTGACGAACCACTCTGCCACACCAGCTCACTTTTTACCCCCGTCAATGGAGATCATCACCATGAAACTAGCCTCTTTGCATACCGGACAGGACCTGATTTTAAATAATGTACCGTACCGGCTGATCCGCATGCTGGAAGACGGTCAGTGCCAATTGGAGCGGAAAAGTGATTTGGCATTAAGCAGTTATTCCAAGCAGGAACTCCTAGGCTTTCTTAGTACGGGACAGCTCGTGTTATGCGGACAGCAGAGCCTTATAGCAACAACAGAAAATGATCTGCGGTTCGATTGCGATTTATCCGCGTATCCTGAAGCAATACAACAACAGGTTTTTTACCGATTTAACTACGTAAAAAAAGCCGACGAGTTATATGGCGAGAACGTCACTTGCCAAGGATTATCCCGAGTAATTAAGTCGGTTGCACAAGAGTGCAATGATCCTCACCCACCGTCGCCACTCACTGTTTACCGCTGGTGGAAACGGTGGATAAAAGCGGATCGGTCTATTACCGTCCTGATTAAAAATAAAAGGGGACCTAAAAATAAGCGCCGGATTATCAGAGAATTGGCGCAAGAAGCACAACAACTTATTGAAGAAATCTATCTGAAACGCGAAGGGGGCAGTATTCAAGATGTCTATGATGCCCTTGATCGCAAAATTAGAGCGCTGAATAGCAGTCGAAATACACCTATTCCTACGCCCAGCAGAGCAACAGTTTATCGCTATATCGCAACCTATGATCAACACTTAGTCATGGCTGCCAGAAAAGGGAAACAAGCCGCCGACCGGCATTATCGGGCGACAGGCAAAGGTCCAGAGCCCGAATACATACTCGAGCGGGCCGAGGTTGATCATACTCCGCTGGATTTGCTGATTATTGATGACGTGACCGGGTTAACGATCGGCAGGCCCACAGTTACGTTCATTATTGACCGCTATTCCCGTTTGCCGCTGGGATTTGAAGTGGGGTTTGAGCCACCGTCAGAACTCGCGGTGATGCGAGCGCTTCGACGCGCGATTCTGCCGAAAACTTATGTAGCGCAGGAATACTCGGAGGTCGAAAATGAATGGCTTGCCTATGGCATTCCTTCTAACTTGGTTTGTGACAATGGCTTGGAGTTCCACTCCCATCAACTGAGACGCATGTGTGCAGAGTTGAATATCGAACTGACATTCTGTCCGAAAAAACAACCTCATTACAAAGGCGCCATTGAGAGATTTTTGGGCACCTTTAATCGACAAGTCAGCCACAAAGTGGAAGGAACAACCTTTTCTAATATCGAGCAGCGGGGGGATTATGATGCGGACAAATCAGCCTGTTTAACATTGGCTGAGTTCAAAAAACTACTCCATGTCTGGCTGATTGATGTTTATATTCAAACTCCTCATAAAAGCCTAGGCATCACACCGGCACTGGCTTGGAAAGACGGTCTTAAAATGATTGAACCTGTTCTGCCAGAAAGCAAAGAAAAGCTGGATCTAATTTTGTCCATTCAGAAAAGTCGCCAATTAAATCATGAAGGCGTGCAACTTAAGGGATTGATGTACAACTCGTCGGAACTGGCCACTTTGCGCAAACTAGGTATTGCTAAGGTCAACATTCGGATTAATTCAGAAGATTTAGGTGAGATATGGGTATTTGATGAACATCAGGGTGATTACCTTAGGGTGCCCTGTACCTATGCAGAATACGCCAGTAAGCTCACTCTGGCACAGCATCTATTAATACGCCAACACAACAACCAAACGAATGCTGAGCGTGTCGATATCGACTTATATCAGCGTGGAAAAGATAAACTACGCCAGTTAATCGAAGAGGTCAGCAATAGTAAGAAACTCAGCAAGCGCAAAAAAGCCGCCCGTTATAAAACAGAAGGGCTTAATCTGGCTGCTTTTTCATCTAATACGCTACCGGAAAAAGTCAGTGAGCAGTCTGACAAAGATTATCGCACTGACGACATACCTGACTTTGACGTAGACAGCAAGGAAACTGATCATGTTTGACCAGAGCGCGCTCAATCAAACATGGGCCGTTGTGTCCAGACTCATTATTAAGCATCCTGCGTTTAATGAAGCCTATCAATTGCTTAAAGAGGCTTATCTTTTTAATCAGCAAACTGGGTTAACTAAAAATTATTGGGTAGTCGGTCCAACGGGCACAGGCAAAACCACCCTAATGGATATGCTGGTTAAAGAGTTTCCACCTGTAGACCGTGTTGATCGGAAGAGCATTCCCATATTGGCAATCAATATCCCAGCCTTGCCCACCATCAAAAATCTGGCAGAAGAAATTCTGGTTCAATTGGGTGATCCTCTTTTTCATCGGGGTTCAGCCATCGATAAAACCATACGCATCCTGCATTTAATCAAAGCTTGCGACATCAAACTGATCTTGTTCGATGAAATGCAACATTTCGTCGACCGAGGCCATAAACGAGCTCCAGCAGAAGTAGCCGATTGGTTGAAAACCCTAATTGATAAAGCCCAGGTATCAACCGTGATTATGGGGCTGGAGCGTACGCAAATCATTCTTGATGCTAATGAACAACTGCGTCGGCGTTTTTGTCGGCGCATCGACTTAAAACCTTTCGATCTGGAGTGTCCGACAAGCCGAAGCCATTTTCTCGGTGTAATAAAAAAAATTGATGAGGCATTGGCCATGTCGTCTCGACTGGACTTACAGCAAGACGGTATTGTTAGGCAATTACACTTTGCCACTAACGGGACTATGGACTACATGGTCAAACTGATGCTGGGCGCTTATCAAATCGCTATAAATCGCAATATGCCCGGAATTGATCGCCAATGTCTGGAACAGGCGTTCAGTGACTCAATATGGGTTGAAGGTGTTGGCAAGATGAACCCGTTTAGTCTGCAGTTTATTGGTCAAAGGCTGGATAAGCGCGGCATGGTCTTCTATAAGGCCCCTGTGTTAGAGGTAATCCGGAGCAAGGAGAAAAAGTTATGACGGACGAACAACTAACATTAATTTGTCCTCCTGTCCGTACCAGCTGCTTTTCTGATGAAAATCCGATTAGCTTCTTAGTAAGGCTTGCCAATCAGAATACCTATCCCTCCTATCGATGGTTACTTTCTGGCAAAAGCACAGAAACAATCAATTACGAGCTGTTATACAACACCCTTTTGGCGACAGATTGGACTGGCTATCAGCAAACCGTTCCTGAGCTTCAAGAAATATGTTCTTTATCCAATATACATATCAATTCTTCGCGGCTGCGCTATTGCCCACTATGCCTTCAGGAAGAGTCATACTGGCGCATTGGTTGGCAAATAAAGCTAGCTGCAGCCTGTACCAGACACCAGATATGGCTCCGTGACTTATGCCCACACTGCCATAGAGAATATAGCTTTTTAAAAGCGCATAAGAATCAATGTGTATGCCTTGAACAACTAACTAATGCAGAAGCTGTGCCAGTTCCACCATCCGTCCTTCAGATGCAGCAATTTTTGGAGAAAGGCTTGCTGAATCAACAAAATAATTTATTCGACACCAATCATCAGCTATCTATTGTGGAACGGTGTGAGCTCATTGCATTCATGTTGAAATGGCAAGACATTGGAGAAGATCTGGCCAAGCCTACGCGGCAGAAATTAGAGTATGTGAGTGATTTTCAAGATAACGTTATTCGATGCGCCGAAGCACTTTTTTCCGATCAGAATAGTTTCTGGCGTTTTTTACAAACAATACATTTATCTCATGCGAGCTACATTGATATCCAACAGAAACGGCTAGTTTATTTTTACCGGCAATTCCTTAAACAATTTTTTAAGCCGTCTTTTCAACCACTAAGAGACATAGTCGAGAACTATGCAACAATGAACTTAATCCGAGATATAACCGACAAGCACACGCTTTTCAGTCCAAACGCCAAAAAAGTTCAGCTATGGTGCTCATTCCAAAAAGCCTGTAAGGAATATGGTATTGCCAGTTCTGTATTGAGCAGAGCAATTACAGATAAACAGGTTAAAGTCCATCACGAGTATGCAGAGAAATATACCAAAAGCGCAGTGTATCGCCCTGACTTGGAAAAAATTTTGCCCCATCTAAAAATGTTAATCCCTGCAAATTTTGCAGCTCACATTTTAGGAGTAACCAAAGCCCAGTTTTCTCAGTTGCAAAACAGTGGTTGCTTTAAATTCGAAACACCACCACGTATAGGCTATTGTTCAACATGGCAATATTCACAACCTGAACTCAGCGCCATCATCGAAAATATCAACAGAGGAGCAGCACCAAGCACTTCAGCTTGCCTAACCATATCCCAAATCATGCAATATCACATCCAAGGCAGGATTGAAATGCCCTTCTTGCAACTGATCAAGGCAATACTATCAGGCCGGCTCATCGTCAGGAAATCCGATCCTCAAATATTAAAAATACGTGCATTATCCATTGATGGGAAAGAATTCATGCGCTGGTTAAATAATCTGCGTCCCACTCCAGAATATATGTCAGTGACCGAAGCCTCTAAGTTATTAGGCATACACGAAGAATTTACCTATCAGCTGGTAAACCGGGGCTACCTTCACCATAAAATGGACTCCAGAAATGCCAAAGTCATTTTTCCCGATCATATAAGGCAATTTAAGCAAGATTATGTAATTTTATCCAAACTGTCGGAAGAGTCCGAAATGAGTTCAGCAAGAATTGTTGAAATCTTGGAGTCACTCGAAATATTTCCTGCTGACCACAAACATTATGACAAGCTTAGACAGAAGTTATATACCCGTGCTGATATTCTGAAGACAGGCTTACTCTATCGCTATGTTCAATATTTACCGGAGTAATTGGTATGTAAACAGCTGCCATAAAGCAAAATAGCAACTATGACTAAGGCAAAGTCAGTCACATCACTGATGATAAACGGAGGCATTAGCCACCACTTGAGTTAACCGATAACTTACAATCCCAGCCGAGTTTCCATTGCTCGAGTTCGGCCTATTAAGCTGATAAAGACAATTTGCGTACTTGCATTCTCTGTCAAAGCCACTGTGGCGACGCCTCAAATACATCCGGTTTCCTATTGTATTACAAGGGATTGAGATATGTTTGAGTTTAGGTAGCAAGAAACAGTTTCGTGTCAAAATGAAATATTTCATAAATTATGTTTTATTTTTAGGAATGTTTCTATATCATTACAGCATAGTTTCTTGTAGAGGTGTTTGTGGTAGAGAAAGAAATCAATGTAAGTCAAGGCGAACTAGGTCGATACCTAATGCTAGTCCGTGACCGCGCAGGCTTAACGCAATCAGAATTGGCAAAGCGTGTTTCATTAAGTCCAGCAGTATTATCAAGAATTGAAAGTGGTGACCGCCAAGTCACACTTCAGGAAGTTCGAGATATTTTGATTCAAATAGGTAGTCAGGAAGCTGCAGAGCTTTCAGACTCCCTTCAACGCGCATGGAAAGTGTTGCCAAGACCAAACCTAGATCACCCTGATCAGCGTTTGCTTTGGGAAGCCGAGCAAATCGCATGTGAATTAGTCGAACTTCGCGATCAGCCAGAAACTCCACATGCTTTTGAACGTCGTCTTTCTGAATATATCGAAGAGTTAACGCGTAGCGCTAATCTACTTTTGAAACGTGACCATCAAATCGCGTTTATAGGAAGCATAGGCGTTGGTAAGTCAACAGCTATTTGTCGCATGACAGGGCTTGAAACAACCAAGGAGGATGGTTCTCTTGCTCCCGTGCTTGAAGTCGGCGCGGGCGGTATTACGGTATGCGAAGTCCACTTGCGGACAGGGCCTGAATATGGATTGCTTATCGAGCCTCGCAGCGACGACGAGATTCGGATGGACGTTGCTGATTTGGCTGATTACGTCCTTATTAAAGGCAAACCG
>NZ_JALOCF010000084.1 GCF_023227905.1 Methylobacter sp. | reverse complement strand
CGAAGACGATGGATCGGCTGCAACGGAATCACAAGGTATTTCGAAGGAAGTATTGAGAGCGCTGCGTAATATGGCAGGGCTTGCGGTACAGAGACCGAGAGGTCCAGATGGAAAGCGCACGATTATTGATCCAGCCAAATCACTGGCGGAACAGTTTCCGTCTTCGCGTGAGTTTATCGTTGAAGTACTCAGCAGAATGGAACTACATCGTCGTGACCGCCGCGATATTTGGTATGACAGTGCCTCTGGTAAAGCCCCAAAAGCTTGGTTACGAGATACTTTTGCAGCCATTAACAATGGTCGTCATCCAGAGTTTACGCTTCCAAAGCGTATTGAGGTGGTTGTACCAGATCAGCTGTTTAAAACTTCTGATTTGACGATTCGTATTATTGATACCAAAGGCATTGATCGCACAGCGGCCCGCGAGGATATAGAGATACATTTCGATGATCCTCACACGCTTGCGGTGTTATGTTCAACTTTCAATAATGCTCCAGCAGCCGAAGCCAGGCTTTTATTCGAGCGTGCTAAGGACGCAGGTGTTCGTAGTCTGGAAACCAATGCCGCTTTACTGGTGCTTCCACGTTCTGGCGAAGCTCTTGCGATGAAGGATGATGCTACGAGTACACCAGTGGAAAGTGTTGAAGAGGGGTACGAACTTAAAGCCGAGCAAGTGGAATTAGCGTTGCAGCCCATAGCTCTGCAAAACATTGCCGTGGGTTTTTACAATGTCAATGAAGATTCCGTAAACCAAGCTCAGGAATTCTTGATTAACCGTTTGAATAATGCACGAGAGGCGTTCCGCCTTCGCATTCAGGAGGCAACGAACGGCGCGCGGAATCTCCTTAGTAATCATGGAGAGGAGCGTATCAGGGCCGTGCAACGCGATGCAGGCGAAACCTTGTTGACGTGGGCTGCTCAAAATAAAAAAGTGCCCCCAGTTCGCGCTCATATACAGGAAAGTCTACTAGAACAAATTCAGATTGCCTATGCCGCTACAGTCAGAGCAACCGTCAGTCGGGAAGGAGAATGGAATAACCTGAGCTACTCTTACCAAATTGGCTATGGGGCAAGACGAATCGCGGTTCTCGCTCTTGCAAAAGCTGTAGAGGAATTCATCGGCCACTGCAAAATTATGGCTGCCACGCCAAGATATTCCGAAGCGGTCGATCTTATTACTCAAACTCAACGGGTTTTAACGGATTCTTACGAGGAATTGCTTCGTAAGGCCCAATTGATGGGGCAAGCTGTATTTAGGGATGCCCTTAAAAATGATCCAGAATTCTGGCAAAGATGTATGGCCGAATGGGGACAAGGGCCTGGATATAAAACTCGCGTAGCTGAGCATAATCAAAGATGGTTCGCCGCTGAAACCAGGAATCAACTTGAAGAGCAGCTGAAAGCGCTTATCGAGCGAGAATGGGCACGCGTACTTGATAGTGTAACCGAGCTACTTGAGCCAGTAGCATAACCATTCTTTCTAATCGTTATCTAGAAAGCGAGCACAGATGATATGTCAGTGATATTTATTATCAAGGCGGATACCCCGCAACTGGATAAATATTGAGAGCATAAAAAATTAAACCAAATAAGGTTGAATTATTTTTGTAAAATGGTATATTCATTCTACCCGAATCAGTTTAATACGGGTAGGTTTTGGAGAATACATATGAAAAGATTAACCCCATTTGGCAAAGCGGTTCGTAAATACCGCGTTGATCGCGGAGAAACTCAATTGGAGGTTGCTGAGGCATTAGGTGTTTCGATTGCATTTTGGTCGGCAATTGAAACAGGGAAAAAAAACGTACCTGCGGAATTGTTAGCGAAAGTCATTTCGCACTTCGAACTTACAGGCGCAGAGGCAGATAAGCTTCAAACGCTCTCTTGGGTTTCCCAGCGGGATGTAAAAATAAACATGCAAAGTTTGAATGACAGGAGTCGTGAGTTAGTCGTTGGATTTGCTAGAAAGTTTTCTTCGTTGGACGAAGAAAAACAACAGAAATTACGTGATCTGTTAGATATTGGGGAGGATTGATGTCGGGTGTTGTTTATCAAGTGCCAGCAATGCAACGGGTGCAAATCCGTGACGTGGCAAAAAACATTAGACGAATTAACAAGGAAATGACTGGGCAGGATGCCCCGTTTTTCCCAATCGTTCAGTTTTTGGATGTGACCTTAACTAAACACATGGAGGATTTTATATTAGAAATATTGGACGAAGATGAAATGGGGGATGCACATGGTATGACGTATCCCGACGAGCATCTGATCCAAGTACGGAGTGATGTTTACAAACAAGCTTGTCGGCATCAGGGTAGAGACCGTATGACGTTAGCTCACGAACTAGGGCATTACGTACTACATTCGAATATAGGGATGGCAAGAATGGCCCCCGTTGAATTGATTAAGCCCTGGCGTAGTAGCGAATGGCAAGCTAAAGCATTGGCTGGCGAGCTTTTAATACCGGTCGAACATATTTACGACTGTGCCTCACCTTTTGAAGCCGCGTTAAAATTTGGTGTAACAGTAGAAGCCGCTATCTACCAATGGGGCATTTTTCGAAAAGAAGGGTTGATAAGGTAAACTAAGTTGTCGCTTGCTTTGATTTTCTGAGAAGAACTAATCCAACATATTGAAACAACAACTCAACAGGAGGCAAACAATGAAAATTCTAGATTAGAACAAGGCAAGTCCGGAAACTTGCCTTGGGTGAACTTAGAAAAAACTAAATTCGGTGTAGGAGCTTGAATTATGTCTTTTCTAGTTAGCTCACGTCAAGTTCCCAAACAATTTTTGAGTTATCTGTTGGTTATTTTTAGCCAGCGTGTGAACAATTTTATTTAGGAAATCTTGATATGTCTAAAGAAGAGATAGAAGAAAAACACAAACCCTCATCCTTTCACATTACCGTTAACGCTAGACAACGCGAGGTCGCTGGAGAGTCAATTACCTATGAACAGGTCGTAGCGCTCGCTTTTCCAGATGATCCTAGTGCTAACCAGTTCTTGTACTCGGTGCACTATGTCGGGTTACACATGCCAGACGGCACCTTGGCAACAGGTCAATCAGTAACTTTGAAAAACGGGATGAAATTCGATGTCACAAAAACCAATCGTTCTTAATGAGTCTGTTCAACGCTTAATTGACGAAGGGTACGAAGTCGAAGTTAGACACCAGCATTTGCTGGTGTCTTCGATCCCTTACGTTACGCCGGCGCGGGAAATTGCACTTGGTGTTTTAGTTTGTCGGTATCTTGAAAGCAATGGCGTGAATTCGAAACCGGATGATCATACGGTATGGTTTCAAGGCGATACGCCATGTAATAGCCTGGGACAACCACTCAGTTGGATTATCAATAACTCGAACCCTCAAACGTTGCTCGATCAGTTTGTAGTCCACCATTATTTCTCGAATAAACCGGATGGGATAGCCGATTTCCCCGCCGACTATTTCGTGAAGATGACGCACTACATCGATATTTTGGTGGCTCAGGCCAGAGTTATTGCTCCTAATGCCGACGCGCGTACCGGTCGAGTGATCGAATCACGGGAAGAGGACTCCATTTTCCGTTATCCGGATTCCGCATCCGTTCGCGCTGGTATTGTGGCTATTTCACAAAAACTGGAAATGCCGCGCATCGGTATTGTTGGGCTTGGCGGGACCGGAAGCTATATTTTGGATCAAGTCGCGAAAACACCGGTGAAGGAAATTCACCTTTTCGATGGCGATGATTTCAAACAGCATAACGCTTTCAGGTCCCCTGGAGCCACGTCGATCGAGACTTTGCAACGACGACTCAAAAAGGTGGATTATTTTTCCGAAATGTATGGGCTCATGCGTACGGGTATTGTTAGTCATCCCTACTACATTGACGGAAGCAATATTTACGATTTGATCGGTTTCGACTTTGTATTTGTCTCTGTAGACGATGGGCCATCGCGCAAATTGATTTGCGAGTATCTGCAAAATAACGGGGTTCCGTTTATTGATGTAGGGATGGGCTTGGAAAAGAATGACGAAACGAATAGCTTATTCGGGCTTTGTCGTGTAACGATGGGAACTTCGGAAAAATACGATCATCTCGCAGCTCGGTTGCCGTTCGTAGATGATAAGTCTGATGCCCTTTATCGGAGCAACATCCAAGTCGCTGATATGAATGCTATCAATGCTATTTTGGCCGTGATCAAATGGAAGCAGTATTTCGGCTTCTATTTAGATCATGAATTGGCTCATAACGTGAGTTTCTCTGCCGCCATGCTTTCAATGGTACGGGAAGATCAAGGGTAGAGTGTTGTCTTCATGAAACGAACAACGATTACTCCGGTATTCGTCGATTTCATTCCTGAAGAATTGAATGAGGGCGTTATCTACATAAGCGAAACCTACAAAACCATTGTTCATAGGTGTTGTTGTGGATGTGGCGAAGAAGTAGTAACGCCCTTGTCACCAGTAGACTGGCAGCTAATAAGGGAAGGCAAGTTAATAACCATCAGACCGTCCATCGGTAACTGGAATTATCCCTGCCAATCTCACTACCTTATTACTAGGAATAAGGTCGAATGGGCGGGAGGAATGACGAAGCTGCAAATTCAACGGGTACAGGAACGTGACCGGAAAGATAAAGAACTCTATATAGCTCAAATTATCTCTCATAAAACAACTGTGACCGAGCATGATGTAAATAAAGCCACATTGAATTCTTGGTTATCCGATTTATGGGCTGCGCTGAAAAATTGGTGGAGTCACTAATATGAAAGACTTTTTTACCGAAATATTTATCGTCATTGCTTATTCCGGCCGAACGCAAGCAGCGATTCTGCTGGGGATGGTTGGCTTTATTGTCATCAACCTTGTCGGCGATTATTACCTGGCCAATTTTCAGTTATCTGGTTACATGGCTCCATTTACTGAAGCCATTAAAGAGAAGTTGCTCCATCGATATGACAAAGCGGCATGGGGTGTACTTTTCAGCTTTTGGTGCTTGGCGGTGAAGTTTTATCGAAGAGATAGTAAAAAAATATGGCGTTAGCATTAGCATCGGCTATTTTGAGTCATGAACTGGTGCTATCGACCCGAAGCGGCCTTACCGGGCAACTCTTTGATTGACTGGTTTGTGTCGCATTGCAGTCCATTACAAGAGAGGTTGGTAGAAACCAAAGAACATTCCTGAGTTTATTGCCTAGAGTTTGGTTATCAGGGAAGATATAGTCTCTTTTTGATTTCCGGCTGAGTGTCGTATTTATCAACCACACCTGGGGCGTTGAATTTATGGTCAGGCATAAAATCAATTGCTTAAACATAACCAGCTGGAGTTATACGACAAATGCATTGGATTATTGGACACTTGATGTCGTATACCATTTGATGTCGTATACATTACGTTAGAGCACACCACCATGGCCGACACGACGAACTTATACCTTTTGATTTTCCCGGAACGCAGCGTTGTCAAAATCGGCAAAGCTGACGATATCCACAACAGAATTCAAACGCTTCGGCGCTGGTGGGGCGAAGCTGACTATGGCGCCTCGTATCACCTCTCTGCATCACAAGACGTGATATTCAAACTCGAGAAGTCACTTCACTTCCTGCTGTCACAATATGCTGTTTCATTCCAAGAGGGCGATGGAAGGACTGAACTGTTTTCCGTAGCCGCCCTCGAAATTGCCCTCAAGCATATTGATCTCTATTGCTCGTCGGCCTCGGACGTTTCACAAATCAAAAAGGGCATTCCAATCCCTTTACCAGTATCCCCTCCGCCTCGCCGCCGCAACAAGCATGCGGCCTTACTTCGCAAGGCGAGAGCTATGGCGCAGGGAGCTTCACGAACTGCAGAACAGTTTTCACGTATCAATCGTCTTCTGATAATTCTGCTTCGAAAGCAGGCACGCATCGAGTATCAATACGACATAGTCGATCACAATGTCTATTTTCGCCTCCGCATGCCGAACGGGACAAGATCAAACATCAACTCCAATAGCATCATGCGCTACTTTAGTTTTGACATAGAGGACTTCAGTGGCTGGTGTGGCATCAACAGTTGCTCAGTCACAGGCTTAGGCGACATAGTTCAATTCAGAGTTTGCCTTCCTTCTACGGATGACCACAGCCCTTGGAGTGAACTCCTCTCCTACTTCTCGTGCCAGAGTGAACTCTTGCTCAAGAAGCTGCCGCAACGCTCCTCAGCAGCCACATCACCGATACCGTTGCTTGATGAATCGGAAGTTTGGAACAATATACTTTCTCGCTATGAAGAAGGCGTGCTCTAACCCTGCGTTCGAGGGGACGCTCCGCCTATCGGCGGCGCGCTCCTCAATTCCACGTGTGTGCCGGGCATGGCGCGTTACTATGTCGGTGGAAGTCCGGCAGCCAGGTTTTCGTAGAGCCGAAGGCTAGGGAAACGGCAAGGGCGTTGCCGTGAGGCAGGGTCTGGAAGAAGCCGAACCCAAAACTGCGGGGCGATGAACAAAAACCGGATATGAGGCGTGATGCATCCGGGGCGAGCGGGCACGTGACCGCGAAGCCCTCCATCTACGATTGGGATGCATTTTTGTAAATTCGGCGTTCGCGCAGTGAAAGTAACGTGTCTTACCCCGGGAGGTCTCCGAACGGCTTTGGGAAGATGAAGCTAGACGATTAGTAATAATCGCCAATCAATTTGGAGAAGTCAGCAGACGGCATAGTAGGCGGATGGCAACCGCTGAAGGCCTGAACGATGAAAGAGGACAATTTATTTGCAATGAATCAGACTATCGCATCAGACCTCCTGCACCAGCAGGCTGTGAACAAATCACAGGATGAAAGCGTGATTGGAGCGCAAAGTAAGCTGGACTCCAGCCCACCCAAGGCGAGCTTGCAGGCGGTGCTGGATCGCACCAACCTGCAACGCGCGCTGAAGCAAGTCCGCCGGAACAAAGGCGCGCCGGGCATTGACGGCATGACCGTCAACGAATTGCCGCAGTACCTGAAACAGCACTGGCCGGACATTCGCGAACAACTGGAAACGGGGCGCTACCGTCCCCAACCGGTTAGACGCGTCGAAATTCCCAAACCCGATGGCAGTTGTCGAGGACTGGGAATCCCCACCGTGCTGGACCGGTTTATTCAACAGGCTATCGCACAAGTGTTAAGCCCACAGTGGGAAGCCCAATTTCACCGGGACAGTTTTGGTTTTCGTCCGAATCGCTCAGCGCACCACGCGGTACGCAAGCTACAGGCGGATATCCGTCAAGGCTATCGCTGGGTAGTCGACCTGGATTTGCAGGCATTCTTTGATCGGGTCAATCATGATCGGCTCATGGCCAAGCTGAAAAGCCAGCCTTACGATCCGGATCTGTTAAGACTGATCAACCGCTACCTGAAAACAGGTGTGCAAGAGGGAGAAACGCTCCAACCCTGCACCATGGGCGTTCCACAAGGCGGACCGCTGTCACCGCTGTTAGCCAATATCGTACTGAATGAACTGGACTGGGAACTGCAAAGGCGCGGCCACCGTTTTGCCCGCTATGCCGACGACAGTAATATCGTCGTCAAAAGCAAACGCGCCGGTGAACGAGTGATGGCAAGCGTAACGCGCTGGTTGAGCGAGCGACTGAAGCTCACAGTCAATCCGCTCAAAAGCGCAGTGGACCGCCCTTATAACCGAAAGTTTTTGGGCTTCACGGTCAGTCGCAACGGGAACAAACTAAAAGTGGCCGACCAAGCCATTGAAAAGTTGAAAAACCGTATTCGCAAACTGACCCGTCGTACCCGAGGCCGCCGTTTGGAACAGATTATCGCAGAACTAAGAAAAGCCCTGCTTGGTTGGAAAGCTTACTTTGGCATCGCCGAAGTGATGAGCCCTCTGCGAGACATCGACAAATGGATACGACGCAAGTTACGCTGTTACATCTGGAAACAATGGGGAAAATCGGGCTACCGGGAATTGCGCAAACGCGGGGTATCCGTGCGAGAAGCTTGGAATACCAGCAAAAGTGCGCATGGCCCGTGGCGCTTATCGAAAACCCCGGCGTTATCGCTGGCGTTGCCAGCGAAGGCATTTGCACAAATGGGGCTGCCCGCCTTGGCGGAGCGGCAGGTATGAATCATCGAACCGCCGTGTACGTGATCCGTATGCCCGGTGGTGTGGGAGGGAGGAGCCGTGAGGCTTCTTCCTATCCCGATTAGGTGTTAATGTGCGATACGCATATGTCGAGAATATAAAAACCGAGGCCACTAAAGGCCTACGTGGAGTTTGCCAGTGCTGTGGCGGAGAGGTCGTGCCCAAGTGTGGCAAGTTCAAAATTCACCACTGGGCGCACAAAAGCAAAGACATCTGCGACCCTTGGTGGGAAAACGAGTCCGAGTGGCATCGAAAATGGAAAAACTACTTTCCCCTAGAGTGCCAAGAAGTGGTCTTTAAGGCTGCGCAAACCCAGGAGAAACATATCGCTGATGTTTACTCACCCAAAGGGTGTGTTATCGAGTTTCAAAGTTACTCAATTGACCCCAACGAAGTCGCCGCTAGAGAGAATTTCTATGATCAAATGATTTGGGTGGTAGACGGAGTCAAGAACGAATTCGACAAAGTCTACTTTAATATGAGCGTATACCAGCCTCACACCAACGATCTAACGTTAAGAAATATTAAATGGGTTGGCCGAAGTAAATTATTGGCGAAATGGGCTAACGCTACCAAACACGTATATTTTGATTTTGGCACAGACGTTGTGTGGCACTTAATTAATTACGACGGAGCGACAAAAAATGGTCAAGTTAAGGCTTACCCAAAACAAAACTTCGTTGAATACTTTGGCGGCAAATATCACACCTAACTTGCCGGTCGAGAGGGACGCTTCGCGGCGAAGCCGCTCGCGCCCCCTCACCTTTACGTTAGGTTGCACAAGTACCGTCATGCACCAATACATCGTCGATACTGAGTTCGCCGCAAAGAATCTCATCCGACTCGTGATGGAAGAGGAGAACAAACTGGAGGAATTGGCTGGGCAATTGAAAGCCGTTGAAGCTCAGTTCCGTGTTCACAAGTGGGACTTTGAGTCCAGCGATCTAAACGACGATTTCTCTGATGCCTATGTGATGGCTGCCTTCGGTCGCATGGCCACGGCGGCAGAACAAGCAGAGGCACAACAACGACAACTAGCCACCCTTCAAGCAAGCATCGGCACACGCCAACAGGCCATGCAAGCTATCGCGGGCTCTATTCTGCAGATTGCCAAGCAAGGCATTTCAATTGTTCACGGAAGCCTAGCGGCAGCGCCTGAAGGTCGAAAGATCGGCACTGCTTCCTTAAAAGAAATCATCTGGCAGGCTCGCAATCAAGCTCTTCACTATGAGGAAGGCAATTTCAAGAAACCCGTTACCGATTTGTTTGCCACGCTCGAGGCCGAGCAAGGGGCGCAGTATTCTTTAGCGAACCATCCTAATCAGAGCCGAGCAAAGCAGATATTAAGCCTTCTTGCTTGGAAAAACTACGCTGCTTACATAAATGACATGCAGAGCCTCTTGTCATGATATAACCTAACCTAACCCATCAATCAAGCGAGCGAGACTGCGCAAAAGCGGCGCAGCCCCTTAGCCCCACGTTATGAGAAAATCGAGTTGACCTGAGAATGCATAAGAAATTAGAAGAATTAATGAATTTATCGTTCGATGAATTTCTAATAACAGAGGCA
Organism: Methylobacter sp.; assembly: GCF_023227905.1. Lineage (GTDB taxonomy): Bacteria > Pseudomonadota > Gammaproteobacteria > Methylococcales > Methylomonadaceae > Methylobacter_A. The sequence goes on along the minus strand of NZ_JALOCF010000084.1, from coordinate 2,702 downwards.
GACAACATCCTTGCCGCCGTTAGCGAGAGAAATTTATGCGGTCGGCTATCAATAGTGATTAGTCGCAATCTCTCTAGGTTTGGATTAGAAGACTATTTTGTAGATCCAGAATATAACCGCAAGCAAAATGGACGGATTAAGACAATACTTGACGAGCACTTTGAAGTTGTCACTATAAATTGTGATCTGATTCTTCATAGTCGAGGGGCAACAGTTGAAGAAGATAACTTGATTGCCATTGAAATGAAAAAATCAAACCGCTCACAAAAAGAAAAAGATAACGACAGAAAAAGGCTTAGAGCGCTCACTAAAGCCAGCTATGACGGTGTTTGGTCTGCAGATGGCCAAGTACACCCTGAGCATGTTTGTAATTATAAGCTTGGGTATTATATCGAACTTAATGCTGGAGCGAGGACGTTCCAATTTGAACAATATCGGAACGGTCAGTTACAAAATGAATGGCCGCAAGTGTTTTAACACTCATAACAAGGCGCTATTGTCGGACAAATTTTCCGTTGCGCTCCAAATTTTCCGCAAAGCTCGACGTTAGAGTCCACATGATCTTCGCTTTTTTTGCGGCGAACGATAAAACCCTAATAGTCTTTGCGAGTGAGTCGGACGCAATTGCATACTGAGATGGCATAGATGTGGAAGAAGGGAGTTGGCTTTTCCTTGATGCCAATGGAAGCCCTTAGATGGACAACGGCGTTTAAATTTTCCAGCAGCCAACCACTGTCATGTTGATAGTCTTACCCATGTAAATTTTTATGACTGGAAAACTCAGCGTCCAATAGTGGCACATAGTGAAAGCCGTTTCCCAGCCAGCATAGCTAAATCTGACTGTAGGAGGTGTAAAAATGCGTTATCCCGTGAATATTGAGCCAGTAGACGAGGGCGGCTTTTTTGTCAGCTTTCCCGATGTGCCGGAAGCCTTGACCCAGGGCGACACTTACGAGGAAGCTTTAGCAATGGCCGCCGATGCCTTGGCAACGGCGCTGGAATTCTATACCGACGACAACCGGCCCGTGCCGTTGCCATCCTTGCCCAAACCCGGCCAGCCAGTCATCGAGGCAAAGCCGAGCAAGGATTAATGTGTTTTAGGCGGCCCGGAAGCTATACCTACCGCTTCTCTAACTTCGTCTAACGGACTTTATGTTAAATAAAGCCGAATAAAAGCATTGCTTGTGCAGCAATGTTGACTTGCAACCCAACATGTTTCAATTAAAGTTTCTGCTTGTATTTTTACCGCTGAAGTAATATCCGACTACCGATCCTATTAAGGTCCCGCAAAACGTCAGTATTTCAGATAGATGCTCGTTTTTGAATAGAGCGAAAAAAATTAATGTGAAGCAAAAAGCTATAATCGAAATTGCCAAAAGAGGTGCTGTGCGGTTATTCATCCGATGAGTAAGAGTGTCTGTTTTCCCAAGTCCCCCACATGTTCCACAGGACAGCCCTGTATGATCCTGAGTTTTCGAAAAAATTTTCGAAAACAATCCTTGGGTCAAATCGTTTCTTTTTATGCACGCAACACAAGAGGTTTCATTTTTCCCTTTTGTACATGTCCCTGTGCCGGCGCAGTGAGCACAGTCAAAAATATGTTGATTGTGGTATTCCATGCTTAATTCTAACGTATAGCCAGAGGGATAGCTATCAACTGCTATCTTCTATGTCAAAAAGCATGGAGAATTTACCAGTAAAAAGCGTCAAGAATGGCCAGTATATTACTGTCTTTAAAAATAACTGCCGTCGACATGACTGGTAAAATGAGCGCCGGAAGTAGAAAAAGTTGGAAGCTCTTTTGCAGAGATACAGTTAGAATTCCGAGAAAAATCCAGAGCACGTTGCCTAGAGTGAGGTAATTAGAGATGATATGCGGAAACTATATAATCATTTGTTAGGCATGACATGAGTCGAGGCAAACCATACTTTTCGGGGCTGACAAAAACTCAGCTTACCCAGGCCATTCGCGACGAACTCAAACGGTTTGCTTTTAGGGAAGAGTTCGAATCTCCCCTTATTACTGGGTTGATCGCAGAAAAACATTATTACTGCTCAAAAAGAGGCATAAAACCCACACGCTTCCGCATGCTGTTCCGACCGGGCGCAGCTTATGATTTTGAGGGTTTTTTCCCTGAGCATGGCTGGCATAAGGTTTCATGGAACCAGTGCATCAGACCTCGCGACGAATACGATTGGATAAAGATGGCGCTCCGCTATGCAATTAAGCCAATCATCGCCAAATACAAGGCTCTTCATCCTGTGTGCGAGAAATGTGGTGCGCATTCAGAGCACGTAGATCATGTCGCTCCTGAGTTTGATGAAATAGCTACGCAGGCAATTTCTCTTCTTGATGAAAAGCTACTTGAAGAAGCGTTTGCTCGGTTTAATTGGTGGAGCGAGGAGCAATTTTCATTGCCGGATTCTAACCCAGCAGTTCAATATATCTTGGCTGCTCATAAAACCGCAGAGCTTCGGGCGGTATGCCAACCATGTCATGTCAAGAGCTCCAGCGAGCGCCGCTATGCTTAACAGGGCTATGGGTGAATTTGGGCGTGAAATTTTTTTCAAAATATGACTGGTCTTGGTTGATTTGAGATAAGTAGTGCCTGAAAGAAAACTCGCTTTTTTTCATGATTCTGCCAACTCACTGAGCCTAACTCCAGCCATTTTTCGGCGCAGGTCAGTCAATTTCCTCTTTT